>CAIULL010000168.1 GCA_903899985.1 uncultured Schlesneria sp.
AGAACGACCTCGAATCGGAACGGATCGCGGTTGAGACGGCAAAAATTGCTCTCAAACAGGTCGTCGGCGAGCGGCGAGTCCTTGTTGATTTCTCTGAAGGTCGAAATCTCGCAGAACTTGAAGCGAATGTAAAAGAGTTCGCCCGGGAAATTCAGCGGACAGAAAGTAAGACTCGTGCAGCGCTCGCCCAGAAAAAAGCCGAACTTCGGGCACGCGAATTGACCTATGAGGTCGAATCGAAAAAGTACGAACGGCTGACCGCACAAATCAAAGCTTGCAAGATCTGCGCATCGCAAGACGGTCAAGTCGTTTACGCCAACGTTCGAGACGGACGTTCCACGGAAAACGTCATGATTGACGTCGGCGTGGGTGTCCGTGAACGTCAGGCGATCATTAATCTGCCAGACCTTGATCAGATGAAAGTCAACGCACGTATTCACGAATCGCGCATCAGCATGGTTCGTCAGAAGATGCCCGTGATCGTCAAGATCGATGCCTACCCTGAAGAAGTGTTTCACGGCGAAGTGGATATGGTCGCTTCCGTTCCAAGCTCGACTGGGGGATTCGGAAGTACGACCAAGGAATACGAGGCGGTCGTTCGAATCACGGACGAAACCGAAAAAGTGAATAAACTTCGTCCCGGCCTGACAGCGACGACTGAAGTTCTGGTCGAACGGCGTGAGGATGTCTTGCAGATTCCTGTGCAGGCCAACATCACAATCGGGGCAAAACAATTTGTGTTTGTGGCGATCGGTAAAAAGGTTGAACTGCGACCGATCAAGGTTGGAAAGACAAATTCCAATTTCATTGAGATTCTTGATGGACTTTCTGAGGGGGAAGGGGTCGTGATGAATCCTCATTCGCACTTCAAGAAAGAGATCAGTGATCTGGAAATCGAACAGGCGAAAGAACAATCAAAAGAATCGAGTAAGACGCCTGAAATTATTCCGCCCGCGAAACCCGCCGAAGGGGCAAGTCCAGCGGCACCAACGAAAAAACCCGGTGAAGGGGCAACGCCTGCGGGTCCCGGCGCCGGTGGGTCGGAACGTTCACCAGCTGCCGGAGGGGGCGGTGAACGTCCATCAGGCAGACCGGGTGGTGGAGAAGGTCGCCCACAAGGTGGCTCGCCGGAATCAGGAGGTCGACCACCAGGCGGTGGTGGTGGATTTGATCCAATGGCCCGATTTAATGAAATGGATAAAGATCAGGATGGCAAAGTGACTAAAGACGAGGCAACGGGTCGAATGGCCGACAGCTTCGACAATTTCGATACCGACTCCGACGGCAGTGTGACAAAAGACGAGTACCTTGGTGCGATCGCCAAATTTCGCGCTGGTGGCGGTGGCGGTGGTGGCGGACGACCAAGACCTTCTGAGGCGGGTGGAAACTGACGGTTTTTCATTGCCTTCAGAGCATTGAAGCAACTCAACCCTACTTCCCCTGCTGGCGTGTTTATCGGGCTTTCACCAGTTTCTCGGATGGTTAGTTGTGTTCAGGCACTAGGGCAAAGGCCCGTTAACCACCCCCGCAGGGGGGGGGGTCGCGTTCACTATTCTAAGTGTGCTTTTCCCTTTGAATCGGCATTGACCTTATGAAGTTGGCCGCGCAGCTTGTCGATCTGACCAAGACCTATTTCCTCGGTGAGAACGTGGTTCGAGCGCTTCGTGGCGTCTCGGCTGACTTTCCTGAAGGGGATTTTGTCGCGATTATGGGTTCGTCAGGTAGCGGCAAAAGCACGATGTTGAACCTGCTTGGAGCACTTGATCGACCGACAAGTGGAAAATACATCCTGTCGAATTACGACGTCAGTACGTTGAATGACGATCAGTTGTCCGAGATTCGCAATCGATTGATCGGGTTTATCTTTCAGTCGTATAACCTGATTGCTCAATATACCGTGCTGGAAAACATTCAGGTTCCATTCCATTATCGATCTGATCGACGGGCCATTGGTCCGGCAGAAATGAACCGGACGATTGACCTGGCTTCGAAGGTGGGGTTGGGAGAGCGACTCGATCATCGTCCGTTTCAGCTTTCCGGTGGTCAGCAGCAACGTGTGGCGATTGCCCGGGCACTGGTGAATGATCCTGAAATTATTCTTGCGGACGAACCGACGGGTAACCTTGATTCAACGACCGAGAAAGAAATCATGGAGCTTCTGACCGGCCTGAACAAGGAAGGTCGAACGATCATTATGGTCACACATGAAAACTCGGTGGCCCGACGTGCAAAACGTCAGATCGTGATGAAAGACGGCTTGATTGCCAGTGAAGGCTTCTTCTCGGACGATAAAGACTTGAAATAAAGTCTCGGTCAACCGGTCTTACGCAGCAATTGGATAGCCCGAAGCACGTAATCGTAACCACTCCAGATGGTTACGGCGACCATGCTCCAAAGCAGGACATCCCGAATCTGAAGAAAACCGACGCCGGCGATTGATAATCCAGAAAATCCTGGATCAAGCGAAAGCAGGCTGGCGGTTGCCGCAGCACATTGCAGGAACATCTTCAGCTTGCCTGAAGCTGACGCCGAAAAATCAGCTCCTTGCTGTTCGAGAAACCCCCGCAGGCTCGTCACCAGCATTTCACGGCCCAGCACAATCACGACCATCCAGGGGATGACACCGGATGCGGAATGTGGCAAGAGAAATAGAAACGTTCCGCTGGTGATGAACTTATCAACGAAGGGATCGAGTATACGACCGAGCTGAGTGATCAGGTTGTACTTTCTGGCGATGTACCCATCCAGAACATCGGTTGCCACCGCAAAGACAAACAGCCCTGCAGCCCAACGCCAGGCAGCCCCCGATTCAATCAGCGCAAACAGCACAAACGACAAAAACAGTCGCGATAACGTAATTGCATTTGGGGCATTGAGATTGCGCATACGGCATGCTCGACTTTGCTTGATAGTGAAAAGGCTAATTCGCCGGAGATAGACCAGGGCCACGGTTGCAAAGCGAGGCGACAGACATTGTAATGAGGAATGAAATCTTGGCCACTGGGGGCCAAACCGCCGCAATGGTCAGCGGCGCAGTCAAGATGTCGCAAGACAACCATCCTCCTCCGCTCGGAATGAATCTCAGGCGGACGTTGGAAATTATGTTGGAAAATCTCAATGCGTAAGATTCCGGTTATTTGTTCGCTGCTATTGGCATTCGGTCTCTCAGCCATGTTCGTCGGCTGTGATGCTCCAAAACCTGCAACCAAGACTCCTGGCAAGTCGTCCGGAGCCGGCTCGACGACTGGTGGTGGTGCCGAAGTTCCTGCCGCGCCGAAAAAAGGTGCTGAAGAAACACCTGCTAAGGCAACCGAAGAAGCACCTGCCAAGGCTGGTGAAGAAGAACCGGCAAAGGCAGAGGGTGCTGAAGTACGTGCAAAAGGGTAAGCGACTGAATGTGGAGAGGGCCGAAAACAATGATGGTCGGCCCATTGATTTGAAGCGAAATTGTGACGTGACAAAATGAAACAAGCCGAACTTTTCAGTTCGGCTTGTTTTTTTATTATTTCGTCGCTTCTTCCGATTTTCGCTGATTTTCGCGTTGAATCGCCTCGTAAACTTCCTGGCGATGAACGGGAATATCTGTCGGGGCTTCGATACCCAACCTGACTTTATCACCACGAATATCGACGACGGTAATCTTAATATTATCGCCGATGAAAATGCTTTCATCGCGCTGACGTGAAAGAACGAGCATTTGCGTGTCTCCTTATCGGGCGTCCGTCGCGTCGTTCTCACGCTACGAACGAATCTCCAAGTTGTGGTCTCTCCGGTTCCTGACGCTTCGCAATCTGAGTTGTCGCCGCTTCACGAGTGAACTTGCCGCCAGTTCGAGCTTTATCTGATTCGATGCTTGATGACTGCCAAACAATGACTTGCGACAGCACTCCTCATCGTCATCTCAGCTCATTAAAGAAGAACTGCAGATCGCAAAAATTGCTGGTTCTTAAAATTGTTTCGCAGAGTCCGCATCGGGTAGCGAATAGTCCGTGAACTGTGCGAGTTCCGCTGTTGCCTGCTATAACGATCGCAACACTCGTAACTGAATTACAACAAGAGAGGAAACAATTAAACCATGAACAGGACTGAACAGCGCGGAGTCTTTAGAACGTTTCTGGCCGGAATGATGGGGATTGTCAGCCTGCTGGCATCTGGCACTTGCTTACAAGCTGCCGATCAAATCCAGGTTTTGATTATCGATGGTCAGAATAATCACGATTGGCGTAAGACGACACCGGTTCTCAAATCGTGCTTGGATGCAGCAGGTCGTTTCAAGGTCGATGTGGTGACAACGCCGGACAAAGGCAAACCGGCCGAAGACTGGAATGGATTTCGTCCGAAATTTGCCGATTACGGTGCCGTTTTGAGCAACTACAATGGCCAGCCATGGCCTGAGCCGGTACAGAAATCGCTGGAAGAGTACGTGTCGGGTGGAGGGGGACTGGTGATTGTCCACGCCGCGAATAACGCCTTTCCCGAATGGGCTGAATACAACAAAATGATTGGACTTGGATGGCGTGGTGCCGATTACGGTGCTCGCGTGACGACCGATAATGAGGGAAAAGTCGTTCTGAAAGAGAAGAATCAGGGTCCCGGAGCGGGACATGGATCGCAGCATGATTTTGTGGTGATTGTCAGGGATCGTCAGCATCCCGTCATGGCGGGGATTCCTGCGGAGTGGATGCACGTCAAGGACGAGCTTTACCACGGACAGCGGGGACCCGCAGCAAACATGTATATCCTCGCCACAGCCTTCTCTGCGAAATCCACGGGAGGAACGGACGAGCATGAACCAATGGTCTGGTGGATCCCTTACGGAAAGGGAAAAGTCTTTACCACCGTGTTCGGACACGGCGATTACTCAATGAAATGTGTCGGCTTTCAGACGATTCTCGCTCGCGGAACCGAGTGGGTTGCGACCGACAAAGTCACGCTGCCGGTCCCGGCGAAGTTTCCAACGGCGACGGCCAAGTTATCAATCGACGATGCGAATTAGTCTTCGTGCCACTGCTTGACCTCTCTGGGTCAAGCAGTGCTCTTCTGACTTCAGGCCGAGCAATAGCGAAGACACTGCTTCTCCGAAGACTACGTAGTAGTGGCACAAAGCGAAGAGTTACTTCCGAAACCGCTGCATTACTTTTTCGGCACATCGACCTTGATATGCAGGTCTCGCAATTGCCGAAGATCCACTTCGGCGGGTGCTCCTGTCAGCATATCGCTCGCCTTCTGCGTCTTGGGGAAGGCGATCACGTCGCGGATATTGTCTGACGCCAGGAACAGCATCACCCAGCGATCAAGACCCAACGCGACACCTGCGTGCGGCGGTGCCCCGTAGCGAAGCGCTTCAAGCAGAAAGCCGAATCTGGCTTCTGCTTCTTCATTCGAAATTCCAAGAAGGTTGAAGATCTTCTGCTGAACGGTCGGATCGTGGATTCGGACGCTACCGCTCGCCGCTTCGTAGCCATTACAGACCAGGTCATAGGATTGAGCCCGGACTTGTCCCGGATCGGTATCCAGTAGCGGAATGTCTTCATCGACGGGCTGACAGAAGGGATGATGTTCGGCGTCCCAGCGTTTTTCTTCGTCGTTCCACTGGAACATGGGAAAGTCCAGAACCCAGGCGATCTTCAGTTCTTGCGGATCGTACAAGTTCAGTTCCCGGCCCAATCGGAGTCTCAGGGCATTCAGTGCTGCCGAGCTGACCTTGAACGTATCGGCGACGCAGAACAGAAGGTCACCCGGCTCGGCTTGCAGCTTGGCGATGATCGCCTTCTGATGTTCTGCACTAAAGAACTTCGCGATGGGAGAATCAAGTTCGCCATCTTTCACTCGGAAGAACGCCAAACCCTTGGCACCGTACTGTTTCACGAATTCCGTCAATTCATCAATTTGTTTGCGGCTGTATTTTTCGGCGGCGTTCGGGACCCGAATGCCACGGACGCGTCCGCCTGCCGCGATGGTCGATTTAAACACTCCGAAATCACACGCACTGGCGATCTCTGCCAGGTTGGTCAGTTCCAGGCCAAATCGCAAATCTGGTTTGTCACTGCCGAATCGCTCCATGACTTCGCGGTGGGTCAGCCGAGGGAGCGGTAGTTTCAGTTCCGTTCCACGCAATTTTTTGACGAGTCGCGCCATCAGGCCGTCAATTGTTTGGAGGATGTCCTCTTGCTGTACGAAGGCCATTTCGACGTCGATTTGAGTGAACTCGGGCTGCCGGTCAGCTCGCAAATCTTCGTCGCGAAAGCATTTCGCCAGCTGAAAATAGCGATCAAATCCAGCAACCATCAGAATCTGTTTGTAGATCTGCGGCGATTGCGGCAGGGCGTAAAAGCAACCTTCGTGAACGCGGCTCGGTACCAGGTAGTCACGCGCACCCTCGGGTGTGCTTCGCCCGAGCATTGGCGTTTCGATTTCCAGGAACTGGTTTTCGTCGAAGTAATCGCGAGTCGCTTTTGACAGTTGATGACGCAGGATCAATGCCTGCTGCACGGCCGGACGTCGCAGGTCGACGAACCGGTATTTCAACCGCAATTCCTCGTTGGGAAGATCGGCCTGGGTCGGGAAGAAGGGTGGAGTCTTGCTCTTATTGAGCACTTCCATCTGCCGCCCCTTGACGTCAATTTCACCGGTCGCCAGTTTGGGGTTCGTCATATCAGCCGGACGAGCAACAACCTCACCCGTGACTCGAATCACGTCTTCGTTGCGGAGCGACCGCGCGACAGCGTGCATTTCTGCATAAGAGGGACTGAAGACGACTTGCGTAATTCCATATCGGTCACGCAGGTCAATGAAAACAAGTCCGCCGAAGTCACGATACGTGTCGACCCAGCCACACAATGTGACTGATTGTCCAACATGAGCCGTCCGCAATTCACCGCAGGTATGAGTCCGAAGCACGAAAGTCGATCCTTGCAAATACGATAAGAGCCGCCGTAGCGTTTTTAGTTTGAACCCGTATGGGACGGTACGTGGATGTCAAACCCACGCAACACGCTAAATGACGCGAAACGGTGATTATAGGTTCACACTGATCCGTGGGGAAGCAGCCCGCATCGATCTGGGATCGAGGCGCTTCAATCTTCCTCATGCTCTTCGTCATCCTGATCTTCCGCGAACGAGACAGCCCATTCCGGGTAGGGAATTTCGCTCCCTTTTTGCGACCGCCATAAGATTCGATTCAGGATATCTTCCGGAGCTTTGTCGACTTCAAGGAAATTGAGACTCGCCGAACGAATGGCATCGTCGCGCAGAATCGGGTCACGGATCGCGTTGGGATCAGGATTCATCTGATCGAGAGGAATTTTATTGGGCACCGATTCAAACGGGGAAAAATTGGGAATATTCGTCATACAGTCGAACATGGGAGTTGCACTGGCGTCGAACTGATTCATTGGGGGCAAACCCAAAATCTGTTCGACCGTGCGAAGGATACTCGTCGTATTGTACTGCGTGCTGATGACCTGTCCGCGTTTTGCATAAGGGCTTATGCAATATGCTGTTGTGCGGTAGCCGCTGATGTGATCCCAACCATCCTGTGGGTCGTCCTCAATCCCGAAAATGGCCATCTCTTTCCAGAAAGGCGATTGGCTGAGCCCCTGCACGATCCTGCCAAACGCCAGATCGTTGTCTGCCATCTGCGAAGCGGGGGTCGGCGAACCGGGGCTGGTGCCACTGGTATGGTCGTTTGGCAAACAAATTATGACGAGACTGGGAAATTTTCCCTCGGCCTCGAATTGCTTAAGCTCTTTCAGAATAAAGTCGGCTCGAAACTGGTCTGGCACTGCCATTGCCCAGCCAACATAGTCGGTCGGCGAAAACGGCCTGATCGATTCGATCGTGGGGCTGCTTTCGAAGATCACCTCTTTCGAGTCGTCTTTCCAGGTGCGATAACAGGCGAGAAAATTTGGTTTTCCCTTTTTCTGCGGATCTCTCCAACGGACTACGGGTGCCATGAATTCACCATAGTTTCGGATCGACACGTTGTGAGCGATCGCGTTGTCCCAGAGAAAGCCAGCGGGCGAATACGAGATCGCGTCAGACTCGTCGTTCACTTCCATTCCGTCTGGATAGCTGCGAGGAAATCCAGCGAAGCTTTTTTCGAGGTAATCGGTTGCGAAGGCCATGGTGCTCCATTGATGTCCGTCGGCACTCAAGATGCCAGAGCAATACGTGTTGTCGAGCAAGACGAATTCACGCACCATTTTATGTTGATTGGGTGTGACCGTGTCCCCGAAGATGCACAGGTCCGGGCGACCGTTACCCTTTGGCAGTGCACCGAACACCTGGTCGTAAGTACGGTTTTCTTTGATGACGTAGACGACGTGCTTGATTAAGCTCGGCTCGCCGATCCGCTCAGGGATCGCTCTTGCGGGCTGGCCAGAGCGCGCCGGCAGTGCTGCTTGTGCGATCGCCCCACGTCGCATGTTGTTCGCAGCTCGTTCAGAAAGCTGGGGAAGCTGGTCGTCATTGGGAATCGGCATCAGCGACACTGAACCGTGGTAATGATGTGAGTTGTAACCCTCGTCTCCGTTCGGCTTCTTTTTGGGTGCCTGAGGTAACCCTTTGATGTTGGCACAACAGATGGCATTTCGATGAGGATCAAACACGACGGCACCGGGGAACCATCCAGCAGGAATCAACCCGGTGAGTCGAGAATCGCCTTTCTCCTTGGGGTCGAAATCGAATACGGCAATTGCGTTCTGTGTTCCGTTGGCAACAAACAGTTTCTTACCCGAGGGATGGAAGGCGATTGCATTGGGAGAAGCTCCAAACAAGTCTGAGGGTTTGGTTTTCGCCCAGATGGTTTCGACCACTTTCAGTGCAGCAACGTCGATGACGCTTAAGTGATCGCTCCCTGCATTCGTACAAACGACGTATTGTCCATCGGGTGACACGGCCAGTCCGCAAGCATGTAATCCGACGATCAATTCGACGGTTTCTGCCGGGCCGTCGAGATTGACGATGCTGACCGACCCTTCGCTGGCGATGTGTCGGATCGGGTCGACACGAACTTCTGTACCTCGACCAGCCGGCCCGCGAACACTTTGGTCGTCTGGTCGTCTTCCCGCCCAGTTGCTGACGAATGCTTTGTTACCTACGAGGACGACATCGTACGGAACCGCACCAACATCAAAGCTTCGTAGTGTCTGACCGGTCGCAGTATCGAGTTCGAGAAGTCGGTTCGACAAATTTCCACAAACGTAAAGTCGAGAACCGTCCGAGTTGGTCGCCAATCCGCTCGGGATTTCTGCCGGACGACGAGGTGCTTTCGCCTGCGGCAGTGGAAATACATGCGAAGCGTAAACCACTAAGTCGTCTTTGACCCCGAATACCTTGATATTACCGTTAACGTTACTCAAGTAGATCTGCTTGCCGTCCGGCGAAAAGATCAATCCCGTGAAGCTCACCTGACCACGACGATCCGGGGTGATGAGGTCTAAAAGATTTGACGAAGCACCATTCGTCGTCGGCTTCAACTGAGAATCGTCTGGGAAAAGCACTTTTTGACGGATTTCGCCCGTTTTGGGATCTATCACAATCAATTCGCTCGTTTTGCCTGAAACGACGAGCAAGTCGCCTTTAGGAGACAATGCCAGCGCTTGTGGCCGAAGCCCAGCAAGCTCGACTTGCTTGCCGTACGGAGTGAGCAATTGGTTCACCGGCGTGACAATAACATCCTCGCGCGAGCGACCAACTCGATCGATTGTCGCTTCAACAGCCGGATCGTCCTGGCAGATTCCGTACGATGCACCGCCACCAACGCACACCAAGAACAGTACCGCGAGCCATCGAAATGTCATACCACACCTCGCCTTAAAAATGTTGCCCCGGATTCGCATTCTCGCATATCGCGCGAGCAACAGAGTGTTGCCAACCTCGTATTCAAAACGTACCGAAGTTCTGCCTTGGTTTTGTCCATCAAGTTGAACCAAACGTGAAACGACTCGTCACCCGAATGACATTCGTCGCCGTTGATTTCTTGGTAGATCGTCGTCTCCGCCCCGAAATGGACGAAACTCATACACCCTGGACGTACCAACAAATTGATCCTCGCGATCATGCAAATCAAACGCAACTCAGATATCTCCGAATTCACCGAACGTTAATGAACCAACCTTTTCCAGAGATCGAATGCCTCAAAACCATACAAGGATAAATCAATAATTCCCTGCAGAATTTTCAATGGTTTTTTATCCGCCGTTCATAATCCCTGAATATTTAGTAACTAGATTTCTCACTCCGCTACTTCGTTCTATATGAAGGGCCGTGAGCGTCTGTGACTCATTTATTATTTGTGAAATTAATTACGCGGCGTGCGCTAATCAATAACTATTTGTGTTTACGTGTGTTCGAGTTTTATTTTAAGGATATTTAGCAGATGAAACAACGAAGTGTAGTGCGAAAAACGAACGCAGTGAATCGACGAGGATTCACGTTAATTGAACTACTGGTGGTGATTGCAATTATCGCCGTGTTGATTGCTCTCCTGTTGCCAGCGGTTCAGCAAGCCCGCGAAGCTGCACGCCGGACACAGTGCAAGAACAATCTCAAACAAGTGGGATTGGCGCTTTTGAACTTTGAGTCCAGCTACAAAGTCTTTCCTCCGGACGTCGATCATTATCGTACTCTGGCTGCAGGAGATTCATCGGACGAACCTCTCGATACTGATGCAAACGCTTTGGCCGGTGGCGCCGCTGACAAGCACACGGGCTGGCAGCAAATGATCCTGCCGTTTCTCGATCTGACTCCGATCTATCAGCAGATCAACTTTAAGGTCTCTGTGTTTAACACGGCGAACCTTCCGCCAAGCACTGGCAAGTATGGCGGTTCCAATTCAGCCTATTCAAATCCGGTTCGCGCGTTTATTTGTCCGAGCAGCCCAGCTCCCGCTGTGATCAATTATTGGTCAGGGAACTGGGAATCATCAGGAAATGGCTCGGAAACCTGGGGAATGGCCAGTCCACCTACGCAAATCTGGGGTCGTACTGACTACCTTGCATTGCCAGGTTTTCACTGTGAAACGATTGCGGCACTCGGCATTGACCCAACCGCGTACCCAAGTACGGGAACGAATAAGTATTGCAACAATGAACCGGGTGTGATCAGCTCACCAAACAACGCACACGGCAACCCAATCGCGTCGGTCACCGACGGAACGTCGAACACGCTGATGGTCAGCGAAGATTGCGGTCGTCCGGTCGGATACAATCGCATGCGTCTGATCTACAATCAGGGAGGAAGTGGTCCTCAGGTCGACGGTGTCCAATACCCTGCCCCAGGTGGTGGTGGTGCCTGGGCTGACCCCTTCAGCTACGCACACTTGGCTGGTTCGATCCCACAAGGGACGCGAGAAGGCTGGACGAATGGTAGCTCGGTGATTGCTCCCGTTTGCATGATCAACTGCTCGTCGGACAACGAGCTTTACTCCTTTCACACCGGCGGCGTAAATGGATTGATGGCTGATGGCTCGGTCCGTTTTATCAGCGAGAATATCAGCCCGGTGATTCTCGTAAACCTGATCTGCCGCAACGACGGTAATGTTGTTGGTGAATTCTAAGAACGATTATTCGAGGTATCACTCAATATTTGGTGGGGCTGTCGGAAGGCTTTGTAAGCGATCCGTGAACTAATTATGACGACGGCAAGAATTCGTGGGGTGTTCCGGCGGCCGATGCCGGAACTACCTCACGATTCTCGTGTTTTGAGGTAATCGGTTTCTGCTAGGTTTTCATTTCCACATGAGTGAAGTGTCTTTAAGTGCCGGAGATTGATGGCGATGAACCTGAGCTCGAAAATCAATGTT
Source organism: uncultured Schlesneria sp. (assembly GCA_903899985.1). GTDB lineage: Bacteria > Planctomycetota > Planctomycetia > Planctomycetales > Planctomycetaceae > Schlesneria. The sequence continues at coordinate 11,807 of CAIULL010000168.1, forward strand.
GGGATTCTCTGCATCACGAGTCTATTGTGGAGCGTGGCATTAAGTGGATGCCAACATGAAATGACTGATATCGAGCGGCTGGAATTGACTCACGGAACCTTGAACGATGTTGTCCCAGTCGGAGGGACCATTACGGTCGATGGACAGCCACAGGCTGGAATTGCCGTCATATTATATGACGGAGAAGGAAAAAAGCTTGCTCCGATTCGTCCCGCATTGACGGATGAAGACGGCAGGTATGATTTCACGAAATACGTCGCTGCCGACGGTGTCGAGCCGGGAAATTACAAATTGACGTTTAAATGGCTGGAAATCGTGAAGGATAAGAAACTTGGTAACCAAGTGAAAGGGACGGACAAATTAAGAAATCTTTTCAGTGATCCCATCAAATCGCAATTGTCAGTGACCGTTGAAGAGGGTGATCCCATCACGGATTTGGATTTTGATTTAAAAACTAAATGACGAAAATCCACCGTAGCATGGGCTTTAGCCCGTGCAAACGTTTTGTATCACGGGCTAAAGCCCATGCTACGGCACATCGGTCTCCATTTTCAAAAACGGACGACCGCGTCAGAGTAAAAAGTCGGGTAGATCGGCAACCGTCTGTATGGTGAAGTGCGCGCCGACTGCCCGAAAATCGCTTTCGATCATAGCGAGTCTGGATTGAAGATCCGCAGGTGATAATTGTGAAACCTCAGATTCGGAGAGGCCGAGCGAATTGCCGGTTTTGGTAACGCCGACTGTAATCGCACCGGCATTGAGTCCCGCCTCAATCCCGATCGGTGTGTCATCGACGACCAGGATTCGATCCATCGGATAGACACCGAGTTGCTGAGCCGCGAGGAAGTTCATCCACGGAGCGGGTCGGCCTGTTGGGACGTCGTCGGCGCAAACCACGACTTCTGGAGAATAGCCGGCTGACGCCGCAATCGGAACGATGATGTTTATCAGTTCCCGAGCGTAACCGGTTGAGGAACCGATTTTTAGACCCCGGCTTCGTAATTTCTCGATTGCCTCGGGAACGCCGGGAATCACATCTGTTCCTTTGGCGAGAGCGTCTTTTTGGAGTGGCAGGAAGTCGTAATACATCTGGTCGATATCGACGTCGGAGGGAGTTCGTCCATAACGTTCGAACCAAAGGGCGGCCACTCGCGGAAGCGTGGCGATGGCGACAATGTGATCCCGTTTTGATCGTCCCATCGGGCCGCGTGCTTCGGCGACCGTGATTTCGACGCCGTTCTTGCGGAAGACCTCGAGGAACACATTCGCAGGTGCACGACTTCCGTAATCGACAGTGGTTCCCGCCCAATCGAAAATGATCGCTTCAATCGGATGTTTCAGTTCGATCATGACCATTGCTCCCAATCTTGTTCTGCGAGTCCGAAAGACATTGTCATGCCAGAGCCTCCTGTACAAGTACGAACAAACACGTTTGGCAGCGGCTGGGCGGCGAAAATCGGTTCGGACGGATGTTTGGCATAGATCCCATGCCAATGCTCCTGGATCGTCCAATCAGGTAGTTGAATAATCGACCGCAGTTCGCGAAGTATCAGTTCGTCAATCAGCTGTTTGTCGAACGGTTCGATCTGTTGGTCGTATTCATGCGAGTCGCCCAGAATCACGCAACCCTCGTCATTCTGCGAGGCCATGACATGAATTCCAAACTGATCGAGTTCCGGAGATTCGTTGGCGACACGCTGCTTCAGCACGGGAAGACTCGGACAGATCTCGAAATTGCGATAGTGACGGATTGTCAATCCGCTGGCGAGATGGGGGCCGATACGCCAACCGTTCGGTTGCGGCACCGTTTTTATCATTTGCAACTTACATCGTTTCAGTCCGACATTCGCAAATAGCTCTGGAAACAGAGTTTCAAAATCGGCTCCGCCGCACACGATGACGCGATCAAAGTTCCAACGGCGACCGCTGGCGCTTTGGGCCGAGTTTCCGTCGGTTTCAGTAATCGTCGTCTGAAATTCGAATCGCACGTCGAACATCGACGACAGCCAACCGGGGAGTGCGCGAATGGCCGCTGGAGGATTCACGCAAAGTTCGGTCGGGCTGAATAGTCCGCCAAGCAATCTTGCCGGATTTGCAGCACTGGTCTTTTCGAGAACCTGAGCAGGATCAAGCAACGTACAGTCGACACCGATTTCTGCTGCGACTGCTTGAAACTCTTTTAAGACGTCCCATTCATCCGGACGGTGAGCCAGGTGGATCGACCCACAGGGTGAAGCCCAGATCTTCGCCTGACCGGCAAGTTTCAACCAACGCTCGCGGCTGAGAAGCGCTGTGTGATGAGCTGACCCTGCGGGCTGCCCGATCGGCCAGACCATGCCGAAGTTTCGGATTGAGGCACCACTGGCCATCGCGGACCGTTCGAATACAGTCACCTTGTGGCCTCGTTCGGCCGCCGACCAGGCGTGGGCCAATCCAACGATACCCGCCCCGACAACTCCGATGTTTAAGTGAGGCACTCGAAGCCCTCCTCGAAGTCTGACTTGGCAACACGGTCAAGGTGACTGGCATAATGTTCGATCGGCGGGGTCACCAATTGCGGCTGTTTCGCGAAATCATCCCAGCGGCGGAGTGCGACGGCCGCTTCGCAGAATGGATGTGATCGAAATAAAGCGACTTCATCGTCAGTCATGATTCCCCCTTGCAGTCGTAAACTGACGACGGATGCCGGACTGAGTTGTTCCATGTAGTTTGATTCCGTCGCGCAAAGATAACGTTTCGCCGCAACATGTAACCTGACTGGTTCGACGACTTCCGGACCGAATCGACGCTCGAGCCACTGGGCGGCGAGCGTTTCATGTTGATCGTCGATCCCGCGTTCCGGTGCGTCATCATCGAGATGGTGAAGCAAGTGGCCGACGTCGTGTAACAACGCTGCGGTGATTAACGACGAACTGGCACCTGCGGTCTCCGCAAAAAATGCGGCTTGCAAAGCGTGTTCCTGTTGAGTAACAGCTTCGCGCCCATATTGAGAACCTCCCCGTTTTTGAAAAAGTTTCATCACGGTGATCGTTGTCGCGCAGTGTTTGCCGTCAGTCTCAAGCATTTCTTGAAATCCTCATCGGTCCTTCATCATTCGACAATCTCGATTCAGTATAGACGTGATTGTAGTACACTTCAGGTCACGAAATGTGCGGTCGTCGAGTCAATTTTTCGCGAGTTTTTGATGAAATTAGTCAATGAATCTGGCATTCAAACTCGAACCCATAATGTCAACGACCGAACTCGTTTCAGCGATTTCGCGTTTGCATTCTGGACAGTCACTGCGGCGTTTGGCTGTTACTTCTGCATGTACTTTTTTCGCAAGCCGTTCACGGCGGCTCGTTTCGACGACGCCGGTGTCTGGGGACTGAGCTTCAAGATCGTGCTGGTGATGGCTCAGGTGGCAGGCTATATGCTGTCAAAATTTATCGGCATTAAAATCATTGCGGAAATGCCGCCACACAGACGAGCGATGACCTTGTTGTGGCTGATTTTCCTGGCGGAAGGAGCATTAGTGTTATTCGGCCTGGTTCCACGACCGTGGAATGCCATCTGCCTGTTTCTGAATGGATTACCATTGGGAATGGTCTTCGGTTTAGTGCAAGGCTATCTGGAAGGGAGACGGCTGACGGAATTGCTGACGGCGGGGCTTTGTGCGAGTTTTATTGTGGCTGACGGCATGACGAAATCGGTGGGAACCTGGTTACTTTTCCAGGGCGTTACCGAAGATTGGATGCCCGCCGTCGCCGGTTTGATCTTTCTGTTACCCTTTGGCCTCTGTGTGGCAATTCTGGCAAGAACGCCACCACCAACTGATGTTGACGTTGCCGCCCGCAGCAAACGAGACACGATGGACAGGTCGGAGCGGGTGGCGTTCGTCAGACGTTATGGAATTGGATTAATACCGATTGTGCTGATGTACCTTCTGGTCACAATTGTCAGAAGTATTCGCGCCGATTTCGCGCCCGAAATCTGGAAAGAACTGGGAAACGCGACCGCATCGTCGATCTTTACCCGTTCGGAAACGATCATTGCGTTTTATGTCCTGTTCGTGAACGGCGCGGCCGTGTTGATTATCAATAACCGCCGGGCATTCCTTTCATCCCTCGCAACGTGTGGCTTGGGATTTGTGCTGATGACGGCGGCATTGTTATCAGGCACAACTTCGATGGACGGTGGTTTCAGTTTCATGGTGCTGATTGGTCTGGGGCTGTACCTCCCTTACGTCGCCGTACATACCACATTGATGGAACGGATGCTGGCGATGACCGGCGAACGAGGGAATGTCGGGTTTCTGATGTATCTCGCCGATTCGGTAGGATATCTGGGATACGTCGTGGTCATGGTCGTGCGTAATTTTCATCCGTCGGCGACAGGTGTCCTTGGTCTGTTGACGTGGCTCAGTTGGCTCACAATTGTCGTTTCCATCGCTTGTCTTGCGACGAGTGGGATCTATTTCTCGATTGCCAAGAAAACCTCATGAAGTCCGACAAGCCATCAGCAAGTACCACCAAACCCCTCGCGAACGACGTTACTGCCCTTAACCCGTCAAACCACGCGAACCGATCGGGCAGGCTTGCACAGGGGGCAGTTTTTGCGGGGGTGGCGGGCGAGATCGCATTGCATCAGTTATCGATACCCAAGCCCGCCGAATCCGAGGTCCTCGTTCGCGTGTCGGGCTGCACGATATGCGGAAGCGATCTGCATAGCTTTCACGGACGTCGAACCGTTCCCGTACCGACCATTCTGGGTCACGAGATCGTGGGTGAGATCGTCGACATAGGAGGTACGTCGGCAAGAATTGATCTGGAAGGACGGGAATTACAGTGTGGTGACCGCGTGACCTGGGCCATCATGGCGAACTGTGGGGCCTGCGATTTATGTCGACGAGATTTGCCTCAGAAATGCCTGCATGGTTTCAAGTATGGACATGAGCCCTTTCGTCCCGGTCGGGAGTTATCGGGGGGGTTGGCGGAGTATTGCCTTCTTGTACCAGGGACATCGATCGTTCGATTGCCCGAGGAACTTCCGTTGGCCGTTGCGTGTCCGGCGAGCTGTGCGACGGCCACGATTGCTGCGGCGTTGGAAGCCGCCGGAGACCTCACCGGCCGAACGGTTTGCCTGATCGGTGCCGGTATGTTGGGTCTCACTGCTTGTGCGATGTCGCGCGTTAAAGGTGCTGCAAAAGTCGTGTCCGTGGACCCCGTGTCCGCGCGAAGAAACCTTGCCATAGAATTTGGTGCGACTCGGACTTCTGATCCGGACGACCTCCCTGCGGTTGCGATGGAAGAAGTTGGTACGCTTGGCTTCGATGTGGTTGTCGAACTTTCAGGCAACCCGGCTGCGTTCCAACTGGTCTGGCCCTTGATTCGCACGGGAGGAATCCTTGTGTTGGTGGGTTCTGTGTTCCCCGGTCCTTCGATTCCGATTGCCCTGGAACAGGTCGTACGACGACACCTCACAATTCGAGGGATACATAATTATGCACCTCGGCATCTGTTGGAAGCGGTGAAATTTCTGTCATTGGCACACACTCAATACCCGTTTGCTCGACTTGTTTCTGAATGGATTCCGCTCACGTCAATCGCTGATGCGTTCCGTCATGGCAGTCACCCCGACGCAATCCGGGTTGGCGTTTATTCAACGGACGCTTCACATCATGTCTCGGCCAGTTGATGGTTCAGCGACACTTCTGCCTCGCAAGCGAAAGGAATCGCAGTCGAAACAAGTCGTGCCACCCTTTGACCGTCCTCGGTTCATGACTCGATGACATGTCTGAAGAGCGCGGCTTTCGCCGAGGACGGTAAACCCGTAGCACAGATGATTCAGGCTTTCTGCTCTAAAAAAACAGTTCGTCCTCCCCGTTTGATCAATGCCAAAGGCAGATTTCGCCGGTTTTCGAATCAAAAGAGGTCGAAAAATCAAAAAATTGGTGATCGACGTGTAAAGGCACACAATTCCAATTGACCGACTTGAGTCAGTGGCTATACTCCGCCCCGTCCTGTCCGACTCACATCTGAATCACACATCTGCAAAACAATTTCCCCAATGTCATGTCTGTTCCCGAGCGGCGACGCCTGCATTCGGAACAGTGTCTTTCGACTCGTCGCTATGGATTTCAAGGAGGAACGCATGTTCGGAATTCGCTTTGTTAAGGGCATGGCGGTCAGCCTTGCCACAATCGGAATGATGGTACCACAGACCCGCCTGCTGGCAGAAACACAGCAGCCAAAAGCCGCTATCGGCAAGACGAATCAGGTGACTCGTGTTCCTGATCTCGTGCTGACTGCCGGCGGAACGATGAGTGGTCGCGTCTGCGATCACACTGGGAAGGTTCTGGATGGCGCGAAAGTCGTTCTCAAGCAGAACAACAAAGAAATCGCTCAAACCGTCACGAATGACGAAGGACTTTACTCCTTTAAGAATCTCAAAAGTGGCCTTTATCAGGTCAGTTCCGGAAATACGGACGGTGTGTTCCGAGTCTGGTCGGAAAAGACCGCTCCGCCAACCGCGAAAGAACATGCACTGCTCGTGATGGGCGAAAATGGTGCTCGCGGACAGTTCGGTTCGGTAGATCCAACACTGATTCTTCTGACCGCTGGTGTCATTACCACGGTCGTGCTGAGCGCCATTCTTCTCGGCCAGGTCAATTCACTGGATAACAAGGTCGACAAGATTCCGCACTCGCCATGACGAGTCGCTAGATCTCGAAAAGAAAATTCTGGACCCCCCCCAATCGTCTCCCCCCCAGACGATTCGAACCGCCGGTGGCTCGCCCTGAGTCATCGGCGGTTTTTTTCTTTGAACGCGTTGGTTCAGATGTTGTCTGCAAGAAATCGTTCTACGCGTCGAAAGTACCAGCCGCCGGAGACCAGTAAAAGTGCGAGTGAAGCGAGTGAGATGAGAACTAAGTCCCAGCGCGGGACTCCGGCACCCAGTACCGCCCAGCGGAATCCGTCGAGTGCAGCCGCCATGGGATTCAGGTGATACAACCAATACCAGGGGGCAGGAACCTTGCTGGATTCATAAAGTACAGGGCAGACAACCATTCCGAGCTGTAACATAAACGGCACGACATAGCCGAAATCGCGATAGTGGGCGTTCAACGCTGACAACCATAATCCGAATGCCAGCCCGGAGAGGACGGTAAAAACAACGAAGATCGGTGCGAGCATCACTGCTGCCGTCGGGGGAACCTGGAACCACAACATCAGTAGAACGAGTACGACCAGTCCGATGCCGAAATCCAGCAATGGTCGCAGGCAAGCCGACAACGGAAGCACGACACGTGGAAAATAGACCTTTGTCACCATTTGACGATTATCCACGAGGGAAGAGGTCGCGGTGGAAAGTATCCCCGAAAACAACTGGTACAGGATCAGTCCGCAAAAACTTGTCACCTGGTACGGAACATCTCCGTCAACTGGCTGACTTTTCAACATTTGGAACAGGCCGTTGAATGCAATCATCTGGGCTAACGGTTGAAGGACCGTCCAGGCAACTCCCACAGCCGTTTGACGGTAGCGGACCTTGATGTCACGCTCCGCAAAAATCCAGACCAGTTCACGGTAACGCCATAATTCTCGTAGATCAAACCAGCCTGAGTACTGATTCGCGTCAACGATCACGACGTCCGAACCGGGATGAACGTCCGCCTGAGAAACGCTGTCGGGCAGGCTCATCGTTGTGGTATTCTTTCCATAAGAACTCATTTCACTGAAGCAATCGTTGATGATAGCCATCCGCAGAGAAAATCGTCCACGATGAAAGCCCCGTACGAACTTTGCGTGTCATCCAACTCGCGACAACCGTTCGGTGAAAAACACCGAGAAATCTGAAAACTCTCCAACAAACCGTTTTTGCATAACGTATGCATCAGCATTGCGAGCTGAGAATGTGGTTCGTACACTCGGGATGGAAGTCCGTTTTTGTCGACTGAGGTATTCGTTGATGTTATTTAACAATTCATTTCGATCCCGACGTGGATTCACGTTGATCGAGCTGCTGGTCGTGATTGCGATCATCGCCGTCTTGATCGCGTTATTGCTTCCAGCCGTTCAGCAGGCACGAGAAGCCGCACGTCGGACGCAATGCAAAAACAACCTCAAGCAATTGGGGGTGGCATTACACAACTACCATGACACTTACAATGGGTTGCCACCAGGGTGGGTTGGCGTAACTAACAATTTGACAGATATTTACGGCATTAACGCCTGGGGTTGGTGCTCGCGGATTCTTCCTCAAATTGACCAGGGGCCACTGTATAATCAGATTAATTTCAGTAGCAGGATGGATTCCCCGACGAATGCGACTCAGCGAGTCAGTTCGATCGCCGGATTTCGATGTCCTTCTGACGTGGCTCCGGGAACGACCTGGACAATCCAGACAGCCACGGGGACGAATCTTGTCGATCTGGCGGTGGCAAATTACGTTGGTGTTTTTGGAGTCAGCGATATCGACAACTGCGTTGGCTCGCCCAACAGTCCCTGTCTGGGAGAAGGCGCCTTCTTTCAGAATAACAGTGTCCAGTTCCGTGATTTTTCTGATGGTTTGAGTAACACAATCACTGTCGGTGAACATAAAACTCGGCGCGATTCCGGTTTTAACTGGACTTCAACCTGGGCCGGGGTCGCGGCCAATGGCGCGGACGCGATTGTCAGAATACTTGGGACAACCGACCACACACCAAATTCACCAGCCAATCACATCGATGACTTCAGCAGCTATCATGTTGGTGGTGCACACTTCGTGATGGGGGACGGTTCTGTCCGTTTCGTCAGTACCAACATCGATCTGGGTGTCTATCAACATCTGGCGACTCGTGGCGCTGGAGACATTGTTGGCGAATTTTGAAGTGAGGGATCTCTGATGCCGAAGCGAAACCTGATCCGAGTACTTTGTCTGTCACTTGTTTGGATCAGCAGCGCTGCGGCGTTGGCCGAGGACGCTTCGATTCGCCGCCTGCTGTATGTCGCAACGCCCGGAATCCGCAATTATCTTGAATACGGTGGGCATGGCCTGGTCGTGTTTGACATCGACGATGGGCATAAATTCGTCAAGCGAATTCCTACTGCGGGACTCGACGAGGCCGGAAAGCCGCTGAACGTAAAGGGAGTTTGTGCTTGTGCAATCACGAACCGAATTTATGTTTCTACAATTAAAACACTTCAAGCAATCGATCTGACAACGGAAAAGCTGGTCTGGGAAAAGCCCTTCGAAAAGGGATGCGACCGCATGGCGATCGCGCCTGACGGCAAAGTCCTGTATGTCCCATCTTTCGAGGGCGATCTCTGGTATGTCGTTGACGGAGCGACGGGAGACATCGTCGCGCGGGTTGAACCACAATCGGGTGCACACAACACCGTTTATGGTCTGGATGGAAGACATGCCTACCTCGCCGGACTGAAATCACCCTTCTTGACCGTCGCTGATACGTCATCTCATAAAATTGAAAAGAAGGTGGGGCCGTTTTCGGCCAGTATCCGTCCCTTTACGGTTAATGGCCGGCAGACTCTCGGTTTTGTCTGTGTGAATGAACTTTTGGGGTTTGAAGTCGGCGATCTGAAAACTGGAAAAAAGTTGCATCGCGTTGAAGTTGCTGGGTTTAAGACCGGTGCGGTGAAGCGACATGGCTGCCCAAGTCACGGAATTGGGCTGACTCCCGACGAAAAGCAGTTATGGGTCTGTGATGCGTTTAACCAGCAAATGCACGTGTATGACGCGACAGTGCTGCCCCCGAAACTGATTGCGAGCATTCAAGTCAGGGATGAACCGGGATGGATCACCTTCAGTCTGGATGGCAAGCTGGCCTATCCCTCGACGGGTGACATTATCGACGTCGCCAGCCGCAAGATTATTGTGGGACTGACAGACGAAACAGGCACGGCGTTACAGAGCGAAAAAATGGTCGAAATCCAAGTTCAACGTGATACCAATAAAGTCGTCCGAACCGGTGACCAATTCGGTGTGGGGCGTGTGGCGGGGGAATAGTAAACTTCCTCCTCGCCAAGTCTTGACCCCAAAAGTAACACCAGGATTTTTTTGAAATGGTCGCGAGCTGAGGTGCCATTGCATCGGTGACTTCTCCGACGCAGTCCATTCGGCTTGAATAGTCGCTTACGGAAGAGCACTGTTTGACCGAATACGGTCAAGCAGTGGCACAAGTCTTTTCCACTCGTCCTTGTCTGGCCAAGGGGGTAGAATGCTTTTGTCGTGGCGCAGTCAAAACTTTTTAACGTGACCAATTGTCGGGAGTGCACTTCATGTCTCAAGCTGTTGTTGATCCCGTCGAATTGCGGCGATTCGCATCTCTGTTGCGTGAGTTTACGACCGAACTGCAAAGTCGATTAACGGCCGTGAACGGACAGATGAACTCACTCAGCCAGACATGGCGAGATCAGGAACACCTCAAGTTTGCGGAAGAGTTTTCACAACATTTGAAACTGCTGGCGCGCTTCATCGAAGCGAACGAAACCCACGTGCCGTATCTCATGCGAAAAGCCGAGCGGATTGAAGAATATCTTTCGCAGAAGTAATGCGATTTCCGGAGTCTTTTCATGTCCGGTCCGATGAGTGCCAATGTCCAATCTGTGAATGCGATTAAGGACGTTCGAAACGCGCTGATCCGGTTTCAAGAACGGGCCACCAACGCCATGGGTGATTTGCGGCAGAAGATTGATCGTACCGTCGCCTGGCTGGAACTGGATCGGCCGAACTATTGGCAGGATCAGGAACGTCGCGCGTATGATCTGGTTGCTTCGACCCGTGTCGCGCTCGAAACGTGTAAGTTGCGCACGGTTGCCGGTCGCCGGTCCGATTGCATCGAAGAAAAAAAAGCTTTTGAACGCGCAAAAATGCGGATGGAATATGTTCGTGAGAAACAGCAAGCGGTCCGAAAATGGATGGTTCAATCGGGGAAAGAAGCGAACGAATACAGGTCACGAACCAGCAATTTCATGCGGACTTTGGAAAATGATGTGCCACTGATGATCGCGCAACTGGGACGCATGATCGATGCGATCGAACGATATTCCGAGCCGAATCTGGTGACGGTCAACTCGCCATCGGTCGTGTCTTCAGCGCCGGAGAAGGACGATTTGACAATTACCGCGCCGACCAATGTGGTTCCAGTCGATGCAGCACATTCTATCGTTTCTCAGGCGGATGCCAGTTCCGAGATTCCATAGCAAGGGGATTGCTCGTAACCTGATCGGAGCCTCGCCCTCGCCTGATGAACTGATCGAAATTCCGGCAAGATGGAAGAGGTTGGAGGTTTCAAGTTTGTTTCGTGGAAACGATGGTGATCGATTCGGCTGTGAAGGGTATTCTGCCCTGTTAAGGGCAGGACAAATCAGCCCAGGACAAAGTGCTGCGGCAACAGCCGCAAAGCGCCGCCCTGGGTTTGCTGAATTGATGATGTCCGCCCTGCTCAGGGCTGTACAATCTCAGTTAATACCTTTTGTGTCGCCCTTAACAGGGCTGACGATTTCAACGTACGCAGACCCAGGGCGGCGCTACGCGGCGACTGCCGCTTCGCTCTGCCCTGGGCTGACTTGTGATGGCCTTTCAGGCCAGAGAACGATCCAGTTCCGCGAAGCCGAGAGCACTGACCAGCGAAGATGCACGCTCGTGTCATACGGATCGCGACGTAACTTAAGGTCAGTACTACGAATGGAACAAGATGAGTGACGAGGACGAGCCACGCCCGCAAATTGCGATGCCACCAGTTCGTACGTCATACACTTGTCCTGGCGAGTTGTATTCGATTCCGCACAGCATTCATCTGGCTCGCATGGCGGCCTTTTATTCCAAATGTCGGGACTGTGAGCATCGTCTTGAAGTGGGACATGTCCCACTCCGAACAGGGGGACCGCCGCCAGAAGTTGAGCATCGAGTGATTCGGACTTCGCTGCTGACCGATGAAGCGGTCCGAGGTGTTTACTTGAATGAGCTGGATCGAAATCGAGCCTTGCTTTGGGGCGAGGCTTTCGCTGCGTCACTTTGGGAACTTCAGCCGATGATCGCTCGTCAGGAAGCGACGGATGATTCCCAGATTGTGAGAGCATCGTCCGTCAAACAAGAGAGTCATGCTTCCAGCGGACCAGTGGTGGTTGTGGGGTTTGACGAACGTCCGTCGTCACCAGATATCGTGACTGGAATCGTACTTGGACTTCGACGGATGGGATGCCTTGTGGTGGATCTGGGTCAAACCTCGTTGCCAGTCATTGGATTTCAACAGCAGGTGCGTGGTGCCAGTGCAGGCCTCTTTGTCACCGGTGCAGGTTGTGATCCCTCATGGACCGGTTTTGATTTTCTGGATCACGAAGCCAGGCCGTATTCGCATGAGGCTCTGACAAAAATGGAACGGGACGTCCAGACGGGAGTCGGTCGACAGACTCGCAAGATTGGCAGTCATCACCCGGTTCAAGAACTTGCCAGCTATGAAGCGAGCCTATCAATCCATTTTCACGCGCTCAGACCGCTCCGCGTTGTCTGTGGTTCATCGACCCGGCTAATGCCCCGAATCCTTGATCGACTCTTTAGCAGGCTTCCGTGCCAGCTGACTCACGTGGCACTTCCGACTCGAAAACGTAACCTGTTTGACCCGCGCGACGTTGACCTCCAACGTGTTGCCAGGACCGTCATTGATGGTCGACATCATCTCGGACTGGTCATCGACGAGGACAGTCAACACGTTGCGTTTGTGACCGATTCCGGGCGCCTTGTCAGTTCAAAAGAAGTCGCCAGACTGTTGATTGAGATCGCACAACGCGAGAATCATCAGGCTCGATTCGTCGTTGCCAGTTCAATGATGGGGGACGTGATGCAATGGCTGTCAGGTCGAGATGCGACGGCGATCGACGGAGGTGAATTGACAGCGAATCTCGTCAGGTTGCTCGTCGAAAGCGATGCGGTACTGGCCCTGTCGAGCGACGGGCGAGTCTGGTTTCGCCAAAGAGAAATTGCCTGCGACGCAGTTCTGGTGTTGGCGAACATTCTTCAGGCATTGAGCTTAAGCGACGCACCATTTACGGAAGTGGTCGCCCGCATCAGCGATGACCTCAAGCACGAAGGTTAAAGAACTGGGGTCGGGTGTTCAAATTTCCAAATTCGCCGGTAAGGCGATGTCCGAAATGGGTATCCATTGATTGGCCAATTTTGAAATTTTGAAATTTGAACACCCGGCCCCCGCTTCGAAAGCCAACGAAAAAAGCGAGCGAAGTCAATTGACCTCGCTCGCCTGAATTGCCCTGATTGCAAGATCCGTGACACGGATCAAGAACGATTAATAGTCACCTGGAATATCGCCACCTTGACGGGTCAGCAAAGCGCCGAGGGTCTGAAGGCTGATGTTCTGGTTAATAAAGTGCACGGAACCGTCAGCAAACAGAACCTGGTTACCACCCGTGTGCCACGAGTACATTTCGCTATCGTTAACAGCAGCGAAGAACTCGGTCGCACCAGGGGGACATACCGCTGCCGTACAAGTTGGCAATAGTCCCTGACCCTTTGGACTTGGCTTGTTTGCCGAGTTGATGATCGTTCCGTCCGCCGTCGCGCCGTCGATGGCACCTGAATTACCGGTATCAGCCCAACCCCAACCGTCTTTCGGAGCGAAGTTTGCGGAGGTCAATCCCTGAACAAGAATCCGGTTTGGTCCGCGGAAAAGGCCTGGTCTTCCTGCAGTTTCGCAAATCATCATTGTATTTGAGGTACCGTCCGTGATATCCCGGATTTTCGTCGCCAGCGTGGAATGCATCGCACACGCCCATCGATTATCGTCTGGTATCGAAAGGACCGCAGCAGGTGGACAACCGTAAGACGGTGCAGGGCCCAAGTTGCCTTGATAATACAGACTGAATCGAACACCGCTTAACGCCATGTAGTCGCAGATACCGAAACCCTGTGGATTTGGCACGTTGACGCCGTCTGGCGACAAGAGACCAGTGATTCCGGCTGGATTGGTTCGAGAGCCCTTACTGGGGGCACTTGGACAAACCAACATCGGCAAATTGGTCGCGGTGAGTGTCCACTGTGATGGATCAGCCCAGCTGAGGTTGAAGTTAAATTGGTTGTAAAGTGGTGCCTGATCCATGTAAGGAAGAACCATCTGGATCCAGTTCTGATTGACGCCCGTTGTGCACTTTTCATAGGGGAAAACGCCGGTCGTACTTTCGTAGTTCATCAGAGACAACCCCAATTGCTTGAGATTGTTCTTGCACTGTGTGCGGCGCGCCGCTTCACGGGCCTGCTGCACGGCAGGCAATAGCAGGGCGATCAGAACGGCGATGATGGCGATTACCACCAGCAATTCAATCAGTGTAAATCCACGGGTCAAAGGTTTCTTACTTCGAAGCATCACTCAAAATCTCCTGAAAACAAACAGAAAAAAACTTGCACAAACTGAAAGAGACCGCACCATCGCGTCTATTTATTTTTTTGTGCTGATCTCAAAAGGGGGCAGCTCGTTATCACCTTCTTCGATGGTAACTCGCAGTTCTTTCAATCCTGACTCAGCAGGATTCTGATATTTCTTGGGAAGCAGCTCAGGGCCGTATTCCACTTCGCTGCGATTCGGATCGATCGGCTTACACCAGGAGATTGAAACCCAGTACTCGCCAGGTTCCGCACCATCAAATTGTTTCATTGTCGTCAGTCGAAACGCTCCGTCCTCATCAACCGTTCCACCGGAAGGATTGCGACCGTCGTTTTTGTCGACGGGCGTCAAACTGACTCGTGCGTATTGAGCCGGTTGACCGTCTACCATGACTGTTCCTCGGACGGGAAATATCCCCGTCGACTTTCTTCCGGAACAGCCTCCAATAAGCAGGACTATCGAGACACCGACCACAAGCGGTCGAGCCAACCGCCCGAACATACTCAACTTCCTTTTCAGATCACATGAAAATTACCCAATAATTTGAGCGTCATGATATGGCTAAATTAAGAAGAGGCAACGAATGAATTGTTAATAAATGATTAACACGAGGTATTCACCGAAACCTTGAACGCGGCTGCTTGTTAGCTACAGAACAAGTTTTCATCTATTTCACGCTGAACGCATATATTTCCGTATCCTGATCTGCCCGAAAATCGTTGTCGCTGGTCACGATGAAGACTCGAGAACCGTCTGCTAATTTGGGACCGAAGGCGATCCCTTCAATCTTTTCTGGAAACTTATCACCAGCGAGGCCAAACTTCGGCGCGAGCAGGTCAATGAAGAGCTTCTTGGCAACTGGACGAACTCCTACTGGAGTCCCCGTCACTGGAAGTCGCTCGATCGAACTGATATCGGTTGCACCCGACAGGTCAATCTCATAAAGCAGTTTGGCCTTTGTCTCATTGCCCGGCTTGCCGTCCCGTTCGATCACCATCAGCCGGTTGGGTGAAATCCATTCGATGTCGCTGCATCCGAGTGACTTGTCATCCAGTTGATAAAGAAATTCGCGAGATCCTCCCGTTTTCAGGTCATGTTCCCAGATCCGAACATTGATCCCCACTCGCTTATTCTTTTCATCGAGACCTCCGTCCTGAATCAGAGGACTTTGGGCAATGGTGTAAAGTTTCTGTCCATCTTCGCTGAGTGCCGCCCCTTCCCAGCCCCGATTGTTTTGCCGACCGGAGGTGTTGATGGGAGGCAATTCTTCCTCAGGTGTCCCGCCAGGATTCTTAATCAAATATCGTGCGGGCGTGGGCAGCACTCGTAGCTGTTTTCCATGTGCGTCGAACTCCCTGACCGTTGGACCGTATTCTTCCGCGATCAGGAAAGTTCCGTTCCTGGTGGCGCGAATCCCTTCGGGATCGAGACGCAGACTTCGCTCGGGATGGTCTTTGTCGAATTGAGTCTGCCGCCCGAGGAAGTTTTCTCCCGTGGGGGTCGTCAAGTGATGTGTTTCCAGCAATTTCGTCGTGACAGGAGTTGCCGAGCGGGGATCAACCACGATTTCGACAATTTGAATACGGCAGCGATATGAGGTTGCTCCGTCATCCGGGCCGCGATCGGGCAGCATGACATATTTATTCCCGGTTCCAAGCCACGCGATCGCTGAACCATGTCCACCGAGTCGATTTTGAGGAGTGCCATTTTCTTGCTTGTCGACTTCGCCGGACAAATCGGTGGCCATCGCCGAGACGGAGGTGCGACCGATCAGGGCAATGTCCTGAGCCGAGCAACATGAGTCAGCAATTGCGAAAACCAGAAAACTTGCGAACAATCGGAGTGTCAACCGAGCTGAAGCCATGCCACAATCTTCCTGTGATTCCCAAAAAAAAGCTCGACAACGTCGATTGTCGAGCCGTGGTTCCGTTAAACATTCGCGATTACGATACGAGCCAATAAGAAAATTGAGCGAATGAAATGTGTGTTTTTGATGAAGGTCTTGCGATGACCGTCAACATCCTGAATCGCAAACCGCTTTTTGAGTTGAGCTTTTCAAAGTGGCCAGGGCCAAGGCCCGTTAACCATCCCCGTCGAGGGGTGGTTTTTTGTATACGTCTGCTATTTTAAGGTATCGCGAGATGACGACGGGCGATCTGTTGACGATGTCGAAGATCTCAAAGCGGTTTGGGGCGACTCAGGCGCTTCACGAAGTATCGCTGACCGTGCGCGCCGGGCATGTTCTCGCTTTGATCGGTGAAAACGGTGCGGGCAAAAGTACGTTGATGAAAGTCCTGAGCGGTGCGCACTCGCCCGATTCCGGAAGCATGCAACTGGCGGGACAGACGTACGCT
Source organism: uncultured Schlesneria sp. (assembly GCA_903899985.1). GTDB lineage: Bacteria > Planctomycetota > Planctomycetia > Planctomycetales > Planctomycetaceae > Schlesneria. The sequence continues at coordinate 28,538 of CAIULL010000168.1, forward strand.
CCCAAAGGCCCGCACGATGCTCGTCTGGCGGGTGTCGGAATGATTTATCAGGAGTTGAACCTCGCGCCCGATTTATCGGTCGAAGACAACATCATGCTTGGGCAGGAGCCACATTGGTTCGGTCTGCGGGATCGGCGAACGCAACGAACCAAGGTTCGCCGCGCGCTGGATATGCTCGGTCATCCTCATCTGCGACCGGAAACACCCGTACGGAACCTGTCAATTGCCATGCGTCAACTGGTGGAAATCGCACGCGCTCTGGTCGCGGATTCGAAAGTCCTGGTATTTGACGAGCCAACCAGTTCCTTAACGAAGCAGGACGTCGAACACCTGTTTGCTGTCATTCGTAAACTGCGCGATGCGGGCTATGGGATCGTTTACATCAGCCATTTTCTGGAAGAAATTCGTCAGGTCTGCGATTGTTATGCGGTACTTCGGGATGGTCATTCGGTCGGACATGGCGATCTGGCGGGAACAACCGATAACGAAATTGTTTCATTGATGGTCGGACGTGGCGTTGCAGAATTGTTTCCGACAGTGTCTCACACTCCTGGGGAGACGCTGTTATCGATGACAAATCTGAGTGGTGACCGGAGTCCCAACCGTGTTTCCCTGGAACTGAAGCGAGGAGAAATCTTTGGCCTGGCCGGTTTAATTGGGGCAGGCCGAACCGAATTGCTTCGTTCCCTTTTTGCGCTTGATCCGGTCCGAAGCGGCGAAGTCAAAGTTGCAAACGTTTCGGTCGATCATAACACTCGATCTCGTATCCGTGCCGGACTTGGTCTGGTTTCAGAAGACCGGAAGACGGAAGGACTGGCGCAGACGCGATCAATTGCTGACAATCTGACATACAGTCGCTTACAGCCCTATACCCGGTCTGGTCTGTTGATGCTCGGCAAACGGCGGACGGAAGTACTTCATTGGATGAAGCGATTGCAGGTCAAAGCTCGTTCGCCCGAACAGTCGATCGGCGAGCTTTCGGGGGGCAACCAGCAGAAAATTGCCATTGCTCGTGTTCTGCATCAGCAGGCCGACGTGGTGTTGCTCGATGAACCGACACGAGGAATTGACGTCGGCACAAAATCAGAGATCTATCGGTTGATGGGCGAATTAGCAGCGGACGGGAAAGCGATCATCTTTGTCAGTTCTTACCTGACCGAACTGCTTGCCGTCTGTGATCGGATCGGCGTGATGTCTGGCGGGGTCCTGCGTGAAGTTCGTCCGGCTAGTGAATGGACAGACGAATCGATTATGAGTGTCGCAGTTGCGAAGTGATCTGAAATGGAATTGTCTGATAAGGACGGCACAGATGTCGCTGGTACGAATTGTCGGAACGATCCTTTTGTTTTCCGTAAGGGTTGCCATTGCGGCGGAACCGGACGCGGTGATTCAAGTGTCTGCCGACAGGACCATCGCCAGGATTTCCCCCTTCACAACAGGGGCGTGTATTGAAGACGTCAATCACGAGATCTACGGCGGTCTTTACAGCCAGATGGTCTTTGGCGAAAGCTTTCAGGAGCCACCGATCACTGAAAGTCCGCCTGGATTTTCGGCCTTTGGCGGCGCCTGGCTCGTGCAGAATGGCGAGGTTGCCGCGGCGGCCGGTGACGGCCCGAAGCTGATTCACCAACAGACGAAACTGTCCGATGGTGAAGCTTCAGTCGAAATTCTGTTTCCCGATAAAAAGTCGGGTAATGCCGGTTTGATTCTCAGGGTCGATCGACCTGCTGTGGGAGCCGATCACTTTACGGGATATGAAATCGCATTATACCCGGAAACCGGGACGTTGTTGCTGGGACGCCATCGACAGAACTGGGAACCGATCACAACGGTTCCCTGTCCTGTTCCCATCCAAGAATGGATCACGCTGTCGGTTCAATTGAAGGGTCGATCGTTTACGGTCACCGTCAACGGACAGGTTCAACTTCAACACGAGGACAATCAACATCCTCTGCTTGAAGGACAAGTCGGGTTGCGGACGTGGCGGCGGGAAGCCATGTTCCGAAACATGAAGGTCAAAACCGGCGACCATATTGAACAGATCCCGTTTAAGGATTCGCCACAGGGGGTCGATGCTGTCAGCGGAATGTGGCGAGCCGTCAGGCGGGGAAATTGTCAGGGCGAAATCGCCTTGGAAAATTCAGGATTTGTCGGCCGACAGAGTCAACGAATGACATTAAAGTCGAGCGATGGTCAGATTGGAGTGGAAAATCGTGGCCTCAATCGATGGGGCATGAACTTTGTCGCGGGTCAGCCGTACGAAGTCATCGTCTGGGCGAAAACAGTCAGTTCTGAAAAAATCGATGTCGCATTCGAAAGTCGTTCCGGAAGTCGCATTCTGGCTGAAGCTCAGGCGACCCTAAAAGAAGGGGATTGGCAACGACTTGAATTGACACTGACGCCAACCGAAGCCGATTCGCGAGGCAACCTGGTCGTGTCACTCAAACAGCCCGGCTCTGTCATCCTCGGATATGTTTCTGTGCAACCAGGTGCATGGGGTCGATTCAAAGGGTTGCCCGTTCGAAAAGACGTCAGCGAGGCATTGATTGCACAAGGCTTGACCGTGCTGCGATATGGGGGTTCGATGGTGAACTGTCCCGAATACCGCTGGAAGCAGATGATCGGACCGCGAGATCGGCGTCAACCTTACAAAGGGACATGGTATCCGTATTCAACCAATGGATGGGGGATCATCGACTTCATCAGCTTCTGCGAGGCGGCGCGGTTTTTGTGCATCCCGGATCTGAGCATTGATGAGACACCTCAGGACATGGCTGATTTCGTTGAGTACGTCAACGGACCGGCTGACAGCGAATGGGGTCGTCGCCGTGTTGCCGACGGGCATCCGGCCCCGTATGGATTGAAATACATCCAGCTGGGAAACGAAGAGGCGGTGAACGATGTTTACTGGCAAAAATTCAAGCCGCTGGTCGAAGCGATCTGGAGTCGAGATCCAAACATCATCCCGATCGTCGGAGACTTTGCCTATGGAAAGCCGATCACCGATCCTTACGACTTTCCGGGTGCCCCGAGCATCAAGAGTCTGGCGGCTCATAAACAGATTCTTGATTTCGCGCATCAACACGGAAAGCCGGTCTGGTTCGATGTCCATATCTGGAACGATGGATTACGCGACGCCGATCCGCAGATTGAAATTCTTGGCGGATTGATCGACTGGTTGGGAAAATTGAGCCCCAACGCGGATTTTCGTGTCTGTGTATTCGAAGAAAACTCCAATAATCACTTGTGGCGTCGAGGACTGGCCCATGCTCGAACAATCAATCAGTTGCAGCGCTTTGGTGACAAAGTACCGATTGTTTGTGCCGCAAATTGTCTTCAACCCGACGGCCAGAATGACAATGGCTGGGATCAGGGTCTGGTGTTTCTGTCACCGTCCCACGTGTGGATACAATCGTCTGCTCACGTCACACGAATGATTTCCAAGAACAGTCTGCCGCGCTGCGTCGCAACGGAATGTCAAAGTCCGAATGATGCACTTGATGTCACCGCGCGTACCAGCGATGACGGAAAGGTCCTGGTCCTGCAGGTCGTCAATTCCGAAAATCGACCCCTTTCAACTCGTCTGAATATTTCCGGGTATGATTTGTCAGGCTGCGTGGTGAAGATCTCGCAGATCACAGGACACCTGGATGAACACAATCAGGAAACCGATCCAGATCGGATCGTACCAGTCGATCGGGTCTGGCACCCGGTATTTGACGCGGCAGGGTCCAGGTACGTTTTTCCTCCACAGTCGTTTTCGATTCTGCGATTTGAGTGACATTCGCCTCGACGAAAATCGTGACAAGCACGAAAACATTTGTTTTCATTCGGGCCGCTCAGCAGCCGCATCAACGCGCGAACGATTCTCCTATTCTCAGCCCATCGTTCGACGCGCATCAACCGGCTGTGCCGGTTCAATTCGCTTGAACTGCCGGTTTGGCGTTGTTCGGTGCGACGGCCACCGGGCCGTCAGTTGGAGCCAATCGTAAGCGCATGTTGTACGACTTGAGATCGATTGAGGGCTCGCCGGGGTTAATTCCGACCGCGTGAAAACCACTGTAAGAAGACGGAATCTCGGCATTGATCAGCATCTTACCGGTTTGTTTGTGTATGGCGGTGAGATTTAATGTCCCAATTCCGATATTGGCCGGACCACGTGGTTTCCAGGATCGAGACACACACAGCAACACGGGTAACGTCGAGAATCGATCGATGACCAGATTCTGATGTTTGATCTCAAGTGGTGGCCAGGCAAATTGATGACCTTTGCGATTCCAACAGTAGATCGTCCCATTCATCCGAATAGAAGCGAGGTTTTCGCCGTACGTTTGATGACCGCTATCCTGCGAATTGACGATCAGGTAAATCCGGTCGTCGTCGGAAAGCAAGTACCTTTCTTGAGGTCGTTCAACCTTCTTTCCCGGAATTGATTCGAGAGCCGTCATTTGGCCGGTCGCGACATCGATTCGCTGGATCTGGCCATCTGCAAAAAGGGCGACAACTTCGTCTTCTCCCAGTGGACTGACCAACGTTCCAGGTGGGAATTCAAGTTTCCATCTGGTTGAGTCTGTAACAGGGTCGTGAAGTCTCAATAAGACTTTTTGTCGGCCGATTCCGATCACCCTTAACGGATTTGAACCCGCAAATTCAAGCAATACAAGAGAAGATCCGTGTGCCATGATGGCGTTGTTTAACATTTTTGTGGCACCGGGAACCTCGAGCGGTTTGCCATCAATCGCGCGAAACGCCAGCGCTTCATCCTTGCCGGGGATGATGACGAACAGTGTGTCTCGAGTGCCGACAACAACAGCATGCATGGGAAGTCCATCGAGTTTCCATACTTCCTCTCCGGTTCGTGGATCGAGAATCGAAAGAGATCGACGTCCATAAACGCACAAATAGTCTGGTTGAACGATTGCAAGACTGCCCGTTTGTTGTGCCCTTTGCAAAAACAATGATTGGGCACCATCGTTCTGACCGGGTGCCGTCATGGACCTCAAAACAAAGCGATTCGAATGACGCCCCGACGCAAGACCGTCATTCTGGTCCCCGAGTGACTTCGTCCAGAGGACTTGTCGGTCGACGGGTGAGATTGCGTGCAAGATCCCACGATTGACGAAAAACAATTGATGCCCAATTTGTCGGCAACTCAAGTGACCTTCATCGAGACCTCGACCGGCGGCACGAAGAGGGACCATCCATTCGACGGAACCAGTTGCGGACGATTCCAGGACAAGACGTTGTTCGTTCTGGTATGCATCAATACTGATTCGATCAAAGAACGGTAATGGTGTATCGAGGATCACGTTTTGCGCGGGCTGAAGATGATTAACGACGGAATGGACTGGTCGCATCGGCGTTTCAGGCCAGGTCAACACCTGCGTTGCAGGCTCAAAATTGAGTTCCTTGTTTTCACGCGCGGCGTCTGCCAGTTTGATACCCGTCATCCCATCACGAACCAACACGTCAGGGTACTTTGACCTCAGTAATTCATAGTAATAAACAGCATCAGCGGGTCGTTGAACTTGAATCATCAACCTGGCCAGTCGCTCGACCGCTTGCGAGGCGACAGTCTGATTGGAGTCGCCGACCAGTTGCTGCAAAACGATCCGGGCACCCGCGAGATCCTTGGCGTCGACCAGCCATTCGACCAGTCGTTGCCGTGCATTGATCGCAGCCGGGTGGAACGAAAACAACGTGACGATGCGTTGGCAGTCTTTAAGGCTGAGACCTGCTGCTTCAGTGGTGATTCGCACGATTCGATCATCAATCACCTGTCGTTCGGCTTCTGGTGTCGCTGACCAGAGATCCAACATTCGGCCACTCAACCAGACAGTTCGTTTTGCCGTGATGCGACGATCATCGGAACGAGTGATCTCGGTATCGCCTGACTCCTCTGCCAGTTTACGGATGACATCGAATGCCTCGACCGGTTTTTGTTCGCCCAGCAGCTTTTCAGCGGTCAATTCCCAATACAGCAGTTTCTCGGCCGGTGTTGCGGCCAGTCTTCGCAAATCCTCCAGTTCTTCGCCACGATGAAGAACGTCATTTTCGATAACGGTCGAAAGAGATTCAATGAGTGCCGCATGGTGTCGCGATCGTTCTTCCGGTAACAAGCGATCTGGGGCAATCCGTCGCAACAGGGAAAGAGCGTCAGAATAGTCGCGGTTCAAAAGTTGTATTTCGCTTGAGCGCAACAACGCGGTCGGATCGTCTGGATCGGCCTTCAGTCGTTGTTGAATCTCTGCCAGCAGTGCATCACGTTGCCGATAGACCGTTAATCCTGTCGGGCTGAGCGAAACCAGTTTTCCATGGTGCATTGCCAGATTGCCAAGCGAAGGTTGATTTGACGCGACGAATGTTTGCGATAACCGCTTTCCGGTCGCTAATTCAAGGGAGCGCAATTCACCGTTATTCAATGGCAGATAAAAACGATCATCGACGACGACCCCGCGGCCGGACGGTCGAATTCCGTCATCTAAGGGAGCTGACCAGGCTGTCAGTCCATCGGAAAGGTTGAATGCCGTGACACTTGTATCACCGACGATCAGGACCTTCTGGTCAAATACCCCGGCGAGGTAAAGCCCCTGTTCCTTCGGCTGTTCCCAGATACGACGCCCATCAACGGCGCTCAGGCAGACAAGAATGGGGTGTTCCTGCGGAGTATAAACGACATAATTTCCGACAATGACCGGTGCCGAAGGGGACCACAGCTCGTTCAAGTCACGTTGTTTAAGCAGCTGCGAACCATTTTCCTGTTCATTTTGGTCCCCACCCGAATTCGGTGTGTATCGATGAGCCCAAAGGACAGACTGCCGCATGCGGTCGATTGCGACCAGCCAACCAACGGTTGTCGGACAGATAATGACTCCGTCACCCACGGCAACCTGTGACGTAATCCATCGCCGGGCGATATCAAGATCGATTTTGGTATCAGCATATGCGATCAATTGCGACCATTTTGGAACACCGGTTTGTCTGTCGAGTGACCAGAGCTTGATATCGTCACCCTTACCGGCAACGACGAACAATTCGTCGCCATCCACAGCAGGCGTTCCGTAGAAATATGATCCGGCGAGGGGAGGATCAAACGCTTCACGGGATTCGTTACCTCCCAGGCTCCACAACGTTCGTCCCGTCTGCAGGTCGTACGAGACCAGGCGGTTGGTTTTCCAGGGGAGTCCAAAAGGATCATTCGTATCGTTGTTGCCGTCCCAACCCCAATGTTGACCAGGCTGATTGCGCGAGAGAATTCCGTGATCTTCGATGGCAAACAGTTGCTTTCCGTCGCTGCTGATCAGTCCATAAACGCCATCACGAAACAAAAGACTGGTCAGCGGACTGAATTCGGGCGCGGAGCCCTGATATTCGCTTAAATGCTGGAACGGATTGGCACGAAATCGCCAGGCGTCTTGAGGATCAACCTGTTGAGGGGGCAGTCCGCCGAGAATCCGTTCGGCGGAGACCCCTTCCACGCTTTCCCAGAGCGGGCGACCTCGTTCAATCTCGACACTGCGTATCCCTCGCAGATCGCGGTAAATCACCTTGCCATCCACGACCAGTGGAATCGAAGTCAGAATCATTGACCGCTTTTGATCCTGTAAGTCCTGAACGAGCCACTTCAGCGAGTCTCGTACCAGGCGGCTGGATGTGAGCGGCAAAAACCAGTCTGGCGAAAGCAGCGGGTCACCACCGATTGCGGTTCCGATTCGAGCTGCAGTTCCGTAAAGCTGAGTCCAATCCGCCAAAGCGACCGAATGCAAGGCCGTTTCCACCTGAACCTGCTGGAGCCATTCCGAGGCTTTAACAGAGCTGGTTCCGACCCCTACAAGCGTGTTCGGGCCCTTGGAAAGTTGACTGAGGATTGCGCTGGCTGCCGTGGAATCTCCTGATCGAGCGAAGGAAATCGCGGCTCGCAATCGCCAGGAATCACTCTTTGCAATCGGAGCAGGTGACGCGGCCAGTTCTTCAAACCACCTCGCCGCCAGGCCAAATTCGGAGCGGTCAAAGTGCAACATACCCAGATAGTTGGCCGCCTCGTATCCGGCGGCGGTGTGGAAAAATCGGGTCGCAACGTTCACGTACTCGGACGTTTGACCGCTACGACGCGCTGCGGTCAGTTGTTGCTGAGCCAGTCCACCATATTGCGACCGATACTCAACCAGGGTCGCCTCAGGAAGTTGACCAAGCATCTGATTCGCGGTTCGACGAACCGATTGCCACGGTCCCTTCGCCGATCGGTGCAGCGAGTCTTCCGGTTGATCGAGCAGCCGTTGGAACAGTTCGATCGCCAATTTCCAATTTTTTTGTTTCACGGAAAGTTCGGCCGCCTGCAGCAGCTGTTCAATCTTTGCATCATGCGGTGCCCGACTGTCGATCGCATCGTGTCCCGATTCCGTGTTTTCCTTGTTGGGCTGATGATCAGGCAAAGGTCGCTTCCTCTGCGGAGCGCGACCGGGGTTTCCCTTGGGAACAAACACATCCCGAAAAAAATCCTGCAGTATTCGAACTTGTGCTTCGGTCGGTGCCGGGGGAATGTCTTTATCATCGGCAAAAGAAGTGAGTCCGCGCGACAGGACGATCGCGAGAAAAATGAACAAACCACGTCCTGCAGATGTCAGGAAAGTTGAATGATGAGATTGTTGACGACTCATTCTCGAATCCCTCGTTAGACCGAGCAGGACCGAATCAAGGCGAACACCAGAAAAGAAGCAGTGATTCGCCTGGCTTAACGCCATGATAAGTATATCCACCCCCCTACCCTGCAGGTAGGTATTGTTTTCGCAGTTCTGCGGTAATTTCGGGTTTCATCGAGTGTGGTCGAGACTTCGAGGCCCGCCATGATTCGTTCAAAAAAGTGTCCGATTCTCTTTAACGGGACGAAGACATTCGATCGAATCATGATTGACGCTGTTTACCAGCGAACTGACCGGGTTCCCCGTTATCCAATCGTTCGGGCAGGGGATCAGCAGATTCGTTAACGTACCGGGATCAGTCACGTCCGGGTTCAACCAATGGTCCCAATCGGATTTCGCAAGGATCACTGGCATACGGTCATGAATGTTGGCCATGAACTCGTTGGCTTCGGTCGTAATCACCGCACAGGATTCAAGTGTGTCACCATCGGGTGCCTGCCAGTGGTCCCAAATTCCCGCCATGGCCAATGGTTGACCATCTGCGCGAAAAATATTCCAAGGCTGCTTGGATTTGTTGTCTAACCGCTTCCACTCATAAAATCCATTGGCGGGAATCAGGCAGCGGCGTTTGCGGAAAGAATCGCTGAAGGAAGGTTTCGAATGAATTGTCTCACACCGGGCGTTATTCAGCGGTGGTCCTGTGACGGGGTTTCTGGTCCAACCCGGGACCAGCCCCCATTGAACGGGTTCCGCTAGACGCACCCCTTTGGGGTGCATCCGAACGGTAAGAATCTGCTGCATTGGACAAAGATTATACCGAGGCAGCCATTCCGGCTCGCGAAACAATTCAAAGACCTCGGCCAGATCAGCCGACGACATCCACAGGTTGATTCGTCCACACACGATGTTTTTGCTTGCGGCGAAGATTAATGGAGTTCAGACACTCCGTTCCTGTCGTGCCCCGGATGAACGCGCCGATCGCTTATCCGAGTTTGACATCAAGTGGCGGAGCGCCCATGACATGGTAACCACTGTCACAATGATGCGTTTCACCAGTCACTCCACTGGAAAGATCACTCAAAAGATACAGACCAGACTTACCGACTTCTTCGACATCGACGTTCCGGCGAAGCGGTGACATCGAACCGTACAAGTTCAGCATCAGATCGATGCCGCTGACTGCGGATGAACTGAGGGTCCTGATCGGACCGGCACTGAGTGCGTTCACGCGAATTTTCTTTTGACCCAACTCGGCAGCCAGATACTCAACGGATGATTCGAGAGCCGCTTTACATAGCCCCATGACGTTGTAACCGGGGATCACTTTTTCGCCCCCCAGGTACGACAGGGTAATGATACTGCCCCCGTTCGGCATCAACTCTTGAGCCCGCTTGCAGATCGCCATCAGGCTGAAGACACTGATATCCATCGACGTCTTGAATCCTTCGCGACTGACCGCGTAGACAGGACCTTTCAGGTCTTCCATCGGAGCATAAGCAATGGAGTGAACGATAAAGTCGATCGTTCCAAACGTTTCTTTTGCGAGGGCAAACGTCTTGTCCAGATCGTCATCCTTCTGAACATCGCACGAGACCAGCATCTTGGCCCCGATGGGTTCAACCAGTTTACGGACACGACGTTCCATTTTCGGACTGGCTGGGTCTCGGTCAGGAAGATGCGTGAAACCAAGTTCAGCGCCTTCCTTATGCAATTGCTCGGTAATCGCCCATGCGATCGAGTAATCGTTGGCGATCCCAAACACCAGACCTTTTTTTCCCGCCATCAAACTCATCGTCGTTTCCTTCTGTAATCAGCGGCAACTCCGTCGCCGCATATTCCGTAAACCCGCAGCCGATGATCACACGATAACAGAGTCGGAAAAAGCCGCAACCGTCAGCCCCGAATGCAATCACATGAAGCCGCACTTCAAAATTGTGACCTTTGTGGCTGCTTAGAAGTCTTGGGGCAAGCAGTGTCTTCTCGTGTCCAGCTTTTGAAGCCCGAAGAGCACTGCTTGACCCAGAGCGGTCAAGCAGTGGCACGGACTCAATGGAAATACAGTCGCTACTTTCTCACCTTCAGATCTCGTTCGATCGCTTCGAATTGAGCTTTTAACGGTTCGCCGCCAAGATCGGGATACAGGACTTTGGTCAGCTGAATTAACTTGCGAGCTTCGTCGAGCTGGCCAAGCCGAATGCAGGCAGCCAGGACTTCTTTTCTGGCCGTCAGCCATTCTTGCGAGCCTGGTTTCGTGAGTGACTCGACTCGACGCCAGCATTGTTTCAGCAGAGAGACCGCTTCCGGCTTTGGTATCTCGGAAAGCAGTTGAGCCAGCTCGCGTTGTTTGTCGGCGTCTTTGGCAAACTGTTCCGACAGTCGTTTCGCAAGTTCGACTGTCTTTCCGATTTCCCCTGACGTGGCATAAGCGCTGATCAGGCATTGATCCAGCAGCTGGCATTGCTCGGCGGACAATTCGTCTCGCCGCTGATCGAGTCGTTGAATAACAAGTCGCTGCAGCGAAGCGATACGCTTCTGTTCGGCTGCCGATGTCGCACCAACGAACCTTGTTAACTTTTCCACAACATCAAGCATCTGAGCAGGAGAGACCGACTTTTGATCCAAGATGCGCTCGGCGTCGGCCGTATTTCCCATGCCACTCAAGGCAACAATGCGAAGCGGGATCATCTTCTTTTGAAATGCGTCCGTCATCGTTGCATTCGATAAATCGGACCCCTGTTGACTGACGAAGGCTGCAACCCGTGTCAGCCAGTCTTCGGCTTGGCGGCACCGGGAAACGATACTGGCTTGAGGTTGCGTCGAAATGCGAGCCGTCCCGGCTTCTGCTATGGGAGAAATCTCCGATGACCCCATCAGCAAGATCGCGGCGAGCCTGAGCGCCACTTCAGCCGTAGATGCGGACCATGCTTCTGTCGAATCGCCTCGAGTCGACAGAAATTGCGACAAACGTTCGATCGCTTCTCGTTGGAAGTCTGCAGACGGGAGACGTCTTTCATTCAATCGGCGCAAGATCGTTTCGTAGCATCGTGCGGCTCCGTTCATCGCGTCCTCTGCTCGAGCATGACCCGCTTCGACCTGCAAGTAGAGTGGCAGCGCTTGAGTCGCCTGCAGTCGTTGTTCTTCGAGTTGCCCCTTGAGAAATCGGGCCTCATTCGATGTGGGGTCACCCGGGTAGTCCTTCAAATGACGATCAATCGCGTCCGTGTACGCCTGGCGGCGCTGCTCAGACTTTTTCTCATCGAACAGCCGACCAAGAGCATAGGTGCCAAGAAGATGCGCTTTCGTCGTGCGTTCATTCTTGGGATATTCGGATACTAATCGAAAGAATTCTGACGCCGCTTTTTCGAACTGCTTTTGATCGAGCAAGATGGAAGCTCGGGTCAGGCCGAGTTCCATGGCCAAGTCCGTTTGGCCTCCCTTCCGGGCTGTCGTTTCCGACACGGCATATTGCGAAAGAGCCGCATCGATCCGCCCTGCGGTAAAATCCATCCGCGCCCGTTGCATCAAGGAATCCAGTTCAGGCCCGTATTTTCGAGTGGTCTGAACATTTTCCCAAAGTTGTCGACATCGCCGACTCCAGAAGCCGCCGACTTGTTCTTCGCAGCGCTCGATGGCTGTGTTGATTTGCTCAGTCAAACTTTCTGACAGGGTTTCCTGCTGTTTTTCGAGTGTGATCTCGCGTAACGCGATTAACGCACGCGTCTGCAATAACCACATTTCGCCCGTCAATCGCTGGCGCCTGTTGCGTGTCTTCAGAAGTAACTGGACCGCCTCCGTCGGGCGTTGAAGTTCCAGGAAAACGCGTACTCGTTCGGCCACCATCGCGTCGAGAACCGCTTCGCCCGGGTTCGGCTCGCTCTTTTCCAGGCCTGTCAGCATGTCCGCAGCACGCGGGACATCGCCTTTCAATCGAGAACACGTCACGAGCAAAACCTTCGCCAGCGATTGGATCGGCTCATCAGCGACTCCGATCAGTCGCCTGAGCGATTGTTCCGCGTTGATTGCACTTGTCGATCGTTCGGCAGACCCGCCTGGTGCCAGTTCCGCGAGATTTCGTGACGACTGAGCCAACTGCCAGCGAACTTGATGCAAGAGCGCACGCAATTCATAGCCTGACGGTGACCCGGCCCCCGTCTTCTTCACATCACGCGGCGGCTCGGTCAGCTTCTTCTCAATGACCTGTAATTGCTCGGTCGCCTTTGTTGAAACCATTCGAGCCTGATTCAGCATTGATTCGTCAAACGGTCGAAGTTCTCGTTCGGCACGTAACCAGTCTCCCTGGGAAACCAGAACTGAAGCGAGTTGGCCGCTCAGTAAGATCGCTTTTGGATTCTGACGGTCTTGATCCAGTAGATCCTGAATCACTTTTTGAGCTCGTTGCCAGAGTTCGTCCCGTTGATCGTCAGGAACAAAGCCGGCATGCTCGGTCAGCGTGCGAGATAATTCGATGGCGAAGAGGGATTTATCAGCCAGTGATAGCTTCGCGTTTGACAGTCGAGAAATCGCTTCAGCCTCAGCAAGCGAAAACAGACCTCGCTGACGCAACTGCTCAAAGTACCGTGGATACGTCTCGTCAGACCTGAGGGTTGAGATCGGCAGACAGATCAATAAGAGGAAAACGAAAGTCTGCCGAATCATTCTGAAGCCCCGGACAGTAACGCCGCGATCGTTCCGTTCTAGCGGGAATCGATCTCACGTGCCACTGCAGCGGAGTGTTCTCCGACACTGTGTTTTCACCTTGTAAGCGAATGATCAACGCGGCGGTTCTGGCCAGGGGGTGCTGAAAAGCAAAAATGCGGTGAGCAGGAACGGTAAAAGTGAGTACCAACCGTAATACTCGAGCATGCCGGGTGCGTTGGCGGAAAGTAAGAATAGCAAATACAAACCAGCCTTCTTTCGGAGATCGAGTCTCCAAATAAAGCTGACCGCGAATTTGCAGAAATCTACCACGGTTGGAAACGCGGCAGTTAAATCCGTCACTTCAGGGCGTCTTGAACGATTTGAATCGTCTCGTCACGGCGATGGGGCTTGGTCAGATGTTCCGCGGAAATCTCGAGCTGAATCCGGGCATCCGCTTCTGAAGTTGGTTCCAGAATCAATTCGAAGGCAACGTTCGTACGGGGAGCAAGTTCATCGATCGAATCAAAGATAACTTTGTCACCCTTTTGATGAAACTTCCGCCCGCGAACCTCGACAAGTTTCAACTCGGAAGGTAGCCGAATGCTCAATTGAACGTTACGAGCGGAAGCGGTTCCTGCGTTTTTCAGTTGCAGCTTGGAAGTGATCCGATCACCGACTGTCACAACACCTGTCGCACTGAGCGTTTCCATTTGCAGTTCTGGTCGGCCGACAACATCGACAGTCGAATTGACCGACGCTGTGCTTCCTGTTGCTCCGGTCGCCGTGATCTTTCCACCAAGCGTCCCCGTTTCTTTAGGAACGTATTTCACCGTCACCGCTTTGTCATCGCCAGGTGCCAGTGGACCGAGCGTCCAGACGACCGCTTTCAGTTTGGAATCGTATTTGCCCCCATCAGAGGCCGTTTCAAATTCCATCCCGGCGGGCACGACTTCGGCGATGCGAACGTTGGCGACACGTAAGTTTCCGTCGTTGCGCACGTTATTCGTAAAGACAACTGGACGCTCGACGTAAACACGATTGTGGCCTGATCGTGTCAGTACCAGCAGTTCGCCGACAACATTAATCGTGCTTTCAATTTCTTTTTTGATTCCACTGTCGGCCGTCAGGAACGCTCGATTACTGCCACTTCCCGTCGCAGTCGCAGTGACAGGCAAGACGATCTCCCGTACTTCATTCGGGGCCAGCTTTCCAATCGGGCATTCGATGTCAGTACCCGCTTCATGCTTCAAATGTCCAGGAATAATGTCTCGAACCGAAATGTTGCTGGCATCCACAGTGCCGATATTTTTCAGGTTGAAGACGATGTCGAAGGTCTGCCCGAGACGTACTTCCTGCGGCGCTTTCACGGTGAAATCCAATTGGGGAGTGGCCACCTGAATTTCTGCCGAGACTTCTGTGGCAAAGTAAACGCGGGCAACGCTACCAATCGGACCTTCCTGCTTGGGAACCACTTTAATCGAGATTTTCTTTTCTTCGTTTGGCTTCAGGGCTGGTTCATTCCAGATCAACCGTTTACCAGAAAGTTCGGCTCGTGGCGACGTTCCGAGAAGTTCTGTTCCTTTGGGAATACGATCTTCAATCACGACATTATGTGCGACCACGGACCCCGTGTTTTTGACGATGATGGTGTAGATCAATGGCTGTTCTAAGACCGCCTGCTGCTGAGCAATTTTCTCGATTGTCAATCGCGGTTGTTGAAGACCTGTCTGCGACGCATCCCCGACAACACCGTCACCGCTCAGGTCCATGGGAATCGGTTGATCGATCTCCGCAGGACGTTTTTTCGTCGCCGGTGAACGAACTGGTGGTGCGTCGTTGAATTCGCTTCCTAATTCTGTCGGCATTGCGGGGCGATTTTTCGAAGGGGATTTTCCCACAGGTTCCCCACCTTCGGGGGAATTACCAGAAGGATCAGAAAGCGGATTTCGACGAGTTGCGGGTAAAGTCGAATCGTTTGAGGTCGATGTTTCGAGTGGTGCCGATTCACGACTCGGCTCTGGAAGATCCGCGTCGGTGCGCTGATCCGTCGGATCGGAATCGGGAAGCTTCAGCGACGGCGTTTTCGCTGTTTTCGGCTCGTCGTCGAAGGGATTCAATTCTTCTTCAACATTGACCTCGGCCTTCTTTTCTCTGGCCATGGCCCGTCGAGACCTTGGAATGTCTGCCTGATCACCGAAATCGAGTGTTCGAGGGGGGATTTGTTGTTCAGTTACGACAGGTGTCTCGTTAGCAGGCGCGGGAATGACGGCGTCGGCAAAGGGATCGTCCGTCGATTCCGGTGTCCCGTTCTCGCCGTCAATGGAAATCTCGTTGACCTGCCGAATGGGCTGCGCGGCTGTTTCCGGCGTTTCTTCGGTGGGACTCGTCGAAAAATCGTCGTAGGGCAGCTTTTTCGGTTCGCTGTCCAACGCGTTTGAGTCCTCGTCTTCAACGGGAGCTTCTTCTTCCCGCGAGCTCAATCCAAGGCGTCGTGGCTGAGATTTGATGGACTTGGATTCTTGAGGATTCAGATCATTTGACCCGAGAGCGGTCTTGATGTTCGACGCTTCAGGTTCGAAATTACTGACGAGTTCAATTCGATTCTTGTCTAACGAGGCCGACGGTCGTGGCCGCTTTGGAAGCGGCCGACCTTCGTCAAGTTGGCCCATCGAAACAACTGGCAATGCGTCACCCGTCCGGTCGGCCGAACGGTTGAAGTCGTTTGAATTGTCTGCCTCTTCTACAGGCTCAACCTCGGAAGTGGTCGAGTTTGCGACTCGGCTCATCCCCTGCTGTGCTTGATAGACCGCGAAAAGTCCGACGCCGATGACACCCACCATGACGGCGAGTTTCCAGATTCCATTCCACATGGGAATCCCTTCCCCAAAATACCCCCCGACACTCGCGAAACCACCGCATTGCGGTTTGATTGCCGGTTTGACAGGAAAAATGCAATTTTCGATGCCGCAGTTCCATCCGGCGGTTTCTGCCAGACCAGCAAGACGAGTCTCTAACAGATTTGGAATTCTCTGGAAAGAGGAATACAGCAACGGAATTCCCTGAAGAGTGTCGGCCTGCGAGAACGCAAAACCGGAATCTTCGTCACATTTTGACTTAACGGCAAAGTTTTTCCAGAAGTTCGGCAATCGCTACAACCGATACTGGTGGTATAGCCGTTAGTGTCGGTGCGTCGAGTCCTTGACGGTAAGGATTCAGCGCACTGAAGACCCGTCGGGCTACACTTGTCAGGGAACCATCATGACCGGACGGATTCCATTTGGTTTGCTCACAATGCTGACGGCATTGGTTTGTGCACCAATTCAGGCTCAGGACCTAATGGGACCGCCTTCCGGAAACGGAGTGGAGCCTGCGGGTTTTCACGCGTTTCAAGAAGCGGACAGCCCAGGCCAATATCACGGCATTCCGCTTGGTTATCAGCGAGCACCCGCTGGTCCACCAGGCCCCAAGCCGACGACGATCTATGAAGAACTGCCCGACGATCAGGGTATCGGCTTCGACGAAGGTCCGCTTGGCCGGATGCTGACGGACACGTTCCGGCATGCCTGGTTCCGCAGCGAATATCTGCTGTGGAACATTTCGGCACCAGGACACGGCATTCTCGGGGCACAACCGCAGAACGGAAGCGTGACCGCAGTTAACGCCTTCAATCCTTATTCGAACTATGGTGCGCCAGGTCCTCAAAATCTGGTGAATGGCGTGTTGTTTGCCAGAACTGTCAACACGGTTCAAGGTGTGGCAACCACTCCGGGACTGGATAACTTTTCCATCAATAACCTGAACGGATTCCGCGGTACGTTTGGAGTGCCCGTCTCGACAGGTGCGGTCGAAATCAGTTCGTTCGTCCTGCAATCGAGTTCTGACACCTACAACGGCGGAAATATCAACGCGAACGTTTACGAGGGGAATGTTTCCCCGGGAGTTGGAACTGGCTTTATCCAGGTACAGAAGGTAGCGGTTCCCGCCTTGTTAGGTACGTTCCCGCTTGTCGGAAGTAATGCACAAGAAGCTCAGTTCATCACGCAGCCGCTCCTTGTCAATGGCGTTCCTCAGGCCTTGACCGCAACCTCGCCAGGTCTCGACTATGATGTCAGCTACCATGCCCGGCTGACGACGTTTGCGTGGGGAGCAGAAGCGAACTACGTGACCGACAGCCCTGACCCGAATTCGCTGTTTCAATTCCGACCGGTCTTCGGTGCCCGCTACTTCAACTTCCGGGACAGCCTGGATCAGTATGGACAGTACAACTACTCCAGCGGTACCCCAGTGGTGAATTCGGTTGTTTCCCGAAGCATCAATTCCGCAGCGACAAACAACATTTTTGGACCTCAAGTCGGTGTGCGGGCCGAGGCAATGCACTCGCGATTCCTGATCGGGGTCGAACCAAAAATTATGTTAGGTATGAATACCTGGCAATCGACGCTCGACACCAGCAATGTGCTCAGCCCGACTGACCCGGCTCAGAACCTTGTTCAGAAGGGAACCACGTTCACCCCGTTGTTTGACGCCAAGTTCTACTCAAACGTGGCCGTGACGAAAAACTTCTCTGCCTACATCGCTTACAACTATATCTGGGCGGGTCAGGTGAATCGCAGCTACAACGATATTCAATACAACATCCTGAATGCGAATCATTCGAATTTCGGTCTGCTCAGAAACTACTCAGGAGCCACTTTGCAGGGACTTTCGTTCGGTTGCGAATTCCGTTATTGACCTCAATGGGTTTCCGGCCTAGAGTCCGCCACTTTGATCGTCAATCGTTGTCAACGGATGCGAAAGGAATCGCAGATGACCTACACCCTGACTATGAACATGACCGAAGATCGACCGGTACCGTTTATCGATCTGGTACCACAATTTAACGCCATGTCTGCTGAAATCATGGCGACCGTCGAAAAAGTCTTCTCCGAACAAAAATTTATTCTGGGCGATGAGGTTTCCGAGCTGGAGCGCGAAATCGCTGAATACTGCGATGCACGTCACGCGATCGGCTGTAACTCGGGAACCGACGCACTGATCATCGCACTGCAGGCACTGGGAATTGGTGAAGGCGACGAAGTCATCACGACTCCGTTCTCGTTCTTCGCGACCGCGAGTTCAATCTGTCGGGCTGGTGCGACACCTGTTTTTGTCGATATCAACCCCGAAACGTTCAATCTCGATGCCAGTGCCGTCGAAGACGCGATTACACCGCGTACCAAAGCGATCATGCCGGTGCATCTCTTCGGTCAATGCTGTGACATGGAAGCCCTGTGGCGGATTGCCCAGAAGTACGATCTGGAAATTGTCGAAGATGCCTGCCAGGCAATCGGAGCCGAATACCAGGGTCGACGAACGGGTGTCCTGGGATCTGTTGGTTGCTTCAGCTTCTTCCCGACCAAAAATCTGGGCGGAGCAGGCGATGGTGGAATGATGACCACCGACGACCCTGAACTGGCCAAACGATTGAAATGTCTTCGAGTCCACGGTGACGTCGGACAGTACGAACATATCGAAGTCGGAATGAACAGCCGCCTTGATTCGCTGCAAGCCGCAGTCTTGCGAGTGAAGTTGAGAAAGCTCGATTCCTGGACTGAAGCACGCCAGCAGAACGCGAATCATTATGGCGACATGTTTCGACAGGAAGGGGTTCTCGACACAATCATTCTTCCGAAGATTGAACCGAACCGTCGACATGTGTTTAACCAGTATTGTATCCGGGTCCGTCAGGGCCACCGTGATCAACTGATGCAGCACCTGAAGGCGAAAAAAATCGGCTGTGCCGTTTATTATCCAAAGCCGCTGCATTTGCAGAAGTGCTTCAAGCACCTGGGTTATCGGCCCGGTCAATTCCCGGAATCAGAAGCCGCGTCACGCGACATCCTTGCACTGCCGAGCTACCCCGAATTGCCGGTCAGCGATCAGGCACGAGTCGTCGCTGCCGTCAGTGATGCTTGCAAAGAACTGCGAGCCAACCGAAGTCAGCGGCGTGCAGCCTGACATTTGCCTTTTTTCCCCAACGGCATCATCGAATTCGATGATGCCGTTTTTTTTGCAATCGAAAGCCCAGCAGTAGCGTCGCCCGCAATCAATTGGGAGGGCGAAGGCTGCCGAACAGCTGAGACTCTCAATTTGTAAATTCCTGCGGGACATGGTTCCAGGCCATCGCTCAGCCAGTCACCGCTTGATCAACTCGGATGAACCCATTCAGTCGTTCCGTCGTCCCAATTCTCCTTTTTCCAGATGGGGACCGAGACTTTCAATTCATCGATGAGGAACTGGCCTGCTTCAAAGGCCTGCTTTCGATGAGGACAACTGACGGCAATCGCCACGCTGATCTCACCGAGCTCAAGATGACCCAATCGATGAATGATCGCGACTTGATCAATGGGCCATCTCGATCGTGCCCGGGACTCAAGCTCAGCCAGCTTGGCCTCGGCCATTTGTGGATAACCTTCGTATTCCAGTGCGACTGTTCGACGACCTTCGGTCATTTCCCGTACTGTTCCCAGAAACAGCACAACCGCTCCTGATTTCGATGACCGAACTGATTCCGTCAGGGCGTGGTAATCAATTGGCGTTTGTGTCAAAGCAAACATGGTCAGGCCGATTCCTCGAAGTACGGATGGAAATTCATTTCAGAGGTCCTGTTAGTCTTATGGGACCAATTCCTCTTTTTCACCAGGGCCATCAAACCATTCGAAATCAGTAAACCTTTATCCCCCACTGACGGGTGGAAAACAGGCGACTTCGTCGCCAGTCCGAATGGCCGCGTCGTCTGCCGCATAGTCATTATTAACAGCAATCAGCAGTCGCGAAATCATCGGTTGCAATCCCGGATGTTTTTCCGTGAGGGCCTGCTTCAACTGGAGAACTGACTGCCCGTCGGACCAGGGGATTTCGGAAACCGAGCTTCCCACGACGTCGCGAGCTTTTGCAAAAAACTTGACATGTAACATGGCGACCTGATTTCCACCTGGCTTAAAGTATTCTTAATCCCTTCGGCAGCGAATCACCTAAAATCAGCGATTCGTCGTCGGTCTCAAGGTTTGTCACCTTAGAAACCAATTCTCGATAGTGGTTTGCGACCGCCGCGCGCTCCATGGATTTCAACACATGATTCCGTGTCGATTCGTCGATATCCCGGTAGCGATCACCGGTCTTTCTGGCGACTTGCATGGCGGCGAATGCGACCAGATGTTCGGTGAAATCGTGTTTCACCAGTCCCATCAACCAGCGTGACGCCAGGTCTGCCGGCACGACCGTATTCAACGGCCCGTAAACGGGACGACGTGCCCCGACTCGACCGAGTGACCAGTAACCAGATGGACGAAGCGCTGCGAACTTGGGCTTTTCCAGCATTTCCAGCAACAGATCACCAAGTTCTCGCTTCATCGCGATGGGCAAAAGTTCGCATGCCCCCAGCAGCCGAATCAGTTCGGAAGATTCATGCGTATTACTTCCGAAATCCGCACCCTTCCCTTTTAATCCCGGTTGTCGGACCGCTTGTCTGAGCTGGCTGATCAGTGGGGCTGACAATGCCTGTTGTTGTCCGGCCGTCAGACCTCCCGCAATCCGCCGCCACAGGATATACCATTCCGCACGACAAGCTGTGGTCGAGAACGCCAGATGGGTCTGAAGCAGTTTCCAGGTCTCGTTACAACGCCAGTCATCCACGGCCAGGCCATAGCCGGGTCTCAACGAGTACCCCACCAGATTAAGCCACCGGGCTTCGTGCTGAGCACTGATCTTCCGACCCGGCTCACACTCGATCAACGCTTCCCAAAACTGACGCAGCAATGACGTCGGCCATTCATCGCGATCAAGCGCCAAAACCTCCACCAGATTCTTCACCACCGCCCCCACAGGGGGTTGATGCGCGTCGCGAGATGGGTTAGACGTCGCCAAGTCTTTCGCGTTTTGTGGTTTTTTTGAATTCTCGATACCGCCTGCTGCTTCAACAGTCGCTTTCGAAAACGCACTCGTGATAACATCGCGCGCCGATTGAACCACGTCATCGTCAAATAATCCCTGGCGCTCACCCGACGCATCATGGGCTGACACATCGGTCTGAGTTGCGGATCGAACATCGAACAGCAGCTTCCACGAGCGCTTGCCATCCACCTCACTGCACCAGAGGTCGAGCGTACCGATTTCCGTTAACTTTGCCTTCAGGATCACGGCCACCGAGGCAGCCTCTTTTGACTTGCCGGTCTTAAGGACGGTTCGAATCGGTGGTAACGATTTGATCTGCTCGGGATCAATCGGGATCAGATCTCCGGGACGATCCGTCAATCGGGTGCTTGAAACGTACAGGGGAAATTCAATCGGCTGTGAAACCAGCAACTGAAACGTGTGGCGACTCAAATCGATCTCTTGCCCCGGCTCAATTCCAGCAGGAACAAGACACAATGCCGAATGTCCTGAAAAATTGGGATTTGATGCATGACCACTTGATGATCCGTCTTGAGATTCCGGGTCCGCTCCGGACCCCTCGACCCCAATGTAATATGACCGTGCCAGCCCTGCGTTAATGCGGACACCGACGCCGCGTCGCACCATTCCGTAATAGGCAGCTCCCCGTGCCACAGCAAGATCGAGCCGTTCATTATCAAGTACAATCGGCGACCAGTTCGGATGATCCACCCGAAACCAACCTTGAAAGGCTCGTATCAATCGATCCCGCAAAACCGGCGAAGCAAACACCCCCCCATTGAACAAGACTGCCGCCGCCACAGGCGGTTCGTGCGCGTCGGGAGATGGGTTCAAAATGGGGTGATCGCTTGCGCGTTGTGGGTTTTCTTTAATGCCTGAATTATTTGACGCGGTGTTGGGCGTTGCGACAGGCTGGCTTGGTGTTCCAATTGATCCCGAGATCAATTCGTCGTTAGCGGCAACGTCACGATGTGCTGACAGGAATGATGCCAGATATTTCGTGATGGCTGGGTCGGAGGCATACGGAAGGCCAAATTCCTGGAATCCTGATTTTAATGCCGCGGGCTTCATATCAAGCGGTACGTCAGGGAAGAACCCATCGGCTAATAGTAATTCCACTTCCTCGCGAGTCACCTGGACCTGGATCGAACCGCCGATCAGCTTGGAACCGCTTCCCGGCATGGTCAGGGTCCATTTCTCGGGGGCGTTGTCCCCCATCAAGACTTCCTTCAGTTGGCGGCAGCTGCGGACGAGGACCCCCCACTGTCTTGGTTCAAGCTGTCCACCCGGTTTGATCCGGTTTTCCAGGTGATGCGCCAGTGCGAGATCGAGGTTATCACCGCCGAGGATCAGGTGGTCACCCACAGCAACTCGATGGAATTGGATCTTTCCGTCAGTACCACTTCGTACTCGGATCAAAGTAAAATCCGTTGTTCCTCCACCGACGTCGCATACCAGGATATTCTGACCGGGTGAGACAAGTTGTTCCCATGTCTCGGCATGTTTATCGATCCAGGCGTAAAATGCGGCTTGAGGTTCTTCGATCAGCACGACACGATGCAAGCCCGCCTCTTTCGCCGCCTTAATCGTCAGTTCACGTGCCACTTCGTCGAACGACGCTGGTAATGTCAATACAAAGTCCTGATCGGCAAGCGGGTGTTCGGGAAATTGAGCATCCCAGGCGTGGCGAAAATGTTCCAGGTAGCGGGCACTGACGGTGACTGGTGACAGTCGATCGACGTCTTCGGCCCCCTGCCAGGGCAAGAGGGCTGCTGTCCGATCGACTCCGCTGTGACAGAGCCACGATTTTGCGGATGAAATCAGTCTTCCGGGAACAAGCGTCCCGTGATCGCGAGCAAAATGTCCGACGGTATAGCTTCCGCTTCCGGGCCACGGGAGATTCAACGATTCAGCAGGAAATTCTCCGCTGGCCGGTTGATAATGGAATGACGGAAGAGTTTCACGCGATTCGACCACACCCGGCGCAACGACTTGTGGAACAAGAAAGGTGTGAATCGGACGCTTTTTTTCGGTCGTGTCTACGAACGCCATCGCGGAATTCGTCGTCCCGAGGTCGAGTCCGACGACGTATCGGCTGGGTTGAGACGGATCTGCTGCGGTCACGGAACGTTCGGCCTTCTGTTTTTATTTGTCGATGAATTATTCGAGTCAATTGTTGTACCACAAGATCCATTTGCATTCTCTATTATCACCAGACTCATCTCGCTGCAAAGTGCCCATTTCCATTAAACTGCCGTCTTGTTCGTCAAAGTCGGATGAACATGTTTGCAGTGGCAGGGATGTCATGATTCGGATCGGATCTCAAATTGAAGGCGGACGCCGACCGTTGGCGGTCGGGATCTGGTCGTTTCTTGTCATATTAATGCCGTTAACCGGGACGCACATTTCTTCGGAATTGGCGTTCTGGGTGCTGATTCTGGTTTCGTTGTTGTGCTCAGCGGCGGTTTTGATTGTTGACGATCGCCGGAGGCATTTGGAACCGAATTCGACTTTCCGGGGATATATTCCAGTTGCAATCTCGTTGACGATCGCCACTTTATGGGCAGTTTTTCTCAGCGAGAGAAGTCGACCGTTAGAAAGTACCGGTTCAGCCGTCATAGGGCTTGCCTCCGTCGTGCTGGCCGCAATCTGGCGTATTCCACCACCTGGACTTCCAGCGAAAGTCATCCCGGCGACTGACCAACCGGCCAACAAGAGTTGGCAGTTCGAAACTGCAAATAAAGCAACGCCGGAACAGACTGACGAGCTGACTGCTAAAGCAGCGTCCACAGTTCCGTTCTCCCAGACCCCCTTGTCGATCCTGGACGAATTCTCTGAAGAACCCGGGCGTGATTCATCAGATTTTGCTCCGTCCGCCGATGTCACACATTGGTTAACTCGTTCAAAAACGATTGACGGAGAAATCATCGAAGGGGGCGTTCGAGTTGAATTCGCAACTGGCCAGCGAGATGTGACGGTACACATCTCCTTTTGCCCGCCTTTAGGGTGTGTCCCCTCGATCGATACGGAAGATCTCGACGGTGACGGTCTTGAAATTCGGGTCGCAGCCGCGTTTCCGTTCGGAGCTCGACTCGCCGTTCGGCGGTCGGCTGTTTCTAAATCGGAGCTGACATCCAATTCGACGCAATCAGGCCGAATTGGATTTGTTGCGATTGCCAGCAACGCTCGTCGAGTTGCATAGTCGTTTGGGAAACTTCCCAATCAGGATTTTGTTCTACGGCTTCGGAGTCCTCGGAAAAGCAGTGGCTTCCTTTTACAACGAATTACAACGGACGAAGAGCACTGTTTGACCGAGTACGGTCAAACAGTGGCACAAGACGATCATTCCCCATCCTTGCCCGAAACGCATCAATCGATACTAATGAGTTCGAGTGCTGGGATCCGAAAGCCTGCCTGATTGCGCGGCAGCGAAACGTCGTTCGAATCCCTCCTGCTTGCTTGACGGCATTGGGTTTGCATATCGTGGATACGTAAACTTTGATTTGAGATGACCGCGAACGCTCTGCGGAGATTTTCCTCGTGCATGTTATGACCCCGCGTGAAGTTTTGGCATTGTGTCGGCAGAAAGATCTTCGTGCCGTAGACCTTCGTTTTATGGATTTTCCTGGAACTCAAAAGCATTTCACCATTCCCGTGACTGTCCTTACGGAAAAGAGCTTTGAAGACGGGTTCAGTTTCGATGGTTCTTCAATTCGGGGCTGGCAGTCGATTAACGAGAGCGACATGCTCGTTGTTCCGGCAGCCTCGACTGCTTTCGTCGATCCGTTTATGGCTCAAACATTGGTGATGACCTGCAACATTCAAGATCCGATCACGCGGGAGGATTATGCCAAAGATCCGCGCAATGTTGCCCGTAAAGCAGAAAATTACATGAAGCTGACGGGGTTGGCGGACACCGCCTACTTCGGTCCTGAGGCGGAGTTCTTTGTTTTTGACGATGTTCGCTTCGACCAGAACGAGCACGAAGCCTATTATCACGTCGACAGCATCGAAGGTCAGTGGAATCGCGGGCGGAGCGAGGCGACGGGGAACAACGGCTACAAAATTCGCCACAAGGAAGGGTATTTTCCCGTTCCTCCGACCGACACCTTACAAGGTGTCCGGACGGAAATGATGTTAATGCTGCAAGATTGTGGCGTAGAAGTCGAAGCACAGCATCACGAAGTCGCCTCTGGTGGCCAGTGCGAAATCGACATGAAGTATGCGTCACTCGTGAATACGGCTGACAACCTGCTGCTCTATAAATACATCGTGAAGAATGTCGCTGCCCGACATGGGAAATCGGCGACGTTCATGCCCAAACCGCTTTGGAACGACAATGGTTCAGGTTTACACCTCCATTTTTCTCTTTGGAAGAACGGCACAAACCTATTCGCTGGTTCGGGTTACGCTGGATTGTCAGACATGGCGATGCACGCGATCGGCGGAATTCTGAAGCATTCCGCCGCCCTGATGGCGATCTGCTGCCCGACGACGAACAGCTACAAGCGTTTGATTCCTGGTTTTGAAGCACCGATTAACCTGACCTACAGCAGTCGCAACCGATCGGCCGCGATCCGCATCCCGGTTCACACGCCAAGTCCTGAAGACAAACGGTTTGAATTCCGCTGTCCCGACTCGTCATCGAACGGCTACCTGGCAATGTCGGCCATGTTGATGGCGGCGATTGATGGAATTCAGCGACGTATCGATCCCGGTCGTCCGCTCGATAAGGATATCTATGATCTTGCTCCAGAAGAGCTTAAGGATGTTCCCAAGACACCGGCTTCGCTTGAGGAATCACTGGCGGCATTGCGCAGGGATCACGAGTTTTTACTTCGTGGTGATGTGTTCACAGAGGATGTCATCGACACCTGGATCTGGTACAAAACAGAAAAGGAAGTCGACGCCCTGAGACAACGGCCCCACCCGTTTGAGTTCGCCATGTACTACGATATTTGAGCGTTCAGCCGTGGTTTTTGTCGCGTTCGCTTTCGCGCCCCGAAGCAAACCGGACATTTATAAAGCGGATTCATGACTGGACACCAAATCCAACAAGCCACACTCAGCAATGGGCTGACGGTTCTTGTCGAAACCATGCCTGCGGTTCAATCAGCGGCATTTTCCTTATTAATCCCCGCCGGAAGTGCCTTCGATCCCGTTGGTCAAAACGGGATCGCCAACGCGCTGGCCGACTGGATCACTCGCGGTGCGGGTTCCATGTCCAGCCGCGAGCTGCTTTCGGCCTTTGACCGGCTGGGAATCCAGGCGCATGAATCCTCGTCGCTGCATCACCTGGCGATTGGTGGGTCGTGCCTGGCTGGGAATCTTCCCGCCGCGTTAAAGCTTTACGGAGACGTCATCAAGCGACCGCAATTTAATGAAGAAGATTTTGAAGCAGTCATGGCAGGGGTCGAACAGTCGCTGCTTGGGATTGAAGACGACCCACGTCAAAAGGTGATGTTTGAACTGATCCGTCGCTGCTTCCCCACACCCTGGGGACAGCCCGCAGAAGGGACGTTGGCCGACCTGGAACGGATTACTCCCGATTCGGTTCGAACCCAGTTTCAGCGATGCGTTCGGCCGAAAGGCGCTATTCTGGGAATCGCTGGTAACGTGACGTTGGAAGAGATTCTGCCCGTGCTGGAAGAGACCTATCATGACTGGACCGGCGCGAACGAGATTTCGCTGAAAACCGGAGACCGAGGGGCCTATCGCGATCACATTGATCACGAATCGACCCAGACACATATCGGCGTTGCCTATCCGGCAGTCGCGTATGGCGCCGAGAATTACTACCACGCGTGGGCCGCAGTGAACATCCTGAGTGGTGGCATGAGCTGTCGGCTGTTTACAGAAGTCCGCGAAAAACGAGGACTCTGTTACTCCGTTTATGCGACGTTGAATTCATTGAAAGATCAGGGACAAGTTCTCTGTTACGCTGGTACGACCACCGAACGTGCTCAAGAAACGCTCGATGTCCTGCTTAACGAACTGAAACGTCTCGGCGATGGAATCGAAGAAGCGGAACTCAACCGCTGTAAAGCCCGGGCAAAAAGCTCACTGATTATGGCTCAGGAATCGACTGGAGGTCGTGCCGGATCACTAGCCCGCAACTGGTTCTACCTGAACCGCATTGTCACGCTGGACGAAGTCCGTTCGAAGATCGAAGCGCTCACCACCGAAAGCGTGCTTGAGTACATCAAATCGCATCCGGCTCAGGATTTCACCATTCTGACAATCGGCGAAAAATCTCTTGTGGGATGAGCCCACAACTGAGATCAGATCAGCGGTTGATCTTTTTTCAGATCGAGCTCACTCGGTGATTGGCTCAAAGGCGACCTTTTCGAGACGCTTCAATTCGTCGTTGATTTCCGATCCTTCGAAGAATGAAACCCAGCCGCGTACGGTTTGCGTTTCGCCCGGTTCGCAGTCAGGGACCCTCGGGTCTGCATGCAGGCAAGGACAAGGGGGATTGCCCCAGGCTCGGACGCAATGATCAAACCCCAGGATGACCCAGCGATTTCCGTCTTGGTTTTTACAGGCGGCAAAAGGAGCGACAAAAATCTTGTTTTCGTTGGTCTGTTCGGCGAAGCCTGTCAGTCCCTTCAGCATTCCGCACATCTGGATATCAAGCCCGGTCAGCTTTTCGGAAGTCGGGTTCGTGATCGAGAATTCCATCCGGACCCCTGCCTTAACCGATTTGACCTTGGTGTTAAGCGTCACCAGATTCGGCAGTTTGCGACTGACGGAAAGCTTGCCTGGTTCGTCTCGCTTCCACTCAAGTCGTTCAAGCCGCAAACCTTGCTGATCCCAGATTGTCGGGACATGTGTGTGGGCAAGGTATAGAAGCTCGCGTTTTCCGTTGCGAAAATGCCACACCGCTTCCGGGACATCAACCACCAGATATCCACCCTCTTTCCACGGTGCGAACACACTGACTTTCGTTTCGCGCTGCGGTTGAATGGCTCCGTCTAAAAAGCCAATTCGAGGATGTCGGCCACCGGGGTAAGGGAGAACGACCAATGCTTGCGATTCGACGGGTTTCAACAGATCTGACACTGCCGACTGTTGAATACGATCAACAAGCGTTTTGGTTTGAAGCGTCGAGAGCGTCAGCACGCTGCCGATTTCTTCCGTGGAACACTGATGGGCCAGCAGATTGGTCAGCCAGTAGGTCAATTCCTCCGGGGATTTCGCGGGACGTACATCGACCGCCACCGGTCCCGCCGACAATAGTGCAGGTACGACACTCAGGCAGAACACATAAGCGAAAAGCCGATTCATATTCGATCCCTTTTTACTACGGCGTCACGATTTGAACGACACAACTGCTTGCTGGTTTGTAGGAATCAAAGCGTGAAACTCGCTACGTCCGAATCCCGCTCGATCAAAGATGTGTTCATATTCCGCAAACGTGTAGGCATCGCCGTGTGCCGTCGTGGCCAGCGTTGTCAGCGCGAATCCGGCCGTGGAAGGTGGGTGAATCCGGTCAGGTTCGGGGATGAATTCCAGCGTGATCGTTTTTCCGCCCGGTGCGGTTGCTGCGAAGGCCTTGGCAGCCAGTTTGTCACATGTTGGCTGATCGAAGTGATGTAGAAAATTGGTCAACAGCACGATGTCGTACGGGCCACCCCAATCAACGTCGAATGCACTCCCCTGAATCAGTGAGTGACGATCACCGACGCCAGCGCGTACCGCATTTTCCGTGGCGACGGTCAAGACGTTTGGCCAGTCGAGCGCGGTGATCTGCGACTGTGGATATTGCCGGGCGATCGTAATCCCAAAAATACCGTGTCCGGCGGCGACATCGAGAACTCGCAGCGGTTGATGGGGATTACCTCCAACGAGCTCGGCAAGCAATTGAGCCGGCATCTGCATCATTGGACCCATCGCTCGGGCAAATGCGACCCAGACGGGATTGTCGTACGATACCGTTCCTTCATCCGAGATGGCTGTTCCACCACGACGGACTGCTGCTGTTAAATGACTGAAACTCTCACGGATTTGCGGCGTCAGCAGAAAATCCAGAGTTCCCCCCACAAAGGCGGGTGAATGGCGATTCAGAAAAACGTTTGTATCGGGTGTCAGTTCGTATCGGTCCTCATGCTTGGTGAGAAATCCGTTTATGGTGAGGCTATCGGCCAGAATTCGAATACCACGCGGAGAAGCCAGACACGCCTCCGCGATCTCGCTTGCTGTCCGTCTCCCTTCCGCGATCTTCGTAAACAGATCAAGTTCAATCGCAGTTCGAAGCGATTCCGTTTTTTGGTAGGCATTGATCGTGTCAAAAAATAATGCTGGCGATGGGGGATGAGCAGTCATATCACTTCTTTCCGGAGAGTGAGCGATGAAAACAATGAAGTCGGGTGTTGAGGATTCGTTTTGGGATGAAAGCACTTTAACGGCGAGATTTTATCAAATCCCTTCCGTGGTGTTGTTGGAACACCCGCAGATTTCGTAAAAATGCCTGTTTCATCTGTGAAGATCAGGCCACGATATTTCGACGGTAAGAGATTTGAAATGCCTTTACATCCCGAAGCCGCAGCATTTCTCGAGCAGGTTGCCCGACAGAAAGCTCATCCTTTCGAGACATTGCCGGTCGATACCTTGCGGCGTGCCGCCATCGTCGGAGCTGGTGCGAGCCCGAATCCACCAGTGCTGGCCAGGGTCCAGGACCTTTCCATTAAACAGACTGACGGAACATCGCTTCCCGTTCGGGTCTATACTCCATTGGGGACGGAACCTTTCGGTGTCTGTCTCTATTTTCATGGCGGCGGCTGGGTTCTGAACAATCTCGACACTCACGACGATCTCGTCAGGCGGCTGGCTGCCGAGTCGGGTTGTCTGTTTGTTAACGTTGATTATCGATTGGCACCCGAACACAAATTTCCGGCGGCGATCGAAGATGCCTATACGGCGTTAAGCTGGGTTTATGATCATGCGGCAGAACTCGGATGCGATCGAAATCGGATTGCCGTTGCGGGTGACAGTGCCGGGGCCAATCTCGCCGCAGTCGCGTGCCTGATGACACGCGACCGGAGCGGTCCGCCGATTGCATTTCAGGCGTTAATCTATCCAATCACCGATTGTGACTTTGAACGACCATCGTACCGGGAAAACGCTGAGGGATATTTTTTGACCCGGCGCGAGATGACTTGGTTCTGGAACCAGTATGTTTCGTCGCCCGAACAGATGCGTGATCCATATGCCTCGCCGCTGTTGGCCAAGTCACTCGCCGGGCTTCCCACTGCGTCAATCCTGACCGCCGAATATGATCCGTTACGCGATGAGGGGGAGGCATATGCGGCGGCACTTGAAGCCGCAGGAGTCAAAGTGGCTTTGAAGCGTTACGATGGGATGATTCACGCGTTTGTTCGTCGAGTACAACAGTTCGAATGCGCGCGGATCGCCATACGGGAACTCGGCCAGCAGCTTCGAGCAGCGATCGGGTCGAAGTAAGAAGTCAGTGCTTCCTTTTTTATTTTAAAACGCGAAATCGGATTCGAGATGCATAAATACGTCATTATGGGTGCTCAGGGTTGCGGCAAGGGGACGCAGGCCAAATTGCTGAAGGAAGAATTTGACATCGTTCACATTTCCGTGGGTGATATCTTTCGCTGGCATATTCAGTCGCACACGAAGCTGGGTGCGAGGATCAAGCGATTGATTGCCGACGGGCAAATGGTCAGCGACGAAACGGTCGAGCAAATTATTCGCGAACGACTGGACCAGCACGACTGGAATTTTGGATTCATTCTGGACGGATTTCCTCGAACAAAAATCCAGGCCGAATTCTTTCTCGAAAGTTATGACATCGACGCGGTGATCCACATTGTGGTGCCTGATGAAGTGGTGTTCGAACGCGTACTCGCCCGCAGGCTCTGCAGTCAGTGTGGTCTGGATTACAACCTGATTCATCACCGACCGGCCGTCGCCGACAAGTGTGATGTCTGCGGTGGTAAACTGGTGATCCGCAGTGACGATAACGAAGAAGGGCTTCGTCAACGCCTTCGCGACTATCGGACGCAGACCGAGCCGGTACTCGATATTTTCGCGAGAAAAGAACTGGTGATTCAAACGGATGGCAGCCATGACATCGCCACCGTTCAAAAGGATATTCAAACGCAACTGGGGCTGCGCAAGACAGTTGACAAAGGAACAAAATCGAAGGGGGCTTCGAAGAAAGGATAGCCGGTTGTTCCACGACCTGACCGAAGACGGTCAAGCAATACGGGAATGATTTTCTGTGGAAATATGCTGTGGCGATTGTCTTTGTCCTGGCGGGACTAAAGATTAGCCGGTCGTTGAGTGCACCGACACCAACGGATGACGCGGCCGAGAAGGTCTTGAATCCTGGAGGGATTCCACATAACAACGGTTGGTTGGTCACGTAGAAATGTCTCAACAATACACCTGTCATCCTTCCAGGACGCGATTTCAAACATCGAACCTGATCTGTCGGTGTCGCTGGCGCTCAACCATCACCGGCTCATGGCTTCAGTACTTCCAAGACACAAGAAATGCAAAACAATAGCGAGTTGTTTCTGTTCTTTGATCGTTTTAAGCTGAATGATGAAGTTGTCGCTTCTTGAAGCGCGAGTTTTAGCTCGTTCTCCATTTTGTGGCGCACGGGCTGATGCCCATGCTATGGGTTATGTGAAAGTTCTTGTCGTTAGATTCAGGGGGCTGGCCATGGGTAGAAATCGGTTGTCGGTGCGGATTACTGCGATGATATCGACCTTACTGATGACCTGTGCGCTGGTGGCGACCGCCCAGGAACCGCCAAAGGTCAAGCCAGCCCCTTTGCGTGGGATGATCAGTCTCATCGTCCGAGAACCCGTTCAGCGGGAATTGGGAATTGAAAACGATTCACCAGAACTCGAGAACATTCGAAAGCTGCTGAAACCCCTTTCCACTGTTCTTAATCAAAGATTGAACTATCCCACGGAAGAAGACAAAGCCGAACGCCTGAATGCTCAAGACCTCTATTCAAAGGTCGAAGGCGAATTTGTGCTGGAATTGAAAAAGTTATTAAAGCCCGAGCAGTTCACCCGCTTGAAACAGATTCATTGGCAACGTTGGGGCCTGCAGGCAGTTCAGGATCCTGATCTCGCCAATCAGTTAGAAATCACTTCGGATCAGATGAACAAACTGTCTGAAGTGAATCGCGACATTGACACGCGGCGCAAAGAAATACGTGCTCAGAATGGAGACAATCCGGCCGTCAAGGTGCAGGAACTCGATGCCGAACGGAATAGAAAATACACCGAAGTTCTGACCCCCGAACAATTGGCCAAGTTTGAACAACTGAAAGGAAAGCCTTTTGATCTGCCCGCCCCGGCGACCACAGCGGGACCCGCCAACGTTGCAGTTGGCGGGCCGATTCGAACTCGGCCCGGCGGACTGATGGCATTTGCGTTAAGAGAACCAATTTTGAACGAGCTGGGGATTAAAAATGATGCTCCAGTCGTCGCGGAAATTCGCAAATTGTCCGAAGCGCATTCCACGGAATTGCGAAAAGAATTGCAGACGATCAATCCTGTTGTTCGCGAAAGAGTTCAGGAAGCCGAGGCGAAGCTCCAGGGGCAATATGATCAGGAACTGCAGAAGTTGCTGACGCCGGAACAGTTTGTTCGGCTACGGCAAATTCATTGGCAGCAACTGGGTGTGCAGGCCTTGAACGAGGCTGACGTGGCAAAGGCACTTGGGATCACAAAAGACCAGAAGGAACAACTCGTTGCCGTGGAGTTAGCTTTTTTCAAAAATGTCAGGGAATTGCTCAACCCACCCGCTGGTCGTCCCGCTGGTCCTGTACCACCTGAGATTCAGAAGAAGATGAAACAAGCGCGGGACGAACAGGAAGCGAAAGTCAATGAAATCCTGACTCAGCAACAGCGATCCCAATTTGCTGAATTGAAGGGTAAGCCATTCGAATTAGAACTGCTGTGGGCTCCGCAGCGCCCAACGCCGTGAACGATTTTTCAAAACGGTCATGACGTGACGTGCCACGGCATCGGAGTCTTCTCCGACGCAGAGTCTTTGACCCGTAACCTTATGATTGTAAGACACTGAGTGACCGAAGACGGTCATATAGTGGCACAAGAGTTCGATCGACGCCGCCACCCGATCAATAGCCTCTCCAATGAAAGTCACTTTATGAAATTTGCGATCTGCCAGGAATTGTTCGAGAACTGGGATTGGAAGCGTCAGTGTCAGTTCATGGCTGAAACCGGATACACGGGGATTGAACTGGCCCCGTTCACGCTCGCGTCGCGCATCACAGACGTTTCCGCATCGCGCCGCAGAGAATTAAAGTTGCAGGCTGAAGAATACGGGCTGACGATTTGCGGCTTGCATTGGCTGCTGGCGAAGACCGAGGGCTTTCACCTCACGACCAGTGATCGATCGGTTCGTGAGGCGACAACGAAGTATCTGATCGAGCTGGGGAACGCTTGTGCGGACTTTGGCGGAACCGTGATGGTGTTCGGCTCGCCCGCTCAGCGAAGTTTGTTACCCGGCGTTTCCCGTGAAGAGGCCTATGACAACGCTGCGGAAGTCTTTCGAGCGGCGGTCCCCGCGTTTGCTGATCGTGGCGTCAAGATTGTCATGGAGCCACTTACGACTCGCGAGACGAATTTCGTCAATACGTGTGCCGAAGCAGTGGAACTGATCGACCGGGTCGGGCATCCCAACTTCGTATTGCATCAGGATGTGAAGGCCATGCTCAGCGAATCGACTCCGATTCCCGAGTTGATTGCCAGATATGCCAGCATTACCGAACATTTCCATGTGAATGACGATAACCTGTTGGGACCTGGGATGGGGCGAACAGATTACCACCCGATTGTGAAGGCGCTGCTTGAGACCGGCTATTCCGGTTGGGTCAGCGTCGAGGTCTTCGATTACAAACCGGGTGCTGAATTCATCGCTCGCGAAAGTATCAACTACATGCGTCGTATCATTGAAGAAGTGACTGCTGCGAATAAGGCGGCGGCGCAAGGAGACCGAACGTGATCCACGGCGACGATTCCATCAGTGTGGATCTGGGTCCCCGCTCATACGAGATTCCCATCGTCAGTCACCAACTGGCCCATTGTGCAAAACTGTTTGAGAAATGGTGGTACATTCGCGATGGCATGTCCTCCGCGTTTTGCACGCAGCCACCCCCTCACGGCAGTGTCTGGATTGCTGAGAAGCGCAATGTCGGCCGGCCGTTCGCACTGATCGTCACTGACGCAAACGTCGCGAATTCACATGCAGCGGCAGTGCGTCAATCTTTGATCACTGATGGCTGGCGATGTGAAACCGAAGTCCTTCCTGCAGGTGAGATGTCAAAGTCGCCTGAAATTCTGACGAAGGTTTACGATCGTTTGATCGATCTGAATGCCGACCGACGGACACTGATCATCGCGGTCGGTGGGGGGGTCGTCGGTGACGCAGCCGGATTCGTTGCCGCGACGTTCATGCGCGGTCTTCCCTTCATTCAGGTTCCCACCACACTCTTGTCGGCAGTTGACAGTTCCGTTGGCGGCAAGACAGGCGTGAATCACCCCCGTGCCAAGAACATGATTGGGGCCTTCTATCAGCCGATCGGGGTCTTGATCGACACGGCGACACTCGAAACTTTGCCTGATCGTGAATACCGGGCTGGTCTTGCCGAAGTTGTTAAGTATGGCGTGATCCTTGATGCGGAATTTCTGGCGTATCTTGAGCATCATGTTACGGAGATCAATTCGCGAGAGCCGGCAGTCCTGCGACACATCATCGCACAAAGCTGCCGTCTGAAAGCGGATGTCGTCGAGCAGGACGAATTCGAGACCAAGGGTCTGCGAGCGGCACTCAATTACGGTCATACTTTCGGCCATGCGTTCGAAGCACTCGCAGGATATGGTGAATTACTGCATGGTG
This sequence comes from uncultured Schlesneria sp., assembly GCA_903899985.1. Classification (GTDB taxonomy): domain Bacteria; phylum Planctomycetota; class Planctomycetia; order Planctomycetales; family Planctomycetaceae; genus Schlesneria. The sequence goes on from CAIULL010000168.1 coordinate 63,658, forward strand.
AAGGGGTGGCGATCGGGATGGTTCACGCCAGCCGTCTGGCAGAGCGACGTGGATTAATCGATTCATCATTAACGAGCCGCCAGATCAAACTGCTCGGTGATTTACATCTGCCGACGAAATTGCCGGATGGTCTGAAGTTTGCCGCTGACGATGTGATTTCACGCATGCGTCTGGACAAGAAAAGCGTGTCGGGAAGCTTGCGATTTGTGTTGCCGGTTCGGGCGGGAGCGGTCAAGACGTTTTCCGATGTTCCCGAGTCGGATGTGCGAGCGACATTGGCTGCCGGTACCTGAAAACGTCTCTCAACTGCCGAAAGTGACTTGTTCAAAAGAAACGTTCATTCCACAATCGCGAACCGTCCCTCCCGTTCTCACACGGACATCATTACTTACCTAGAGGAGCTTGAAGAATGTCATCGTTCATGCGTTGGTGCCTCGTCTTTATTTTTGTGTGTGCTGCAGCGCCAACTCGCGCAGACGAGTTCTTCTTCAAGCCGGGTGATGTCGTGGTGATGATCGGCGACAGTATCACCGAACAACATCTTTATTCAAATTACGTGGAAATGTGGACGTCGACTCGTTTCCCCAAGTGGAAGCTGACTTTCCGCAACGTGGGAATCGGCGGAGATACTTCAGGGGGTGGAAACAGCCGGTTCACTCGCGATGTGCTGGTCCACAAACCAACCGCGATGACCGTCGATTTTGGCATGAACGACGGTCGCTACCGAGGGTTTGAAGAGGCCACTTTCAGACCGTATATGGATGGCCTGCAGGGGATGGCCAATCAGGCTAAAGCGGCTAACATCCGCACGGCGTGGATCACACCACAGCCGCTGGATACCGATCAGCAGGGGCCAACCGCATTGACGGCGTATAACGAGACACTCGAAAAGTTTTCGGAAGGGGTGAAAGCGATCGCCGACAAGAACGGCGGATTGTTCGTTGACCAGTTTCATCCATACCTGGCGACACTCGATCGTGCTCGTGGTAAAGGACCAAAGTATGACCGCATTACTGGCGGCGATGCCGTACATCCTGGTCCTCCCGGCCAGGCCTTGATGGCCGCTTCCATTTTGATGGGCTTGAACTTTCCCTCGCTGGTTTCGTCGGTTGAAATCGATGCCTCAACAAAGAGGGTCGTCTCGCAAAAAAACTGTGTGGTTGAAGTCGCCGATGAGAATGTCGCAGGGGTCACCTTCAAACGGCTCGACGAAGCGTTGCCATTTTTTCCCGCAGATGCAGTCAGCATTCTGGCGTCGGCCCCGATTCTGGACCAGCTGAATGATTATCGTTTGAAGGTAACGGGCCTGGCCGCCGGGAAGTATGAAGTTCGAGTCGGAGGCAAGAAGATTGCTGAACTGACGGCGGAACAACTTGCTGCCGGAGCGAATCTGGCTGCAGCCGCACTGTCAGATGGTCCCATTGCCGATCAAGTGAAAGCGGTTCGAGCAGCCATTGAGAAGAAGAACGCGTTCCATCACGACGCCATTTTTCGTGGCATCGTTCTGACGGGCGTTCCTGGTTGGGTACATGAGATCATCCCGGCACAAGAACTGGAAGCAAAGAAGAAGGCGATCATTGAAAGACGCCTCGCTGAACTTCCTGCACTTGATGCGGAGATCGCAAAGGCGCTCGAATTGAAGGCAAATACTTTCGAAGTGGTTCTGGTGAAATAGGGTCGCTCAACAAGCGAATGCGTTTCAAACTTCGAAATCGGTTTTCTGTGCCACTGCTTAGGAGTCTTCGGAGAAGCAGTCTCTTCTCGATGGTCCGGCCAAAAAACACTGCTTGACCGAGTACGGTCAAGCAGTGGCACTTTCATGATTAAGAAGATTCATAAACGCTAAGCACACAGCGAGTCATCGTTCTGACGACTTGCTTGTTCGAACGGCATCCCACCACCAGAGATGTTTGTCACTTCGCGTACCATTTGTCACAGCCGTGCGCGACGTCTCAAGGGCCGTTGCGTCGCGTGAGGCAATGAGTGCCTTCTCGAGGGCTTGTTGTGCGCTTACGGTCACTCCTCCGACGAGTCCGACGACTAGATTTCCTGTTCGCTTATAACTGACGATCGAGGGGATCTTTTTGGGAGTATCAAACGTGGGATACGCCAATCGACTTTGATCAAGCAGAAGTTCCTGTTTCCAGCCAAGCCGTTCTGCGAAATGTTCTTTTTGCAAAAGTGCTGCGAAGACAGCCCAATCGATCAGATTTTGTAACTCAGCAAAAACCGGCGATTTATCGGCCAGTTGAGGAAACTTATCTGTGAACTGCTTGGCAAAGCCGTACGTCGATTTTCGGGTTGTCGCGGCACTCGACCGATTTCCCTCAGCGTCGGTGACTTCATCTTCCGCCAGAAGCTGAGCACGTTGTCCCACGAACTGAAAGGCGAGGCCATCTGGACTGCGATAGATCGCATCATAGTACGGCACGAACCACCAGCGTTGCATGACGTTCCCACCCGACTTAAGCATCGCCAGGTTACTTTTCAGACCCTTGATTGCCGGATCTTCAGCCCCGATAGCAATCCGTTTCATACGATAGTCTGCTTCGACGAGCATGGTCGCGAAATGAGAGTCTGCGGGGACACCGTCAATCCTGACATCCTGCAGGTCAAGAATATCATCCATCTGATTGAATCGAGCTTCTACTTCGTCAATCGTGGCGGGTGTTCCCTCGCGGATAAACTTTTTCAGTTCGGCGATACGACTCGGGACCGGATCGATCGAGCAACCCAGCTGTTTCGATGGTGATTTGGAGACGGTTCTCAAGGCCACGACGAGATCGTCCAGTCGCAATGCTGGTCGCCCTGATTCCACGCCGATCATCCGTCCCACAAGATCCGGGACGAAGCCTTCGGCAGGACCAGCGATGACCAGATCGTGTTCGTCTGGAAAAACAAAAACGTGCTCAATTCGCTGCAATCCCGCAAGATAGAACAGTTCATCCGGAACAGGCTGAGCTTGCGAAAGAACCTCATCCAGTCGCTTTTCCAACTCGACGAGCGACACAAATCGCTGTTTTGTTTTCTGATTGATGTCTTGCGACAGATGTTTCTTGGCTAATGCGTCGCGGCGTTTCTTGTCGAGCGTTATGGTGCCGTCGGCGGCGACCGTTAATGACACGACCCCTTCGGCGTCGATCTTGATCCCCGAACTGTTGTTGTTCTGACCCTGGCCATTTCCTCCACCGCCGGCACCGAATCCACCTCCGCCAAAACCCCCGCCAAGTCCACCGCCACCGCCCACTTGAGCGAGCACCGACATTGAGTGACCCAAAACCAACAGGATAAAACAGATTATCTGTCGAGATTGGCACATCATGAGTCTCCGCTCTCACTAAAGCATTTGTGTCTTTAAATTTCGAACTTAAATTTAAGAGAGTCCTAATTGAGTCGCGGCTGCAATCGGAACTGCGATTTTAAGATATCCTGAGATTCCAACGATGATCGCTGCAAGAATGATCATGACTAATTGCCAGAGTTTTGCGTTTTTCCGCATCCCTTCGAACGATTTCGATCGTCCGACAAGTGCCGACGCGATAAAGAAAATGCCAAACGCCAGCATCATCTTAATCCCCATCAGCGGATGATAGAGCTTGAATTCCTTACGATTCGGCGCTTGAACTAATAGATAGTTGTAAAAGCCGCTTGCGAGAAAGAGGCCAATCCCCGCGTGGACAAATTTCTTCCACGTGTTCATGACCAGTTCTTTCAGTTTCTGGTGCTCGGCATCCGGCAATTGAGCAGCAGCCGGGGCGAGGACAAACCTGAGAAAAATGGTTCCTCCAACGAGAACGATCGCTGTGCCGATGTGTGTCCAGCGTGAAAGAAGCGAAATGACGTCCATCTGTGAAATTCTTTGTCGTTTGAGTGAAGTATCAGTTATTGCGAGACCTGGACTTTACGAAACCATCAGCCTCGCTCCAAGTCACTTACCGTTAACAGTATCGTTGGTTGATGGGTGCATTCAGGGACTCTTCGTGGTCGAGCCACCGAGATACTGATCAAACCATTCGAGATTTCGATTCATACAGTCGAGCAACAATCGTGGTTCTTCAATGCCGTGCGGAGTTCGTGGGTAGATAATCATTTTTGTTTTGCAGCCTTGTCGCTTGAGAGCATTGTAGAGTTCCAGGCCTTGCGAGAGCGGTACTCGTTCATCCCGTTCACCGTGCTGGATCAATGTTGGTGTGGTAACCCCTTTGATTTGGAACATGGCCGAGTGATTTCGATAGGCGTCGAACTTATCCCAATACTCTCCGTGAAAGTAATCAGGAAGGAATCCCGGGATATCGGCGGTCCCAGTGAAACTCATCAAGTTTGTGACACCGGCTCCCACGGACGCTGCGCGAAATCGTTTGGTCTGAGTGATTGCCCACGAAGTCATAAAGCCGCCATAGCTCCAGCCCATGACGCCCAATCGATCCGGGTCGGCAATCCCTTGAGCGATCACGTGATCGACTCCTGACATCACGTCTCGAAAATCACCGCCACCCCAGTCATTATAGTTCGCGTGGCGAAACGTCTTTCCGTACCCGCTGCTCCCGCGCGGATTCGGGCGAAGGATGGCGTAACCTTTCGAGGCAAAGGCAGCAATCGGATAGGTACCGGCCGAGCCATCAAATGTCTGGGTGAAGACGCCCATCGGCCCACCGTGGACAACAAGCAACAAAGGACATTTCTCCCCCTTTTTGTAGTCGTTCGGATACGTTAACAGACCTTCCACGTTGAATCCGTCGGAAGATTTCCAGCGAATGGCTTCCGTTCGTGGCAACTTAGGCATCGGCAGATCCACATGAACTTTGCTGATAACGACAGGCTCGAACTGCGACACCGCACTGATAAATGCTTCGACGGGTTGATCGAGTATTTCCCAGCCGAAACCAACGTGAGTTCGAGTTGAGTTGAGTGAAACGCCACTTAAGGACATTCCGGCGGACACAAATCCCTTTCCACGACTGATCTCGATGGGTGCCCCCTGCTTTGGCAGGGCGAGCAGCTGCATGCTCGTCCCTTGAACTTCCGTGAAAAACACCTGATTTCCATCGGCCGACCAGCCGACGAGCTCGGAATATCGACCAAAACCATCGTAAGTCTCGGCAAGTTTAGTTGTGGAGCCATCAGCCACGGAAATGAGATTCACAGTCCGAGTGCCACCCCATGTCGGGGGATCGTCGCTGATCGTGCAGGCGATCTGTTTTCCATCGGGTGAAAACAGAGGAGATGTCTCCGCCGCGTTTGTGTTGAGGATTGGTTTGACCGTTCCGTCGGCAACGTTGATCAACGAGAGATCCGCCGACGGCCAGTCATCCGGCCGAGGTGAGCTCGTATGTGCCGCAGCAATCATGGTTCCATCGGGCGACCAGTCGTATCCCGATCGCCCCGCTCGAGCCTCACTGACGATGCTCAGCGTTCCCGCTGTCAATTGTCGGGATGACAACGGGCGGTTTGTCGGTCCAGTGAAGTTCACGACGTGCAGGCGGTTGAGTTTCACATCCTCGTCAACGACCTTTGCGTCATTCTTTTGGCGAGAAGCGCGTTCCTCGGCATCGGTCGTCGGGTCGATGGCCGTGAAGGCAATTAAATCGCCTTTTGGTGACCAACGGAAACTACCAATGTCTGACTTAGCTTCCGTCAGTTGGAACGCTTCACCACCGTCGACAGGGATCGCCCAAAGATTCCTCTTACCAACGCGGGACGAGACAAAAGCAATCCACTTTCCGTCCGGTGACCACTGAGGGTCGTCGGATGATTTGACTCCTTGAGTCAATTGATGTGACTCTTTTCGTTGAACATCGGCAAGATGGATTTGAGTCCGATATTCGCTGTCATCGCCATTCATGACTGCGTGCCGGACAGTGTAAGCGACTCGTTTTCCATCTGGCGAAACGACAACGCTACCAACCCGCTTCACCTCCATCATCAACGCGGGGGTCCAAGCAGAGGCCGGTTCGCTGTCCTTTGCACTGGCATGAAACGAGCCTGGCGATCCGATAAGCGTCAGCAGGAGAATTGCGACGGGCAAAACGTGATTTCGTTTTGAGCTCAGGACTGGCTGCCGAAGTTTGTTTTTCGACGATTTCATCATTTGGAAACCCCGATCAGGTGGGACGTTGAAACGTTTCAGTGAGGATACCGAAGCGGTCGACCGAATGCGCCTCGCGAGAAGTTGCCGTGACAAAAATGGCTGTCATACTGCAGTGCCTGAACTCGAGGAAAAGAAATTTGGCGTTACAGATTGTTCTCCCCGTTCACCAGTGTCAAAAAGGGTATCGCCATGGGTTTTGCTGATGAACTCTCTCGCCGAGACTGGCTGAAAACCTCTGCAACATTGGCCATGTCCGGCGTGTTGATGAAGACCTCCGTGGCGGACGCTGAGCAGACGAGGCCGAAGCCGAAGTCGGTTGCCGCCGTACTGACCACCTACGCAAAAGGTCTGCACGCCGATGTTCTGATCGGCAAGATCCTGGAAGGCTGGAAGCAGGACGGAGGTGTCGGGCCTGCGTTAACACTGGCTTCCATGTATGTCGATCAGTTTATGGATCGGGATCTCGCCCGAACCATGTCCAAAAAGTACAACGTCCCGCTCTTCGATACGATCGAAAAGGCGATCACCGTGGGAAGTGACAAAATCCCGGTCGACGGAGTGATCAGTATCGGCGAACACGGTACTTATCCTTACAACAGCAAAGAGCAGCATCTTTATCCTCGTCGCCGTTTCTTCGAAGAAATCACCGACACATTTCGCAAGTACAATCGCGTCGTTCCAGTCTTCAATGACAAGCATCTGGGACCTGAATGGCAAGACGCAAAGTGGATGTACGATCGTGCCAAAGAGATGAAAGTTCCTTTCATGGCCGGATCGTCACTGGCGGTGACGTTTCGTACGCCGGAGATCACGGTTCCGATGGGGAGCCCGATTGAGGCAGCGGTCGGGATTGGTTTTTCAGGCCTGGATGTTTACGGCGCGCATGCGCTCGAGTGTTTTCAGACCATCGTGGAAAGGCGACACAAAGCCGAGACGGGGGTCGATTGGGTCCAGTTCCGGCAAGGTGACGCAATCTGGAAGGCGATTGACGACGGTCTTGTCTCCAAAGCGGTATTTGACGCAGCACTCGCGTTAATTGCGACCGAGCCAGATCGAGTTCGACAGAGTGACAAGGCTGGACTTTTCCTGTTCCAATACCGAGATGGCCTGTTGGGCTCTGTCTTCATGTTACCCGGCTTTGCCACGGGATCAGCTGTCGCGTTGAAGATTAAAGGGCAGGATTCACTGCAGGCAACTCGGTTCGAAGAACGACACGAACCGTATTACCCGCATTTCGCTTATTTGCTGAAGGGGATCGAACGGATGATTCACACGGGTAAGCCAAGCTATCCCGTCGAGCGAACATTGCTGACGAGCGGCATACTCGACCGAGCCCTGACATCGCGAGTTCAAAACCAGGAAAAACTGACGACGCCTGAACTGGCGATACAGTATCAGCCTGTTGATTACCCTCACGCGCCGCAGCCCGATTTAACCAGAGATCCGACAACCTTGTAGTACTTGACGTTTTGTTTCTAAGCGTGCGGCGAATAATTTGCGTCGGGAGGGCGAGGCTCCTGCCGAGCCGCGAAGCAGGTAGACGCATCGACGTTGCGGCTCGGCGGGAGCCTCGCCCTCCCATTGGGTTGCAACGACCGCATTGTGACTTACGTTAGGCTTGCACGACATCCTGTTTCAGCCCGGCAAATGTATTGTCCAGAAGATTGATTTGTTTAGTTTCTTTACCCAGGCGGATGCCAATGCGCTGGGCCGCTTCGCGGGTTTCCTTAATCGTGTTCTGTCGCAGCGTGACGAGTTCAGTACCGCCTTGAACATCGATGGCGACACCATCGGCGGGCCCGCTGTTTTCGATGACGTTCTGTTCGATCAGATTGCGATGTCCACAAAAACCGGCGCCGCGCTCGGGTCGGAATAGAACGCCGGTCTGGCCGCTGTTTCGTACAACGTTCTTCCGCACGATGTTGTCGGTATCGCGATGCCCGATGGAGATCCCCTGCCCTTTGATATCGAGGATCGTATTCTCTTCTGCCAGACCGTATTTCACGCCCCAGCAGAAGAAGAGCCCGATTTGACAACGTTCAAGCTTGTTGCGGCGCATGACAGGCCGCTGGGAACCCGATCCCGGATGCAGGCCAAGACCGGCGTGATCGTGGCTGTGGCAGTCCTCGACGGTGACATCGTGGCAAATTTGCCAACTGATACCATCGCCATTGTTATGTCGTGCCGTCACCTTACGGATCTGAACCTGATTGACATCTTGCAAGAAGATGCAGCCACCATAGTTGCCATCCAGGTTTTCATTGTTGGCTCGATTGCCATCGAGTGTCAGACGTTCAATGACGAGGTTGTCGATCTCTTCTCCCGTGACCAAAGGGAAAAGTGTTGAGCAGGTTGATTCGCCGATCGTCCAGAAGTTTTCTCTCAAGGCGCGGTCGAGCTTAAATCGATTTCCTGATCGAGCGACAAGCGTCCGCTTGAGAACAGTCGGGCTGCCGTTGTGAGGATTACGCGTGCGTAAACAAACGCTGTCACCAACTTCAAAACCTTTGGCATCGTCGAGTGTGATTTCCTGGTCGTACCAGTCTGAATCGGCTGCAAGTTTGGTACTGACGGACTCAGGCTTGGTCAGAATCGTCTCGTCGCCAGTTCCAATCAGTCGGACGTTTGACCGCAGATGAACAGAACCGCGCAACAAGTACGTCCCCGGCAGGATCTGGACGGTGCCCCCTCCCAGCCGAGCCACGTAGTCAACCGCCGATTGAATGACTTTATGAGACGTTCCGATCAGATCGCCTTGTTTCTGTCCCACAGAAATCGTCAACCGCTGGTCCCAATCCGGTTCACTGAACTTGTCGCCGGACGTGGCCCTGGGCTTCGTGACACGAGGGCGACCTTCAGGGCCGGGGACAGGATCATCAGCCTGAAGCCGCGAGACCAAACCGGAACCGACTGACAATCCGGTCGCCAGGCCAAGAAAACGACGTCGATTGCAAAACAAATCTTTCATCGATCAACCCTTCAAGCGGGGAAGTTAGACGGTTTATGCGTTAACCCGACGCGCCAGTTTTGAAGTTGCGCGTTTTTTATGAAAATTATCCAGCAACCCTATATTCCTTGGGTAATGCGTTGGCGATGTGTCGTTTGAGTTTTGCGATCCCTCCCGACGTTTTTAGGCGATCTGAAACGAATTTAAGCTCGTTGCCTTCACATTCCTGACGGAACGCGGCACACAATCCGTGCAGGCGTTGCGACGTCCACCACTGCTTTTCCTCGACAGTTAGTCGGCGATCTTGGAGACGCTTGGCTCGCTGATGTTCCAAAAACAGCACCGCCGTGATCGCCGTCTCGGCCCACGCATGCACGGCTTCGAAACACTGAAAACGGTACTGAGAGAATCCCAGGGTCGATTTCAGTTCTTTGAAAAACAACTCGATCTGCCAGCGAAGTGAGTAGAGTTCAATCACGTCGCCAACGCTCAGGCTGGTGTTGTTGGTCATGAGGATTTTCACATCGTCGGGAGTCGCTGTTTTTAAATCGGGATTCATTGTCGAAAAAATCAGCTGTACACAACCGACGCTGCGTACTTCGGACTTTTCCTGATAGGCGTAGAAGACGCGTGATTTCTGTTTCGGCCCAACACGCCACTTGGAAAGTCGCCGGTAACCGGCATACTTGCCCGTGGACGCGCGAAGCCTGACGGTCTTCAGCGACAGACTTGTCCAATCCTTTAGACGTGCACGCAACTTGGGTCGATTGCCTTTCGTTCCTTCATAAACACGTTCCGAGTTTGCCGGAACAATCCACGTATAGCCTCGTTCCTTGCAGGCCTTTTGAACGACTTCCGCATCGTAGGCCGTGTCCCCCAGCACAACGACTGTCGCCTCTTTTGGAATCGGCAGGATGCGGATCAAATCCGCCGCCGACTCCGCCGTGGTGCGATGTTTGATTCCCTTTTTTTGACAGTACTCCTTCGTGTAGTACGGAATCTGATACGGGATGCGATATCCTGAGGGTGTGACCAACAAGCCGAATGTGTAGCTGTGGCAATTTTTCTTCGCGATCTTTTTCTTATTGTACCGCCGCCTCTTTTTTGGCCGACGTTGACGATTGCCTGTGTTGAACGTGTTTTGTGTCTTCTGGCCTGACTGCGTGACTACTGTGGCATCTACCATAAAAACGAATGTTCCTCGTGAGGACGCTTCTATTCGCAGCAATTCCTCCCGCAAGAGATCATTAAAGTTGTTCTTTCGCCAGCGTGGACGAGCCAGAAATCGAGTCAGTTGTCCGCGATGAATCGGCTGAGAAGTAATGCTGCACGCTGCCTGAGAACACGACATGCGGCCATGCCGACAGATAAACGCTAAAACCATTCGCAACACCATCATTCTCGCCAGCGTCCCCAAACCAGTTTTACTAAGGAACGACTTGAGTGAATGAGCCGATTCCGTAAAAATAATCATCGCGAGTCTTCCCTGTGACCGGTGAGATTCCAATGATCTGGTCATGGGTGAAGACTCGTTTTTTGGCAAGAGCAGTTTTTTCTCCAAAATGCAATTAGCGCAACTTCAAAACGCGCCAGCGAGGGATCGTATTCCGCGTCAAGTCGACGGGAGGATCTCTCGCTGGCGCGTCGGGCTAACGTTTCACGGTCTTCTGCGCGTCATCAGCTTAACTCTTGATTGCCAATTAATTTGTTCCGAATAGCAGAAGACAGCGAGAGCAAGTCCTCAAAAGTCGTCGTCGTCTTCCTCATCTTCGTCTTCGGCGTATTCACCTCGTGCACCCGCTTCAAGAATCGCTCGACCGGCCGCAATCGTTCGTTCTTCGGGAGTGCGAAGGTCATCATTCATTTCCAGTTCCCAGCAACAATGAAGTGCGTATGCATCTTCGGGGGACATATCTGGATTCGTCTCATCAAATAACGAAAAGGTCGCGCTGCCGTAACATCCCAGGCCGCAATCGTCGGATTCGCCCACTTCTTCCGCGATGTAACGATAGCGAAATAACCAGAGTTGTCGGACGTCATTTGTGGGTGGCCAGAACAGTTCTCTTGTGTCGTACTGTTCGATTTCATCTGGCGGACGACCGAATTCCTGCGGATGAGCCAGCCAGTCGCACATGTCGGCCATGGCTCGAAAATCCGGTTCGTTTGCCTCATCGGGAATCGCATCGTCTCGTCCGAGTTCTTCGAGATAAGCGCAGGCCGTTGTCGAATAGTTACGGTCCAGGCACGTGCGAACGAGAAATTTCAAACCCGCATCGCTGCCAAGCCGGGCAGACGCCCAGGCGGCTTCCATCTGAACTGCGGGATCGGGGTGATCCATCGCTAAAGCCAATAACTGCTCGCGTTGCGGCTCACTGATAAAGGGCAGGGACGCAGCAGAACTGTGAGCAAAACTGAATTCGTCTTTCTTGCTGCTTCTCAGCCAGTGCTTTAATCGTTGAACGCCATCAGCAGTATTGAAGGGGTGTTGAGAGAGAAAATCTTCCCGACACAGTCGATTGACCCAATCCAGAAATGCCACACACGCAAATCCGTCGGGCAACGGGTCACTCAGCCGATCAATCAGTTCCGGTAATACAGGATCTTGATCACCCAACTGCTCGAAAATGACGGACCAGAGATAGCCTTCCCGCAGAACCGGGTGATACGCAGCTTGCACCAGTCGATCAAGTCCGTCCTCTAACCCGTAGCGAGCGAAAATCTTGATCGCGAACAACAGTTCATTCTGTTGTTCGTCAGCAAAAGAAAGTCGAGCGTCATAGGCCTGGATCAAAAGGGGAATGCCACGTTTGACCAGGTATTGAAACGGACTGACCGCAGTGACCGACTGAAATAGTGAGATCAGCTGGTGAAATGCCGAAAACAGCCCCGCGGCTTCCATCGGTCGGTCGAGGTACTGTTCCAGGGCATCCACCAGAGCTTCAGCGTCTTCGAGAGTTTCGATTTCATAATCTCTCAGCTCGTTCAGAGCCTCAAACAAATCTCCACCGTCTGCCAGACCTCGTTCCAGAGCCACCTGCAAAGGAGTCAACTTCGCCATCACTATCCATTTCACTTCTATTCGAGACGCTTTCAGACCTTGATTTACCAACGTGTCCAGAATCAATCAGGCTGCCGACGCATGGCTTGCCGAATTTCTCGATCAGCGTCATGTTCTTTCAGTTTGTCTCGCTTGTCATGTCGTTTCAGACCTTTTCCAACGGCGATGGTGACTTTGACGTTTCCGCGGACGAGATGGACCTCAAGTGGGACAATTGACAGTCCCTTCTGAGTTGCGACCTCGGCAAATTTGCGAATTTCTCGGCGATGGAGCAATAATTTCCGTTGCCGTTTGGGATCGTGATTCAGATACGTCGCCTGGGGATATTCTGCAATATCACATCCCACCAGCCAGACCTCGTGACCCTGAACACGCACGTAGGCCTCTTCGATTGAGATTTTATTATTCCGCACGCTTTTCACTTCGCTGCCGTGCAGCATGATTCCGCATTCGAGCGATTGAGACAACTCGTACTCGTGCTTCGCTTTACGGTTGCGACAGACGACGCGGGAAAGTGAATAGTCAGGTTTGGAGTCGGCAGGTTTGGCCATATTTCGTCTCAGGGCTTTCGATCATCAATTCATGAAAGCCGTTTTCCGCATCTCCGGGTGATGCTTACGTTCAAAAGGACTGGTCACCATTCTATCCATGAAAGGTCCGTCTGCGAAATAGGTCGACCTGCCGCCGTGACGCGACTTCGGAATTCTATTCTTGAACTGATTCTCGGGAAATTGCCTGAAAACGATTTTCCCAGGCGTGCGGAGTCGTTCTTTTCGGAATAATCGTTTCCGTCAGGCGCTTCGAAACACGATGTTTCGGGAAAACAACGACGTTGTTGCCGCAGGTTTCTTTTTGTGAACTAGGTTTGAGACATACGAATATTCGCGGTCATCAAGCAAGAGAGAGGTTAACAAATGACAACCGCAACCATGAATCCGAAAATCGAGAAGCTTTTAGACGAGATCCTCAGCAAATTTATCGGACAGGATTCAGGAACTCCACGACAGCCCTGTTCGAGACCAGCCTCAAAAAGCTATGGTCGCCTGCCGTCCTCGAAATCCTCACAGAAGAAATGATCGCCACCTTGGATCATGGGGAATCGATCGATGACGCGATTGCCGATCGATTTGGGAGCCCAAAGAAAACACAGTCCCCTCGTACCAGCTCTCTCCCAAAAACTGATACGAAGGGATTTGTGTTTTTTACGATTCAACTGCTGATGCAGTTGGGGGTCACCTTGCAATCACGCGGCACGGCGATCAATTTGATCTGTGACGCCAGCATCAGGAACAGTTGTCTGATCGTTTTGCGACCAGGCTTTAACGTTTGAACCCGGCCCGCCACGAGGAGGATAGCCGTATTCTCGCAGCTTGCCTGAAAGAGTACGAATTCCGATTTGCAGCGCTTTCGCTGTCTTTTCCCGGTTGCCGGCGAAGCGATTGAAGGCCGCCTCGATCAGTTTTCGTTCCATTTCGGCCAATGTCATTCCGGGCAGTGCATCAGGACCATCGCTGGAACATTCTTTTGACATCCACGGGACAAGCATGGCGGCAGTCAGTTTTGAGCCCCAGTCGAGTGCACAGGCGCGTTCGACCATGTTTTCGAGTTCGCGAACGTTTCCAGGCCAGTCGTAACTCTGCAACACATGCAGTGCATCGATCATGATGGAACGTGGCGGCTTTCCTTCGCGACCAGCGACGCGACGCAGAAAATGCTCAGTTAACGAGCCGATATCTTCTTTTCGCGAACGAAGCGTTGGCAATTCAATCGCCGATTGACAGATTTCTTCGTACAAATCGCGTCGGAATAACCCACGATCAACCAGCGTTTCCAGGTCGACATGAGAACCGAACACGAAGCGAACGTCGAACCGAACACGTTCATGACTGGTGGGGTGTTCGAAGCGTTGTTCGCGAAGCAGGTTGACCAGTTGCTTCTGGACAGGAAGAGCGATGTACTGGACCTGATCGAGCAGCAGTGTACCACCATCGGCCTGCTCGAGGCGGCCTGGTTTGTGACGGGCCATGCCACCTGGTTCGTGTTCGAGTTGACCGAAAAGTTCTTCTTCCAGCGTTTCGGCGGACAACACGCTGCAATCAACTTTCACAAAAGGACGATGAGCACGTCGGCTCGAATCGTGAATCGCCTGGGCAACCAGATCGATTCCCGTTCCTTGTTCACCCTTCAGCAGCACGCAGCCAGCTTGTTCCGCAATGTTCTGAACTTGCTGACGCAGGACTTGCATTCCCTGACTATGTCCCACCATGTCGCGTAAGTTGCGATTGCTGAGCTGTCGTTTGAGTCGGCGATTTTCAGCGTGCAATCGGGATCGTTGACTGGCACCCGTCAGCACGCGAGAAAACGTGGTCGGCGAATAAGGTTGCGAGAGATGTTCAACACCCGTGGCACTCGAGAAGAGTTGAGGAGCATCAGCGGAGGCTTCGGTCACCACACAAACGACTTGTGTTGACCAGCCTTTCTGTTGAATTTGACTGGTGAGTCCTGAGACCGTTTCACCTGCTGAGAGAACTCCGACCAGACAAATGTCGGCGCTTTGCGTGTGCAGTGATTGGAGAGCCGCTTCAACGGATGACACCGTTCGGCAGATCATTCCCAGCGTTTGACCATCTTCGCACAATCGCCGAGCCATGTCGGGATCAGACGAGACGACCAGCACGGATGGTGCCGGCTCGCCGGTTGGAGCAACTGGGGCCGAAATGGCTCGTTGTGGGAAGGGAATCACATCGGGATGCGAAAAGTTCATACTGGCACCGTGGTCTGGGAGGAAACCGTGCGAAGGGATGTGAGCGCACCGAAAGCGGTCAGGAAACGTGAATGTCACGCCATGAACGACTTCGATACAAACGAATTTTTTTGGGGGAGAAACCGACAGACAAACAGACATGAGGCAACGAACGAATGCTCGTGACCGGGGTGCCAGTCATTAACGAGAACCAGACATCGCGTTAGAAATGTAACGACGAACTGTCAGTGTTCCAATTAATGGCTGGCGGTTGAATCGAATTGTTTTTTGGGAGTTGGAGAAAGGCGGGCGAGATGTATCGGCAAGGCCAAAGTCTGTCAACATGTTTTTCCTGTTTTTTCGAAATGTTTTTTGTTGACTTTCACTAACCTTCGGTCAAGTATGCCGGGCTGATTACGAATTCCCCGACCGGAGTGTTGCCTGCAACCCAATCGAGGGAAGGGCTGGATTGATGAAAAGGTGTATTCGGATGTGGAGGTTTTGTTGCGCGAATACAGGACCATTTCCGTCAACATCACCGTTGCATTTCTTTTTGCCCTTAACAGGGCAGAATACCCTCCAAGTCCGAATCGAATTCATCAAGACCAGCCTCGCTCTTCGGATGCAAATCTTCGTGGCGCGCGAAGAGACAAATCGTTCGTGGTACAAAGCTTTTTTGGTTCGTCGCCAGTTTTTGTGGGTAATTAATTGAGGAAAAGTACGAGACTCCGCTCAGGTTCGACAAAAGGGGTTCGCCCCCTCCGCCATCGCCTTCGATCGCCACTGCAGGTGTGAGGGCGATGCGAAGGCGATGGCGG
>CAIULL010000169.1 GCA_903899985.1 uncultured Schlesneria sp.
ACAAGGCGAAACTGACTACCAAAAAAGCCTACGGATTTCGCACTTATGAAGCGATCGAAATCGCTTTGTACCATCAACTTGGTAAGCTACCCGAGCCAATTTTTACCCACAAATTCTGGTGAGCAGGCATAAAAAAACGAACGCAAATCCCGCGAATTAATTTGGAAGCCTTCTGAGCCTCACTAGATTCCATTATTCGTTTTAGCGACTCGAGAACGCGCGCTCCAACGGAATTCTGACGATACGATTTCCACCAATCGACTCAAAGGGCCGTTTTAAAAGTGCGAATCATTTCCTGGCTGACGAATCTTTCTTTGCGTTTGGCATCCCTCCGGTACCGTAAAAATCCTCGCAGGTCCCGCCTCTTTTGGAACGCCAGCCGCCAGCACGAGATGCTGCGGGGACGGAAAGCTCGCCGAAATTCGAATCTGCCCCCTCATAAACTGGGTTATGCCCAGATTCTTGAGTCGCGAACGATGCTGTCGACGGATGTCATCGCGGGTGGATTGGACTTTCACACGACAGGTTCATGGACGAAAAGTGGCAACGTTTATACCGATTCCGTCGCAACGGATACGATTACAGTTGGATATCAGGGCTCCAGCGCTTTAATTCAGTTGGGTGGTACCGTGCGGGTCGACACGACCTCGACGTCACCGACATTTGGCGCGACAGGAAATGTCAGTGCGATTATCAGCGGGACGACGATTCCCATCGTGACAGGCGGCGTGTCATCCCAAAGCATCTCGCAATTGATCGGTAGTAGCGGTCTTTCCGGGCTCAATTTCCAACCCTTCACGGTCGCTGGCGTCAATTTCAACCCCAGTTCGATCGCATTCAATAAAACAAATAACTTGATCCAACTTCAGCAGACCATTCGTGAATGGTATTCCACGGATCAGGTTGCACAGATCGTTGGCAAGTCCGAATTCACGGTCCGTGAATGGGCAAGATTAGGGCGAATCCGCGCCGAAAAGCGGAGATCGGGCCGTGGGGCGCACGCCAGTTGGGCGATCAGTCACGCCGAATTGTTGCGATTGCAACGCGAAGGGTTACTGCCTTTCCAGTCAAATGAGGGGCGTTGACGGCTTGATTCGTGGAGCCTTGCCGGGGAAGTTGGTTCTCTTTCCCTTAAACACGGTATAGCTTCAAAGCTATTGACAGGACATAGCCCGTGGGCTATGATTGACTCATGTGGAATGTGGCGACAACCGAAGAATTTGATGAGTGGTTTGCCGATCTGGACGAAGACGGCCAGGCAGAAATCATCGCTAAAGTGGAATTGTTAAAACTCTTGGGACCGAGACTGGCAAGGCCCCATGCGGATACGCTGAATGGTTCGAAGCATGCCAACATGAAGGAGCTTCGGGCTGACACGTCGGACAAGGTGATGCGGATTGCTTTTGCGTTTGATCCCGAGCGTGCGGCCATGCTTTTGGTTGCTGGCGACAAGTCGGGCGTCGGCCAGAAAAGATTTTACAAGCAACTGATCGCCAAAGCGGACGAATTATTCGATGCACATTTGGCGGCATTAAAAGCGAAAAAGAAGGGTAAGGAGTAATTACAATGGCCAAATCATTCGATGATCTCGTCAAGCGGACGACCACCAAGAAAACGCAAGCCAAGGCGGCTCGCCGCACTCAGGAATTGCTCGGAGAGTTGCTCTTAAGCGAAGTCCGGCAACTGACCGGCAAGAGTCAGCAGCAGGTTGCCGATGCGCTTGGTATCAAGCAACCGAGCTTGTCCAAACTGGAAAAGCAAGCGGACATGCATATTTCAACGCTGCAAAAAATAGTTGCAGCCCTGGGCGGTGAGTTGGAGGTTCTGGCGAAATTCCCCAAAGGAACGGTCAGGATCGATCAGTTTGATCTGTCGCATCGCGGAACTCGGCATCATGGGCCGGGTGATCTGCACCTCGTGTAGTTCTCGTTCCACGTTGGATGAGTACAGAGAGCCTGCCGGGAAACCGTCAGGCTCTTTTTGTGTCTCCCCTGCCCTAAACCCCTCATCGTCCTACACATCTTGTCGTGCAAAAAAAATCAGCGTTCTTGGGCCCCGGGGCCAAACGTGTTCCACGCAAGGGACAAATCGTTGAGTCGCTGGAGTCCAATCCATAACGTTTGAGTTCCCGGCGCGGTTGCTTTA
>CAIULL010000170.1 GCA_903899985.1 uncultured Schlesneria sp.
GTATTACCAAGTTGGATTTGATCTCCGTCGACTAACGCGTGCGAACGGATCGTATTTCCGTTGACCCTTGTCCCATTGGAACTGTTACGATCCGTCAGGACAAAATTGTCTTTGACACGCTGAATTGTCGCGTGATTTCTGGAAACCTCGCTGTCGAGTATGCGGATGTCATTGCGCGCATCGCGGCCCATCGCCAACGGGCGATCTCCTAACTCGAAGCGAGCGCCCTGTTCAACGCCCTCAACGACGAGCAATGAGGCATTCTTCACGACGACGACATCCCGATCGACACGACTCTCGAACTCACCGCGACCAAAAATCGGTTCACGCGTGATGTACCGTATCATATCTCATCGGAAAGAAAACGAGGATGCAGCGGGCACGGCGAAGAACGAATCAGAAAAAAAGTTCGGGCGATTCGTTTTTCCACGACTGCTCGACCACATTACGCTGCGGGAGGAAGAGCCAGCAAATCTTCGATCGTTTGAAGCAATTCTGGATACTGAAACGGTTTAGCGAGAAAGCGGTCTCGTTCTTCAACCGCTGTTTTGACGGAACCGATCAGAATTCGATGCGATTCGCCAAAACAGGACGCAGTGGCTGCGGCAGACTCTTCGTCCAGGTCAATCACGACGACATGAGGCGATTTTTCTTCGACCGGTAGCCGACTGACCTGCGCACTGCGGGTCCGCTCGACATTCGTTCCTCGCGGTCCGAGAACCGCCTTCAGAACGGCTTCCGTATCCGAAATACCGTCAATCACCAACACATGGGGTGCTGAATTCACTCCGCCGTCCTTCCCTGGGTGGCAGTCCTGCTATCATCGGTGTTACAGCCCAGCCAATCCTTGGCTGGTCAGCAA
Organism: uncultured Schlesneria sp.; assembly: GCA_903899985.1. Taxonomy (GTDB): domain Bacteria; phylum Planctomycetota; class Planctomycetia; order Planctomycetales; family Planctomycetaceae; genus Schlesneria. Next base: position 863 of record CAIULL010000170.1, read on the forward strand.
CGGAAGCGGGTTGTAGTGTGAAGTGGAAATCCTGTCAAAACCAATCTGAACCGCCCCCGACAGTTGTTCAGTCAATCCAAACTGATACGGAAAAATGACATGTTTAAAAAGGTTTTGCTGATTCTGATTCCATTCGGAGTTCTCGCGGCCCAGGAGCCTGCATCGGCACCGGAAGCAGGCCCGCTATCAGATGATCGGGTTGCGGAACTCACAAAATCGTTCCAGAAATCTCTCGACGAATCGTCCGAGTTCGTAGAGAAGAATCCGACATCATTGAAAGGTTACTCGCAACGCGGCGATGCCCTGTTCTTTCTCGGTCGATTCAAGGACGCCGTGAAAGACTATGACAAGATGATCGAACTGGACGAGAAAGAACGGACGTCGCATTGGCGACGCGGAATCGCCCTGTTTTATGCCGGTCGATACAAAGATGCCGCCGCACAGTTTGAAAGCTACCACTCTTTTGATCAGATCGACCGCGAAAACGGAATCTGGCGGTATCTTTCTCAGCATCAGGCGGATGGTCGAGCGAAAGCACGGGAGGGTTTACTGAAATACCAGAAAGACGACCGCGAGCCATTTCCGGCAGTCTACAAATTGTTCGCCGGAACAATCACGCCCGAACAGATTTTGAACCAGATTGCCGAGGCCGACATCTCGAAGGCTGAACGCGAAAAACGCCTGTTCTATGCTCATCTTTATATCGGGCTGAATCACGCCGTTGAAGGAGAAGCCGAGCTGGCCCGAAAACACCTTGCGTCAGCGACACAGAACACCTGGGGCCCGATTGCAGGTTACGGTCCAAACTATATGTGGCACGTCGGTCGTTTACACGAAGCTCAACTTCGGAAGAAGACGGCTAAATAGCGCTTGATGAGACATCTCCATCAGGCCTTGGTGCCACTGCTTTGGAGTCCTCGGAAAAGCAGTGGCTTCGCCTTTCGTTTTCAGATCAAAGAGCACTGCTTGGCCGAGGACGGGCAAGCAGTGGCACAAATGCAGAAGAAAAATGCCGAGGAACAGAACTGCCTGTCACGATGCTGTCACACTCCCAAGCGTCATGCGAATTTGTTGTTCGACCATCGCCCGGTATTTCCCACCTTGCGACATCAGTTCAGCGTGACTTCCGGTCTGGCTGATCCGGCCGTTTTCCAGAACAACAATCACATCGGCACCGGCGATGGTGCTCAGTCGATGAGCGATAACAAAGCTTGTTCGACCTCGCATCAGTTCGCCAAGACTCTGTTGAATCAGTCTTTCACTGTCTGTATCGAGGTTGCTCGTGGCTTCATCCAGAATCAAGACCTTGGGATCAGCGAGAATGGCGCGTGCGATCGCCAGCCGCTGCCGTTGACCACCACTCAGTCGGACACCCCGTTCGCCAATCACGGTTTGCATTCCATCCGTCATCTTATCGATAAATTCAGTCGCGTTCGCCGCTTCTGCCGCGGCTCGAACTTCTTCAACCGCCGCGTCCCGGCGGGCGTAAGCAATGTTCTGGTGGATTGTTCCATCAAATAGAAAGACATCCTGCTCGACCACACCGAGTAACGACCGAAAAGATTCGACGTCGTAGTCTCGCAGGTCACGCCCATCCAGCGTCACGCGGCCGGAACCGGGGTCATAAAATCGAGCGACAAGATTACTGAGCGTTGTTTTTCCTGCTCCGCTGGGCCCGACCAGGGCCACTGTCTGACCGGCTTTAACCATTAGATTCACGGAGTCTAGCGCCGGCGCGTCGGTACCGGGATAGGTGAATGAGACATCTTCGAAAGCGACATCTCCTGCGATCGAGTGACGGTCTGCCCTGATCGAATCTGGGGTCGAAAGCATCTCGCGCGGCTCTTGCAACAGATCGAGAACACGGTCAAGACCGCTGAGGCTGTTTTGAAACTGCGTCGCACTTTGGGCGAGTGTTGCCAATGGCTCGAGCAGCATCAGCAGGTAAACCAGGAACATCATCAGGTCACCGACGGTGATTCGACCGTCCAGGACTCGCCAGCCGCCGTAAAACAACAAGCCGGCGCTTGCCAGGGGAATCAATGTTTCCCACACCATCTCGACAACGCGCATCCACCACCATGCGTATAATTCTTGACGAGCCATCAGATTGTTTTCGGTTGTGAACCGAGCGGCTTCGCGTTTTTGACGACTGAAAGCCCTGACGATCCGCATTCCGGCAAATGCCTCCGTCGCCCCGGCGTCGATCTGTTCTCGTTGTTTTCGGATCACTCGAAACTGCGGTCGGATGCTGTTGATCCAGGCTCGATGTGTGATAAAAACGGTCGGTAAAAGAATGACCGCGCCCAACAGCATCGTCCAATCGACCCACGCGAGAATCACCAGACTGCCAATCAATTGGATGACCGCTCGCCAGGGATTGAACAACATTCCAAAAACAAGTTCCCCCACACTGCCGCCATCTTCCCTCAAGATCGAGGCGACGCCCCCCGACCGGATCTCCTGAATCCGGTGCAGTGGAAGCCGAATCGCATGCTCAAACACCTGTCGGCGAAGATTCAACTGGATCTGTTTCGAGATCTTGGTCGCGTACCAGCGACCCCAGACATGCACGATAATTTTCACGACGGAAATGATGGCGACAGCGACGACCGTGAAGAGAAGCAGATGCCGAGGATTTTCCAACGACGGAAACCGTTTGAGCCACCAGTCCGATAATTTTTTTCCGTTAAGACCGTAATCGATAATGAATTTGGTCCCAGCCGGTGGGAGCAAACCGAGCAATGTGGAAATCGTGACCGAGACAAGTATCCATGAAATCTGCCATCGGAATGGATACAGCAGACGAAAGAACTGCCAGACCAGTTGGCCGGCCGAGCGGACTCGGTCTTTGCTGTTTCGAACGTCACCCGAAGAATGGATTCCTCCCTTGGGTAACTGCTTTCGTTTGACCTGTTCTCGGTATTGTTCAAACCGTGATCGACTTCCTCCGGGCAGATAACCGCCGGGTGACACTGACGTGACGTTTTGAACGGCAGGTTGCTTCATATTTTTTTGCATGGCGAATTGTAGGCCGCCCTGCGAACAGGTCGAGTCGCGCCGACCAGAATTCGCCGAAGAAATTTCATGAGTTTCTTGTTAAAACTTCGATTGAAAATCCAATTTCCTTGAGGTGCATCACAATGAAAAATCTCGTGTCCAGATTTGTCACGGTCGGATTTCTGGCCCCATTGATGGTGTTCTACGCAGCCGTCACAAGCGGAACCGAGTCGCCGCCGAATGTTGTCATGATTGTCGGAGACGACATGGGTTGGACCGATTATGGGTTTATGGACCATAAGACCGTCAAGACGCCATACCTGGATAAACTGGCGGCAGAGGGGGCTGTATTTCCCAATGGATATGTCCCGACGTCGCTTTGTCGAGCCAGTCTTGCCACGCTGTTGACCGGTCTCTATGCCAGTCAGCACAAGATCTGCTGCAATGATCCACCACCAGGTATCGATCGATCGGAAATGCTTCCTTTCCTCGGAAATGCTCCGACAATTCCTCGGCTACTTAAGGAACAAGGCTATCGCAGTCTGCAGACAGGCAAGTTCTGGGAGGGGCATTTTTCCAACGGCGGCTTTACTGAGGGGATGACCACGAAGGGTCGACACGGCGACGACGGGTTAGTCATCGGTCGCCAGACGATGCAGCCGATCTATGATTTTATCACGTCTTGCAAACAGACGCCGTTTTTCGTCTGGTACGCGCCCATGTTACCTCATGAACCTCACAATCCACCCGAACGCATCCTGAAGAAATACCTCGTCGAAGGACACGATCAACGCCAGGCCAAGTATTGGGCCATGTGCGAGTGGTTCGACGAAACCTGTGGCGATCTTGTGAAATGGCTGGACGATCACGGGCATCGAGAAGATACCCTGATCGTTTACGTGGTTGATAACGGCTGGCTGCAAACCAACGGACCGGTTAGACAGGGAGACCAGTTTCTCACCCGTAGCAAGAACACTCCCTACGAAGATGGTGTTCGAACCCCGATTATCTTTCGCCACCCGGGTTGGATTGCTCCAAGTCGCCGAAACGAGCTGGTCTCAACCATCGACATCGCCCCGACGATCCTCTCTGCCAGCAATGTCACGCTTCCGGCAAACCTGCCGGGAGTCAATTTGCTGCCACTGCTACGCGAGTCAAAGCCACTTGATCGTCACGAAGTTTACGGAGAAATCTATCTTCACGACTGTGTGGAACTAGGAAAGCCACAATTGAGCGTGACACACCGCTGGATCAGGCAGGACGACTGGAAGCTGATCGTCCCCAAAAAAACCGGGGCGTCCCCGGAACTCTACCGACTGACCGACGATCCACATGAAAAACTGGATCTCGCGAAAGATAACGCGTCACGAGTGAACGAACTCACGCAATTGCTCAATCAGCGATGAACAGGCACGAATGCGGAAGTTGCCGTGCATTTTTTCTTGAGATCGGTCAAGTCTGTTCTTCGATCTGGCCCCACATCCCTTAACGAGAGGAAAACACCGTGTACTCGTCCGTTTCGATTTGTGGTCGAATAATTCGTGGTCGAGTAATCGGCGTTACGATCGCGTTGCTGAGTTTGTCACAGAGTGCACTGGCTGATGACCAACTTCCGACGAGCGAAATGATTGATCAGTCGATAAGAAAATCATTGCCGCTGCTGGAACGGGGCGCTAAGGGATCGCTGGAACAACGAAAGCAGTGCTTTAACTGCCACAACCAGGGCTTACCCGTCATGGCGCTATTAACAGCCCGTTCACGCGGTTTTCCTGTTGATTCCGAACATATCAAAACACAGCTTCAATTTACTGCAGACTTTTTATCGAGAAACAAGCAGCGGTATCGAGAAGGGGAAGGGCAGAACGGGCAGGTTGATACTGCTGGTTATGCTCTGTGGACACTGGACCGCGCAGGCTGGAAACCGGAGGAGACCACAACTGCTGTCGCCGAGTACCTGCTCATTCGTGAAAAAGATCACGACTACTGGGAGCCTGACGCAAATCGCCCACCGAGCGAACAGAGCCTGTTTACCTCGACATACCTTGCTCTTCGCGGACTCAAAACCTTTGGCGTCCCCGATCAAATCGAAAGGATCGACGCCCGTATCGAGCGTGCTCGTCAGTGGCTGATGAAGACGACTCCACGCGAGACCGAGGATCTGGTATTTCGCTTGCGAGCACTTCATCTGATCAATGCGTCGCAAGAGATCGTAAGACAGGCTGCAAGTGATTTAAAACAGCGGCAGAACGAGGATGGCGGCTGGGCTCAAAAAGAGGAAATGCTCAGTGACGCCTATGCAACGGGAACGGCTCTCGTGGCTTTGCAGGAAACAGGGGACATTTCATCGGACAATCCCGTTTACAGCAAGGGACTCCTGTATTTGATTTCGTCCCAACTCGAAGACGGATCATGGCATGTTATTTCTCGTGCCAGGCCATTTCAAACTTATTACGAGTCTGGTTATCCTCATGGAAAGGACCAGTTCATTTCGATCGCAGCCGCTAGCTGGTGTACCACGGCGCTGTTGCTGGCTTTACCCGCTTCGGCAAGTTCTTCCCATTGAAATCTTCCGTTTTTAAAAGGTGCCAACGCCCCATGAAAAATTACTTCGCCATGGCCTTGATCGTCTTAAACACAACGATCTGTCACGCGGCAGATCTGCCGCGAAGCACGCCGGAAGAACAGGGGGTCTCATCCTCCGGTATCCTGTCATTCATTGAAGCGGTCGATAAGGACGTCGAGTCTCTCAACAGTTTCATGCTGTTGAGGCACGGTAAAGTCGTTGCCGAAGGCTGGTGGTCCCCCTATCACCCACAGGCACCTCATTCCCTTTATTCATTGAGCAAAAGCTTTACGTCAACGGCGGTCGGACTGGCAATTTCTGAGGGAAAGCTCAGCGTCGACGACCCTGTGATCAAGTTTTTCCCGGACGAGGCTCCCGCTGAACCGAGTAACAATCTCAAGTCGATGCGTGTCAGTGACCTGCTTCGCATGGCGACAGGACAACAAACCGAACCCCCTCGAACCCCTGACGTCTCGTGGGTGAAGACCTTCCTGGCTCATCCCGTACCGTTCAAACCAGGAACACATTTCCTCTATAACACCTCAGCCACTTATATGCAGTCGGCCATTGTTCAGAAAGTGACCGGCACAACCGTACTCGATTATCTGAGACCGCGTCTCTTCCAGCCACTCGGAATTGAAAATCCGACATGGGAAGTCAGCCCACAGGGCATCTCAACCGGCGGCTACGGCCTCAGCATTCGTACCGAGGACATTGCGAAGTTTGGTCAGCTTTACCTGCAGAAAGGGGTCTGGGAAGGAAAGCAACTTATCCCGAAATCGTGGATCGAGGAAGCGACCGCGCGACAGGTTTCGAATGGCAGTAATCCAGCGAGCGACTGGGATCAGGGATATGGTTACCAGTTCTGGCGCTGCCGTCACGGAGCTTATCGAGGCGACGGAGCGTTCGGACAATACTGCATCGTCCTTCCGGAACAAGACGCTGTCATCGCCATCACCAGCGGTCTGAAGGACATGCAAGGCGTAATGAACCTCGTCTGGGACAAGCTTTTACCGGCGTTGAAATCGTCACCTCTCGCGGCCGATCTCGAAACCCAGACCAGGCTGGCGCAAAGGCTCAAGGCCCTGACGCTTCGTCCGCAAGGGGGATCGGACAACCCACGCAAGGAAATCCTGGGAAGAAAATTCGTCTTTCCACCGAACGATCACAAACTGGAAACCCTGTTGCTCGAGCAAGATCAAAAGGAAAACACCGTGACAGTCGTGACTCGGTTTGATGGAACCGAACATCGAACGGTCTGTAAAAACGGCCAGTGGACAAAAGGCAAAGCGGGATGGAGCTCGTTACACGAACAACCGGTCGCATCGAGCGGCGCCTGGACGTCAGACGACACCTATACCGCCAGAATCTGTTTCTACGAAACACCCTTTATCGCCACAGCGAGCTTTAAATTCACGGGAAATGAAGTGCACTACCTCGCTAAAACCAATGTCGGTTTCGGGCCAAAGAACGAGTTTCAATTGGTGGGAACGCCAACGGTCGACAGCCCGAAGTAAAGTCGGTCGCAGTTGAAATTTGATTGACTGTCCGAAATCAAAATCGTTAAACCGAGCCGGTCGGAACGATCGCCGACCGGCTCGGTTGATTTGAAGCTCGTCCACAGTCTTCAAAGCCGCGACCCAAAAATGAATGTCGGGTCAACTAGCGTGGAACTGATCGCCGACTTTTAAGTCCTTACGGTTTCGTCGTTGAGCTCACGTTATTATTTTTCACGGCGTCGACTTTTTCCCGTGAGATCACCTTTCCAATCTTGTCATTTGCGTCGGCATAGGCAAATCGCCAGACTTCATCGCCCAACTGCTGCATCAGTTTCGGCAGCGATTTTTCCTCGGCATGTGCGATGTAATGCACCGTCTGGGCTGCCAGTGGGCGACCTTCCGCATCTTCTTCGATGACCAGGCCGCCATCGGCGGTGAACTTTTCGACTTTTTGATCGGGGCCTGTACCCCGTATTCTTGTCCAGCCGATCAACCGGCCATCAACCGTATAATGATAATCGTCCTTCCACGTTTTTGGAGTTTGTATGAGTGGGTCGACGTAGGGACTTTTATCCGTGCCACCGTGATAGGCGACGGAAAGAAGTCGTCCCTGTTCATCGTATTCGCGGTCTTCGTTATCGAGGAAAAACCATGTGACGAATGAGGGAGCGGACCAGGCTGCGCCGTTGTATGCGAAGACTCCAATATCGACCCGATTCGACTCGATCTCGCTGTTCGGTTGAATTTTTCGGCGAGGGTGCCAGGCAACCGTGATATCCGCACGGCTCCCTTCATCGTCAAGCGGTTTCACTGTCACTAATGATTCGTCCCCCCTGAGTACGACCCATCGAAATTTCAAAGGGGCCTGGTTTGCATCCATGCTGTCGCGAGCAGAAACAATCATCCGACGACGATATTTCAGCGACCGGCCAATCCGGGCGATCGCACAAGGGGTATCAAACAAGAGTTCCCTGTCGGATATGTCGAAATAGTCTCGTCCGACAATCCCCCGATCCTGCTGCTCAACACGAATCCGAACGACGGGTGGAATCGTTTCGTCCGTCATGGAATGGGCCGCTTCTACCATCTTCAACGGATCAATCTGTGAACCTTCAAATACAGAAGGGTGTGCGATGCCGGTCAGATAGTCTTCCGGTTTCTTCACAAGTTTGTAACTGGTTCGAAAAATCTGCTGCAATGTCGGTGCGATCAGACCCGCTTCGACCAGACGTTTCTTCACCGCCGGCCGAAACGCGGCTAATGTACAGGCAAGTGCGTCAAGAAAAGGCTGATCGGTATAGGACGACCCTTGACTGATCAATAAATAGGGCGTATTCGCAGGGTAAACATCGCCGTTGCCATCCTTTTCGCTGCCGGAACGACCGGGGTCATGATCATGATGCTCAGGGTAGACATATAGATGATTATGAAAATACTGTCGCGTTAATGCCGTCATTGATGTCGGCATCATATAGGCCATGCGAGGATTGCTGCGCCAGATGGGAGAATTCACCAGCGATGTCGACGAATTCCCAATCACGACCCCTCCATGTAACAGGCGATTCTGTAACCCCTGTGGTACGTCGGCGAGAATCTCTGGTCGATATTCGATCCGATGCAGTTGAGGAAATTGCGAATACTTCAGGTTCGAATGATCGCGATCACAGTTATCGTACAGGTCACCGAAATTTCCTGCCGCAGTCCCTTCGGAAAACCATTTTCGCAACCGCTTTCCAATCTCACCATGTTCCAGGATAATCGAACGCGGTTTACCCGATGGCTTCCAGTCAAACCCCGTTCGCAACTGATTCGTCAATTCTTCCCAAACAGTGTTTTCAGGGCCGACCCACGCAATCCCGTCATCGAACTGACCTGTTCTCAATGAGGGTTGGTATGGTTTTTCAGCTTCGTTGGCGATCTCGGCGAATCCAGGCAGTTCACGAAGCGAATTCAAATCAGGATCCTTCGAAATGATTGCCGTGTCGCGAAAGCCCAGTTCAACTGCGCGTCGCAATGAAGACAATCCCTCGTCTGGCTGTCCATTTTTGGCATACATGCACGCAAGGTTGTATCGCGCGACCGCCGAAAAGGGGGCAATCTTGACCGCTTCCTGCAAGGTCTGTAAGGCCGTCGGCAGCTGACCGATTCTCGCAAAATGAACGCCACGCAACTGCAGTTCCTGACTCGCTTCGGCAAGTGCCGGTCGCCGGAAAACATTCGGCTCCTCAGCCACCGATGCACGCGTCCCGCATCCCAACGTGACCACGCAAAACAGCAAATATCCCAAGGCAGAAACTCTCATGAGATTTCTCCAATCGGTGATCGTCACTCGAACACTTCACACGACATGAAATAACGAATCAGAGAAGTCATCGTATTGTGTGAAGATTCGGTGAAAACTATCGAAGAACTAGCCAGTTGTCTAGTTCCCAAGGAATTCCTTATTCAAAAACAGACAAGTGCTGGCAATTCTTCAACTGAATACTAACTTTGACCAGACCTCGAATATTAACAAATCCTTCACCGTTTTTTCACAAAACCGACGTAGCATTCCGCTTCAAAAATGGATCGTTAAGGATTTCCGAAATAACGAAAACGGGTTTTCGAAACCTCGTTTTTGGATCGTTTTTTTTACGATCTCCCGATTCACAGACGAAGAAAAACAAGAGGACATTTCAGTGATTGTCAAACGTCATTCCCCGAATTCTAATGATCGTTCTCGACGAGGATTTACCCTCATCGAATTGCTCGTCGTGATCGCGATTATCGCGGTGCTGATTGCGTTGCTATTACCCGCAGTCCAGCAGGCTCGCGAAGCGGCTCGACGGACACAGTGTAAGAACAACCTGAAACAGCTCGCGCTGGCGGCATTGAATTTCGAATCGACCTACGGTGGTTTCCCTTATAACGCGATCACAAAAAACAACAGCCAGATCCCCTATATTCCTTACGATCCAAATGGCCCAGACCTTCCAACTCCAGGAGCTCCTGGGGGGACTCAAGGTCGTGGCGGCGGTATGATTCCGCTGCTCCCGTTCGTGGATCAGGTTAACGTTAACTCAATCTATAATTTCAATAAGGATTGGTCCGATCCTTCGAATGCCAACGCGCTGTTGCTCAGTTTCCCGTTAATGCTCTGCCCTTCGACTCCCGGGCCGTTTGTGGCAACTTATCCGGCTAACGCGGCTAATTACATTACGCCAGCCAACAAGAACGCAGCTTATGCGCCGCCTCAGACCGGCTCAACAAAAACAAATATCCTTGGTGCTTCACTTTACGCGACAACAAATTGTACTCCTACCGGCTGGTCCGGAGACTACGCTGGTATCGGGCAGGTCAAGACCACCAAGGACGCCTCGGGTGCTGAAAATGGTTATGCCAACGCGTTGGTCGCGGCTCAAAACCTGTTCATTCCATCGGGCGGAAGCAAGGGTGCGACTCGCCAGAATGGTAAGACCCCAATTGGAGAGATCACCGACGGCACCAGTAACACCACGCTCTATTCTGAACGATGCGGCAAACTCAAGCAGTATTACACGGGTTATGTCACCGATTCGACGCCAATCCAGACGGGGATGATCTGGGCCGATGCAGACAATCGAATCACAGTCACAGGCACCGAGCCCGATGGAAGAAATACCAACGTCGCATTCGGTCAAGGTCCTTGCGTCGTGAACTGTAATAACCAGCAAGGGGACATCTTCAGCTTTCACGTTGGTGGTGCCAACATCGCTTACGCCGACGGACACGTTGGTTTCATCGCACAAAACGTTGATATCAATGTCCTTGTCCGACTGGTGACGAAAGGCGCGGGCGAAGTCGTTGATGTTCCTTGATCAAAACACAGCGACAACCCGCGAATGCACGGCCGTGAATCCAGCGCGAAAGAAATTAAACACGACAATGGCCAAACACCGTCTGGTCTTACAATTGACGATTGTCGTGCTTTTGTGCCTGTGCCCACTCGGGTGCGGTAAACGGGGTATTAAAGTCTATCCTGTTCGCGGCGAGGTTTATTTCAATGGCGAACCAGCCGCTGGCGCCACGATTCATTTCCATCCCGTTGACAAAAAGGCAGGCCCTCCAGCCTATGCCACCGTCAACGAGGATGGGGCTTACTCCCTCACCACTTTTAAATCGGATGATGGTGCTGCGGCCGGCGATTACGTGGTGACAATTAACTGGCTCGAAGAGACTGAAGTCGACGGTGAGACCATTTTCGGCAAAGACCGACTTGGCGGATTTTACGCAAAGCCGGATATCTCGAAACTCAAGGCCACCGTCAGCCCCGGTGACAACGAAATTGATCGCTTCGACCTGAAAAAGAAATAACACTCGAATAAGCATTAAGAACTGGACTTCAACGACAGGGATTTCCATCGACTTGGAAATCCCTGTCAGTTTTTCGGAAGCAATCTTCTGACTTCTTCAAAAACGACCCGATCACGTCGCCGCAAGATGTTCAATGATCTTCAAGTGATCCGGTTCTAAACGAAAATCGCTGATCTCCAGATCCTCACGCATATGATCTCTGTTCGTGGTTCCCGTCAGTGGCAACATGCCCACATCGAGAGAAAAACGAAACACAATTTGATTGACTGTTCGACCGTAATGTTTGGCAATTCTTGCTAACTCAGGCCCGACCAAGAGATCACGGTTTGCCGTCAGCAACGAAAAGCCCTGATAAACAATTCCATTGGCTTTGCAGAATTCGCGAACTCGACGATCCCAACCACGAACGGCATAACATCGGTTTTGTACGAAGTAAGGTCGAACACGAGATTTCTGGCACAGCAACTGAACCTGATCAATATTAACGTTGCTGATGCCAAGCATTCGCACCTGACCGCGATCATGAATTTCTTCCATGGCCTGCCAGGCATCCCAATCTTCAGGACCCAGCCCCACTCCGCGTGACGGCCCATGCAGCACGTACGAATCGATGACTTCGATACCGAGGTGTTCCAGCGAACTGGCAAACGATTGCTGGACCTGAATCGCAATGCTCGCGGCAGGGTCATAAGGCAATCGATGATCCTGACCATGCAGAAACGTAAATTTTGTTTGCAGAAACAAGTCATCTCGCACCAAAAGCCCACTTTTGATGACTTTGGTCAGAGCTCGCCCGACCGCCGCTTCGTCATAGTGTTTTCGCTGATTGGCCGTATCGATCCCACGAAACCCCTGTTGCAGGGCGAGTTCGACCAGGCGCTCGGTCTGTGCCTCTTTCCAGGCTGTTCCATACATGATCCAGGGGACGTGACCATTCTCGATGGACGATTTCGGTTGCTGTGCATGACTGGTCATTAGAATCCCTTCGGCGTTTTTGAAGGCTGTGTTCCGGCGGGGATGTTGGAATCCACTGAATCATCAACCGGTTCGGATGGGGATTCGATTTGCGGTTCCGCAGCCGCTGGCCCCGATGTCTGCTGTTGACTTGCCGGTTGATTCGTTTCCTCGGACTCGGTCATCTCCGTGGTCACCTGGACCTGCGTTTCGATAAACCGGCTTCGTAGGTTTCGCACCTGATTTCCAGCAGACATCGGTTCGGCTGGTGCCTTTGATGGGATCGAATTGATTGCCGTGTAGCCTGGGCGCGAGAGGGATCCATCAGCCACGATTGCGACAAAATTCAACCACATCGCATCGGGTGCAAACAGTCCGAATAATGCACGCGAATGAGGTCCCAAACCGAGTATCTTTTGCATTCTTGGTGAGGTGTCACATGCGGTCAGGACGATCGACATCACCATGAAGCTCGCCATGATCGTCAGAAACAATGAGATTCGAAATTCAAAAGGGTCTGAAAGTGTCGGGGGCCCCGGAAGTGACGTGACGAGTTTCAGTAAGGCCGTCAGAGATCCCAGAAACAACACCAGGAAACAGAGGAAATCGGCTTCAGACGATAGAATCCAGGAAAGAATTCGCGAATGAACAATCCTCAGGGCTAAGGGTTCGAAGAAATTCATCGCAAACAGCCCGGCAATCATGATGCAGGGAATCGCCGCTGCTGTTGTGACGGCGGTCATCGGTGCAAATCGGCGAAACGCCAGCAGGAAAACGCCGATCAAAAACATGGTCGAGAGCATGATTCCCTTTCACTCTGCCGATTCGGTTTCAGCGTCTTCGTCAACCGTAAGTACTTTGCGAATGAATTCAGAATCACGAGCAGCGGGCGAACGTTCCAGTCCGATTGTCTCATCCCAGATCGATAACGCTCGCCTCAGCAAGGGACCCGCTTTGGCACTATTCCGGCGGTTGTAAATGAGAAAATCCGTATAGTGAAACAGGGCTTCGGCCACTTCGGGGTGATATAAGCCATAGTGAGCTTCTCGAATTGCGATGGCCCTTTGAAATCCTTCGTCAGCCTCGTCGTGGTCTTCGCGATAAGCGTTAAGCCGTGCCAGCTCCAGCAACGAATCCGAGACATCAGCATGGTCAGGACCCAGCAATCGGGTACGAATTTTGATGGCCTCGGCCAACAAGTCTTCCGCATCAGGATAGGAGAAATCCGAAATCAACAGTCGAGCCTGAGTTGTCATGATCCTGGCTGTTTCTGGATTTTCGCGTCCCAGAAGCTGCTCGGCAGTTTGCCGCGCATTGGCCAGCTCACGACGAACCTCCATCGCCGATTCGTCATCACGACATTGATAAAGATAGCGCCCGCAGGCCCGATCGTGCAGAATTCGGACAAGCGGGCCAGCATACTCTGACGGTGCCCGCTGACAGATTGCAAGAGCTTCGTTTGCCGCCGACTCCAGGCGTTCAAAGTTCGCATTTCTGAGGTTGGCCGCCACGATTTGTTGGAGCGTCTCGACCAGCGCGTGGCTTTCAGCGCTCATCGAATCCTGGGTCGTGACCGTATCGCGTACTCGCTGCAATGTCTCTTCAGCAGCCTGTGCAGCCTCGGCGTAATAGCCTTGAGAAAAGAGCCGATCAAATGGAAACTTCTTCGATTCCGCTCGAGTATCAGAAACGACCCTGATCGATTCACTGCGATTCTGAGGGATGAAGATCTCAATCCGACCGGTCTCAACGGCGGAATCGACGATGATCGTCCACCCACCGGATTGAGCCTCCAAATGCATTGCCTGCCGGGGAAGACTTGCGGACTCGGGAAGCTTGATCGACGTTTCCGCTTCCGAAACACTCCTTTCGTCGTCTTCTTCCGGTTGTTTGGGGGGCCATACTCTCAGCATAAAATCATCCCGTCTTTGTGATACGAACGTTTTGTTACGATAACGTTTTGTTTCTTCGCATGCCGCCACGATTTTGCAAAGTGAGGGCAAGTCTCCTGCCGGGCCGCGTCGTCGATCAACGCATCAAGGTCGCGGCCTGGCGTGAGCGTCGCCCGTTCTCGGGTTTGCGGCCGACATCCGCACCAGGAAATATCGTGTGAATCAACTTCCGTTCATTCTCATTGTGTTTTCGTCCTGAACAAGCTTTGCGATGTTCCGGCGGCAATGCCAAACAATTCTTAATCTCGAGTCGCCCGTTCAACTTCATCGAGTGACGTCACCCCGCGAATCACCAGTCTGAATCCATTTTCACGTAAAGTGGTCATGCCGTTTCGACGAGCGGCCGATCGAATCTGACTGGGTGAACCTCGCTCGCGGAGAATCGTCCGCACCGTATCATCGATCCTCAAAAGTTCAAAAATTCCAATCCGCCCGCGATAGCCGGTTCCGCCACACGAATCGCACTCCACGCCGCGCCCCGGTGACCGATAGAAGGTCGATTCGTGGTCTCTCGGAATCCGGTAACGTCTAAGCAACTCGGTGTCGGGCGTGTATTGTTCTTTGCATTGGGTACAGAGACGTCGAATCATTTTCTGGCCCAGGATTGCCGTCAGCCCCTTCGCCAGTAAGTCACTGTCCACCCCCAGATCGACAAGATATTGGATGGCAGCCCGTGTATCGTTCGCAGCGACGGTCGACAGGATCATGTGCTCACTCGTCGCGGCCTGAAAGACAGCATTCGCAGTCTCGCCATCCTGAATCTCTCCGACCATCAGGACTTCAGGGTCTTTGCGCAGCGCCCGTTGCAATGATCTGAAATAGCTTTGAGCACTCGTCGAATCGATCTCGATTTGCTTCACGCCGGGAATCCGGTATTCGACCGGATCCTCGATCGTCATGATTTTGACAGCTTGAGGATCAAGCTCGCATAGGGCACAACGCAATGTGGTCGATTTGCCAGCACCTTTGGGACCGCAAACCAGCAACAATCCTTCAGGCAGGGCGAGTATGTCTCGTAACTCGCCCTGCAACTTTCGATCGAAACCCAGCTCTGCCAGATTACTCAATTCCTCCTGGTCTTGTTCTCGGTTGCGTGGGTCCTCGCTTCCTGAATCAAACCAACTCAGAAATTGCAATACCCGATTTTCCCGTGGAACTCGCTCGTCCCGTTGCGCGATGTATCCCAAAAAGGGTGTTGCCAGACACGCACAATTCAACAAAACTCCTAATCCAAGGTCGGGACAACACAGCGCGAGCAATGTCCCCAACGGTCCGGCAACACAGGCCACCAGCGGCCAGATTTCGTCTTCCATTCCTGACTGACTGCAATCGGTACCCATCCAGTAAACACACTGCTGCCAGACAAACGCCAAACCCAGTATCAACAGCAGACCCCAGAAATTGACGTAATAACCGGCTCCTCGATTCACGCTCATGATCACGGGTGGGTGAGACGCGACTTCAGTCTCAGCAAGGGCCTGACCATGATTCGCTTCCGATTGGCGGATCCCCTCCTGATTTCCAGCTACCTCCTGCGGCTTTAAATTGACGTGTGGTTCTGTGGCATTCGACGAACCACCAGACTGTGGCGTGGTATTTGCCGAAGCGGGATTCGTGCTGAACACGGAAGCTGCCGCAGAATCCGGTGTCGTGGATTTGGTTTTCGGCTTGGGGTCGAGGTTGAAATTCAGGCCGCCACCTTCGATAAGCGCCTTGCGGTCAGCCAGTAATTTCACAAACTTCACAACGCGACGAGTTTGATCCGGGGTCATTCCCAGTTTTTGGTTGGCAATCTTCAGCACGGCCTCCGTGTCACCAGGATCAACACCGGCACGCTCAATTTCTCTCAGCAGCCTGAGTGCTTTTGCGCTGTCGACGGTCGACAGCGAGTTCGATGACGTCGCTGCATCCTGGCCTTCGGCCCGGTCCAGAATCGAAGCCTCCGTTGTCCCTTGATTAACGATACCTGATCCGTTTTTTGCTGGTTTCGAGCCCGTTTCGGAAGCTTGATCACGCTGATCAGATGATCCTGGTGACTGCGGCTTATCCGAAGAGCTTGACTGATCGACGGTTGTTGACGTCATTGCGTGGATCGGAATCGGTGCGACAAGTTGTTCTCGCGCGGATAATTCACCCAGAAGTTTGATCGAGCCCATTCGCTGAGCGATACGACCGGCAAAAAAGCCGAACAGCAGATTCAACACAAGAAGGATCGCACACGCCTCCAGGGCAAAAGTCCGTCGACCCGGTCGCATCACGTTCGTCTGGGCAGAACTCTCAATTTCATTTTGCAGTGAGGGTTTCGGATCATTCGGCACCGCAGGACGTTCGTCCCGATTCAAGATGGATGTGCGATGGGAATCCGATTGGAATGAAGTGGCATTGACATTCGTCTGCTGGGGAATCGTTGAAAAAGCAGGGGGTGTCGGAGTTGTGGGACCAGTTTCAGCCGCAGGAGGGACTTCATTGACGAGCTGTAGCGTCATGTCTCCAAAGGTGATTAAATCGCCGATTTGCAGGTCGGTGACACCTTTAACCAGGACTCCATTCACCTTGGTTCCGTTAGAACTCCCCAGATCTTCAACTCGCGCGATCTGATCACGAACCGTGACCCGGGCGTGATTACGAGATACGTTTTTCGAACGAAGGACGATATCGCATCCCCGCTCGCGACCAACAATCACACCACCGAATTTAATCTCGACACCGCTTGCCGCACCTGGCCCAAGGAGCTTTGGCATCTAACCGGCACCTGCCTTTCCCAGACGGGTGTAGTCGAATCAGAAATGCGGGCATCAACACGACTCGTTAATGCAAACTCCTGACCCGTGATAACGTGGCTGCACACAGAATTCAGATTCCCGCTGAATCCTGTGTTAAGTCTGACTGAATGTGAACGAAAAATACCCCCGATTGGATTTGAACCAACGACCTACGGTTTAGGAAACCGTCGCTCTATCCAGCTGAGCTACGGGAGCATATACTACAAAAATAGGGGTTTTTGCAACTTAGCGAAAACCAACAAAAAGCATCCGACCACTTTCCCGACCACTCTAGGCACATCATGGCAAAAAAGCAGGCCACGAAGATACCAAAAGACTTCCCGCTTTACGCAAGAGACAACGGTCAGTTCGCAAAAAGGATAAATGGTAAGCTGCATTATTTCGGTTCCGTCAAAGACCCCGATTCCGCACTTCGGAAGTATAACGAGCAAATCGAAGACCTGAAAGCGGGACGAGTACCGCGCGACACAAGCGCAGATGACGAGACGACGAAGACGGTTTTGAAGATGGCGGACTCTTTCATGCTGTCAAAAGACAAGATGAAGCAGAAGGGCGATTTATCGGTTAGGACGTTCACCGAGTATCACTCGATCTGCAAAACGATCATTGATGAGTTTGGCAAAGACCGCCTATTGAGCGACATCAGGATTGAAGACTTTGACAAGCTGCGGGATCGGCTAGCAATTGGCGAGCGTGGCGGAAATATTTCGGCAGTTCGCCTGGGTAACTTGATTCGACGGGTTAAGACCGTGTTCAAGTTCGCGAACGAAAGCGACATGACAGAACGACCGATCAAGTTTGGCCCGTCGTTCAAAGGGCCGTCTAAAAAGATCATCCGGCGAAGCAGGAACAACCGAGGGTTGAGACTATTCAAGGCAAGCGAAATTATCTCCATGATCGACAGTTCTAAGCCAGTCATGCGGGCGATGATCTTACTTGGCATAAACTGCGGACTTGGAAATACAGACGTTGCGGAATTGCCGATTTCGGCGATTGACTTCGAAACCAGATGGCTCAACTTCCCAAGACCGAAGACAGAAATAAAGCGACGTTGCCCCATTTGGCAGGAAACAGTCAAGGCACTTCGCGAAGCTGTCGACAGTCGACCAACCCCCAAGTCAAAAGACCTGGAAGGGTTGGCTTTTATCACCAAGTACGGGGCGAAGTTCGTACGGACTGATTCGAAAGGGGGCGTCAATGATTCAGTTTATGCCGAGTTCGCAAAGCTGCTCAGGAAGATGAAAATCGATCGCGACAACTTGGGGTTCTACGCGTTGCGGCACACATTCAACACGGTTGGAACAAGTGCACGCGACCCCGTCGCGCTTTCATCGTTGATGGGACAC
Organism: uncultured Schlesneria sp.; assembly: GCA_903899985.1. GTDB lineage: Bacteria > Planctomycetota > Planctomycetia > Planctomycetales > Planctomycetaceae > Schlesneria. Next base: position 19,292 of record CAIULL010000170.1, read on the forward strand.
GCCGCGGGCGGGGACGACATGGCGGCAGCATATCGAGAACTTATTGAAGACGATCAATTGAAGGCCGTTACCGATCATGTTCACGCGTGGTTATGGCCCAACGCCAAGAAGACTACAGCTGAGAAGCCCGTGAAGAAAACTTCCGTGAAAAAGTCGAAATGACGGTATGATCAAATAACGCGAGGGATAGCTTTAGCGGGCGACAAGCAAGAAACCTGAACTTGTTTCCCTCGCGTTTTATCAAATCAGGCAACGGCTTTTCAGGGGCCGACATCATGGCGAATAATACCGACTTAGAAGTGACCGAGGAACGCGACAGCGAAAGCATTCTGCAAGCTGTCGAGGCGTTCCCCTATCTGGCGAACTGGCAAACCAACTTTGACGAGTTGAACCGTCTGTTTGCGGAAAAAACGATTCCAAAAGCGGCACTCGCAAGGGCGGTTATCCTTTGGGAGATGTTCCCGCTTTATTCGTCGACGATCGCGAGGGACATCGACACAACCGGACCAACTGAAGGCAGGCTAAAAAAAGAGAACAGCGGGATAGCGTCCGGCCTATGTCACTTCGAGGGGATGCTTTTCCAGACTCACGAACTTGCCGTTGAATTGTTGATGAGGTTGGCTGAACGCAAGAGAATCGACTCGGGACCGATTGAAGCATCTGGCCGATACTGCCGGGAACTATGCCGACGTGGAGACACATTCAATCCGTACTGTTCAACATGGCCCGATTGTCTCGAAGAGAAGCTGTTTTCAATTCCTTCTGATATTCGATCGGCGATCGTTACCGGGAACGCTTCCGTGAAGCGGATCATTGCATCAATCGGAACGCGGCGGGAAGTTCTTACGCCATCAATGGTGGGCGATTCTAAAGAGTCTCCGAAGGTAGTGAAGCCGAGGAAGATTGCAATAACTCCGCGAGACGAAGAGATTGTCGAACTTCACAAACAAGGGATCAAGCCGAAAGAGATTGCAAGACTTATGACTCGCAAAGGTTCGCCGATTCGGCCAAACGCTGTGAGTAAGGTAATTTTTAGAAAATCGTGACATCGTGACAAATCGTGACATCTGTCACGAACGCTTCCAACTGTCACCAATCATCTCCCAAACTATGTTATTCCTCCCCCGCCGCAATCAACTGGTTAACGCGGCGAAACAAACAAGGGGGAGGCAAGATGGAATCAATTCTTACGCTGAGCGAGGTTATCAATCTCATCGGCGAAGAGTACGGGGAGTGTTGTCTAAAGCCGCATGTCTTGCGTGCAGCCGTCGACCGCATGGAGCGTGAAGGAAAAATACCCGTTCAACGGGTGAAGGGTTGCCGGGTTATCGGATCACGGGACGTCCCGAAGATCGTCGAAGAACTGAAAGCCACGGGGCGTCTGGCAGCGGTCACATGCTGAAGACCCTAAGCCCTGGTGACATTGCTGAGCGATGGGCGTGCAAGGTTGACAAGGTTCTAAGCCTGATTGCATCACGCGAACTGATTGCAATCAATGTCGGGCTGAATCGCAACGGCGGCAAGCCACGCTGGCGGATCACACCCGAAGCCCTGGCAGACTTCGAGCGGTCGCGAACAACTCAACCGAAGCCCGCGCCGATAACTCGCAAGAAACGACCGGCAACGCCAGCAACAAGCTACTTCAACGCCTAACACAGAAAGGAGTCTCGACCGATGACACCAGAAGAACACCAGCAGATTGACGAAGGTTGCAGATTCTACGAAGAGGAACTGAACACCCTGGGGCACAGACGTAAGCCACTTACTGACCGAATTAAGTTGCTTCTCTCGATGGGGAGCGGCATTCCTGAAGGGTATCTGAAGGAACGCAACGCCGAGAACCTGGAAACCGAACGAGACCTGTTGATCGACGACATCGGGCTTCATCGCGGGGCGATTAATTTCCGGTCGGGGTTGGTTGCTCAGATGCTGATTGAAGACATGGAATCAAAGCTTGCCGACGCAAACGAGGCAATTCGGCGACTTGAAGAGAACTCCGAGTCAATCAAAGAAATGGAGCGACACTTAACCGAGTGTGCTGAACGGTTGGCAGCAATCGACGCACCGGCGACAGCGTAAACAACTGGCTTGCCCAACGTGGACAAGCCAAACGAACGGACTGATTTTTTTAGGGGAATGGATTCGATGGGAAAACAAGTGGCAAAGACAGTGGAAGCGAAAGAGGCTGAACTGAATCAGGCTGCCGAACAAAGTCAGGAGGTCCTTTCAAACCTGTATTTGGAAGTACAGGTTCTGAAGTCGACAAACGCTCTCGAATACACAGACGAGCAGGACGAGCGATCACATCAGATTCCGCGAGAGATCGACAACGCACTTCGCCAAGTGATTTGTGCGAAGCAGGGGCAGGTTGCTTTCCTTGAAACCGAAAAGAACGAGGAACTTCGCAAACGCAACGAAGAAAAGCAAGCGGCGAAAAACGCTGCGGCTGAAAAGGTTCAACAGTGGCTTTTAGGCCCTGGTGGTTTCTTGTCGGCCAACCCTGAAGAGTTTGGTTCGTTCGACAACACAGCGATTCTGCGACATCCCGCTTATCGCAATGCCGAAAACGCGGCGCACGATGCCGAAAACGCGATCCTCGTGAACGAGCGCCAGGCTAACGCGCTCAAGGCTGATATTGAGGCCGACACGAAGCGGCTTGAAGACCGCAAGGCAAAGCGGCTCGCCATTTGAAGCCGACCGGCAGACACAAGCGGCGGGAACACGTTGTTCCCGCCTTATCTCACACTCAATTTTTTGAAAGTAAATTACATGTCTAACGCAAAACTGACGCAACCAGTTATTAACCGCGCTCGCCTTGAAAGCCTTGTTAAGCAGGCGAAAGAAATTCAAGCGAAATTCGGACGCGGCGCGACATTCGAGATCGGCAGAGAGATTGAATGTATTGAACGACTCATTCCGTCAAAATCACTTAGCGCATTTGGCAGCGGATCGGTTCGAGAAAACGCAGAAGTGGGACTTCGCAACGCTGCGAAGCGCCTCGCGGAAGCCGTTCTGACGTTCCCCGAGTGAAAGCCCTGGGCGGCTTCCGTCGATCAATCTTTTCCATCCTTCACACAGTGAAAGCTCAAAACAATGCCTCAACAATCAGACCAACAGCTCAATGATGATGTTCGCGCAATCCTTAACGGCAACCAAACGCCAATGGCCGATTTTCGAAACCCGTCAGGCCCGCCAGTAAACGCCAAGACGGTTGGCGACCTGAAGCAATCAGCAGTCGATATCGTCAACGCTCAAATGAACTGGAAGCCAACGATGCCCGACGCAAACGCGGGCCGATAGGCTGGCGGTTTTCCACGTTTCCAAACACGTAGAAGGGACACAAAAACGAACCATGTCACGGACGTTACGCGACGAAACCGAGGCGGCAAAGAAGCGGATTCGAGATCGAATCAAGGCCGATCAAAATCTTCTGAAGTTCGTCGAGAAAAACCCGTCGCAAAACCCGCTTCCGTTGAAGACAGGGATTCGGCGACAGCAGAGACAGCTTGCTGAAATTGAAGAACAGGCGGCAGTCTGTGCCCGATCATTCGGGACAACGCCAACCGAGGCCAAGAGCATTGAGCGGCTTAAATCTCTGATCAAGGCCGTCTAACGAAAAACGCCTCGCCTGGGGACCAATCCAAGCGAGGCGTCGAATATCACACCGCACAAACCGTCACTTTGCACGGACCAAAATTATGACAACTGTAGTAGACCAAGTCAACCCCAAAGCATTAACCGACTACGATACAACCATCCCTTATTGGGGAAACGATCCTGACCGCGAGGCAAATTATCGAAAAGGCTTTTTGATCGAAGCCCATGCGGATATCAAGCTGGCCAACGGATCGAAGACGCTCACGGAATTTCTGAAGGGGCTTCGCAAGCGCGAAGACATCGCCCAAAAACTTCGCTGGCGAGCTGGCAACAATGCGATGAGCGCAGCGCGTAAGCGAGCGGGCCGAAAGGCAACGCAAACCACATTCACCGAAGAAGAACAATGTATTTCCCGTTTTTGTCGGGGGCAGATGCAATCAGTAGCGACAACCAGAAGCGGGATTGAAAAGCTGATCGAGTTGGACAAACGACCGTCAATTGAAGCCGTTCGCCAGTTGCTTGAAGTTTGGTTCGAACATCTCCTTGTGTGGGCTTGTTGCACGGATGCAAACGATAAGGTTTCCGAAGTCTGTCCGCCGTTCCTTCACGAGATTCCAGAATTTAGAACGGCGGTGAACGTATGACGGAAACAAAAACCACACGACAAGAGGTTCTATCGTCCGACGTTCAACCTGTTCACAATTTCAATGTCGAAGGAATTCCCGAGACACTCACAAATCCAGATCGTTGGGTTTGTTGGGCTTGGGAAAAGAAGGCGGGGAAGTGGACGAAGCCACTAAAGCAAGCAAACCACCCGCTACGGAATGCCTCTTCGACCGATGCGAACACCTGGACCGATTTTTCTACGGCCGTCGCGTCAGCAGAACAAAACGGACTTGGAATCTGTTTCGTATTCGATGGAAGTGATGATCTTATTGGTATCGACCTGGACGATTGCCGAGACCCCGAAACAGGCAAGCTGGCCGGATGGGCTGAAGACTTCATCAATCACTTGAAGACGTACACCGAAGTCTCGCCAAGCGGGACGGGCGTCAAGCTGGTCATTCGCGGCGTACTGCCTGAAGGTTGCCGAAGTGGGTTCAAACGTCCCGAGGGAGACGGAAAGGTTGAAGTCTATTCGAAGGGCCGATACTTCACGGTGACAGGCCAACGAGTACACGGCACGCCAGACGACGTACGGGAACGACAGGGACAATTAACCGCACTGATGACGACACTCGCGAAATGGGTTCCCGAGACTGTGAAGCCCGTCAAAGTTCAAGCACAGTCAGAGCAACCGTTGACCCCTGACCGTGAACATCAAATCAAACGGGCTTCAACATACTTGGCACCAATACCAGGAGCGGTTTCCGGTCAAGACGGAAGCCGGGACACGTTCATTGTCGTGAAGAAGGTTTTAGGATTCGAGCTGTCTGATGAAGACACCTTCGACGTTTTACAGGGTTGGAATTTCAAATGCGTTCCACCCTGGACCGATGCGGAGTTACGGAAAAAAATTAAAGACGCAAGGAAATCAGGCGTAACGTCAATGGCTGACCGTGAACAGTTGCCACAGGGTGACATTCCGAAATTCGACCCGCTTGATGATCCGGAGCAGACGACCGGCGAAGCGAAACCGGGAACGGTTAAAACATTGGAACATTGTTCCACCTTTTCAGCGGAAGCGATACCCAAAGCCGAACAACGTTCATCAATCATTATCCGACCCGCCGGTGAACTGATTCGAGACTTCCCGAAATTGCGTCCACCTGTAATTGAGGGACTGATTCGACAGGGGGAGACGTTGAACATCGTCGCGGCCCCCAAGATGGGAAAATCCTGGCTGTCGATGGCTATTGGCTTGGACGTTGCAACGGGCCGAAAAGTTTTTGACCGATATTGGACGACACCGGGAAAGGTTTTGATCTGTGATAACGAACTCCACGCTGAAACGTCAGCACATCGGTTGCCACAGGTAGCAGACGCGAAAGGTATTCGCCTGGAACAATACGCGGACAGTTTGTTCGTGATGAATCTTCGCGGTCAGTTGCTCGACATCAACCGAATGGCGTTAGAAATCGGGCGAATTGCTGACGACGGTTTTTCGCTGATCATCCTTGATGCGTGGTATCGGTTTATGCCAGTTGGCACGGATGAGAATTCAAATGGCGATGTAACCGCACAGTACAACACTCTCGACGCGCTTGCGTCAAAGCTGAATTGTGCTTTCGCCTGTATCCATCATTCGTCGAAGGGTAATCAATCCGGGAAGTCAGTAACCGACACGGGATCAGGGGCAGGTTCGCAATCACGAGCAGCTGATTGTCATCTCGTCATGAGACAGCATCGAGAAGACAAAGGGGTTGTTGTTGAAGCGGCTGTTCGATCATTCGCACCAGTTGACCCGTTTTGTTTGCGTTGGGCGTTTCCGGTCTTCGAACTGGCTGACGACCTTGACCCGTCAGACCTTCGACAAGATCGACCAACACGACAGACCAAGCAAGCCAATGAATCGGGAGTGTCGAAGGAAGATCAACGGAAAATCACTGAAGACGAACGGATAGAAAGAGTCCTGGAAGCCTACAGGACGTACCCCAATGGCGAGAGCGCAACGGCTATCAAAGAGACTGCCGGAATGAGTGGGACCGTGTTCAGGCCAATCAATGCCGAGCTGATCAGACGGGGGATTATTACCCCATGTACCCTGGTGAAGAACGAACGCAAGGTAAGCGGCTTTATTCTCAATCCATCAATCGACCCGGACAACCCGGACAGCATCACGAAAACAGAGTCCGGTCCGGGTTGTCCGGCTGATGTAGTCGACCCGGACCGGACAAGCTCCCCCCCTTTAGGGGGAGCTGTCCTGTCCGGGTGCTCAACAGAAGCCGGACTCAAACGAAAACGAAAGTCCGAGGTGAGAGTCCTGTCCGGGTTGGAAGTGGATCAGATCGGGAATTCATTTGGAGGACAGTCAGCATGAACGCAGAAACGAAATCACAGGAAGCTGATTGTTCTGGTTGCGGTCAACCTTGCCGGGTTGCTCATGTCGCTATTGGCTGGCAATGTCCAAGGATGGACTGCCGACACTGGAATACGACAAGCGTCGTAATTGATCGTTTAAGGGCTTCGGATTGTTCGACGATGCTTGAGTCACAAAAAGATTTTGGAAGCAGCACGCGAGAACGTCGCGAACGACAGATAGGGAATCTCTTGTAGGGGTGGTGCTAACGGGTCCCTACTGCCATTTTGACTTACTCTATACACCATCTAGGTGGTGATAATTACACTCTTTCTTTCGCACTAAATAAAATTTTGATCACCAAAAATAAAATGACTATCAAAACGGACGAAATCAGAATTCAAAAACCAGAACAGAACCGGGAAGGCGTCTTCTCAATTATCGTTTCCTTCAAGCGGGCTTCCTGGAGCAATTTTTCGAGGCGAAAATTTCAGGCCGACACGATGGCCGATGCCCTTCACCTGGCGAGCCACTTTGTCGACTCCCTCCCCAGTGTCGAAGACTGGCGACGCGCGGCACTCGAACCCAAACGGGAAGCCCGCCAACCGATCAAACCAAGAACAATTCGCGGCTGGTCACTTTGCTTCTCAAAAGTAAGGCAACGTTGGATCGCTTCCGTCTATGTCGGGCGAGATCGACGGGGCAAAAGGATCAACAAGACCTTTAAGACAAAAACTGAACAAGAGGCCAAAGAAAGGTTGGCCCATTTCATCGAGACACGCAACGGAAATCTTCAACGTAAGCTGTGAGAGCGTAGGCAAGGCTTCACTTCATCACTGGTACGTGGCAACCAAGCCAATCCACAGAGCCAGCATTTTTTGAAAAACAAACGACCGGAAATGTTTTCCGGTCACTTCGGATCGAACGGACTCACAAGGGATCACGGACAATGGCAACACTGACGATTGACTTAGACGACCAGGCAACGGACGGACTGGAACAACTGAACGCCGTTCTTGAACAATCCGCCATTGCAGCGGAGGAAGCCGGAAAGGGCGCGGACCAACTGACCGAATCCCAGCAACGTCAGATTGTGGTGATCAACAAGACCGTTGCTGGCTGGTCCGAACTGGCTAACACATCGATCCGGGCATTCGGGATGATGGGAGCGGCAAGTATCAACGCTTTCGACAAGATTGAAAACGGAGCGCAGAAGCTTCTTGAGAAATACGGGTTGATCAGCAAAGGCACTGCCCTTGCGGAAACGACGGCGGCTCTTGGCGCTCAGGCGACCGGCTGGAACAACGTTGGAAGTGCCGCAACCACTGCCGGAACAATGGCCTTGAAAACTTGGTTACAGGTTGGCCCGCAAGTCTTAGGGGCAACCGTCGCCCTGAAATCTTACGAAGCGATTTTGGCCCGTACCGGATTGACAACAATCGAATTGGCGGACGGAACCACGAAGCTTGAAAGCAACATGGACCGGGTGAACGTCGCGATTGACAAGTTCGGCAGTGACATTAAGACGAATTTTTCTGAGTCGGCAGCGGCTTTCACCGAGTTGACGAACATCTCCCTGGAGTTCCCGGATATTTGGGCCTCGATCGACGAAATGGCGACCAAGAGCGCCGGGCATTTAGTTGAGAATATTGGACTCCTGAACGATCTATACAGCGAAGCATTGGCGAGAAGCCAAGACTACGTCGGGCAAGCCCTGGGGGCTGAAGCGGGTGCCACGCGAGCCCTGATCGAAGAGAACCGAAAACGGTTGGCGACCGAAAGAGAACTTGCCATTCAGGCCGAAAAGCAGAAGGAAGGTTTGGCCATGTTGGGCCGTGCCAATGACGAACTGGCGGGCCGTCAACAGTACAGAGCAGAGCAGGCCCGTATCGCTTCGCTCGACACCATTCAGGCGATTGAGACCGAGAGAAAAGCCGTACAGGCGGCAGCTGACGAGCAGGTTAAGGCCGGTAAATTCGTTGCCGCTGACAAGGAAGCCTATTATCAAAAAATGGACGTGCTCCAAGTAAAGCAAATGGCCCTGGAGAAGGACCAAGCCAACAAACGAGCGGAATTCCACAAGGCGGAAAAAGAGCGATTCATTGACGAAGAAAAGATGCTGGCTGACCGATACCAGCAAGTCTACGACATTGAAATCAAACGCCGCAAACTGAAGTCAGAGCAGCAAACCGCATTGGTTGATACAGGCAAAAAAGAAGACTTCAATACTCAGATGGACGTCGTGAAAGACACCCACGCGGGGGAGAAGGAAGTCGCCGAAGCCCGATTAAAAGCCCAAGGGGCAACCGAACTGCAAATCAAACAGCAGTTGACGGAAATGGACAGGAAATTTTCTGCCGACCTTCACGCGGTGAGAATGCAAAACATCGTCGATGAGTCGAGAAGCCGGGTTGCAGAGATCCAGAAGGAACGGCAAGAAATCGAGAGGGCCGGTGGCGATGCCCTTGAGCGTGACAAACGACTGACCAAGTTGAAAGGCGATGAGGACAAGCTCCTATTCGACCTGCGGAAAAAGGGGATCGAGGAAACCGGACGATTTGATCGGGAGCAGAACAAGCTTACGAACGACCTGAAGATCGCAGGCATCCAAGCACAGCTTAAAGCTGAAGAGGAACGGATCAACAAAACCAAAGCGATGGCGGACGCTGTTGCTCAAAAATTCGACGCGAAGCAATTCGGCCAACAGCAAGACCCGCAAAAGGTATTCGAGCAATTTCAACGCGACCGGATGTTAAAGGCACAGCAGGAACAAGTTGCCCGAGACCAAGACCTTTGGACTAAGGGGCAAAATGTCGGGATGCCCGGACAGAAAGCGGCACAAGACAAATTCTGGTCAAACCAAAAAGCGGCAATGCAGAAGGCGAAGAACCAAGCAGCCCGAGACGCTGAAAACGGTAATTTCTCAGACGGGGAATTGCAGAAAGCCCAAGTGAACGTTGGGAAAGAAGTTGTCA
>CAIULL010000171.1 GCA_903899985.1 uncultured Schlesneria sp.
AGGTACACGCATCGACTCAGCGGCTCGGCAGGAGCCTCGCCCTCCCATTGGGTTGCGGGCGAAGCTCGCGCCAGGTTTTTCGTGGTTCAGATTCTTCCCGTGACTGGGTTGCGCGCCAGGTTACCCTTGGTCAAACCTCTTCTGCATAGGTCGAGACATCTAAACCTACTTCGAAGAGCGATCAGCGTTGACCACGTCTTGTGACTCGGGTTTTGGCAAGCGGATCAGCAGCCATTTTTCTGTCTTGCCGTTCTTGTGGATCAGCGCGGGTGCTTCACCACTGGTCAGATTGCTCAGCCCCGCTTCGATGAAGAAGTTCTTATTGTTATTCACCGTCCAGGCGGCACGCTGGGTTTGCTTGTCGACCGAACCATGAATTGGCAAGGCATTGTCTGACACAAGATCAGTATAATTCCCCTGCAGAATCCCTTCCTTATTGATCGCCAGTTGCACCGTCAGTTGTGCGTGCTGTTCTTCGTTTCGGACAAGAGCGAAAACACCGAGTGGTATCCAGTGGTCACGGGGCGATGCTTTGGCATTCTGTCCGATCAGTGCCAGGTCGGCCGCCTGCTGACTGAACGCACCCGCCGTCCCGACGTTCTGTCCGTCAACGATCACATCCCCTTCCAGAAGAGTGACATTACTTCCATAACCATACGAGACCGGATTGTTGCCATAGCCACAATGAGCCGCCACACCCGCCATGTTGGTTGCATTCCAGGCTGCGCCCGCTGGCCAGTTGGCTGCGGTCCACGCTTCCGGATGATCGGCATGCCACTGCTGGTTATACAGGTTCGGGTGATCGTAAGAATCTCGAACTGCCGAATATCCGGCGGCAGCACCGACAGCACCGGAGGTCGCAGGCTGATTGTGATTGGCCGCCGCGGCACCGATCGCGGCTCCTTGAGCCCCCGAGACGGCGGGCTGATTTCGATTGGCGGCGGCAGCACCGATCGCGGCCCCGGTGGCACCAGACACTTGTGGATTGTTTCGGTTGGCGGCGGCCGCTCCGACAGCGGCCCCTTCTGCCCCTGTCGCGGCAGGCTTGTTACGATTGGCAGCGGCAGCACCGGCAGCGGCACCTTCGGCTCCGGTTGCTGCAGGCTTATTGCGATTGGCGGCTGCGGCACCGGCAGCAGCCCCTTCTGCACCGGATGGTTGAGACGACTTATGCTTCGCTTCCGCTTCGGCATTATGGGCCTGGTTCGGCGAAGTCTTCTTTCCTGGCCCTTCTGACCACTCCCCGCCAGGAGGTTTGCTTCCACCCTTATTTTCATTCGCTGGCTTTTCGCCCGCTTTATGTGGTTCCGCACCCTTATGTGGCTCGGCCCCCTTCCCTTGTTTTTCCCCTGGCTTTTCCTGCTTTTCTTTTTCGTTGCCCTTGCCGCGCTGCTGGCCAGATGCCAGCGGGACCGTAAGACACATTGCGATCGCCACCACCATGCTGACCAATTGCCGCTTCATGATCGTTCATTTCGGAAGAGTGAAAATTCAAGGTCACTAACGTTGTGACTCAACAAAGAGTAGACGGTGTTTTCCTGAAAACCACAAGCGCCCTCTGCCGAGAAGGCTGCCTTATTTCGCGAAATGAACGACGTATGAATTGCTTCATAAAGGCCGATTCTTGTCAGGCTCAGTGTTCTTGACCACGATATTGATCGATCTTGAATGGGCTTCACACCTCTTAAGTCCCTCGTCGACAGCAGCGTCAACGATGATTTGCAAGCTGGCTGACAACGGCCGCTTCATCAGCGTGTGTCGAGGCCGCCGCTTTTTATCGCGATTGCCATGCCTTTAACGTTGCTGGAGTATCTCCGTTCCTCTGGACGGAAAGCGCAAAGCCGCGGCGGAGAAAAGGCCCTGACTCGGAACTCCGATTCACTCAATCGCAAGGCTCCTCTGACAAAAGCGTTTGATTTCCTCGAATTCTCTTTCCCGATCAACAAATCGGCCGCCATTCAAAGCTTTTTCGATATGTTCAAGTGCTGCTGCCGATGAAAGGGCTGATTTGCTGACGGGCGTATTCAAAAATAATAGTGAGCGATATGACGATCGCTGTTTCGGCGAATTGTTTCGTAAGAAGCAAATCGTTTCGTCGATCCCCGCACTGACGAGCAGCACATCGTTCACACCTAAGAACGTGCTGAAGTTTGCGATCTTTGCTTCCCAAATCAACAGGCAATCTTCCACGTAGCCATGCCGTGCCAACAGGTACGAGCAAATAATCAAATGTTGCGACAGGCCGTCGTGCTGTTCGTGCTCTTTCGTCTCATATTTCAATAATTGAATGACGATCGGGCGGTTTTCTGGACGGGGCTCGTGCAAAAGTAACCGATACAGTTCTCGCATCGATCCCGCGACAGTGATCAGTTTTCTGACATCGTGCTCATCGCATTGTTCCTGGCTCCTCACTTCGTTCAATATCTCCAGCAGCGAGTCCGCCATTTCGGAATCTCCTGACCCTTTGGTTTATTCGACCACGAAGGCCCCCGCTCAAACTTCGCCCGCAATCCCGTGACAGGCCGAGGCTGCTGGCGAGCCGCTGAGTCGACGCGGAGACCTATTTCGCGGCTCGGCGGGAGTCAGCCGTCGCACGAATTGCGACCCGCGCCGAATTCCGAAGACGATCAATTGCTGCGGAATATGCGCTTTCGCAGACCTTGTTTCGTCATCGCCGATACACTGTCGTATCTCGATGACGCTTGATGATTTTTCCGAACAGTGATCTCGCCTAGATGGTCATGGAATCGTAGGCGTAACCCAGGACGGAAATGTCGAGCAAGCCATCGTAGGACTCGGACCACGGGTCCATGATCCGATCTGCCCCCGTGAGTAACGGCCCGGGAGTCGGATGGGTCTGCCGCCAGATCTGCCACAACCGATCCACTTCCGCATGATGCAACCAGAATACAGGATCGGTTGGCGAGACACTGGTGTTGTTCATGATCCCGCCGACCCAGGCATGGCCGTGATTGTGGGCTGGCAGACTTGATCCGTCAGGTCGAAGCCCCCACCCTTCGAGTCCATAAGTGAATTTCGTGTAATCGTTCTCCCCCGCGAGCCCGGTATCCTGAATGGCGAACTGGTTCAGGATGATGTCGATATCCGTCGCGTTGGCCTTGTCTGGAGGCGCAGCATTTTTCCTCGGCGGCGGTGAGGAACCGTTGCTTGGATCGGGCGAAGGGAGAAATCCGTTCAGCCAGGCGGGAAACGGATCCTGCCACCGCCAGTACGGGATGCCGAGCTTTTCCGTCGCGGCCGGACGGAGGATCTTATCGACTCGCTGGAGTTCTCGTTCGAATTCCACGAGATATCGCCGGTGCCAGCCCAGGAACCGGTACAGGCCGACTTCCCCCATCGACCCATGCATGTTGTGGGACATGTCCATGTGGTGTCCGACCAGTTCCTGATACTTCCCCTCCTCAACAAGCTGCACGACGGCGTTCTTGTACGCCGTTTGTTCCACAGGGGTAAAGGTCCCGTTGGCGTCTTTGCGGGTGACGACAGGGGCTGTGGCGGCACGTGTGAACTTCGGGGCCGTGACGCCACGGACGCGAGACTCATTGGCCTTCCTCAAAGAATCCAGATGTCCGTGCGGAAATCCGCGGGCAATCACTTCATCGAACGTCTCGGGATGATTGTGACCAATAGTTTGGGGACCATTAGTTTGGTGACCGTGGTTCATGGCGGATCTCCTGAAAAGGGGGATAGAGAAGCCGAACATAAAACAATTGAACTGGCACAGAAATTGGTGCTCTGATTCGATGAGTTGCTCGCAAATGTTACCGTCCGTTGCGGCATTTTGGAAACCACAGGTCGCGGTCAAACGGTCCGATTCAGTTATCAACGAATCGTCCTTCTGCCACGTGGCAGATGCTGCCAGCAGCGGAATGAATTAACAAAAACCTCTCGCGACAAACAGCATTTCGTTAACACTAAATCGTATATTGCACCTGTGCGTTTCCTGTCGATTCAGTGATCGCCGGTGTAGGAAACGACCTCAAATTCATTGCCTAACAGACGCTGCAAGTCTTCTGCAAATTGTGCCGCCACCGGAGCCTCCCGAGCGATAATGACTTCAGGGTCAAGTCCATCATTCCCTTCATCGTCACCCACAAAATAAGCCGAAAGAAATACGGCGACACCCTCAACACCCCGCTCACTGCAGGCACCTCCGAAACGGAGATCGAATTCATCGTAAGGCCCGATACGGTCAACGGCCGCAAACTGTAACGAACGAGCGGCGGTTCGAATGCGACGTACATCCTCTTCCGATGGCTCATGTCCATCGATGCGATAAACAGTCACATCAGATCCAAAGTCGCTCACGCCTGTGTTGCCTTTGTTGAATATGTACCAGAGGAGACAGAGACTTTTTTAGCAGAAGTCGTTTCGCCAGCAGAAATGTTCAACTTGTTTTTCCTGGTTTCCGTTGGGCTTGCCCCAATCGGACCCGCAACAGAAGCCGACAAAAGACAGTCCGTTGAAGGAAGCTCTCATTCCGGCTTGCCGGGATGGAGGGCGGGACTCGATAGATCTTCGGCAGGAACTTAACCACAGGAACTCGATTTGAAAGCGAGTTTCGGCGGCGAAAATGCACAGTCGTTGATCCCATTGGGGCAGCGACCGGGCAACTTTTTTTAGAGGGTAAAAGCCCGACGACTCATTTCGGCGACTTCTCAGTCGCGTGCTCTTTGTCCCTTCGGGACATGCGATAATAGCCCACCGATTTATCGGTGGGATTGAACGTCGAATCGGACGGAAAGCCCCCCAAGGGGCGAAAGATCTTCTTTCAAGGATTACTATTTTGCAAATATTTGTCGTTCCTTTTGATAATCTGTCGTCCCTATCGGGACTCGACATATCGGCCGACCACTCACCCACCCACCCTTGAAAGGCTCAGTTTTACCCACATCTTGGTGCG
>CAIULL010000172.1 GCA_903899985.1 uncultured Schlesneria sp.
ATTCGCCTGCGCCGCTGGCTGCGGGCTAAACGATGATTTCGTTTTCATCGTTTAACCGCGCCTCGCAGAGAAGCGGGGGCGTAGCGGCGGAGTGGCCGTCAGCCGAGGTGTCATTTCTCGTAGGGGCATTGCAAAAAGTCGGTACTGAGGCAACGTTTGAAGAAATCGGCTGGACGCCGATTCGCCTGCGCCGCTGGCTGCGGGTTAAACGATGAAACAGTCGTCTGTATATCACACCATCTATTTCTTCAATTGTTTTCGTGTGATTCGAGATTCGTAACCGGCGGCTCTATAGATTTGTTCTGACCGGTTAAATGCATCCGTATCGGCACTTAAGAGTGTGACATGTCTGGGGGCCAGCAGTCCGATTGCGTCGGGTACGTCGAAAATGCGAAGCACGTTCAAAAGAGTCGGTCCCTGGCGGTGTGATTTCGGAGGATCGACCAGCAATACCTCGCTGATGCTCGTTTCAAAGAGTGCTGCATAGGCTCCGAGAACACCCGCTGGTCCGCGACCCGCCACGCCAATCGTCAGTTCGTTTCCGTCAGCTTCGTGCAGCCAGCGGGCGACGGATTGAATATCGTAGACGCGGCCTGCATCGACCGTGCGACCGACCAGAGCGTGCGCTCGTTCGACATAGTTCGGAGGGTTTTTACGAGTCCATTTCAGTGACTCACCGCAGCCACGCGGGCTGATCGTGACGGTCGACTGGCCTGCCAACACGGTCTCTTTGACCCATTCCGGCAGCTTGGCTTCCGGTTCATCGGGATTCAAGATCACCAGCCACAATCGCTCGCGATGTTCGGGCGACTTGGGAACTTGTTGAGGAGCTTCATGTCGTCTGGCGAGCACCAGTATTTCGTCTTCGGTACCGAGGACATACTCCCCATCTGCTCGTCTGTCACGGACCTCAGCGGCGGGAACCTGATCTGGCCACTCACGAAACACCAGTTCTTCCAGGCGTTGGGTCAGCCTGTTGGACCAGGTGGTGAATTCGTCCGGTGTCTTTGGTGGTTCCGGTTTTCCTGCGGGAACGAAGGTCTCATCAATCGTGGCATTGATTCTGTCGGCTGGAAGGTCGCTGTCTTCGGGAAAGACGCGCAATTGTTTCCCTTCGATGACTGGCAACTTCGGCTCGTCAACTTCGGAGTTGTCTTCCTTGAGATGATGATTGATCCAGCGATAAGCCATGAGCCTCAAGGCGACATTGTCAGTATGACCGCCGGGAGTGACGCCGACATCGAACAGTTCCCCTGGCTTTTTCTCATACCAACCATAGATTTTTGACAGACGGTCACGAATCCGTTCATTGGCCGGCATGGGAAAGATGGGGTCATAGCCCGAGTTTTCGAACAACATCGGACGGGGTGCGACCAATGCGGCGATCGTTGTCCATTCCCAGCGATAGGTATTGTAAAAAAACATGCAGTCGCAATGCCCGTTACAGACCTTGTCGTCGACATAGCATTGCAGGTCAGCCATCCCGCTGACGGGGACGCAGACTTTGACCCGTTCGTCAGCAGCAGCGATCCAGAAAGATGCCGCGCCTCCGCCGCTTCTCCCTGTGACAGCCAGTTTTTCTGCATCCACGTCGGGACGAGAGATCAGGTAGTCCAACGCCCGGACGCCGTTCCAGCATTCGACACCTGCCGGGGTATATCCGGCAGATTGCCACCACCAACGCTCTTTATTGTGAGTTCCGTGATGAGTCCCCGCGATCTCGCCCAGCTGCAGCGTATCGATCATCAGGCAGACATATCCATGCGTGGCGAACCACCGACCGTGATGCTGATAAGCGGTCTTGTTGCCATCGCGCCCTTTGTCTGCATGGCCACAGACATACAGGACCGCTGGAAGTTTTCCTGTCGTATCCGTCGGTCGATAGAGATTTCCGGTGACGTATAAACCCGGTCGACTTTGAAAGTGCACCTTTTCGACTTGGACACCATCAAGGGACAGGGTGCCTGTGACTGTTGCTTTCAGCGGCGTACGATCGGGTAAGGGCCACAGTCCCAGCATATCAAAATAGCGGCGTTTCAATTCGTCCCGCTGTGATTCCCACTCTTCTTTCGAGTTTGCTCCTTCAAGAAAACGGCGGCTGACCTGGGCCGTTTCGAGGATAAGATGACTATCGATCATCGCGTCTCCGGGCGACGGTATCGGCGATTGTTGAGCCATTAGCTGCACGGACGACATCAGTATAAGACATGCGACTCTCGAAACGTTTTGCATGGTCTGTCTCATCAAATGAAATTTGTCGTACTCACGTTTTGGTTCTTCTCGATCGGCAAGAGTGTGCGTCGGGAGGGCGAGGCTCCTGCCGAGCC
>CAIULL010000173.1 GCA_903899985.1 uncultured Schlesneria sp.
GCCGGAAGGTTAATTGATGGGGTCAGCGCAAGCGAAGCCCTTGATCGAAGCCCCGGTAAACGGCGGCCGTAACTATAACGGTCCTAAGGTAGCGAAATTCCTTGTCGGGTAAGTTCCGACCTGCACGAATGGCGTAACGATAGCCACGCTGTCTCCATCCGAGACTCAGTGAAGTTGAATTTGCTGTTAAGATGCAGTGTACCCGCGGCAAGACGGAAAGACCCCGTGCACCTTTACTATAACTTTACATTGGACTTTGAGTATTTTTGTGTAGGATAGGTGGGAGGCGATGACGTCGGGACGCTAGTTCTGATCGAGCCAACGTTGAAATACCACCCTGGGCCTGTTTGGAGTCTAACACTGATCCTTGAATCAGGATGGTGAACAGTGTCAGTTGGGCAGTTTGACTGGGGCGGTCTCCTCCTAAAGAGTAACGGAGGAGTTCAAAGGTACCCTCAGCCTGGTTGGCAATCAGGCGAAGAGCGCAAGGGTAGAAGGGTGCTTGACTGCGAGACCTATAAGTCGAGCAGAGACGAAAGTCGGACCTAGTGATCCGGCGGTTCCGAATGGAAGGGCCGTCGCTCAACAGATAAAAGGTACTCTGGGGATAACAGGCTGATCACGCCCGAGCGTCCATAGCGGCGGCGTGGTTTGGCACCTCGATGTCGGCTCATCACATCCTGGGGGTGGAGAAGCTCCCAAGGGTTCGGCTGTTCGCCGATTAAAGTGGTACGTGAGCTGGGTTTAAACCGTCGTGAGACAGGTTGGTCCCTATCTGCTGTGGGCGTACGAAACTTGAGGGGTTTTCTCTTTAGTACGAGAGGATTTGGAGGGACGTACCTCTGGTGTTTCTGCTGTCACGCTAGTGGCATTGCAGGGTAGCTATGTTCGGTCGGGATAAGCGCTGAAAGCATATAAGCGCGAAGCCTCTCCCAAGATTAGGTTTCGATGGAGTAATCCTGAAGTCCCCTGATAGACGATCAGGTTGATAGGTCGGAGATGTAAGGCGAGTAATCGTCTCAGTTGACCGATACTAATGGACGAAAACTTGACCACTTTGTTCTGGAATCTTAGATATTAAGCTCTTATTTGACTTAGACTGAATTGTGCGTCACATCGGCTTTTGGCCGGTGTGACGAAGAATAAAGTCCGGTGACCATACGCAAGAGGAAACACACGTTCCCATTCCGAACACGACCGTTAAGCTCTTGCGGCCGATGATAGTGCCGACCAGCGTGAAAGTAGGTCATTGCCGGGCATTTTAATAACCCTCACACCTCGGTGTGAGGGTTGTTTTTTTCTTTGAGTCTCATAGGAAATCGCGGATCTCGTGACAGGTTCCGCATCCCAGGTCCTCCCCCATGTTCTCGTTCCCAAGCTCCCGCTTGGGAACGGAGCTCTTCGAAGCTCCGCTTCACAACGAGTTGCCTTCGGCACGGTGATAAGCAGAAGGGAGCTAGGATCTCCACAGCTCAACGAAGTGCTCGAAGAATCGGGTAGAGATAATGAAGTAACGAAGCAGGGACAGGGTGTAGAAGTCCGATCAGAGCTGATGTTCAATCGATGAATAGGTCTCTCACGGAGACGCAGAGACACGGAGATCCAAGAGGACGCTATCGGAATGAGTGCCTTAAAAATGCACTCATTCCTGCATTTGATAGGAATAACGCCTGGTAATCTGCTGAAGTTGGGTTCAGCACAAGA
Source organism: uncultured Schlesneria sp. (assembly GCA_903899985.1). GTDB lineage: Bacteria > Planctomycetota > Planctomycetia > Planctomycetales > Planctomycetaceae > Schlesneria. The sequence continues at coordinate 1,705 of CAIULL010000173.1, forward strand.
AAACGAAGAGCAAGACGCGAACGAATCGCAGGCAGGATTGATTGCTCCTCTGTGTCTTAGTGCCTCCGTGAGAAACCGAGAATTTCAGAACTCGACGTTTATCAAATCCGCCCCTGACGTTCTTTGCATTTCGTACTTGATCTCTGTCCAAAAATCTTAAATGTGCAAATTCAACGGCTGGAGCTTGGGAACGGAGCTCTCCGAAGCTCCGCTTCACAACCTTTGCCTGCCTGAGGCAGTTAAAATCAAAAAGCGGGTGTTAACCGATTAACTCCCAGGCGGCGACCGTCAGACCACCACGAAGAGCCTTGCATGGGATTCCCCCCACAAACCAAAGAGTAAGGGGCTCGCAAATATCGCAGGGCAGTTTCCTTGTCCTTAATCAAGAACGGAGTTCGTTGGTCAAGTGTTGCAAAACGGTCAACGGATCGCTCGTTGCATCGTGGCAGCCCAGTTCGTATTAATAGGGTTATCATGCGGATCTGAAAGTTCGAAAGGAATCCTTGTACCGCTGACACGGAGGGCGCAATGCGTTCACATTCCTCGCTTGGTTCGGTCTTGCTGAGTCGGCTCTTGCAATTGAACTCGCTGCTGTTTCGCGCAGCGGCTCTCACTGCAGTACTCAGTGCTCTGCCAGCAACGGCAGTTGAGGCTGTCGATCTGGAGCAGGCCAAACTCGAACACGCAAAACATTTCGTTAAGTATCTGCGCGAGCGTGAATTCGGCGACGCAGCAGAATTGCTGGCAAAACCACTTCAACTGTCTGCCGGCGCAAATGGACTTCAACGATTCCTCGAACAGGCTGAAACGACTTGTGGGCGTTTCAAGGACTGCCGGGGTTTCGAATGGGAAATCGTCGCGGATACAAATTTGCTTTGTGGATGGACCCGCTGGAAAGAGAGCCAGGGGCTATACCTGCATCTTGCATTCGATGAGTTGGGGGGGATTGCAGGGATTTGGCTCGAAGGGGATGCAGCGCACCGCCCGTCAGGTTTTCCTGAGTCGGGAATCAAATTAGGTGTACTCAAGGATCTGGTCGAGCTCGCGCGTCATTCGATTACTGTTAAGGTTCAGTTGCCAGACGGAACGGCCGCTCCGAAATCTTCAGTCCAGGTGTGGAAATCGGTGGAGTCTGGAGAGCCTTCTTCAGACCAACAGCGTCGAGTCTGGAGGGACGAGCAGAGTCGCAGCGATTGGCGGATTGTGGATGGTGTCGCGACAGGCTCCGTAGCGACGTTTTCTCGGTTGAGCCCGGGCACGTACCGTGTCACCGCGCGAGAAGGACATCAGCAATCGGGCAGAATTGGCAGCAGTGAACCAATTCAAATCCTCGCGACAGCGGAAACAACCGACGTAACGGTGCGGCTGGAGTCAGGAGCAACGCTTGAAGTGAATTCTGTTGACGTCATAACGCAATCGACGATGAAGCGCCCTGAAATCTTTCTGATTCCGTTGGTCGGGCAATCATCACCTTATGAGAAATTTCACCCGATTGCAGGCCCGGGCCTTCCGGTTCGTTTTGCGGGTCTCCCTGCGGGAGAGTACCGGCTCGTTGCACGCCTGAGAGCGGATGATCCGGATGGACTTCAATTCGAAATGACGAATCCCGAACAAACCGTGACGATAGGGCTGACTCCTGCGACAGTAGATCTACCGATGAAAGCTCGGCTGTTGACGGACGACGAGATTAACACTCGCTGGGCCTGGACTTCTTTTGGTATCGTCACGGACGAGCATGGAAAACCGTTGGAAGGTGTGGAAGTCTCCGTTGCGACGGGCTGGGGCACTTTGCTCGGCGGGGGCCAGTCGAGAACAAATCGAAATGGTCACTATCGATTGCGTTTTTGCGAGGGTGGCTGGATTGATGACCCATCGGGAGTATGCCTTCAGGCTGCCATCTTTTCAGTTAAGCACCCCGGTTATGACGTGAAACTTAGCACTCGACCGCTCCGAACAACGATGGCTCGCAAGCTCCCCGTAGAAGCGCAGGGAGAAGGTTGGAACCCCGATGAGATTCCGCTACGAGGCCAGCCATACCGGCTCGATTTCGTTCTGGGTCAATCGCAACCTAAGTGAGATCAAGCTTCGTTTCGAAGATTAGGTCTTCTTCTTTGGAGTCTTCTTCTTCGAAACCTTCGAAGTCTTTGAAACTTTCGAAACCATCGTAGTCTTTTTAGCCTTCGTTACTTTCGGAGTCTTCTTCGTTGTAACGTGCGGCACAATCGGAACCTTCCGGTTTGCGAGGCTTACTGCTTTTTTTGCGGCAGTGCCGTGATAAATCTTTTTCATTCTCAGTCTGCGGTATTCTTCGTTAGCAATCCGCACCCATTCTGTCAGGTCCTTTTTCTTCAGGTCCGGGCGATCGACTTTTGCGTCTTTCATTGTCCATTTTGGCTCTCCGAGTCCCTGCTCTTCCAGTTCCAATTCGGCTCTGATTTGATCCCAGATGTTATCGAGGATTTTCTCGTCCTCATCAGAAAGTTCATCAAATTCTTCATACATGTTTTGCCCTTTCAGTTTTGAAAAAGAGGGAAAGATTCCTCCAGGCTGAGGTGGTTTTGCGCCGATGTGCCATCTGTTATGCATTTAATTCAGTCTGGCGAAATATGTGTAACAAAATTATTCCAAAATAGTCAAGCGATTGGCTCGCGGCCTGCCAGTTTGTGGTTTACAGATGATGACCTGTAGGATGGCCGGGTATGATTGGATCCTGAAAACGTCGAGTCAAAAATCGCCGATTCGATCGCGATGTTGTTTGCGTCGGAGTCGATCCGCAAAATGATGAAGCCTCTCCGTTGTGAGGTTTTCAAAAGGTTACCGACCCGAACTTGAAAAGTCGGAAAATGAAGCGCATCGGTCATCAAATCGGATTCGTTCTGATTGCCTGTCTCGTGTCAGCAAGCGACGGATGGTCAGTGGAGTTTTTTGATTTCAAAAGTTCCGGACCATCGCCTGCCAGGCTGTCGCTGATCGGTGACGAAGTCGTGTTGGGGTCAGGAACAGACATGACGACCTGTTCGCGAAAACGAGGTCCGACGCGGATCTGGTTCGAAACCACCAGCGACCAAATACAAGTGCTGATTGTGGACGACTCGACGGAAACTCCGCGAATCACGATTCGAAAATCGGATCAGACGATGGTGCAACTCGCCGACCATAAAAACATTCCCGGGACTGTCCAATGGTCATGGCAGTATGACGGAGTTGCAACCGGTGAAGGCGCGGGGATGCGATTACGCGTCGAGACAGGAAAATACCAAGGCTGGTACCTGGCTGCAGAACCCAAATACGAAGAAGTGGTTGTCGGAAAACCCGATCGAACATCGACAATTCAGAGACTTAGACTGGTCGAGGACCCAAATGAGGCGATTCGGTTTGGCGTTTATATCCTCTCGAAATGACGCGACTAACATTCCTTCGTAAACTCACGGACCCGATCCCATTGTCTCGTTTTTGAAAAAACAGCGTCACTGACGTCGAGATCGCTCTGAGATTAAACGCAGAAAGCGGAGTCCCCAATCCATGGGATGGCCTGGCCTTTCAACCATCGAACGATTTTTCGCTTCGCGAAAAAAGCCGCCAAACGTCGTGTGGATCTGCGCTGATGACTACGCACCCGCCGTCAGTGGTACATACGGAAGTCCGGTTGCGTCGACACCAAACCTCGATCGTCTTGCGGCTGACGGGATCAGATTTGATCGTGCGTATTGTGCCTGTCCGCTTTCCACCCCATCACGGATGGCGTTCCTGACTGGCCGGTATCCCCGTTCTGTCGGGGTCACGCTCACACCGACCCCGCTACCATTCGAAGAATGGACCATTGGCCGACTGTTGCGAGAGGCAGGATACGAGACGGCGGCATTCGGCAAAACGCATTATTACGACCCATTGAGTCGCGAGTTCGACAAGTCCGTTGATATGCGTGCGCACCGCGACTACCTCGCGTCATTGCCGCCAAGGCGAATCCCTGACGGTGTCGATATTCTCGGTCCCTGGCGGCCATTCGGTGACCCCGCATCCGTTTGGCTTAATTCAGATTGTCTGCCGTACGGCTACGATACAGAGATGCCGGATACGTTCTTTGTCGACAACGCTGTGCAATATCTCTCTGAAAAGCGGAGTAAGCCATTCTTTCTGTGGGTCGGCTTTTTTGTAACTCATTCGCCGTTCCGCTTCCCGATCGAGTTCGAGGGTCGATTCGACTCGAACGAATTTGCCGTTCCCAATGTTCACTTCAATGACAAACCGAACATTCCGCTGGTTTTTCGCGACCTGACCAAACGGGAGAAGCAAGGAATCATCGCTGCCTATCACACGTCGGTTGCTTATATGGACCGAAATGTCGGCTCGATTTTGAAAGCACTGGAATCGACAGGACTCGTCCAAGACACGCTGGTCATTTTCAACTCTGATCACGGCTACCTGCTGGGAGAACACGGCCGGTTTGAGAAGCATTGCTGTTACGAAGAGGCAGTCCGATCAGCCCTGGTCATGAGATTTCCTGAGCTCATCGCACCGGGACGATGTGCGTCGGGGTTGGTGGAACTGATCGATATCGTGCCGACAATCCTTGAAGTGTGCGGGATCAAGATCCCCTCGAATATTCAGGGGAGATCACTGGTTCGCCTCATCAAGGGGAAGGCAACCGACCACCGAGTACATGTCATTTCTGAGTATGCCGACAATGCCGAGGCGATGGTCCGTACAGACTGCTGGAAGCTCATCCATTCCGCCGGAAATCGGTGGAGGCGTGATGGTTATGCGACAAGCTCCGTCCCACCAGGGCCATCGACAAGACTTTATCATCTCACCGAAGATCCCTCTGAACTACATGATGTCTCGAATCTCGCCGAGAATCGAGAGGTCGTCGATCGTCTCATTAACGTGCTTGTCAGGCACGTGAAATTGACCGCTCGTAACCCAGACATGCTTCCCAATACCGACGACCCTTTGGAAATCCTGGAGCAAGCCTTACTGCCAGTTGAAGCCCGCAATCATTGATAGACCATGCCCCTGGTTTAATCAAATCGCCGGTTGACGGCTGGTCTTTACGCCAACGGCGTTGCATAACAAAGCCCAGGGTTGATCGCTTGCGATCTACCCTGGGTCACGATGTTTGAAATCGGTTTTACTCCAACGGAGTTACATCATTCTTCGGTCCAACGAAACTGCGCGAGCGCTTTGGCAATGGCATGTACGATAAGTTCTCGAAGTGAAAAAAAGCGATGTAACACCTTCGGTGTAAACAGGTCTTCGTGGGGCCGTACCGAGGGTGCGCTCGCTGACGCTCCCGACCCTGGGCTTTGATCTGCAACGCCGTTGGCGTAGAGAGAACAAAACGTCAACCCTTGGTAATTCGGCAAGATTGCGTTCCTGCGGCCCAAAGGGCCAGCAGTTCGAATAGCCAGGGTCGCAGGTCTTCCGGAGGCCCTGGTACCGTCCGTTGAACAAGACATCAGGCCTGAAGGGCCGACAGTTCCCTCGAGATATCATTCTGGTAAATCTTGCCATCGAGCGCTCGTCTTCAACACCCAAAGAACGCCTTCCATACACCTTCGCGAGTCAACTCGTGGACGAACTCCGTCAGGGGATGGTTCGGGGGGCAAACAAGTCTTTGATCAGATCTCATTGGACATCAGTAACAAAAGGTTTCGGGGCCGTCCTGAACCTGTCGTGTTCGGCCGCCGTCGTTGGGGCCACTGTGACAGGGTGAAATGCATGCGAGGGTCTCCTTTCTCCCTCATTGGAATGCAAATTGCCTGCCATAGTATTTATTGAAAATTTGGGCTTTGAAATAACCTCTAAGATTGCCTGTGTTGTGGAAAGATTAAGTTGATTTTCGGAAAACAACTTTGATACCGAGAATGGTCCCTCGTTACGAGCGTAAGTCCATCTACTTCCGTATGAGCCCCAATTTAAAAGTCCGGGAGCGGCGAGGTTTTCGTCCCACCTGCAGCTCGGTATTTCAAATACGCTTTTGCGGCAATCCAACCAGCGTTATAGGGTAACGGCATTCGCTGAAAACAGGCTGGATCAAGCCATTCGACCAATGCGGCCTGTGTCGCGAACGCGGGTGCGAGATCCGCACGATTGGGTTGATTCCAATTAATCCTTGAGCTATCGCGGTTTTGAATTGACCTTCCGACCAGTCAAGCCATGTCGAGTCGGCCGTCGCGATATCCAGTAAAACGTTCGTGTCGAAGAGTATCTTACTCATTCGTCACCACGTGTGAGCTTCATGATTTCCGCTGTTGTTATTCCAGGTTGGGCAGCGCCTCTGGCACGCTCAAGCCAAGCGTCGACAGACGGCTGAACGCGCTGTTTCGCGCGAAGTGCGTCCAACCAAATCGCAAGCTTCTCGACCTGCGACGCCGTTAAATTCTCAATGGCGGACTCAATTTCAGCGATAGTACTCATCGAAGAAGTCTAACGATCGAAAATCATCGACTCAATCAGAGAAAAACCTCTCCCCGACAAAATGTCGTAGTTGACCCGATGCTGGCAACGAGGCCGATTTTTCTCCGGCACGCGTCTTGCAAAAAAACTGTTTCCCGGGGACACGACTGAGGGATGGATTCGTCAATAACGCGGAACGATGCCGCAAAAAAATGGTTATTCGTCGAGAAGCTTCTTGGCTTCTTTGGCAGCGTCGGAGTCCGGCGCCTCTAAAATGGCTTTTTCAAATCGTTTCCGGGCCGCTTCTTTGTTGTTCGATTTCAGAAAGGACTTTCCCATCTCGACAAGGCCCTGTGCGCGTTTGGCCTTTGCTTCTTTTTCTGTATCCGCTTTCACTGCCGCGCGTCGCTCCATGGCTTTTTTCTGAGTCTCTTTCTCTGAGTCCGTTAAGGTGATCGTGAAATCCTCAATCGTCCCAGCGGCTGTTTTCAGTTCGTCTTCGGAAAAGATTCCGTCCAGATTACATCTCCGGATTTCGAACCCCTTTTTTGGGGGAGAAGTCTTCTTGTCGCCTTCGTAATATGCGAAGTCGATTTCGCCGACTGCAACGAAAAGCATCGTGTCGTTATCAGCCCAGATTTCCAATTGGGCCGATTTCCTCCATTTACCTTCCATCCCCACAACGTAGACGGCAATGTCTTTTGTCACTCCTTGTCTTTGGAAGGAATACACAAGATCCTTCCCCTTGAAATCCGGGTGCCAGCGAGTTCCAGCAAGCCCCTCTTTTCCTCGTGTTCGCGTCCCGATCTGTCCTGTCTGAAGACGTTCGGGATCCAGCGGCGGAAATTTGGAGTCAATGAGGTCTCGCAATTCCGATTGAAGCTTTGCGATCTTTGCCTTTGATGCTTTGATTCCCGCAGCGTCATCTTCGATCACTGACTTTCGCACTTCCAGCTTGGCTTGATCGACAGCATCGATTCGGCGCTTGAAATCGGCCTTCGGGATTTTTTCGCAATTTCGACAGCCTTGTTATACGCGACGTTTCCCTGCGGATCGTCGTTGCTCCGCTCGGCTCTTGGTTGTGCAGATTCTGCAGCGTGAGTCACAAATAGAAGAACAATCGCAAGCGGAATCAAAGCTTTTGGCATGACTTAAAACCTCGGGAATGCGGCGTCCGTGGTGATAGGCCCCGTGAACAAAATCCCACGTTGGCAGAAAGGTTTCAAACGTCTGATCCAATGGTCCGTCTGCAGAGACACCGCGAGGCATGAGAAGCTGTAGAATTGTCTGGTCTGCAACTTTTCCACCAGGTCAGTTTTTGCCTATCTCCGTGGCCTCAAGTTACAGAAGTCCCAGAGGTGTTTTCGTGAGTACTTTTCAAGCGGTAAGAAATCGTTTTTATTTTTCTATTGACGTACGATAACAATAATAGTATTTTTATGTCGTCGTGTGTCTGGTGGAGGCAAAGGAGTCCGCGAGGGCTTGCCTGATGCCTATGTCGGCGTCATCGCCTTGAAATCGTCGATTTTTTGTATGGGTGTTTTGGCCGTCCAAGTTTTTGCCTGGAACCGGCTGAAATCCGTTCTACGGCGGATGTCACCAGTTGATTTTGGAAATGAACGCCCGGCGACGACAATTGGTCTTTGGCATTTTGGAATGAATTAATTACGGATTGGCGCGCAGCCATCGATTGGTGGCGACTGGTCCGTCGGGACCGTTGTTTGCGTTGAGGGGAGTTGCCGAAGCGGCGAGATCGTCGTTTTGAAAAAGTGGTGCGTAGATAAATCAAGAAAACTCCTTGCGTATGCAACGTTCCGTTTGCTCAGGAAAACCGGTGATTGATCGAACTCGATCGAACTGCGTCGAACTCGATCGAACCGTGACACTGCAGAAAAATGGAAAAAACAGCTCGAAAACCCTATAAATCACGAGGAACGGTCGAAGTCGATCGAACTCGATCGAACTGTGACACCAAATTTCATTGGACGCGTGGTGATCGCGGGGTGGAAGGGGGCGAAGAGTCCGAGGCTTAAGCTGACCGGATCACCTTAGGATGGGATGTTGGAGTTCGAAGTCGATCGAACTGCGTCGAACTCGATCGAACCGTGACACTGCAGAAAAATGGAAAATACAGTTCGAAAACCCTATGAATTACCAGGGATGGTCGAAGTCGATCGAACTGTGACGCGAATTTTCTCGGCGGCTTAATTATCGCTGAGCGCAGAAGGGAAGATTCTTGAACAGAAGGTCGCGAAGTTAACGAAGTGGAGAAAATCGCATGAGACCTTCGGTCCATTGTATGGGTCGAGAGACCGATCGCACAACAGGTCGACGCGATCTTTCATCTGGTCGCGGATGCCAAGGATTTTGATAACAAGTTTTAACCACGAATAACACTGATTGGGACGAATGCGAGACGACAGGAGATTTGTCTCTGACTTTTTTATTGGGTGTAACCGGCATCCCCCGATCACATTGGTGAAATTGGGCTGGTAGGAAAATGCCTCCTTGGGGAAAAACGGGGTAACAAACAATCTCGTGATTCCTTGCAAGGAGGCTGGATCATGTTGGCGAATTTTGCGTTTGAA
>CAIULL010000174.1 GCA_903899985.1 uncultured Schlesneria sp.
AAGCTTTCGTGTTTTCGTGATCCTCCTGGTGACTTTAACTTCTACGAATAGAAGAAGAGGTAAACCAATCACGAAAACACGAAAGTCCGAAAGCACGAAAAAGAGAAAGAATAAGCTTGATCGAACTCGGGTGAACTCAGGTGAAGTCGCGCGAACTCGGGTGAACTTTTTCATGACGGAAACATGGGGAGCGGTCGCCAAAAGCCTATGATTTACGAGGGTTGGTCGAAGTCGCGCGAACTCAGGTGAACTTTTTGAACAAATTTTCTTGCGTGATGACGGCAGAGCCGAAGTGAAGGAAAAGTCCGAGGGGGCGCCGTGTCGGCGAGAGAGTCGTTTCGAGAAAGTAGCAAGTAGAAATTACAAGAAAAATCCGGTGGATATCTTGCGCAGCTCGCCTCAGAGAAATGATGGATTCGAACTTGATCGAACTGCGTCGAACTCGATCGAACTGTGACACCCCAAAAAACGGAACAAAAATCGCGAAAACCCCATGAATTGTTGGGAATGGTCGAAGTCGATCGAACTTGATCGAACTGTGACACCAAATTCCGGGAGTCGTGATCTCAGCAGAATGGAAGTTGAAGATTTTTGAACAGAAGTTAATGACATGAAGATCATCGCACGAGATCTTCGGTCCAGCCATTTGTGATGACGCGGGAGTCACTCGCACTACTGCATGCATTTTTTCGTGGTTTCGAACTTTCGTGTTTTCGTGATCCTCCTGGTGACTTTATCTTCTGCGAATAGAAGAAGAGGTAAACCAATCACGAAAACACGAAAGTTCGAAAACACGAAAAAGAGAAAGAAGATGCTTGATCGAACTCGGGTGAACTCAGGTGAAGTCGCGCGAACTCAGGTGAACTCGGGTGAACTTTTTCATGACGGAAACATGGGAAGCGGTCGCCAAAAGCCTATGAATTATGGGGAATGGTCGAAGTCGCGCGAACTCGGGTGAACTTTTTGAACAAAACTAGTTGCGTTGTGGCGGCAGAACCGAAGACGAAGGAAGAGTCCGAGAGCTTACGCATCTCGGCACGCCGGGGAGATATGATGGGATTCGAACCTGAGCGAACTCGGGTGAACTTTTCGATCGAAACTTCTGCGTCGGGCTGACGAATCGATCGGCGTTAAAGCCTTGTGATCCGATATCCGGGATGCTGGGGCGTAAAAAGTTCGTCGAGTAATCGGACGCCCAGGCCAGGGCGAGCTGGTGGTGCGATGTGTCCCTTGACGACTGTCGGGGGTTCATCGATCAGCATGGGGTAGATGGTTTTGATGTGCGCCCGGACTGTTTCTTGGTACGTGACGTTAGCGCAGGACATTGTCACATTCAGTCCGGCAAACAATGTTAACGGGCCGGTGCAGTCGTGCATGAGAACCGGGATGTTAAATGCCTGAGCCAGTTCCGCGGCGCGGCGGGTTTCGCTGATCCCGCCCACCCACGTTGGATCGATCATCGCGTAATCGGCCGCGCGTCGTTGAAGCACCTGTCGATATTCTTCGCGGCTGACCAGCATCTCGCTGACGGCAATCGGGACTCCCGCTCGATCACGGAAGTCGGCGATCGTGTCGACACAGTCGGGTCGAATGACGTCTTCCAGCCAGAGGGGTTTCAGTTCTCGCATCGCCTCGGCAATGCGGAGAGCTGCGGGAAGAGTAAAAAAGCCGTGGCCGTCGAGCATCACTTCCATCTTGAGACCGACTCGTTCGCGAATTGCCCGGAACGGCTGCAATCCTTCTTCGAGATCGGTCCAGCTGACTCGATGACCACCGCTTTGTTTGTAGATGCGGTCTAACGACCAGAGCTTCATCGCGGTGTAACCTTCGGCCAGCAGTTCCTCAGCAAGGTCCCCGGGGTTATGCACGCTGTTGTAGTTGTCTTCCAAAGGACCGGGACGGCCCAGGTCACCGTGGCCGGGCCAACCTGACGAGGGTGGGTCCTGGTTACCGTCTGCATAGGGACGTCGTCCATAGCTGGGGCCTCCACAACTGTTGTAAACCGGAATGGAGTCCCTGACCGCTCCGCCGAGCATTCGCCAGACGGGCTGTTGAGTCAACTGGCCGAGGATATCCCATAAGGCCAGGTCGATCGCGCTGATCGCTCGCAGTTCGCAGCCACGAACACCAAACGCAGTTCCTCGTTCGTACAGAAACCGCCAGTGACTTTCGATCGCCGTCGCATCAGCACCGAGCAATCGTCGCGACATCCAGTCGTGCAACGACGCGGCGACCGCTTGTGGAACGTAATACGTTTCGCCATGTCCGATGACCGATTCGCCACCTGCGGTTCCCGCGTCTGTATGCAGACGCAGCAGCAGTAATCCCCCCATGATATCGTGGGGAATCAGGGTCTCGATCGCCGTGATTCGTGGTCCGTTTCGGAACGCATGCTCTTGAGTGGGACTCGACGCTCGGAACAGATGGTCTTCGGTCTTTCGCATTTTTCGTTAATACCCAGCATGGTTCATTTGTTTTTGTGGGAAACCCTGTGTGGCCCCGGCACGCGACGACAGTAATTCACGTCCCTCGCTTGCGCGTCGGGCTGAGGTTGCAGGGTGTTTTTTGCGAACTTGTTTTGCTCACGATTTTGGTTTTGGGACTTCGACCTGAATTTCGTCCCCCATGATTCGGACGGCATAGGAATCGGTCCGGACTTTGGATTTGGGGTTGTCCATCCAGATCCCATCTTTGACGCAGAACTTCCAGGCATGCCAGGGACAGATCACATCGCAGCCTTCGAGGTAACCCGAAGCGAGCGACGCACCCATATGCGGACACGAATCATTGATCGCGAAATATTGTCCATCACGCCGGAAGACGGCGACCAGTGTTCCATTCAGGGGAAACGCGCGTCCTTCTCCTTCGGGGATCGAGTCGGTTTTACATACGGCCTGAAATTCCATGCTGTCGTCAGTCATCGTCCACTTTCACTGAACTATTGTCGTGCTCGGGTCAAAACGGTCGTAGGCGATAATGAGCAGTGGCACAAGAGCTCCGCACTCGATCACCAGCACAAAGCCGGCACAGGCGACCGCCACCACGGGTGACTGAAGTGCCAGTGCTCCGGGTAATGCTGCAATGACGACAAAGATGGCGGCAGCACCCAGCATCAGCATTTTAAGGGTCATGAAGATCATTTGCTTTCCCGAGTTCTGAAAGTCGCCCGGAGCCCCCTTAGCCAATCGAGTGGGATAAATATAAAAGACCAGCTTGTCGATGCCGAAAAGCAATAAATTCAGGGGCAATGTCAGTAAGGCTCCGCAAAGCAGCCACGAGGCAAGGTTTGAAAAGCAGCAGGCCAGAACGGCGATAAACAACGATTGGATGACCGAGAGCAGGATGGGAAAACCGATCATGTCACCGATGACGACTGAAATGGGTCGGAGCGGAAGCGACTTGAGATAACCAACCCTTTCGATTTCGTTTTGTAGCGATAAACAGATGAGGAAACTCATGTAGGCCATGGCTCCCATGCCGACGAAGGGGGCCGCAATGTTACGCCCAGGTGCTGAGCCCGAGCGTGCGATCATGACGACCAATCCTGCGGCGAAGGCGACGGCACCCGCAAGTACCCACAAAAGTCTGGATGAGGACCGAAAGGTCGTTGTCATCCGTTGCCACAAGACTGGACCGATCCCGCCCCAATAGGGAAGTTGAGCAATTTTTCGTTGTGCGATCGAGGAATCTCTCTTTGATTCGAATGCGTGCCAGGCTCCCTTGGACTGGATCTGCTTGAGTCGCTCCGTCATTTTTTCGCTGATTGCTAAAGCCGATTCCAACGACAGGGCATCCAGCCGAAATGCCAGCAGCAGCAGGGCCAGATCAACGGCAAACAGGATGGCAGCGTAAGGGAGAAAGGTTTGCCAATTGGGGGCGGTGAGTGCTCGAACAAAAACAAAGAACGGTGCGAGCATCAGTTTGCCGGCAGTCGATTCGCGGAACACTTTGAGGTAGGCGTCAAAATCATTGCCGTTGACTGACTGAAGGGTTTGGGTGATCGCCATAAAAACCAGAATGCTGAAGATCAGGGCAATTGATCGCCGGATGACAGCGCTGAGTTTTTCTTCGAGAATCTGCCTCACGAACGACACGTTCATGGTCAGCAGTTGTAAAAACGACAGTGTCATGATGACTGCCAGCCAGCGGGGGATTGCCATGGCGAACCGGGGGCTGGTGAAGACGCCAAAAAACAGCGAGACCCCTGCGATACCGATCAGGCTTTTCAAAAGGAGATAGGCGAGCAGTTGCTTGCGCGTGATCGGTGCCGGAAAAAGAAATGCGGCTTCGCTGGCGGTGAAATAGACGGTTGCCTCACCCGTGGAAAACACGAGTGTATAGAACGTGAAAGCAAACAGACCCAGAGGGAGGAAGTCGTTTTGCATTTTGTTGAGGACATCGGTGACTTGCGGAGTCTGTGACCCGACTCGGCTGGCGACGTAAATGGATCCCAGGCCATAGAGGGACATCACCACGACAAATCCGACAAAAAAAAGTCCTCGCCAGGTGCGAAGACTTCGGCCCAACTGGCGGAAACCGCCTCGCCACTGGAATCGGATCAGCTTCCACAACGCGGGATGAAACATGATTTAAACCTGGCAGAAAGGAGCCGTCATTATTCTTTTGTGGCGTCGGATACGACCTCGGTCCTGGATTCGGTGAACTGGAAAAAAATGTCTTCGAGCGAGGTGTCTGTGCCGGCCGTTTCCATTCGGCTTTTGGCTTCGGCGATTGTTCCCTGAAACAGGCATTGCCCTTTATGCAGGATCAAAAGATGGCTACAAAGGTCATCGATCAGGTCAAGCAGATGCGAGCTGACCATGACGGCCGCTCCTTCCGCCGCCCGTTCGCGAATCGAGGATTTTAACGTACGAATCCCGCGTGGATCGAGACCGGTCAGCGGTTCGTCGAAGATGATGGCGACGGGATTGTGGAGGTAGGCACAGCAGATCGCGACCTTTTGACGCATCCCTCGCGACAGTTCCTGAGCGATGGTGTTTCGTTTTTCGGTCAATTCAAATTTTTCGAGAAGCCGTTCGGCTTCATCGGCGAAATTGGTCATCCGATAAACCGAAGCGGTGAATTCAAGATGTTCCCAGACGGTCAGGACATCGAAGAGTTGGGGTTCATCGGGAATAAACGCCAGTCGGCTTTTGGCCGCGATCGGATCATCGACGATGTCGAAGCCTTCCACTGACAGTCGCCCTTTGGACGGGGGGATAATCCCGGCCAGTGCCCGCATGGTCGTGGTTTTTCCAGCTCCGTTGGGTCCGACCACCCCCAGCACGGAACCAGCAGCGACGTCAAAAGTTAATCCGCGAACAGCCACTGTGTTACGGTATGATTTTTCATAACCTTCGACGCGAATCATGGGTGGCTCATCACTCGTTGGGAATCAGAACGTCTGGATCGAGGCCATCTCGACAGGCTGCACCTGACGACTTTTGATTGTAGGCAGTCAACTTAGGATTTACATTCCACAGACAAAGACGCTTTTTTCATGGCCACCATTTATGTTGTGGTGTGTTTGTCCCCCCAAGCGGAGCAGCAGTGCGGTCTTGCTGCAGGAATCACGCAAACACGCTGCTTCTTTGCAGGCTCTAAGACCGTATGACTGCATTTTGGCGGGCAGGTCAAAGTGTTTCGCTGCATCAGGATGACTTAAACGGGTGAGCACTTCATTTTCCCCTTTCTGTGTGTTACAACAATGTGCTCAAAAATGAACTTTGGATACGGAAAATCATGAGTCTGCTGGCATCTGCAAAACTTGCTCTCGCTGATGGTACGGTCTACGCGGGGACGGCATTTGGAGCGACTGGCGAGGTTTACGGAGAGGTCTGCTTCAATACGAGCATGACCGGGTATCAGGAAATTCTGACCGATCCTTCGTATTGCGGCCAGATTGTGGCGATGACGTACCCGTTAATCGGAAATTACGGAGTCAACAGCGAAGACACCGAAAGCCGGGGGCTGTTTCTCCGAGGTTTTGTTGTCCGCGAGCTGTGTCGACAGCCAAGCAATTTTCGCTCAAATGACACCCTTGACGCGTATTTGCGTAAAAACAATGTGATTGGAATCGAGGGGATCGACACTCGATCGCTCGTTCGCCGATTGAGAATTCGTGGTGCGATGACCGGTGTCCTTTCGACGACGGATCTCGACGATGCATCACTGGTGAGAAAAGCCCAGGAAAGCCCGGCGCTGGTCGGTCAGGATCTGGTGCAGGAAGTCATGCCAAAAGCTTCGTTTGACTGGACCGAAGGGTTGTCAGAACTTGGCAGCAGTGGAACGATCGTGACGGCGAGGTCTGGTCGCGAACGGCACGTGGTTGCGATCGATTACGGGATGAAATGGAATATCCTCAGGCATCTGAAATCGTTGGGCTGTCGTGTCACTGTGGTTCCCGGCACGTCGACCGCCGAGCAGATTCTGGCCTTAAAGCCCGATGGGGTGTTTCTTTCAAACGGGCCTGGCGACCCTCGTCCGCTGAACTATGCGATCGACACGATCCGAAATCTGCTGGGCAAAGTTCCTGTGTTTGGAATTTGCCTTGGTCATCAACTGCTGGGGCTGGCGTGTGGGGCCGAGATTTACAAATTGAAATTCGGCCATCGTGGTGGAAACCAGCCGGTCTTGAATAAAGAGAGTGGCCGAGTCGAAATCACGTCGCAGAATCATGGTTTCGCGATTTCTGGTGATTCGCTGCCCAAGACTCTGGAAGTGACGCACGTGAATTTGAACGATCAAACGATCGAAGGGCTTCGCCATAAGGACTTTCCCGCGTTCTGCGTCCAGTATCATCCGGAAGCGTCTTCCGGGCCGCACGATAGCAGTTATCTGTTTCAAGCGTTTTATCAACTGATGAGTTAGAGAAGGAATTGTCGATGGCGGTCGAACGTAGTTTTGTTTTGTTGAAACCAGATGCCGTGGCTCGTCGCCTGGTCGGAGAAATTCTCGGCCGGTTCGAGTCTAAGGGTTTGAAAATCGTTGGCATGAAGATGCTGAAGGTGACTCCTGAACTTTCCAAGCAGCATTATGCAGAACATGTTCATAAGCCATTCTATCCAATGTTGGAAGAGTTCATTACGTCTGGCCCGGTTGTGGCGCTCGCCGTCGAGGGGCCTCAGGCCATTTCTGTCATTCGAGCGATGCTTGGTTCGACAAACGGACGTGAAGCACCACTAGGCACGATCCGCGGTGACTTTGGTCTCAGCCGTCAGATGAATCTCGTGCACGGAAGCGACGGCCCTGATGCCGCCGCTCGCGAACTGGGAATTTATTTCAAGCCGGAAGAATTGATCGGCTATTCCACGTCGCTGGACCCCTGGACGTGTGCTGGTGACGAAAAGTAACCTTCGCGACGTGCAGGGTTGATGATGCAAGGTGGGCCGAGCTTTGAGGCCCACCTTCTTTTTTGGCAATTTGCTGGCGATCCCACGGGAGAGGGATGCTCCTGCCAAGCCGCAATGTCGATGCGAGTACCTGCTTGGCCACTCGTCGGAAGCCGCGCCGTTGTGATCAGCCATACAATCAACCGCGAGCGAGCTTTTCCGCTCGCTGGTTAAGTTCCACCGGGATCTTTTCGATCAGCATGTCAACCACGCTGTCGGCATTGATTCCTTCACTTTGAGCGGCGAACGTTGTCACGAGACGATGTCGTAAAACAGGATGAGCGATCGCTTTGATATCCTCGGTCGTCACATGGAATCGACCTTGCAGCAGTGCTCTGGCTTTGGCTCCAAGGATTAAATTCTGCCCGGCGCGCGGTCCCGCACCCCACGACAGATATTCTTTGACGAACTTCGGGGCATCGGTTTCTTTGGGCCGCGTGGCCCGGACGAGGTCTCTGGCGTAAACGAAAACATGTTCCGCCACCGGGACCTTTCGCACGACTTCCTGCAGCGCCAGGATCTGTCGACCAGTCAAGGTGACGGAAAGTTGTGGTTCTTCGCCGCCGGTGGTTTGCTTGAGGATTCGCAGTTCTTCTGCGGCATTTGGATATTTGACGACGATGTTGAACATGAATCGGTCGAGTTGGGCTTCGGGAAGCGGGTAGGTCCCTTCTTGCTCGATCGGGTTCTGGGTTGCCAGTACAAAAAACGGAACAGGCAATCGGTAGGTGTTCGAACCGACGGTAACATGTCGTTCCTGCATGGCTTCCAGTAATGCGGCCTGAGTTTTCGGCGGCGTTCGATTGATTTCATCGGCAAGCAGGACGTTGGTGAAGATTGGTCCCTGCATGAACTGAAACAGTCGACGGCCTGATTCAGGATCTTCCTGCAGGACGTCGGTGCCTGTAATGTCGGATGGCATCAGATCGGGCGTGAACTGGATTCTTCGAAACGAGAGTTGCAGGACTTTGGCGACAGTGCTGACGAGCAGTGTTTTGGCAAGACCGGGTACACCCATTAAGAGGCAATGAGATCGACAAAACATGGCGATCAATAATTGATCAACGACATCGTTCTGACCAATGATGACCTTACCGATTTCGACTCGCAGTCGGGAATAAGCACTCGCCAGACCACGAATGGCAGCCATCTCCCGTTCGCGTGCGGTGGCATCTGCCGCGGTTGCGGGATCGTCATTCGCTGCGGCATTCATCTCGTCTGTCTTTCTGTGGATCGAGTTTTTGACGAAAGGGGATTATTATCATGACGTGACGTCTGAAAATTCTGGCGACAAGTTATGATCCAGCCGAGCTCCGTTAACGTTAAGAATTGTCTGTCAAAGTCACTGAAATTCCAATCGTAGCCCGATATTCGCTCAAAGAAGTGTGCAAGATACGGGATTCAACCCTTTGAAGCCGATGTTTCTTTTCGAACAAGATCGCCAGTCAGCGCCAAACGAGGAACCGCTCAATGTCAAATAACGATCCCTGGATTGATTCGAAAGCTGACGTTCCAAAGCCACCGGCGGCAAAACCGATGAATGGCTGCCTGCTTGCCAGCTTGATCGTCGGCGGCCTTGGCATGGTGTGCCTGATGGTCTGCTGCGGAGCTTTTGCGTGGGTTGCATACTCGATGAAACCAACGATCACCAACGTTCCGGCCGAAGTTCGGGCGGTGAGTCAGCAAATCTTAGCGATCAATATTTCAGATGATTTCATTCCTGAAAATGCCGTGACGATGGAAAACATGATCTTTACGAATCGGACGGTGACATTCCGGCATAAAGAAGGAAAAGGCCAGTTGTTGATGGGGACGATCATGCTGAAAATGGTTGATGCCAACCAGGCGAAACTTCAGTCAGGACAGATGCGCGGCCCGCTTGAAATACAAGTGCGAAACAATCTGGACATCAAAAAAACCGAATCTCGGGAGATTATGATCAACGGTCAAAAGGCGTCGGTAGAGATCGTTGAAGCGACAGATCGCTCGACCGGCAAAGGGGTTCATACGGCCGATCTGAATCTCAGTTTGCCTAACGGGGAGATCTTTATCCTGCTGCGATTAGATGACGACGTCTGGGACGAGGCAGCAGTGTTGAAGATGCTGGAAGAGTCAAAAGTCCCGGGCGGGGAATGAAGGACGATGAGTTTGTCATGCCACGTCGCGATTCCGGCCCCCACCGGCCGGGGGAATCCGGTTTCCTGACGATCGTCGTCGAGCGCGTCGATGTTCCCGTTCCAGATCATCAATCGCCAGACCCATGTGGTAAACCTCTTCGGCAAGGTGGTCGATCCGCCACGAAACTTCGTGGACGGTCTGTTCCATCCCGGCGGAGATGAGCGTCACCACACCCAGGAATAACAGCATTTGGCCGACTGCAGCAGTCAGCCAGCCTTTGGGCATATATTCGGCTGGCCCGCCAAAATAGCTCCACATGACCAGCACTGTGCCGCAAGTCAGCAATCCAACGCCGGCGTAAGCACAGAGCTGACCTGCAGCGGTTGACCAGCTTGTTCGCCGGGCCAACTGCTTTTGGAGAGCATTTCGAACGACGTGATCGTGATCTAAAAGCGTTTGAGAATTGTCGGTTGGGTGATTGACGTCATCGCGTCGAGAAGAAGGCTGATCCTCGGTCTCTTTGGCAAGTTGTGGAGCAGTTTCCTGCTTTTGCCGGACAGCTCGCTTCTTTCCCTTTGGTTTGTCTGGTTCAGAATCCAAAGGGATGACAGGTGCTGGCTCGAGATTTTCGCTATTGGATGCTTTGAACTGTGCCGAGGGTGCAGGGATTGCTGGCTGAGGCGGATCAACTCGATGTTCCGGCCTGGCGGAGATATTTTCCTGGGTGGGTGTTGGGGACGTCCGAGCGGCTGTCGGCGACAATGAAGCAGCGTCGAGAAGGTTTTGAGCCGACCAGCGCGCCAATAATTCTCGAGCGTCGCGCTCAGTTTCCACGGCACGCGGGGCGTTAACGACTCGTGAAGTTTCGAAAGCAGCAATGCCAAGTTCCGATTGACAACGAGCGCAAAGCATCCGTCGGTTGTCCGTGGACAACTCGGCCGCGACATCAGCCCGGCACGAAGAGCACCACATCGGTCAATTCCGCAAGGTTAATTCTGAGACGAAAAGAAAACGAGAAGGGGCGGTGAAAATGCCACTTATCGCGCGGAGGCTATCGAGACTCCGTTTTTACTGCAAGATCGGTTCATTCGTTTAAGCGTGTAGACGAGTAAATGACTCGAAATCAACCGCCCACGGATCAACCAGGGATGCCCGAGAAAGATGCTCGCTGCCTGTGGTTTTTGCCCTTGAACATCTTTCTCAATTTCAAGATTCCTAGTGAGTCGTGTAGTGATCAGCGGTAAGACCCATAAAAATTGCTGGTTTTCGTCGGTTTGACGATCCTGGCTGAAAAAATCATCGTTACCCCTCCAAGAAATCAATCAACGGCACCAAGGTTGCACTACGTCAAATGCTTTGCTGAACAGCGACTTGTGAAGTCGTAGGAACATTCATGAGCATCATTACGTGTCGGTCCCATTTTACTCGTGAAACACCGAGTTTCTTTTTGGGGCAACCTGCGGAAGTTCTGCTGAATTACGTTGGCGGTTCAACCGGTTCCTGGCGAGTGAACAGCGTGACGACTCATTCTGGTGCGCCTTTAAAAACGGCGACGCACGTTGAGATCGTTAATGGCAGGACTTTCCGTCCCCAGATGGGGGCGTCATGGGTTCTGCGTGGTATCGTGAAAAATACCAGGTTTGTCACTCGGGAAGAGCGTCCAGCGCTGGAGCCACGGTATTTCAAACAGGGACCTGTCGAATCGACGTGCGCGGCGTTAATCCCGATTCGAAAGTCTGCCGCCTGGTGGAATCTCGAACATGACGAACGGCAAGAGATCATCGAAGATCGATCGAGGCAGATCGGCCGAGGGATGCGATTTCTCCCTGCGATTGCGCGCCGATTTTTGTATGGAAGAGACTTGGGCGAGCCATTCGATTTGGTGACGTGGTTTGAGTACTCAAGCCGTGATCAATCGATTTTCGACGATTTAGCCGGTGCACTTCGTTCATCGCTGGAATGGCAATACATTGAACGCGAAATTGACATCCGATTAGTTAAAGAACCGCGAAAGTGAACGCGTGAAATCGATTTTTTTCCGAGAATGAGTTGTAAATCACGGTCGGCTGATTTCCTGCCGGACCCCACCCCTTTGCGAGTTTCTGTGTCGTATGCCTATGATGGCGGAGGTTTTCTGCCACAAGGCCACACGTCCTGGAAATTCACTTCATGAGTTCGTCATCGACATCGGAAGGATCGGTACCGCCGGAGGAACCGGAACACACGTATCGACTCTCTCAGGAATCACCGATTGCGCCTGAGGGGATCCAACCTCCGCCACCTGTCAAAAAATACGTCTCGAAAAAGTCACCGAAGCCAAAGACATCGAATTTTGTCGCTATGATCGGCTTTAACGTGCTGGTATTTGTGACAAGTGTCTGCGTGATGACTTTGGAGTTAACCGCCTCGCGTCTGATCGGCAAGCATGTTGGTTCGTCGCTTTACACCTGGACGTCAGTCATCGGTGTCGTGCTTGCCGGGATCACGCTGGGGAACTGGTTAGGTGGGTGGTTGGCAGATCGGTTTGATCGCGCGCGTTCGCTTGCATGGATGTATCTTCTTGCCAGCTTGTCGTGCGGCAGCGTGTTGTGGCTGGACCAGTTGGTGGGCACGATCCCGCGGCCCGAATCATTAAGCTGGCCGGCCTGGGTGCTGACTGTGGTTGCCCTGATCTTTTTACTTCCTGCCTTGGCGTTAGGGACGACTTCGCCACTGGTGGCGAGCATGGCTCTGGATCGCGGTTCCAAAACCGGTTCAACAGTCGGAAATGTTTATGCATGGGGGGCTCTTGGATCGATTGTCGGGACGTTTCTGACAGGGTTTTATTTGATCGATGTTTGGGGGACCCGTTCGATTATTGGTCTGACTGCCGTCACTCTGGCACTTCTGGCGGTGATTGTTGTCGGAACGCGGCACATTTTCCGGACAGCGGTCGTGCTGGGTTGGCTGCAACTGCTGGGCTGGATAATGCTGTTCGCGACGGCGCAAACCCATGTCCTTGCGGCGGCAGGGCACACGATGGGAAAGTGCCTTTCGGTCGCTCAATCGAAACATGAGGCCGCGCTGACTCAAGAAAAGTGGATGACGTTCGGCGGCCAGGTCGGCGACAAGTTTCATGAGATTGGCCTGATTCTGAGATTACGAGATGACCCTCTGCACAAATACCACGATGAGAGCAACTATTCCGACATCCTTGTCAGTGACACGGTACTTAATGACAAAACGATCAAAATGCTGAGGCTCGATAAACTGATCCACAGCTATTACGACCCGGACGATCCAACATCGCTGCATTATGAGTATGAAAAAGTCTACGCTGCGGTAACCAAAAAGGTGGCCGCGCCCTCGAATCTGGTGCCATTGGTTCTGCCACTGGACGGGCTGTCCGGCGTGACGTTGACCAGTCAGGAGTTGCCCGACGGAGTTGTCCTCGATGAAGCAAATCAGTTGTTACGGATTGAGCAGCCCTCGAACGAAGTCTTTACCCGTTTGCTCGCGTTGGCTCCTGAAGTGAACTACTGGAAAGCCGTCGAGCAATTGCAGATAGAAACGATCAAGCCATCCTGGGGCGGTTTTTCTTCCGTCAGCCTGACAACGTTGCCGGAAGGCGTCGTGATCCCCGATGATTTTGGATCGACCATTCGCCATGACGAAACGCTACAGGTGTTGATCGCCTATCGACCACTTTCCAAAGACGATCGAGACCGGCTGATTGCCAGCACTCGTTCGGCGGTCTGGCATCAGACCATTACAAAGCTTTTGCGAGAATCGCGACGATCAACGGCTTGCTTTTTTGGGGGTGGCGGATTCATCTTTCCCCGATGGTTTCTGCAGGAATTTCCCGGCAGTACACGGATCGATGTCGCGGAGTTGGACCCGGCCGTTCATCGTGCGGTCCAGAAAGAAATGGGACTGACACCCGAGTTAGAAACGCGGATTCATACGACAATCGGTGATGCGCGAAACTTCGTCGACGACCAACTACGAGCGAATGGGCAACGCCGCAGCCGTGGCGAGTCACCGATCACTTATGATTTCATTTACGCTGATGCCTTCAATGATTTCAGTATTCCGTGGCACCTGACGACTCGAGAGTTTCTACAGAAAACGCACGACCTGCTGAGCGATCAAGGTGTGTTTCAGGCCAATATTATCGATATCTATCCGCGCACTGAATATCCCGGCACTCTCGTCGGTGTCGCCGAAGCGGAATATAGCGGTCGACTTCCCGTTGGGGTCCTGTTAGACGATGTTCGGAGAGATAAGCTCGTACCCGCGGCCAAGCCGTTCGCACCACTGGAAGTCATGGAACTGGTGACCAATCGATATCGGTTGCGAGTTCCGCGAACACTGACGTCTGCAGAAGAACAGAAGTTACTGAACGTCACCTGGCCGTCTGTTAAGAAGCAAACTGAATTTGAGGTTTCCAAAGGGTTTCAGCCCGAGATAAATTTGACTGACGAAAAGGAAGGCTGGGCCAGGTCAATCTCTGAACTCGCAAAACAGTCGCAGAAGCGAATGCCCTACGTCGGTGAAATTCCAGAACAACTCGAAGCCGCCGGCGGGAAACTTGAAGGCTGGGTGCCAGCAACATCCCCGTTTGAATTTGTTGAGGTTTATCGGCTTGGTGGAGACCGGCATATTCTTGGCTTTCGCGGGATCGTTTCCGATGACGCTGCACAACGATTAATTCAACTTGATTCACAAAATAAGGCCTGGTCTGACGCAGTAACGAATGCGGCGAGACGATCGCGTCTCAGTGGAGGGGGCCGCTTTATGGGCCGTTATGTCGCAACGGCTGCAAAGGTTTTTCCGAACATTTACCTGTTTAGCACGTCATACCAGCAACCAACCGCGAACCGGGACACCTTCGTCATGGTTTGTTCACGTCAGCCCATCGATCTGAAATCGCTGGACAATACTGGGGAATGGACGGGCGGCCCCTTCGCGTCGTTGCAAACGGAATCGGGGCGATCAGAACCGACGTTGAGCGGTCAGATGAGTGCTGTGCTTGCGCTTGCCGAAGGCCGGATCCTGAACGATGACTTTGCTCCTGTCGATAACCTGCTTGTCCCCGTCTTCATGTCGCAAGAATAACGGTGAGGGGTCTGTGAATCGCAGACCCGGTTCGCCGTATTTAATCAATTTCGATCAAAAATGTTGAGAATTGTTTTCTCAGTCGGCGGGGACGTTCTTTCTGCGAAGCCGAATGACAAATGCGGCGAGCCCACCAATTGCGAACAGGGCCAGGCTGGATGGCTCGGGAACAGGTGCTATCGCATCGAGTCCGACGGCGTTACCAATGCGACCGAGGTCGAAGTTATCTTCGATCGTCGCGAGGACATTATAGTGATTGATGGACTGCGCCGAGGTTGTCCCTGGAGTAATACCCGCGCCAGATAGGATTGTGGCAATGTGGTTGGTTGAACTGAAATCATCTTCATCCCAAGTGACGATTAAGAGGCTGTTGTGCGTTTCCGCCCAAACTCGATAAGCGTCCATATTACCCTGCAGCCAGGTATCCCCATTCTGAATTGCTATTGCATCGGCAGCGGGGTTTGAAGAGCTTGCTCCATTATGCATATCGTTGATCTGATTCGGCGCGACGAATGCAACGCTTGGCAACGTGGAGAAATCGGTTGGGAAAGAAGCAAAAGTCTGGTTTGTGTTGGCGGGTAGCAGATTGCCGTTCAGAGTGTTGCTGGTCCCGTTTTGAAAATTCACGCCCGCGTTGTGCTTGGCAGCATAGAGAGCACTGTTAAATGTGTCCCCGGTGTAGCCGACAGATGGCATCGTTTCATTGTAACCAGCGTAAGTCAGCCCGGCGTGCAGCAACTGCTCACCGAGGTTTGGAGCGTTAAGTGGCCATTGCGGTTGGTTGGGCGGAACAAGTCCAGAAATGTTCGGGTCGCCAGTGACACCCTGGGTTGACCCTGAGAACAAAGCGATATAATTGGGCTGGCTGGGATGAGTCACTGCGTAAGATTGCGTCATCAATAGCCCACTGGGAATCAGCGTATTGTTAATATAATTCGCAGCGGAATTTCCGACGATGTCGCTGAAACCGTGATTTTCTTCTATCACAACGACGATGTGGTCCCATCCGGCGTTTGCGGGGGCCGCGCCCGCGACGGATCCAAAAATAGCCAGCAAAGAAATAATCCGTTTCATCAAATTCTCCAATGCTTGGGTTCAGGCAACAGCCATCGATCCAGCGCGCTTGACCAAAGGACTTAATCGTTCCCACGTTTCTGATGCCGCCGCGGTCGGAATATACGGAAATGACGTGATCGTTCGTTTTGTGAGAGGAACGTTGGCATGAGCAATCAAATGACATTTATTTGGAAAGAATCAACGCTCGTTCTAAAAACTGCGGATATTGTACGCCCAATGAAGTGGATCGGAACAGGTATGTTTTTGATGCTTCAAACGCCGATTTGAATTTGCTTCGACGACGAGTTTTACTCACAAGACCGCACTCATAGCTAAGTTACGAACGAAGCCGGGATTGACCGATTTGCGAGTCGTGACTAAAAGCCACAGTGACCGTTTCGGATTCGAGATTGTGGCAAGGAGTGCCAGAGATGCGACGCTTCGTAGGCATGTTGTTTCTAGGGTGGGTCATTGGTTGTGGTGGGGTGAATTCTGCCCCGTCCACGGTACAGGATGTGCCGGTTCCAGAGATTACTGTACCCGCCGAAGTGGCCCCGTTATTTGAGCGGGGCGAGCTCGCACAGGCGGTCGAGGCTTTGTCCGCCATGATCAGAAAGGAGCCTCGAGACGTCACACTCTATTCGCTGCGTGCGACGGCTTATCACCGTTTGGGAAACAATGAACAGGCAATGGCGGATCTGGATCGCGCCATTGAACTGGATGGTAAAGATGCCAGACTCTTTAATAACCGTGGCTTTGTCCGGCTTGGGATGGAACAGTTTCAAGAGGCCATCGCCGACTTTGACAAGGCAACTGAACTCTCGCCAAAATTCACCAACGCCTACAACAATCGTGGGCTGCTTTGTATTGCTCAGCAGCGGTATAACGATGCAATTGTCGATTTTAATACTGCCATTCAAATCGACCCTCATTACATTGATGCCTATAACAACCGAGGGTTTGCGGAACTGGAAGCTGGACAGATCGAACGAGCCCTCGACGATTTCAACGCGGCCATTCAGCTCAATCCAAAGTATGTCAATGCTTACAACAATCGCGGACTACTTCGCGCACAAGCCGGTGATTTTGAGAACGCTGTGATTGACTTTACACAGGCGATGATGCTCGATCCGCTCAATCCAAAGTACTACCAGCATCGAGCCGAGGTCTACCTGCAACAGGGTGCCGCCGATAAAGCGGTCGCTGATGAGAGAAAGATCGTCTGGTTGATCCAGTTGCACGAATTCGGCGCCAATATCGCCGCATCACAGCGCCCGGTCCGCGAACTGACACAACGCGCACGCCACTACCTGGATGTGAATGATTTTGAAAACGCCCTGAAGGATTTGGATCGAGCTGTTTTACTCGATCCTCAGTCGTCGGAAGCTCTGGCGGCGCGTGCCAATCTTCATCTGCGGAAAAAGTCGATGCAAAATGCCAAAGCAGACGCTGTCGCTTCCCTGGCGATCGAGCCAAATCAAGAAGCATTCTCGGTTCTTGGCGACGTGTTCTTGAGTCAGCGAGATTACGACAAGGCGATCGAGAACTTTGCCAATGCAAGACGTGTCGACCCCACTGTCGCGGAGGCCTATTATGCAAAATCGAAAGCATTAGCAGCACAAGGTGAGGTCGAGAAGGCCCGCGATACATTGCAGCAGGCATTAGTCCTGGACCCTGATGTCGAAAGTCGGTTGCGTTGATCGGCCAGAGGTCAGCGGCGAAAGTACTCAAAATAAGAAATCACGGATCATTGCTTTCACTCACGTGTGACCAGCGATCTTCAAAAGTTGTTCCGGTTTCATTGCAGGTTATGAGTTCATGTCGACGTTCCAGTTAAAGACAAAAATCCAGGGACCGATTGCCGTGATTGGGGATACACACGGCCAAACGGAAAAACTGTCAATTATTTTGGATCGACTTCGTCAGACTCCAGTATTCGATCGGCGTTGGGTTGTTTTCATCGGGGATTTCGTTGATCGCGGGCCTGATTCCAAAGCGGGAATCGAAATGGTTCTTGATTTCATTAAAACTCATCCGAAAACGACGGCGGTGATGGGAAATCACGAGTTTGCGATGTGTTCTGCCCTCGGCTGGCTGCCTGTCACGGAAACCTCCAGCTGGGGTGAACGCTGGATCGAGCATTACAACTCGGAGAAAACATTTTCCTCCTATGGTGCCAAAGTCGGCGACTTAAAGGATCTTGCAGAAAAAGTCCCTGCCACACATCGCGATTTTCTGACCGATCTGCCGTGGTGTGTCGAACATCCACAGTTGCTGTTCGTTCACGCCGGGCTTGATCCGAACATGCCGTTTAAAGTTCAATTGCGGATTCTTCAGCAAACGGATTACTTGCTGAATCGTCCTCAATGGCTTTGCGAAAAATCATTTGTCGAAATGGATCCTCCTGCAGATTGTCCGTTTACTGTCGTTTCAGGACACGTAAAAGTCGATAAAGCGGTAATTCGTCCTCGACGAATTCTTGTGGATACGACAGGTGGCGATAGTGGTGAGCTGAGTTGTGTCCTGATGCCCGAAAAACGAGTCATTACGTCCGCCAAAAATGAAGCGCCCATCAACCTGGAAGAGTTATCGTCGACGAACGAGACCAGTTCATCGAAGTGGTGGAACTTCTGGAGTTGAATCATGTGAGAGCCAAGGAACGAGTCGAATGAATGTCCTGCGCAGTCCTGAGTTGTTACACCGAAGTTCAAGCCGACTGTTGCTTGTTGACATTCAGGAAAAGCTAGTCCCTGCCTTGGACGAAGTCACCGGGAAAAGACTTGTTGAGGCCTGTCGATTCCTCGGCGAAGGGGCAAGGATTATGGGAATACCTGTCATTGCGACAGAACAATATCCGCAAGGTCTGGGACCAACTGCTTCGTCACTGATCGAATTCATCAAATCACGTCCTGCAAAAAAGCGATTCAGTGCTGTTGAATGTTCTGGCCTGTCGACTGCGGCCGACGACGACCGCTTTCAGGTTGTTGTTGCAGGAATGGAAACCCATGTCTGCGTGCTGCAAACTGTGTTGGATTTGCTTGCGTCAGGATACCAGACGTACGTTGTCGCCGACGCTGTCGCAGGACGACGATCGCTTGATCATGATGTGGCACTTGAGCGTATGGCAAATGCCGGAGCGGTCATTACGACGGCCGAAAGCGTGCTGTTCGAATGGTGCGAGACGGCTGAATCTCCCGATTTCAAGCAGCTCAGCGCTCTCGTTAAAGCTCGGCCGATCTAAACACAGTCGTGTTCGAGTCCACGACGATCCTTCACGGCATCGGACCGACGAGTTACGATTGCTGGCGATTAAGAGTCGTGCCAACCAGTTCTCGTCAGACAAGACTTTTCCGTTATGGACTCTCTTCAACGATTCATCGATGCCGAGACTTTGAACAGACTCAAAGGACTCGAACTTAAGGCACGGTTGATTGTCGAAGGATACGTTTCCGGTATGCACAAAAGCCCCTACCACGGATTTTCCGTGGAATTCGCAGAACATCGCGAATACGTTCCGGGCGATGATCTGCGTTACGTCGACTGGAAGGTGTTTGGTAAGTCCGATCGCATCTACCTGAAACAGTACGATGAAGAGACCAATTTCGTCTGCCATCTGCTCGTCGATACCAGCGAATCGATGGCCTACAAGTCAGAGAAGGCAAAATTCTCGAAACTGGAGTATGCTCAGTACGTTGCCGCAGCGTTTGCATACCTGATCATCCATCAGCAGGACGCCGTTGGCCTGGCAACATTTGATTCGTCGGTCAATCAGTTTCTTCGTCCAGGCAGTACCGCCGCACAGCTAAGGCAACTTTGCCATACACTGGAACAAAGTCCCCGCCAGGGCGAATCAGCGATTGGTCCCATCTTTCACGATCTGGCAGAACGGATTAAACGCCGTGGTCTGGTGGTGATCCTCAGTGATTTCTTCGACGATCCTGAGACACTGATGATGGGCCTGAAGCATTTTCAACACCGTCGCCATGATGTTGTCCTGCTGCAGGTGATTGATCCCGTGGAGCAGGATTTTTCATTCGTCGACCCGACTTTATTCAAGGGGCTGGAAAATCTCGGTGAGCAACTGACCGAACCTCGAGCGTTGAAAAAAGCCTATCAGCGAGAGTTCGAAGCATTCTTGAAAACAATCCAGTCCGGCGCCCGCGACCTGCACATGGATTACCTGCTGATGCGTACCGACTTGCCGATTGAAGTCGCGCTTCATGAATTTCTTTCCCGCCGAATGTACAAAGCAGGCCGAAGATAGTGTTTTAACCAGTACCGCTTTTTTGTAGTTGTTTATTCTGGTGGGATGAAGTGGGACAAGTGTTCGAAGTCAAAACGACGAATCCCAAATGTCTCTCGTGTCTCGTAAGCCCTTAGATCCCGTCAAGTCCAAATTTCTTTGTCTCCCACGGAAAAAAAGGAATCGATACCGAGCTTCGAGTTGCCTGATACATGTTTTGTCTCATCCTAAACCGTACCCCTCGTCCTATCTGGAGGCGAATTATGTAATCAGATACCGAGCGTCTCTCCTGTAACCAGACTTCTGCTGACTCATATTCCACAATCAAATTTCCTAGCCGGCAGTTTTTCGCTGGGCTGAATGTGGGTGGTCCGACAGTCCTTTGTGCGATTCAAGGCCGCGGATCAGAAGCTTGCGGTGCTTTTGTTCGAAGTCGATTTCAAGCTCGTGCAGCTTTTCCATGACTGTGTGGTCCACGAGTCGCGTATCCGACAAGTCGAGTACGACGGATCGGTTTGGGTTGATCGACAGAAGCTTTCTGCGAAGTCCGATCCATGTGCTGAAAACAGCCGAATTCTTGACGCGAACCAGTGTTGTTGTGCTGTCGGGCTCAGTGGTCTCAATGTTTGGGGTGAACAACGATCCGATCGGTGCTCCGTTCCAGATGTGGAATGCGGCTTTGACGGCGATGCCGATGCCGACTCCGATCAAGAGGTCGGTGGCAAGAACGCCGAGAATCGTCGCGACGAAAATGGCGAGTTGTTCGCGACCGACTTTGTACATGTGGATGAACTCGTTCGGCGATGCCAGTCGATACCCCGTAAACACCAGCATGGCCGCGAGCGACGCGTTTGGAATCAACTTGATCAGGCCGGGAAGCATCGAAACGAACAGCAATAGAAACAGGCCGTGAAACAGGTTGGCAAATCGACTGCGAGCTCCGTTATCGATGTTGGCCTTGCTTCGGACGATCTCGGAAATCATGGGGAGTCCGCCGACGCATGAAGTAAGCGTATTCGCCATGCCGATACCAAGCAAGTCGCGGTTATAGTCGGTCTTCCGGCGATACGGGTCGAGCAAGTCAACTGCCTTTGCACTGAGCAGCGATTCCAGCGTGCCGATCAACGAGAACATGACGACGTACTGCAGCGCATGATAAAGATGCTCCCGGCTGAACGCGCCGGGAAAATTGGGGAATGCGAACCCTTGACGAATATCTTTGGGAACATCGACGAATGCCGTTGGTTCTAATTTGGATGCGAAGACAATCCCAAGCAGGATTCCCATACCAACAACGATCAACTGCGCCGGCACTTTCTTGAGCCATGCCAGTTTTTTAGGAAGCACCGCCCACAGGACCATGATCCCCAGGCAAGTCAGTCCAATCGTGGCGATTTCTGGTTTGAGATGCTGGATCGCTTCTGGAATCGCTTCGATCACCTTCAGCGGTTCTTTTTCTTTCGTGGGACTGCCGATCATGGCGTGGAATTGCTTGGAGGCAATCATGATTCCGATCGCAGCGAGCATCCCATGAACAGCGGCCGTGGGAAAGAATTCGCTGAGGATTCCCGATCGAACGATGGCCAGGCCAATCTGAACCAGTCCGGCGACGACGCCAACCGCCAAAGCCATCTGATAGGCGCGGTAATCGGCGACCTTGTCCTCGCCACCCGTAAAACCAAAACCATCAACGCAACCCATGACGATGACAATCAGCCCCGCTGCCGGACCTTTGATGGTAAGTTCTGAATTACTGAACCAGGGGACGAACAGACCACCAATAATGGCAGTGAAAATTCCCGCAATCGGTGGATATCCGCTTGCCTTCGCAATACCCAGACATAGCGGCATTGCGATAAGAAAGACCAGAAACCCCGATTTGATGTCGGCCGAAAAGTTTTCATTGAATCCAGAAAGGCCGGGCTTGGGAATCGGTTTAATGGCGTGCGACATGGTTGCTGTTCTTTCCGTTCGGACGAGGCCATCGATAAGAATCGAGTCCTGTTGAACTCACACCAAGGTGCAAAACAATTGTCGCGTGTTCCTGAGACGGCGTAAGCCCACAATCGGCTGAAAAGCTCTTAAGTATCGAAGGGGGAATTAGTTCAGAGTATCCATCCATGCCCGCAATGGGAATGAAATTCAACTCCCAAAGGGCCAGGAATCTTGAATGACCTGATGAATTCGAAGAAACTCGTTCGAATAAGTCTCTGAGAACGCATTAAATTCCCAGCAGATTTCGTACGGCTTCAAAAGGCCATCCGGACCAGATTCCCCAGGCGATGATCGCCAGATGGAACGCCACTGTGATCCAGAACACCAGGCGGAAGCTGATTTTCAGCGTTTTATGCCGGAACAGTCGCTGGGCAAGGTGTGCCCCTGGCCAACCGCCGAGAATGCTTAAAACATGAAGTGTTCGTTCGGAAATTCGCGGTTGCTTTTTCACAGCCCGTTGTTTGTCGATTCCATACATCACAAAAGCGATTGCGCTGCATGCGACAGTTAGCAGAAGATAAATTGCAAAAAAGGCAGAGACTTTTGCGCTTTCGCGGGCCAGTGCAAGAATCAGCAGCACCGTTGTTCCCAGAAGCCAGAAGAAGGCTGCGGTCGTAAACCAGCGCTGGATCCATGCAAATGGGTTCAGTCGATTTGTCCACGATCGTGCCACGAGAATCTTCCTTTCGCAGTCTCAACTTTCTAATCAGTGTCACAACAAAAATCAGCGTGATACTTGCGAATGCGTTGAGCCAACAATGTCATCTAACGTTTTCTGACGAGAAACGGATCACTGGTCAGCGATGTGCTTTACCGGTGACACAATCCGAACTTTAGCCAAAGTACGAAAGTCAAACTCCATTCTTCAAAACCATGACGACATTCACGGGGCACATTTGAATCGTACTGTCACTGCACCTTGATTATCGGCAATTTCACACCAATCGTCCCGACAACGAACAAACAAATTCCCATCCGATTGCGCTTCGAACTCGCCGCTCGCCCCAAGATCGAACGGTTCAGACAGTCGGTAGTCAGTAAACAACACACCTTCAAGTCGGCCGCGACCATTTTCGTCGCCGCTGGGCTCAACTTTCGGGTCGCCTTTACGGAGTTCCCATTCACCAGTCGCGGAGTACGCGATTTTATCTCCTTCTTTGACCATGACTCGAGTCGCCTGCCAGCCTCGGTTTGCAACGACCTTCGCCTGAGCGGTGGCGGTTCCCTTGAGACGCTGAAATTTCGTCTTCCAATCCCACGCGCACAAGTCGCTGCGATACCCCTGATTCATATGTTTAAGGAAGAACAGGTATTCAAACGAGATTTCCTTCGACATTGGACCATAGACATCTTCAAAACTTGTCCGATGGTCGTTCATTAATGCCATGCCGAGTGGCTTGAACCGGGGAGCGTAGTTCGGATTGGTCGAGAGTAAATGACAAAGGGCCCAGCGCCAGGCATAATTTCGCCAACTATCACCAGTCTTCTGACCGGGTGCAGTGATCTCAAGCAAATCTTTTGGTTGCGAATTCTTAAGGTATCTCATGACTTCATCGTGGATCTGAATACTGTCATCCTTTTCTCGCCAATATTGACCGAGTTCAGCCATCCCTTCAGCGTACCACGTTGGACCCGTTCGTCCAAAGTTCTGGTGACAATAGGCATGAACCGCTTCATGCTGCGGGACACCACGCTCAGAAACGGCCCATACGATCGATTTTGCTGCCGCAATCTGCTTTTCGCCGAGACCATTATGCTGCGTCAGTGTGACACTGAGTGTGATGCCACCATCATCCAGGATGCTGTTCATGGCTTCTTTGGGAATCGAATTGGCAGGCCATTTCCGTATGTCGCGGATTACGTTCATTTCAATCATTTGAGAGTTCGGCTTTCCGTAATACTTTGATACGCGAGCCAGCATCTTTTCGAGACGATCGAGCAGTTCATTCGCATCGACAGCAGAAAGGTCTGTCCGCAACGCAAAGTTATTTGACGTGTATTCTTTAATACTGCCAGGTAATTCTTCGCCAGATGCTCTTGTTTTTGCGCTCGGCTTACCGGCAGTGATGTTCTTCGATGATTGAGCCAGTAATTCATCGGTGTCGATCATTAAAAAGCTATAGACACCTAAACAGAGCACCAACGCTCGATGCAAGTCGCTCATGGAACGTTTCCTTTGATTGCGAAAGTTTCGGCCTGCAATTGTATCGATGGCATGAAGAATTTGCCCATAAATGATTCATCACGTGATTAATGCGCAAGCATTGAAGCTGAAGCAAATCTGAATTCCTCGTTAAGTCTCGACGATTCAATCTTCGCTTCATGTACGGGTACTACAATTGCAAAGTCGACTCGAATATTGACGGCAACTCGTTGTGCTGGCCACTTCGGAACTTTTCCCGGATACAAGGGTTTAACTGATTAGTGAATGGCCCTTAATCGAGGGATTTTGCTGAGGAAAGATCAGATTTTCGAAAGGTTTAAAAATGAATTTTATGCTTGCTTACTTTGATCCGACGGCCGGAAGTTTGTTGCTACAGGCATTGGTTGGTGGATTTGGCGGAATCATGGTTGTTGGGCGATATCTATGGATGCAATTACGTGGCCACGAACAAGTTCAAGCGGTCCTTTCGCAGTCGCAGGAAATTCCGATTTCAACCCACTTCCATTCGCGGTGAACTTTGATTCCGGTTCATTTCGTGATCGTTCGGCTCGTGTCTTCACCTCTGGCGAACAGGTTTACCGCGCGTTGTCGAACGAGGCCTATGCAAACTGGCAACAGGTCTCGAAACAGCCGTTCTTTCTTCAGAGAAGTCTGGCCGGCCAGATTGTCGGGTCCGAAGAACTATCTTCGGACGAACGTCAAAAGTTCTTGCTACCCGGCAATGTCGCGGCTGTACTAAGGCATGAACGGATACCGTTCATCTCGTATCCCTACGAATGGTCGTTCGCGATGCTGAGACAGGCAGCCCTGGTCCATCTCGAGCTTTTGACCGATGCCGTTTCTTCCGGGCTGATTTTGAAAGATGCGTCCCCCTACAATGTGCAGTTTCGTGGGTCTCAACCGGTCTTCATCGATCTCGGTTCGTTTACTCCGTTGGTCCCTGGCGAGCCCTGGCTGGCGTATCGGCAGTTCTGTGAAATGATGCTGTTCCCACTGCTGCTGCAGGCGTATCGCGGCGTCGACTTTCAAACGATTTTGCGATCGCAACTGGAAGGGATACCCGCGCGTCAATTCATCCAATGGATGCGTTGGTCAGATCTGTTTCGGCCGGGGGTTTTCACAAATGGCTGGCTGCAATCGGTATTGGAAAGTAAGACACAGGCGGCACCAGGCAGTACCGTCAGCGATCTTCAGAAAAGCGGCTTCAATTTGCAAATGATCGAACGGATGTTGAAGAACCTCAAGCGAATCATTGAAAGACTGAAGTGGGTGCCCAGACAGACTCAGTGGACTTCGTATAACGATACACTCTCGCATGTGGCCGACGACAGTCCTGCCAAATCCGAGTTCGTTCATAACATCTGCCGGACGAAGCAGCGTCGACTGGTCTGGGATCTTGGCTGCAACGACGGCCGGTACTCAAAGATCGCTAGCCAACAGGCATCAACTGTCATTGCGATGGACCAGGATCACGCGTGTGTTGACCACCTGTTTAATTCGTCGTTCGAATCGCGATCGAATATCTTGCCGCTTTGCATTGACCTGGCAAATACGTCGCCGGCCCAAGGTTGGCGCGGTCACGAACGAAAACGACTCGAAGACCGGGGTCGACCGGATCTCGTGATTTGCCTCGGAATTATTCATCACATGGTGTTGGCCGCAAATATCCCGCTGCCTGATGTCGTCGATTGGCTGGCAAGTTTAGGTGGTGAACTGATTCTGGAATTCCCTTCGAAACAGGATGCCATGGTCCGGGCACTTCTGAGGAATAAACACGACCAGTACGAAGATTATTCGCTCGAACATCTGGAATCCGAACTGCAAAAACATTTCCGCATCCAGCAGCGGCAGTCGCTTCCATCCGGTGAACGAACACTGTTACACGGCATTCCCTATCAATCTGTGTAAATGGAATTTTATTCAATGCCGCAGATCTCGGCAAAATCACAGCCGGCGACGAAAACGAGCGGAAAGGAACGGACTTTACATCTCTTCACGCTTTGCGCCTTTGCCGTCACACAGCCGCTGTTGGAGGCTTTGTCGCATCAGACTGTTTACCTTCATGATCAGCAGTTTGGCTGGTTCGAGATCGGCGCCCTACTGTTTGTTCTGATGGTTGTCATACCAATTGGCGTTATTGGTGCTGACAAGGTTTTCCGACTATTGTCGACCAAGCTGCATGGTCGCGGTCGAAATACGGTGATGATTTTCCTGATGAGCCTCGTCATATTATCTCTACTTCGTCCGTATATCCCGGACAATCGGTTCACGTGGATCGGTTTCACGGGTGTTCTAGCACCTGCGGCAGCGTTGGGTTGTTCATGCCTGCTTGCGTCGGTTTATGAACGTCGGCAGTGGCTTAGGCAATGGCTGACGCTGACATCAATCGGAGTGATTCTTTCGCCAGCCCTGTTTCTGATGAATTACGAACGATCCCGCTTGAAAGAGACAACGGTGGATGCCGCAGTCCCCGCGAAAAATCCGGTTCCAATTGTCTTCCTCATTTTTGACGAATTCAGCGGAAACACTTTGGTGAATGATCAACTGGAGATCGATTCCCGGCGATTTCCCCAGTTCGCTCGACTTGCGGGTATCTCGACATGGTATCGCAACGCAACGACGGTCAGTCCTCGAACAGAATTTGCGATTCCAGCAATCCTGTCCGGCCGATTCCCCGTCGTCGAGCACCCTGCGACGGCGGCTGAATATCCGGGGAATCTGCTTCAACTGATTGAAGCGACAAGATCTTTCGAGATGGTCGTGTTTGAACCGGTCACGCGACTGTGTCCCGAGTCCGTCATACATCGCCGAATACCAGAACATTCCGTTAAAAAAAAATGCTGGGACCTGTTTGCCGCTCTTGTGACAGTTTATCCCCGATTAATTCTTTCGAGTGACACACCCGTCTGGTTTCCGGAAATACCTCGACAGTGGTTTGGTGTGCCGTCCGAGGAGGATCTTTTAGCCAAAATTATTGAAACCAAAACGGGATTAATCCGCTATCCTGGTTCCGAAGGGCGTGATCATCAACAGAAACATTTTTTAAGCTTTTTAAGTCCATCAGAGACTCCGCGATTTTGTTTTTTTCATACTGTTCTACCGCATTATCCTTGGACCTTTCTTGCTTCAGGCGAGCAGTATCTGTCGGAATTTGCAACGAGACCATACCCTCTAGGTGCACGCGGTGGACTCGGTGAGAATTGGGATAATGATCCGCCGACCGTGATTCGAAACGAATTCCGATATCGACAGCAGGTCGGTTATGTTGACCGATTCATTGGTCAAGTACTGGATCGATTGGAAAGCGCCGGTCTGCTTGAGCGTTGCCTGTTAATTGTGACAGCCGACCATGGTGTTTCGTTTCATCCCGGACATTCAAGGCGTCTTCCCGATGCCGATAATCTTTCTGATATTCTAAGCGTCCCTTTATTTGTGAAGCTTCCAGGGCAGTTGACCGGAGCGACGGACGACCGAAATATCGAGTCAGTTGATCTGATGCCAACCATCGCCCAGGTGATCGGCATTCCGCTTCCAGAGCCGATTGATGGCTCATCAGCCTTGTGCGAAGCTCGACGTCCCCGAAAGACGCTCTACTATCAGGGGGCAATGACCGTCTGTGAACCCGACGTGCGAGGGCGGGTGGATTCGATACGGCGTCAGCAACAACTTTATGGAACTAAAGAACTCGATTCGATGCCCGCATCAGCTGCAAGTCATTCTGATTGGCACGGTCGTTCGATTGCTGATTTTATCGTTGACGAGAGAACAATCCCCGTCGAGTTACACGATAGCTTTGGTCGAGACATGGAATCAGAGTTTTCCTCCGACTCAACTATCGTGCCCCGGTTTATCAGCGGAATCTTCGATGCCCAGGAATTTTCCAACTCCCCCGTCGAAATCGTTCTGACCATCGACGGTATTGTACGTGACACCAGCAAAACGACTTTGGTCAGCTATCAGGGACACGGATTCGAGTTTTTGATCACGGAATCAATGGCACCCGGTTCGGTCGGCAAAGTCGAATTATTTGTCGTAGATTCGAAACCATCCGAAGTCAGGCTTAGGCGGATAAAAGTTGAGGATCGAGATCCTCAGGAATAAAAGCACGACAGGTTGTCAGAACTTGATTGGAGTCCGCCGCAAAAAATCCGATAGCCACGCCAATGTCACAGCCTGTCGTTTGGATTCGATGAAACGCCACAGCCATTTCACGTATCGCAATGGATCTGGATCAATCATCCTTATTGGCATCGAGCACTGACAAGAATGCCTTTTGAGGAATTTCGACCTGACCGAACTGCTTCATCCGCTTCTTGCCTTCTTTTTGTTTTTCCAGCAATTTGCGTTTGCGGCTGATGTCGCCCCCATAGCATTTTGCCGTAACATCTTTCCGCACCGCAGAAATGGTTTCGCGAGCGATGATTCGTGCACTGAGTGCCGCCTGGATCGGGATCTCGAACTGATGTCTTGAGATCTCTTCTTTCAACTTCTTGCAAAGTGCTCGCCCGCGGCGCTCTGCTTGTGCCCGGTGGACAATACAGGCCAATGCATCGACTTTTTCGCCTTTGACCAGAATGTCCATCTTGACAAGATCGGCAGAACGATAGCCGACCACTTCGTAATTCATTGTTCCATAGCCGGCTGTAATACTTTTTAACTTGTCGTACATATCGAAGACAATTTCAGCGAGCGGCAATTCGTAAATCACTTGAGCTCGTTTCGGCCCCAGGAATTCGGTTGTCTTGTAGACACCTCGCCGGTCGGCACAGAGTTGCATGATCGGCCCGATCCGGTCTGACGGAAGAATGAACACAACCTTGGCGATCGGTTCACCGAATTCTTCGATATTACCCCCCTCCGGGACTTGTTGCGGATTGTCGACGAACAGTGTCTCGCCATTTCGCAATTTTAACTGATAAGTCACGTTGGGTGCCGTCTGGATCAGATCGACATTGGCTTCTTCTTCGAGTCGCTGCTGAATGATTTCCATGTGCAGCATTCCGAGGAACCCGCAGCGGAAGCCGAAACCAAGTGCCTCGGACGTGTCGGGAGCAAACGAAAAGCTTGCATCGTTGAGACTCATCTTCTGCAACTCTTCGCGCAGTCTTTCGAAGTCAGTCGCATCGATCGGATACATACCGCAAAAGACCATTTGCTGCGGGACTTCGTAGCCGGGAAGCGGGGTCGGTGTGCGATTGTGGAAGTCGGTGACTGTGTCACCGACGTGCACATTCCCCAGCACTTTGATACCAGTGACGATGTATCCGACTTGTCCGGGTCCAAGTTCTTCGCAAGCCACCATATCAGGACGGAACTGGCCGAGTTCCAGAACTTCGTGCGAAGTCCCGGCCTTCATGAAATAGACTTTCTGGCCTTTGCAGATTGAACCTTCTTTTATCCTTACGTAGGTGACGACGCCACGATAGTGATCGTATTTGCTGTCGAAGACCAAAGCACGAAGTGGATCAGTCGGACTTCCTTTCGGCGCAGGAATCCGATCGATAATCGCTTTGAACACGCTTTCGATACCGATCCCTGCTTTTCCACTCACCCGTAAGCATCCTTCTGTGTCGAGTCCCACCACGGATTCGATTTCATCAAGGACTTCGTCCACGCGAGTCACGGGAAGATCGATCTTGTTCAGTACGGGAATGATTTCCAGGTTCGATTCGATTGCCGCATAGGCGTTCGCAACTGTTTGAGCCTGTACTCCCTGGAAGGCGTCGACCAGCAATAACGCCCCTTCACAGGCGGCCAGACTGCGAGAGACTTCGTAGTGGAAGTCAACGTGTCCAGGCGTGTCGATCAGGTTTAACTCGTACTTCTGACCATCGAGCGTGTAGTTGATCGCAACCGCTCTTGCTTTGACGGTAATTCCGCGTTCACGCTCGACTTTCAGGTCGTCAAGAATCTGTTCACGGAATTCTCGTTGTGTAATTGCCCCGCTTTTCAGCAGCAACTGGTCCGCGAGTGTGCTTTTGCCGTGGTCGATATGGGCAATGATCGAAAAATTACGAATGAACCGCTGGTCAAACATGGGCAATCAAAACAGGAATGAGGAGGCGGGCAGGAAACGCTCGTGATCGTCGAAAATGCGTTCGATCGAATCAACAGACGAGCCGCCTGATTCTATAGTGAAACCGGCTCAGCCGGAATAGAGACTCGAATTGTCGTCGAGAAAACAGTTCCACGAAAAAATGCGTCATACCGTCGCCCAAAGGTCAGCGACCGGTGCATGGGTGACAAGTGGAATCGTTTCTTGCCCGCAGGTTATCGATTGTGTGGCCCCGTCAATGCCGCACCAATTGAGCAATGTTGCGGTCAGTTCCCCCGGTTCGACCGGTCGTTCCCGCGGTTCAGCAGCAGAGGAATCGCTCGAGCCGATCACTTTCCCGCAGGCGACGTTTCCTCCCGCGACGATAGCGGACCAGCAATGAGGCCAGTGATCTCGTCCCATATTCTCGTTGACATAGGGAGTTCGACCGAATTCGCTCGTCGCGACGACAAGAGTGTCATCAATTAACCCGCGTTGAGACAAATCATCCAGCAAGCCCGACATCGCCCGATCGAATTCGGGGCAAAGCTTCGCCTGATAGTCAAATAACGTCGCCGGACCACAATTTTTATCGCCGTGACAGTCCCAGGTAATTCGATCTTTTAATGAATCGAATAAATTGACCGTGACGCAACGCGTCCCGTGTTCAATAAGCTGTCGCGCCTTGAGCAGTAATCGGCCAAATTCGGTGTCACCGTACATTCGCCGGACAGAATCGGGTTCGTCCACCAAGTCTTTCGTCGCAAGTTGAGGCTCCCACTCGTCTCCCAGAATTCCTGCCTGCTGTCCTCGATAAGTGGAGACGCCGGTATCGGCGAGTAACTGCGGAAGAATCACATTTGAGGCAAAACCATTTTTTGCAGGAACATGACTGGCGACGACGCTTCCCCAGTTTGGAAACTTGATTCCGTTAATCGACAATCGGCCAGTCTGCAACAATTGAAGGCCGGTCTCGTGGATCGGTGCGGCAGCGTGATTCAGCGAGCGAATGACAGCAAAACGATTAGATCGTTGAGCCAAACATGGCAGCGTTTCTCCAAATCGTACGCCAGGCACCGCAGTTTCGATTGACTTGAAGGGACCTCGAATCGACGCCGGGGCGTCAGGCTTTGGGTCAAATGTTTCCAGCTGGCTGACGCCGCCGGTCATCAGAATGAGAATCGCCCGCCGATTCGAATTCGTAACCAACGAAGACGATCGTGCGGCACCGGATAACCCGACCACGGTCAGACCTCCGGCGCGCAGAAAATCACGACGCGAAACACCGTCAGCGTCGGTGTTGTTTTCGGCCGCAGACATGCGAGGTTCCCTTTTCCGCCCCCAGTTCCAAATGACCATTACAATGTACCGTCGCGAGTTGAAGATGAAAACCACACTGTTGACATCGGCTGGCAGCGAGTCGGTCATGCCTCGGATCCGACACGCCGACCGAGTATTGAGGCAGACTGGGCAAACCTGCGCGGCGTGCTTATCCTGCGGATCACAACGACTGCATCGGTTTCGCCGACGGCGAAGCGAATGGAAAAATCGGTCAAGTCAGGGATTGCCGCAAAATAGAGAAAGTGGTCGCCTGAAACACCGACGTATGCAAACGTTTGAATTCTGACAACAGGTTTCGCAACAAGGTCACAGAACGAAGATGATCCTCGATTTATTTAAACTTGATGGTCGAGTCGCACTCGTGACCGGCGCCAGCCGGGGACTCGGCCAGGCAATGGCTGTAGGACTTGCGGAGGCAGGTGCCGACGTTGTCGGTGTTAGCCGAGGTCGCGATTGGGCCGAACTGGAACAACTGATTCGCGCGACAGGCCGTCGGTTCTGGGGCTTTTCGGCAGATCTTGGACAACCTGAAGACCGAATTGGATTGGTCGACCAAATTATCGAACGGACAGGGCGTCTCGATATCCTTGTGAATAATGCGGGCATTTCACATCGGCATCCGCCAGAAGAGTATCCACTTTCCGAATGGCACGACTTGTTTGAGGTGCATCTTCATGCGTCGTTCGATCTGTCTCAGCAAGCCGCTCAGCACATGCTGGTTCGTGGCCGAGGAAAGATCATTAACATTGGTTCGGTAATGACGTTTGAGGGAGGTCTGAATATTCCAGCTTATGCAGCAGCCAAACATGGTTTGGCTGGACTGACGAAATCCTTAGCCAATTCCTGGGGGCGGCAAGGAATCAACGTCAACTGCATCTGTCCTGGCTATTTTGAAACGTCAATGTCGCACATTCTGCAAGACGATCCCGTTCGCGGCCCGCAAATTCTGGATCGGATTCCCGTCGGTCGATGGGGACAGCCGGACGAACTTGCAGGGCTTTGCGTGTTTCTCGCTTCTGATGCATCGAACTATATGCATGGAAGTACGGTCGCGATTGACGGTGGATGGCTGTCCCGTTAAAGCGTTTATCTTCGTTTACGATTTTTGAGACATTAAGCCGACGATTCGTACTCATTGAGAATGTATTCGATCAGCTGGTCTCAGGTCATGAAAATGCCGTTTCTCTGAACGACTTACAATCCGCAGCACAATCGAGTTGAAACTTTCAATCAACCCAATCGAGAAATTAGAGCAACGGAGATTGTTCATGAATGCCCGAATTCCATTTCAAGCAGGTCAGTTTCCGCAAACGCGCATGCGCCGAACGCGGCAATTCGACTGGTCGCGTCGTCTCATGCGCGAGAACCAGCTCACTGTCAACGACTTGATCTGGCCCATCTTTGTGCAACCGGGCCAAGGCCAAAAAACGTCGATTGCTTCCATGCCTGGGGTCGAGCGATTGTCGATTGACCTTCTGGTCGAAGCGGTCTTGCGTGCGGCAGACCTGGGGATTCCGGCCGTTGCCGTATTCCCCGCAACCGAACCTTCGCTGAAGAACGAAGCGGCAACCGAGGCGATCAATCCTGATAACCTCGTCTGTCGGGCGGTTCGCGCCATCAAGGCACAACAGCGGGATCTGGGGATTATCTGCGATGTCGCACTGGATCCCTATACGTCACATGGCCAGGACGGACTCGTGCGAAATGGCTATGTCGTCAATGACGAGACGCTCGAGATGCTTTGTCAGCAAGCCGTCGTACAGGCCCAGGCGGGATGCGACGTCATTGCTCCTTCTGACATGATGGACGGGCGGATCGGAGCAATTCGGGCAGCCCTTGATGAGGCGGGTTTCGAACATGTTCAATTGCTGGCTTATGCTGCTAAGTACGCGTCCGCGTTTTATGGACCGTTCCGTGACGCCGTTGGATCTGCCACCAGTCTCGGCCAGGGAGATAAGCGGACATATCAGATGGACCCTGCAAACGGAGACGAGGCGCTTCGTGAAGTGGCGCTCGACATTGCCGAGGGTGCCGATATGGTGATGGTCAAACCAGGTATGCCCTATCTCGATATTGTTCGCCGCGTGAAAGAGACGTTCGGATTACCCACGTTTGCGTATCAGGTTAGCGGTGAATACGCGATGATTACTGCGGCAGCGCAGAACGGATGGCTTGATCGATCGAAGGCAATACTTGAAAGTCTGTTGTCCTTTAAGCGAGCCGGAGCGGATGGCGTACTGACATACTTTGCGATTGAAGCCGCAGAGGCCTTGCAATCAACCGCTAAGCCTCAACAGGCCTGAAAAAAAAGAGAAATTCCGGTTGGGTCAGAGTGTTCTTTTTCTGTCCTTTTTTTGATGTCTTTCGAATATTTCCGAGTATTTTGACAGGAGTTGAACAAAATGATGCGAGTGGCCGTTATCGGTGCGAAGGGGCAATTGGGAAGTGATATTGTTGCTCGTTTGGGGGCGCAAGCGATTCCCCTTGGGCACAGTGACATCGATATTTCGGACGCAGCCAGTGTCGCGAGTGCCCTCGATCGAGAGCGTCCCAGTGCCGTGATCAACTGTGCGGCTTACAATTTTGTCGACAAAGCGGAATCTGAAAGAGATGCGGCGATGCTCACGAATCGTCGCGGGCCAGGACTGCTTGCCGACTATTGTCGCGAACACGACTTGAAACTGGTCCATGTTGGCACCGATTACGTCTATGACGGTCGGACGGGAAAGATCCCATGGACCGAACAGGACGATCCCCTTCCAATTAGTACTTATGCATTGAGCAAATATGCCGGAGAGCAACTTGTCTTAACACACTGCCCACGACATTTCGTGGTGAGAACATGTGGACTCTATGGTCGAAACGCGATGCATGGCAAAGGGAACTTCGTCGAAACGATGCTGCGCCTGGGGCGTGAACGGCCGGAATTACGAGTTGTCGGGGATCAGCGATGTACGCCAACTTCCACAGCGAATCTGGCATCGGCTATCCTCGATCTCGTAAAAACGGAGGAATATGGCCTCTACCATGCGACAAATTCTGGCAGTTGTTCCTGGTTCGAATTTGCCTCAGAGATTATGAGGATGGCGAGTTTGCGCGCCACCGTCAGCTCAATTACGACGGCCGAATATGGAGCAAGAGCACGTCGTCCAAGCTTCAGCGTGCTGGATTGTTCCAAGTTGGAACGAGTTCTCGGTTGGAAAATGCCGACTTGGCAAGAGGCCTTGGGAAGGTACCTGACCGAACGCAATCATTAGACGACGGCTGGTCAGAAAACTTGGTTCAAATGTGACGTGTCAAATGAAGCAGTCAGTCGGACTGAATGGAATGTTCGGAACGAGCCTCACAAAGTCTTCTTGAGCGGCAGATCTTGCCTATCTCACTCAAGCTTCATACGTGTTAGCGTCGATGGCAGTGGGCACTCAGAAATGAACCCACCTTTTTGATCTACCAACCTGGAGCGTTAGCCGATGTTCGTTCCGACCGACTCCCAAGTCCCGTCATTTTCGAAGATTCGCCTGATCGATCAAGCCATCAAGCGTATGAAGCAAAATCTTGTGGCTCATCTTGAGCAGGAATCTCGACTCCACCATTTATTTGCGGTCGGTCAGGAAAAATGGCTAACTCAATGCGAACAATTGCGTAACCGGATTGAGTTGATCGAAGCTCGAATTACTCCCTGGATGACCGAACCCGCTGACCGACCCCGTCTCGCGGTAATTCCGCGACAGGAAGAATCCGCGTGAAGCGCAATCGCTGGTCATCCATCGCGTGACCGCTACACTACGAGGTAGTGTCGTGCGTA
Organism: uncultured Schlesneria sp.; assembly: GCA_903899985.1. Taxonomy (GTDB): domain Bacteria; phylum Planctomycetota; class Planctomycetia; order Planctomycetales; family Planctomycetaceae; genus Schlesneria. The sequence goes on from CAIULL010000174.1 coordinate 35,245, forward strand.
ACGAGTTTACCAATTGTGCGGCCTGTGGAAGCCGTCGGCTCGTTTGCGTCATCCGTCCCGCCTGGAGTTCCTCTGATGAGACTGTTCGCTGCTTCCGTGTTTGCGAGTATCGTTGTCGCTATGGCTTCGGTGTCGGCTGTTGCTGAAGAAAAGAGTTCTAAAGTGCTCGATCACAAGATGAAGGCAATTGATGGGAAAGAAGTCAATCTTGCCGAAAAGTACAAAGGAAAAGTTCTGCTCGTTGTGAACGTTGCAAGCCAATGCGGTGCGACACCTCAATACAAGCAGCTTGAGGGGTTGCAGGACACCTATCACTCAAAGGGATTGGAAGTTGTCGGTTTTCCTTGCAATCAATTTGGGGGGCAGGAGCCAGGCAGCGAAGAAGAGATCGTCAAATTCTGCAAAACAAAATACGACGTCTCATTTGATCTTTTTACGAAGATTGACGTGAATGGCGAAAAGGCCGCTCCAATCTACAAGCAGTTGACCGCCAAGGATGGTCCGATCAAGTGGAACTTTGAAAAGTTTGTCATCGGACGCAATGGCGAAGTGGTGGCGCGATTCCCGACTGCGACAAAGCCAGACGCTCCAGAAGTCGTCAAAGTGATCGAAGCCGAACTGGCCAAGTCAGCAAAGTGATTCGAATCATGACCGATGCGATTTTGGAGATTCTGGCTTAAGCTCGAGTTCCGAAACCTTAAAAATCAAAACCCCTGTCGTAATATGCGACAGGGGTTCTGACATTTTGAATTGTCGGGAAGTTGGCAGTCTTGGAGCTAAATAGAATGGATTCAATTCAAACGATTTTATCGCGACTTGGTCTGGCGAACGAAATGCAGGCCATCTGGATCGGCGATACGCGAATTTCGGGTTCCGGTATTCCATTGCATAGTCGATCGCCCATCAACGGTTCTCATCTGGCGACAATCATGTCTGCGTCGGCAAGCGACGTTCCTTTCGTCATCTCCGCAGCCAACAAATCGTTTGTCGATTGGCGAATCATCCCTGCGCCGCATCGAGGTGAGTTTGTCAGGCGAGTTGGTAATCGATTCCGGGAGTTAAAGTCCGAACTTGCTGCAATCATTTCATGGGAGGTCGGCAAGATTACGCAGGAAGCGATCGGCGAAGTTCAGGAAGTCATTGACATTTGTGATTTTGCGGTCGGCCTCAGTCGCCAGCTTCATGGACTGACGATCGCCAGCGAACGTCCGTTCCATCGACTGGCGGAACAGTGGCTTCCTCTGGGGACAGTGGGGGTCATCACGGCCTTTAATTTTCCGATGGCGGTCTGGGCCTGGAATGCGGCGTTGGCCTGGGTGTGTGGCGACCCCGTTATCTGGAAGCCGTCCGAAAAAACTCCGCTCTGTGCCATAGCCTGCCAAGCCGTCGTTGCTTCAGTACTTCGCGAAATGCCCGAGATTCCCACGGCCGTTTCGTCGGTAATTGTCGGACAAAAAGAAATTGGACAGCGTTTGTCTGATTCGCCAGACGTACCTCTTGTCTCTGCGACAGGGTCCACCGCGATGGGTCGCGCAGTGGCTCAGCGCGTCGCTTCTCGACTAGGACGATCTCTGCTTGAACTGGGGGGAAATAACGCAATGATTGTTGCTCCCTCTGCGGATATTGAATTGACGATTCGAGCGATCGTTTTCTCGGCTGTTGGTACGTGCGGACAAAGGTGTACGACTCTTCGACGATTAATCGTTCACGAAAGTCTGGTGAAAGCTGTCATCGGCAGGCTGATCTCAATTTATGAACGACTTCCGATCGGAAATCCGACGGAGGCGAAGACTCTGATCGGCCCCTTGATTGACGAGGCGGCTTGGCTGTCCATGGAATCGGCATTGAAACGCGCCGCCGCCGAAGGTGCGACCGTCCACGGTGGCCAGCGCTTGAACGAGGGAGTTCCTGAGGGAGGGGTCTACGTTCGGCCTGCGATCGTCGATTTTTGCGGAATCAAGTCCGATTCGGCAAACCCTTCAGCAACGACTCAGCAAAGCGTCATACGAGACGAAACGTTTGCACCCATTCTCTACGTCAAGAGTTACACAACATTCGAAGAAGCGATCGCAATCCATAATGACGTGCCTCAAGGACTCGCATCGTCAATTATGACGAGCGACATGAGCGAGGCGGAGCGGTTTTGCTCGGCGGCCGGATCAGATTGCGGGATTGTGAATGTGAATGTCGGCCCCAGCGGAGCGGAAATTGGTGGCGCTTTCGGAGGTGAAAAGGCGACAGGAGGAGGTCGGGAATCAGGGTCCGACAGCTGGAAAGCGTACATGCGTCGAACCACAAACACGATTAACTATTCCAAAGAGTTGCCGCTCGCTCAAGGAATTCGATTTGATTTATAAACGGCACACAGTTCAGTTTGCGGCCAAAGCATTGACAAGGCGATCGATTTCGGCTTTGGTTCGTGATTCCGTCACCGCGATCAGGACGCTTTGTTCCCGATCTTCCTGTGAAAGCCAATCAAGTCCGGGGAAGTGATTGAGGGCCGGTCCAATATCAATATTGGCTGCAGCAGCCCGTCGAATTGCGACCTCTGCACCGTGTCGGTACTTTAAGACGAATTCTTTGAAGAACGGCTGCTCGAACGGCAATTCGCAACCGTCAATCAGCTTCAGGCGGTCAGCCGCATAGTGAGCTTTACGACAGCTCAATTCGGCAACTTCTTTCAGTCCCTGCGGTCCGAGAAGCGACAAATAGACTGTTGCACGTAACGCTATCAATCCCTGATTTGTACAGATATTACTCATTGCACCTGCGCGACGAATGTGTTGTTCTCGCGCCTGCAGGTTTAAAAAAAAACAGCGTTTCCCATTTCGGTCAACCGTCTGTCCAATTAGCCTTCCAGGCATCTTTCGGACATATTGCTGACGGCAGGCAAGCAGTCCGAGATATGGCCCACCGAACTGTAGAGGTGTACCAATTGATTGACCTTCTGCAACAGCGATGTCTGCGCCAAGATCGCCAGGTCGCTTAAGAATGCCCAAGCTCAGCGGGTCAAAACTGACGATCAGCAGTGCACCGTATTGATCCGCGAGTTTACGGATTGCTTCGATGTCTTCGAGGCAGCCGAAGAAATTTGGTTGCTGGACGATAATACAGGCCGTCTGGTCGTCGACAACTTTCTCCAAGGCAGCGACTTCGCAAATACCCGACGATGCAGGAACGACTTCAAGTTTTGTCGCCTTGTTCGTCAGATAAGTTTTCAGGGTAGCGACGTATTCGGGGTTCGTCGAACCGAGACACACGACACTTCCGGTTCGATCGTTACAACGCATGGCCATCAGGGTGGCTTCAGCGACTCCGCTGCCCCCTTCGTAAAGACTTGAATTTGCGACATCGAGACCCGTGAGTTCAGCGATCATCGACTGAAATTCAAAGAACGCTTGCAACGTTCCCTGACTGGCTTCTGCCTGATAGGGTGTGTACGCGGTGTAGAACTCGCCTCGCGACGTCACTTCATCCACAACACTCGGGATATAATGATCGTAAGCGCCACCTCCCATAAAACATGAGCGAGCTGATCCGCCGAAGTTGTTCGACGCCAATTCCCGTAAATGATGTTCTAACTCGAGTTCAGTCAGCGCCGGAGGAAGATCCAGTTGGCGATGGAGTTGAAGTTCTGAAGGGATCTCGTCGATCAGCGTCTGAAGTGAATCAACGCCAATGCGCTGAAGCATCTGCTGCTGTTCATCGGGCGTACAAAACAAATAGGCCACTTGAGAATCCTTTTTCAGCACCAGGGGCTTATTCAGATGATCGGTTCTGATTCATGGTCCAAACTCGAATGTGTGTTTCAGTGTTCCGTCGCCGCACAATGAGACTGGTATTGAGACTGATCGAGCAAGTTCGACAGTTCAGCAAGGTTTGAAACCTTTGCCTTAATCATCCAGCCTTCACCGAATGGGCTGGATGTGAGCAATTCCAACTCGGCCGGGATCGTTTTTCCGTCAACGCCGCGACGCTCCGTCAGCCGTTCGTTTCTTTCCACGATCTCGCCACTGACAGGGGCGTAGAGATCGCTGACCGCTTTAACGCTTTCCACTTCTCCAAACGGTTGACCTTGGATCAGTTTTCTTCCGATCGGGGGAAGTTCAGCAAACACCAGATCTGTCAGCAAATGGACAGCGAAATCCGTAATGCCGATCGTTGCGATTCCGTCTTCAATCGCGACCCATTCATGTGTTTTCGAATACTTAAGTTGGCTGGGATTCATGGGGATAACGACTCCGTTCGCAGTTTCAGATTTAACTTCCGTCTCACAGTGGCTGAGGGCATCCTAGTCGCTGAGTCGAAGCCCCAGCAACTGCGGGATGATTGGCCACAGGAAGTTTTGACGTCATTTTCGTCAGAAAGATTACTCGCAAGTGGCACAATCGGTCGGATGGCATTCCACCTGATGCTCCATGTCCGCGATCTTACCAATTCGGCGTGCGTGGCGACCACCCTCGAAGGAGGTTCCAAGCCAGATTTCGATCATCCGTGACGTCAGTCGTTCGCCGAGAAGGTCGGCAGAGAGGCAAAGCACGTTCGCATCGTTGTGGCGTCGGCTCATTTCAGCCGTCAATTCATCGTGACAGAGCGCAGCCCGCACTCCTGGAAATTTATTGGCGACGATACTCATTCCAATTCCGCTTCCACAGATCAGAATTGCTCGATCCGCTTTGCCTTCGGAAACAGAACGAGCCCCTTTCGCTCCAAAGTCCGGGTAATCGACAATTTCCGCTGTGACAGGCCCCATATCGATTGTTTCATGACCGAGTTCGGCAGCCTGGGCGAGAATTCGCCCCTTTACTTGAAAGCCGCGATGATCACTGGCGACAACAATTTTCATATAAGGCGACTCAAATCTCTTAGTGGGTCGTAAAGCAAATCAATTGGGGCGGACGGATTGTAACAAAAATCTTTCAACTCGAAGAGTTTACGGCCTGGCAGGAATCAGCCGGGATATCAAAGTTTTCAGGTTCTGGGCGATCGCGTCCTTGCATTCGGCATACTCAGCAGGCCCACCTCCATAGGGATCGGAAATATCGACTTGATCTGAAGACAACAGGCCGACACGACTGACAAGATCAGGATAAGTATTCAAAATCGACTGGCGATGTCCTCGGGTCATTGTCAAAACATGATCCGCGTGTAGCAGAAGCCGTTCCGTCAATGGTTGGCTTTCGTGATTACGAAGGTCAATCCCTTCTTGAGCGAGCGCGTTAATTGCTTCGCGACTCGCTGGAGCACCGTTGCCAGCGGACACACCAGCAGAAACCACATTAAACCCGCGATCCATCAGTTCTTCATCATGACAATTCAGTCGATTTGCAAGCAACCTTCGAAACAAGGCTTCCGCCATAGGACTGCGGCATGTGTTTCCCGTACAAATAAAAAGGTAAACCTCGCTGCATAATCTTTTCAGAGTGCACTCTGATACGACGCCCGGATGAGCGACGAACCAGCGATCTGAATCAACGTTGACGACCGTCGACGGTTCTCCATAACGACAAGGTCCATCATCGAAGATCAATGCCAGTTGATCGCCAAAATGTGATGCAATCTCTGCCGCGCTGCGCGGCATGATTTCTTCAGAAGAAACCTCTGCACACGCGATTAAGGGTGCAGGGCACAATTTCAACGTTTCTAAAAGCAGCGGTTGAGCCGGTGATCGAAAGCTTACGGTATTGTCACTTGCGGTTAAGGCTTTTTGAACGTTGATGTTAAAATCTTCAAAAACACCATTGATCAACGAGCGATTCATCGCAATCGTCAGCGGCCCCGGCCATCCGCGACGAGACAGCTTGTCAGCAAAATTCGGCAGCTTCGGGACATAATCCCAGAGTTCAAAACAAGACTTCAGCAAGAGTGTTCGCCGACCTTCGGGCTGAAGGGCGGTCAGCTTTTCGACGCCGCGTGAACTTAATGGATTGGCAACGATCAGATAGACCGTCTCGGTTGGAAATGCGACCAGATCGCCTTCCGCGAGTCGATGACACGCGCGATGGATTGCATCGCGTGGGTCGTCACTTTTGCGAATTTCGACAATCTGCGTCATTACGGGGATTCCAAACGATGGAACAAGGCGCGTTTTTTGAGGGAATGGGACTGGATTTGTGGTTGTTCGACCGCGAACTAAAGGGAGGTCGTATCAATCCTCAGGCGACGTTTGTAAGGCAATAAAACAACTGTGCAACAGAATCAGTGTATCCAACAAGTCTGGCTGGATCAACCAATGCAGTGATTGTTATTGAGACAAGTTGTTTTCTGGAATACGCTTACGAAAATGTGGTCTGATTCGAATTGACCGTGAATCCAAACCGTTAGGATGAGCGGACAGAATTTCTGTTCCATGCGAATGCGAAACTTAAAAAGAGACCAATAGACCAATGGATACGAATAATTGCTTGTCGGCGCATCTGGTCGGGGTCTGCGGGTCAGGGATGCGCGCCCTGGCCGAAGTCCTTATGGACCGCGGATGGTCTCTTTCGGGTTCTGATCTGACCGCTCCGACCGCTTCCATCAAAAGGTTGATTGAACGCGGGCTTGTTTTTCATCAAGGCCATTCTGAAGAAAACGTTCCAGAAACAACTCAACGATTAATTTACAGTCCTGCAATCCCGTTAAAAAACGTGGAACGGAAACTGGCCCAAGTTCGCTTCTTGCCGCAACAATCCTATAGCCAAGCCGTAGGGCAGTTGATGAGGCACTCGACTGGGGTCTGCGTTGCCGGTACTCATGGAAAAAGCACAACGACGGCGATGGTCGCAACAATTTTAGAGGAATCACGACGTTTATCGGCCGTCGTCATGGGAGCAGAATTGTGCGACGGAGGCCGGAGCGGATGGAGCGGAACCGGGGATTTATTCGTCGCAGAAAGCTGCGAATTTCAACAGAGCTTCCTCGATATGAACCCGAAATACTCGGCGATTCTCACCGTCGAACCGGACCATTTTGACTGCTATGCCAACCTGGAATCTCTTCAAGCTGCATTTTGCGATTTTGCGAGCAGGACCGCTTCCGACGGCGTGCTCTTGTTTAACAGCGATTGTGATGTATCCAAAGTTGTTTCGAAAAAGGCTCAAACGAACGCAAAGCGGGTCTCGTTTGGAATGGATCATCTCGCAGATTGGCAGGCCGCAGACCAGGAGCAAACAAGTATTGGAACTCGATTTCAACTGACATATCAGGGAAAGTCTGTCATCGAAATCGATCTGCCAATTCACGGTCAACACAATGTCTGGAACGGACTTGCAGCTGCAGCTTTGTGTTCCGAAATTGGTGTCTCACCCGAGTCCATTCGTCAAAGCCTATCCAGATTCCACGGGATTCGCCGTCGATTCGAATTTGTCGGCGAATTCCACGGTGTGACGTTCATCGACGATTACGCCCACCATCCAACGGCTGTGCGTACAACATTAAGTACCTTACGGAAAATCATGGGAACACGTCGAATCCGATGCGTATTCCAACCCCATCAAATCCGTCGAACAACGGTCTTGATGACGGATTTCGCAACGAGTTTTTTTGATGCTGATGAAGTGCTTTTAGCACCGGTCTTCGCCGCACGCGAATCGGTCGCTGATGAGCCAGAAGTGGTTTCACGCGAATTGGCCGATCGCATCTCATTAGAAGGTGTTCCTGCCCAGTTTTTCACGTCGCTTGACCTGATCGTAAACACATTAGAGGATGCAATGCGCCCCGGAGATGTTATTGTGACCATGGGGGCTGGCGACATAGACCGGATACATCATGAGTTCACTCGACGCATACAATGAAATACTTCAACGAGACGAGCCACTGGCTCCTTATACATGGTTGCGACTGGGAGGGCCGGCACAGTACCTGGCAACTCCGCGATCGGTCGAAGAGCTGACTGGGATCGTCACAGTCTGTCATGACGAACAACTGCCGATCCATATTTTAGGAGGTGGTTCCAATTTGCTCGTCAAAGACGAAGGTGTCAGTGGCGTCGTCATCCGCTTGACGGCACCGGTTTTTGAGAAGGTCGAAATCATTGGAAATCGGGCGCGAGCCGGGGCTGGCGCGTTATTATCGCACGTGATTTCTGAAACGGTCCGGGTCGGTCTGGCGGGATTTGAAAATCTGGCAGGAATTCCGGGTACAATCGGTGGCGCCCTCTGCGGGAATAGCGGTGGTCGGCTGGGTGAGGTCTCACAGCTCGTTTCCAGCGTCACCGGATTGACGTCTCTGGGCGAGCGAGTGGTGCGAGGTAAAGACGAACTTTCGTTTGATTACCGCCAAAGTAACCTCAATGAATTGATCATCATCGAAGCGGAATTTGAACTTCGACCGGATGACCCCGAGGCAATCGCTCAGATGCTGAAGATGAATTGGATTGCCAAAAAATCCGTGCAACCTCTCAGCTCTCAATCCGCAGGTTGCGTCTTCAAAAACCCGCGTGGTCAACGAGCGGGATTGCTGATCGAGCAAGCCGGGTTGAAGGGAACCCGCGTGGGTGGCGCCGAAATCAGTGATCGCCACGCCAATTTCATCGTCACTCATCCCGGAGCCAAATCGAGCGACGTCATGAGACTGATCGATCTGACCCGCTCCAAGATCTCCGAACAATTCGGAGTCCATCTAGAGCCCGAAATCAAATTCTGGTAATTTTCGTGCGCGTCGGGGGGATGGGTTGAAAATAGGTTTGTCGTTGGCGCGTTGGTGTCTTTCGGATTGCCGATTGTGCGGACGGGAAGCTTATTCAGGATTCGAGACGTCAATACATCGATATGGAATCGTTTTGACTTTTAAAGTCGAGACGCGTCTCACAACGCGCGAAGGATTCGCGTTCGAACCCCGTCGTGCGACGCATACTAAAAAACGCAAGGAAGCGAATAATGATGGAGAATGGATTGTCATTGCGCGTTGCTGTTCTTGCTGGGGGGGATTCGGACGAACGTTCCGTCAGCTTGAAAAGTGGGATGGCCGTGGCTAAGGCTCTCGCCCATGCCGGACATAGTGTCCTGCATCTCGATCCGGCGATCGTGGAATTGTCCGGAATTGATTGGTCTCAATTCGACGTTGCGTTTGTCGCACTACACGGTCGATTCGGAGAAGATGGTCAGGTACAGCAGCTACTGGACGATGCTGCCGTTCCATACACGGGAAGCAGCGCACTTGCGTCGCGACTTGCGTTCAGCAAATCCGCAGCGAAGGAACGCTTCGAGCAGTTTGGAGTTCCGACCCCTCCGTATTCGTTAATCCATTACAACGAAGACTTGCAGCAAATTTCGCGAAAAACAGCTGAAATTGGTTTTCCGCTGGTCGTCAAGCCGGATACACAGGGGTCGAGCCTTGGAGTGAGTATCGTTCGATCCTCTGAACAACTTCCAAATGCGTTGAAACTTTGTTTCCAATACGATGTGTTCGGTGTCGTGGAAACGATGATTGAAGGGTCCGAATGGACAGTAGGGCTGATCGACTTGCAGACGTTACCTGCCATTAAAATTGAAACGGACCGTGAGTTCTTTGATTGGCAGGCGAAATACGAAGACGACTCAACTCGCTATATCTTCGATGCGGAGATTCCACCGGCTGTGATCGAGAATATCGAGCTTGTTGCTCAAAATGCCTGTGTCGCGTTGGGAACCCGTGGTCTGGCTCGAGTCGATCTGAGACTTGATTTACAGAATCAACCCTGGGTCCTTGAGATCAACACGGTTCCCGGATTCACAGACCACAGCCTGCTTCCGAAAGCCGCAGCACGTATGGGAATCGATTTCGTCACGTTATGCGACCGGATCGTGCGGTCTTGTCTCGAGAAATCAATTCCTCAACGAAACGGCAATCATAAACTGAGTCCTCACGCTTTCGGCACGAAACATCGGATTCTTCGCGACTGACGTGTGGTTCAAATAATTCGTTCTCGAAAGAGCGGGTTCATGTAAGATTGAGCGAATATAGGAGCCGTTCTCATAATCGCTTCCTCCGGTGGTTGCGCTCAGTCGATTTTGAAAACAGTCCCAAAAATCCAGCCAACAAAAGCAGACACGCCGAAGACACCCAAGTGCACTGTCGATATCGAGGAGCGAAGGGCCGGAAAAGTCACATCACCAGGCGCAGGATCGAATACCGCATAAATGGTGTGCTCATTGCAGTCGTTGATAGGAACTTGCGAGCCGAGGACAGGGTTTTGGCGGAATTGAACGAATCGGATTTAGTCACGATCGATTCCCCTCAGACGGATTCCAATAATGGCGCCCGTGTTTGGCCAGTGAATGCGCATTGATTCAAGACAATCAATCGCGATACGACGCTTGATCTTTCTCATCGATTTCATGCGGCTGTTTTCGTGTCGAATTCTCGCGACGTCGATGTCGTCTCACCGCCTGTTGCTTGATCTGTTAAACGTCTCGCTCGCATGTCTTGCACTAATCGATGAATCAGATAACAAGTGACTCCGACGCAGACGAGTGGTGAAATCCAGATGGCTTTCGGTCGGGGTGTAATGAGTACCGCCAATTCATAATTTGCTACGGTCAGGACCACGGCCGCGATCATCCAGGCTGTTGACGTCCGGTTCTTCAAACGAAATGCCGCCTCTGCCAATAAGGCACCGTAAACCGGTCCGATCATCGTGTATGTGTTTCCTTCCGTTCGCGAGTTAAACAACATCAGATAACAGCTCGCGAACGAAAACAGATAGAAGGCACTGTGCTTCGGTGATAACACCTTTGAGGCTTTCCAGCAGGCGAACAAGGTTGTCACTGCAGCCAACAATCGAATCGCAGTTCGCGCGGTCGAAGGGAATTCGATTCCGGCGACTTGTAACATGCCGAAGAATTGAGCCCAAAGTCCAGTCTCACCGACTTCAAAGGTGATCTCCAGATTTTGAACGCAATCGCGATATTGCGAAATCACATAATCTGGTCGCTGAGTCATAAACGGAACAACTGCGACAAACAATAATCCGATTGCGAGTCGCCAGGACATGCGGGGATAAATGACGGTGGAAAGCAAAATCATGACGATTGCCAGTGGTTTGAACGCGAAGGCGAGCGAAAGAAGGGTCGTTGCTCGCCACCAACGGGCTTCGCTAAGGTCAGCAGCGGCCAGAATCATCAATCCCGTAATCAGCAACGTGGACTGACCGTTTCTGGCACATCCCCATGCCAGCACGACAGACGACGCCGATATCGCAAAAAACCAGCGATCATCGCCGCCTAAAAGCCGCACGAGCCTGAGGCAGCTCGCTGACAAGACACCGATCATGCACCATCGCCAGACAATTTCGCTGGCCGTATGGGGCAACATGGCCCAGGGTGCAAACGTTAATGCCGCTTGAGGAAGGTACAGAAACCCGTGCCCTTCCATGTTATATAGCGGTTCACCAGCAAACCAATGCACGACGGCAGATTGATAGGCAGGGGTCACGGATCGCTCTTGTCCCGTCACGATCGACATCACGACGGTAAATGTGACGACGACGGTGAGTACCAGCCAGGACCACAAGCTGAATTGACGATAAACTGATGACGATTGGACATCGACGGACATTCGATCCTCCGTGAGATTTGACTGGCACATCCGAATTGCCGAGTCGTCACTGGACTCACGAGTCCAGTCCTCGCGGAGAATATGTCGTCTCTTCGAAGTCGGTCAATGTCATTCAATGATTGATTGGCTCGCAACAGCGCGATTCGCTTCACTCCCTTTCCCGATTTTGGACTTCACGATTGATTCTTCAGGATTGCCAGGCGGTAGTCGCGTGAATCAATTCCGTTGAGTTGTTACCTTGTGGATCAGCCAATCAACGATGCCTAATTTTCGAGTGACCCGAAAGAGCTCGATGCCTAAAATCGAATTACCGATCGAAAATCCCCAGCCAGCGCCTCGTCGCGGATTTGAGCGTCTGCTTTCGATCAGTGCTATCTTTTTTTGCGGGCTTTTTTTCGTCTGTTCCGGTTGCTGCGTCCTCTCTTTTTTGCTGCTCCGGCCTCAAGTCGTTGAAACCGCTGAAGGTGCCGATGCGGCAGCTTCAATCATCACCGATTGGAAGGTTCCCGAAACGTTCGAGGGAAAATCAGGCGTCACGATGGATAACATTCTGATGCGAATCGATATCGCGAGTTTTATTCAACGCGAGGGACGCGGAATCCTGCTTGTCGGGCAAATGCATATAAAAATGATGCCCTCTTCTCAACAACAGTCCCAGCTGAAGGAATTCATGGAAAAAATCGCTCCAGAGTTGAAGATGATTGACCTGAGTGAGCACTCAACTCGTACACTCGAGATTCGTGGAGTCCCATCCCAATTTGAGATCGGACTTGGTGAAGACCGGGGATCGACGACGAAATATCGACAAGTCACGGGAAAATTTCGCGGAAAACTCGATGACGCCGTCTTAATTCTTCAATGCGAAGAAGGGTTCCTCACTGATCAGGAAATCGACGATTTTCTGAATTCCATCAAGTAACGGGCCGTCTGCGGCGTCAGGGTGCATTCGCCTTCATAAACAACCGAGCGGGACTCGTTTCGGGAATACAGTCGCGAATCACATCATAGGGGACTCCAACTGTAAAAACGCCGTCGGCATAGCTTCCGACATGATACGGCGAGAAATAAAACCTGATCCCTGGGGGTGACAGTGTGAACGAGGTCAAATCATCGGTCGAGAATTGTTTGAGGCTGAGATAATTTTCTTTCGCCGTCTCCATTGCTGGGTCGGAACTTTCGGAAAACGGATCGTCGTCATCATCGAAGCTCAATTTGGCAGGCTGTTGGTGACGGTCGGCCTCAGAAAGTTTCGGCGATGAGGGGTTTTCTACCAGCGCCGCAGAGACATACGACGCCCCCTGATGCCTCAGGTCTCTGACGCAAAAGTCAACCAGCCGTTTTTTCCAATCCGAGTTCGCGTCGAACAGGTCTTCGAGTTTAAGTCGTTGTACCGTTCCCTGATCGTCGACATAACTCTGGCCATCTAAACCTCCGTTTCCATGGGCGCCTCCCGTATATTCCCAGTATGACTGGATCAGGCTGACGGCGTTTGGAGTGACATGAGCAAAGTCGACGCCGATCATCCCATCCCACTGGCTCTGCGAGTACGACGGCTCACGAAAACCTTCCAGGACAATCGACCAATCGACTTGTGTGAATTCGCTGGCACTCTTTCTGAAGTCATCGCAAAGCTGCTGGCTCAGCTTTTTTAAGAACGGCGATTCGCTGAGGAACTCAGGCAATTCAGCTTCGAATGAAATGCCATGTCCACGGTCATAAAAACGGAGGCCTGCATGCCGAGTCAAAAGAGTTTTTCGGGCGACGGGAATCGAATACTCGGGACCAATGAATTCTTTGGGTTTTGGATCCCCGGAAACATAGGTTTTGTATTGAACGGCTAATTGATCATCCTGCTTCAGCAGAAATGGCTCTTTCGGGGTCAGTTTCGAATAGTTCTGTAATTCGAAGACGACAGCCGACGTCGCAACGAGAACGACGGGAATGCCGACCGGCAAAAACCGTTTGATTAACGTGAATGTCCAGCGCATCGTGAAGAGCCCCTCCGTGGGAAGCGTATCAACTCGTTGATGTCTGGAATGGTACCGAAGCCCATCCAAGACGCGCCTTCGCAAATTTGGAGGTGATTATGCCTTCAGCTGCGGAATTTGGCACGAGATGAAGCATCATTCTCAGCAACGATCATAAAAAATCCCTCACGGTTGTACGACAAACGTGAGGGATCGAATCATGTTTTCTCGCAGTCATCGAATTCTCGCGGCAGCGAATCACGATTGATGTCGTTAATAAGCTCGCGGTCGAACTCGGCCCTGAACTCGGGATGGAAGTCCCATCAGACGCAAGAAACCTTCGGCATCGGTCTGGTTGTATGAACCACCTGCTTCCATGCTGGCGATTTTGTCGTCATACAGGCTGTTGGGGCTGGTCCGGCTGCAGACCGTGATATTTCCCTTGTACAAACGCAAGGTGATTTCGCCAGTGACGACTGCCTGAGCCTGTTTGTTGAAGGCCATCAGAGCATCCATTTTCGCCGTATACCAGAAACCGTAATAAACCATCTCGGCAATTTCTGGTGACAGGCGATCTCGAAGATGAAGAAGATCGCGGTCGAGCGTCAGTTGTTCGACATAGCGATGGGCTTCGTAGAGTAGAGTCATGCCAGGGGCTTCGTAAACGCCGCGACTTTTCATTCCCACGAAGCGATTTTCGATCATGTCCAATCGACCAATTCCGTTGCGTCCCCCGATCTTGTTCAGCTCTAAAACCATTGTCAGCGGACTGACGGCCTTGCCATCCAATGTGACAGGGACACCATGCTCGAAACCGATTGTGACCTGTTCGCTTTTGTCCGGAGCCTGTTGCGGCGAGACCGTCATACCGTAATCAGGAACGTCGACGCCGGCGACTTTGGGGTCTTCCAGCACACCTGCCTCATAACTGATATGCAGGCAGTTTTCGTCTGAGCTGTATGGCTTGGCGACCGAGGCTTTGACCGGGATTCCTTTCTCGTGACAGAATGCGATCATTTCAGTTCGGCCGGGAAACTTTGCGCGATACTTTTCGACTCGCCAAGGGGCGATGATTTTCACGCCGGGCTCCAAGGCTTCGGCGGCAAGCTGGAATCTGCATTGGTCATTACCCTTGCCTGTCGCTCCATGTGCGTAGGCGTCCGCACCGACTTCTCTTGCAACTTGAAGGCAGATTTTCGAGATCAGCGGCCGAGCGATCGAAGTACCTAGGAGATAAACACCTTCGTATTTCGCTTGCCATTGCAGTACTGGGAATGCGAAATCACGACAAAGTTCTTCCTGGGCATCGACAATTCGAGCCGATTTGGCTCCGCAAGTATAAGCCTTTTTTAGCACCGCCTCACGGTCCTCACCTGGCTGTCCGAGGTCGACGTAGACGCAGTGGACGTCGTATCCTTCGTCCTGTAACCAACCGAGAATGACCGACGTATCCAGACCGCCAGAGTAGGCGAGTACACAACTCGACATGACTAAAATTCCAAACCAAAGTGATTTCACGACCGAACAAAACAACAACGACAGGTGATTTCAGTTCAGTGCTGCTTGCCCGATTATAAACAAGAATCCAACCCATTGGCAGCGTGTTATTCAACCAAAGGAATGATTTCCATGACGACGGTTAAAGATGTTTGCGACCATTTGAAAATGTTGGCTCCGCTAAATCTTGCAGAGGATTGGGATAATGTTGGACTCTTACTTGGTGACGATAGTGCCCAAGTGAAGAAAATAATGACGTGCTTGACACTGACGACCGATGTTGCAACCGAGGCGGCAGATTTCGAAGCACAACTTGTCGTCACGCATCACCCTGTGATGTTCAAGCCGATCAAGCAGATTACGGCGGCCACCGCAGAGGGGCGAATGTTGATGACGCTGCTTCGCCACGGAATTGCCGTCTATTGTCCACATACAGCCTGGGACAATTCGGCCACGGGGATCAATCAGCAATTAGCTGAATTGCTCGAATTGAAAGAGATTGCGCCGTTGAGAAAACGAGCAGTGACCGATCAAGTCAAGCTAGTCACATTCGTACCGGAATCGCATCTGGAGGCCGTTCGCAAGGCATTGTGGGATGCTGGCGCAGGGGTGATTGGAAATTATCGTCAATGCAGCTTTAATCTGCTCGGTACTGGAACCTTCTTTGGGTCCGATTCAACAAGCCCCGCTGTTGGTAAATCTGGCCAGCTCGAACATGTGGAAGAAGTCCGTGTTGAAGTCGTTTGCCCCTCGAAACGTCTTGATCATGCTCTTGCGCTGTTAAGAATGGCTCACCCGTACGAAGAACCTGCAGTGGATGTTTTTTCCGTAAAAGCCGTAGCAAATGCGGCCGGGGCGGGAAGATTTGGAATTCTCCACAAGCCAATGAATCTTAACGAGTTAAGCCACGTGATTTCTGGTCGATTAGGGCTGCCAAGCGTCCAGTTTGTCGGAGAAGCGTCCCAAATCATCTACCGGCTTGGAATTGCCTGCGGGGCTGCTTCCGAGTTTCTAAGGGATGCTCAGCGCGCTGGATGTCAGGCATTGTTGACAGGCGAAGCACGTTTTCACGCTTCACTTGAAGCCAGGGATCTTGGTCTTGGAATGATATTACCTGGCCACTACGCCACCGAGCGATTCTCGATGGAAAATCTCGCTAAAAGACTGAGTGAACAATTTCCCAGTCTGAGCGTCGGTGCGAGTCAGAAAGAACACGATCCTGTTCAGACGATTGTCTTGAACGCGTAATCCGCTCATTTTGCACGCAGATGCTATTTGACCATCTTACGTGACACCGCAGGCTGCAATACTCGATTTTAATAATGACTTATGTCAAAACTGAAATGTTTGCTCCGTTTTTTTCTGGCAAAAACAATCATTTTTTAAGTGATACCGGCAGGTTTTTTGACGCAACTCCACTCAAGTCGCTCCAATGAGCGGACGATAGCATTGATGAGCGATCCACAAGTGGTTCGTCCGTGCGGATTTTATTGCGAGTATTATCAAAAGTCCGCTCGTCGACATCCCGGAAAGTAGTTCTTTTCCATCAACAAGGATGAGATGATGGACGCTGGCCAAACTGCCAATACATTGCGAGAACCTCGACCATCCAAACCAAATGGTCGAAAGAGACAAGAGTCAATCAAACGGTTAGGGATGAAAATCATCAGACCGTCAGTTTATGTCATTATTGGCCTGTTAGCGGTAAGTGTTGGTTTCGGAACTTGGAGCTATTTCGGTTCGCGCCGGCAAGTCGATGAAGGAGATTCAATTTCGGAACTGGATGGTCTTGATTTTACGACCCCAGCGTTCGAGTCGACTAAAGTTTCGAAACAAAGTTCAACCCTGCCGATTCGAGCGCCAGCTTCGATGGGAACGGCAAGTGAACGTTCGAATTCTGGCGGAGCGAACGCTCAGAAATCCGCCGAAGGACAGGATCGCTTCGCGGCAGTCTGGCTGACCGGTACGATTGAAGAAGTTGAGCGAAGCGATTCTGCAGATCCGATTCGGCGAATCTCTGGTGGTCGCCGAGAATCAACAAATTTTAGATAATTTAAGTCGGTCAATCGAACGGCAAGGAGGCCGAGAGATGTACGAGCGCCACTGGCAATTGAAT
The DNA here is from genome assembly GCA_903899985.1 of uncultured Schlesneria sp. GTDB lineage: Bacteria > Planctomycetota > Planctomycetia > Planctomycetales > Planctomycetaceae > Schlesneria. Next base: position 52,342 of record CAIULL010000174.1, read on the forward strand.
CGAGCGCCGTTCGACCACGATCGTCGTTCTGATTCATTCTATTCCGGTCGACTGCATCAAGAAGCAATCGTCAAACTGAATTATCTGATCGAGCACGGCAAAGGGGCAGCGGTCCTTGTTGGAGCAAGTGGGACAGGTAAGACGCACGTCCTGGAAATGGTCCGCGATCGCGTCTCAAACGGAAGCCCCGTCGTACATCTCGTCTATCCTCAACTTTCGCCCCACGAGTTAGTCGCGTACTTGACACAGGAATTGGGTGAAAGTCTGCCTGACTTCAATTCCGCAAATCTGGGTCTCGATATTCTGCTGCGATCCTTCGAAGCTCGGTTAAAAGAATTGACGGAAGCCGGTCGTGAACCAGTCATCATTCTCGACGACGCACATTTGATCGAAGACCGTCGAGTCTTTCAAACCCTGCATCAATTGATGAACTTTCAGCAGCCGGGCCGTTCCAACTTTGCAATGATTCTTGCTGGCCAGCCGGAACTAATCGGCACTTTGCAATCGAACAGTCAGATCGCTGATCGAATGGCATTCCACTGTTTCCTGCAGTCGCTGACGGAAGCGGAGACGGGGGAATATATTGTCCACCGTTTACAGTCTGCAGGCCGATCGAAGCCAATCTTCGATTCGTCCGCGATGCGAGTCCTTTATGAGCTTTCTGCGGGGATCCCGCGCCGCATCAATCGACTGTGCGACTTTGCGCTGCTGGTCGGTTACGCTAACCAGTTGCAACGCATTTCGGCCGATCACATCGAAGGTGTTCACGTGGAAATTACTCGCTCGAATGTTGCAGCATGAACTAAGGTTCTGATGAAATGCGCGGGAAGGCAATTTCATGTAGGAGATCGCAGATGCTGCCGCGCTGCGATCTAATTACTCGTGTCGACACGAGCACCAAGATCGCACAATGACCTTCCCGACTAATTTTGTCGATTGAGTGAGTCAGGATTTGCGCAGAAAATAGTAAGCAGAGCCGAGAAAAATCAGCCACTCCGTCGCAGCCAGGTACGACGTCGTCGATTCGATTCCGCTATAAAGAAAAAAGCTGATCGTCCGAAACAGGACAAGGCAGGCGTGAATCACTAAGCATGCAAAAAGTGGAAAAGCCGATTCTTCAGGTCGATAAAGGGGCCAAAGAAAAATCAGCCCCAACGCGAGCTCTAATCCGCCGTAGACAACCAGAAATTCGGATTGTCCCGAGCCCGCCTGAAGGGAGAATCCAACTCCCTTCGCCGTCTTCTCAGGTTGCAACGAGCACCATCCGGCTAACCCGATGTAGGCAAAGCCGACCAATGCCAGGAAGATTTTCACGAAAGGATACTCAAACGAGTTAGATTTCCGAATTCAGCAGCATGGCCTCGATGGTCAAGCCTGGCCCGAATCCCAAGGCGACGACCGGACCTCGTCGTGGTTCCTCCTGAATTCGATTCAGTAGGAACAATACTGTGGCTGACGACATATTGCCGTATTGAGCGAGAATTTCACGAGCCGGTGCAACATCTTCACTCGACAGTGACAGTGCCGCAAGACAAGCGTCCAGAATTCGCGGGCCACCGGGATGAATCGCCCATCCGGCAATGTCTTGGATCGTAAGTCCTTCTTTCGCCAGGAAAGATGTCATCCAAGGTCCCAGATTCTTTTCAATCAGCGATGGCACTTTCTGCGACAAAGTCATTTCGAAACCGTGGTCGCCAATTCTCCAGCTCATCGCTGCCTTTGTTCCTTCGAGCAAATGAGATCCACTTCGAATCATTTTGTACTTCGACTGAATCGGGCTTTGGCCTTCAGGAGCCGATCGGCAGACGACGGCTGCTGACCCGTCTGCGAAAAGGGCGTTGGCAATCACTTTTTCGGTCGACCAACCGTAGTGGTGATGCAGACTGCACAATTCGACTGAACAGATAAGAACCACGGCTTTAGGATCGGCGTCGACGAAAGCCTTAGCGACTCGCAAAGCATTAAACGACCCATGACATCCCATGAAACCAACATGGGTTCGCGCAGTGTCTGGCGAAAGACCCAACTCTTGAATCAGATCGATATCAAACCCCGGGGCGTAGAAACCGCTGCAAGACACCGTCACGAGATGTGTGATTTCTGAGACATCCTGGTCAGCATGTGCCAGTGCTGCCTCGCACGATTCCATCGCCAATGCGAGTGCATGTTCTTCGTACTTGACCATACGGGCGTGAGTGGTTGGACCCCGGTCATCTTCATCGCTACGTGGTTGGAAAAACCCTTCCGAAACGTCCGCCGGAATCCCGTTATGTTCCTGCAGAAGCACCGTCCCACGTTCGTTGACCCCGGCACCTTGGTAAATCATTTGCATCACACGGCGATGTTCGTCCGAATCACAGCACAAGGATTGCATCGCCTCGTATGCCAGATTCTGTTCGACACTTCCCGCAGGTACAGCGGTCCCAAGCCCCGTAATCAACATTGCCATCGTGTAAAACCTCTGTCGAATTCGGCGCGGTGCCGATCCGCCTTTTTCCAGGATTCGCCGTCGTCCCGCGTTGCGCGAGATCATCGTCAAAGATGTTCAGGCGAGCAAAAAAAAAACTAGTATGCCCGAACTCTCATTGGGTTCGGCCACACCAGCTTACTTAGTAACAAGTTCCCAGCTCCGGTCGGGAATACTCTTTATCAAGTCTTCTGACGGTGAAGCACAACTCTTCGACTGGCGATATCGTCGACTAAACCGATGAGATATCATACGCCCTGTCTATCCTCATGCAAGCAAGACCTGCCGAATTTTTGTATTTGAATCCTTCCTGAGCCTGCTGACGAGCGAAAATGAGAAAAGGCGATAAGCATTCGCCAGCCCGCAAACTTTGACTTCCACCTGCAAAAGCTGAAGATCCCAACTCATTATCAATCATTAGTTTACGAACAAAAATTCGTTACTGTTGAGCAGCAGTCGGCAAAGGTTCGCAAGTCCATGGCGGTTTGTGAAAGAGATCGAGTCAAGCGTTTCATTGACGGTTGGCTTGCGACAGAAAATCAAACGGAACGCATAGTTGATTTTTGACTCGACGCTTGGAATCGGCTCATTTGAATTTGACTTTTCGCTGAGAAGATCGCGGTCGATGCGAGCAGCAATGTGCTCACAATTCTGACAGATTAATCTGTCGTTCCAAAGCGACAGTGCTTGCTGGACAGTAACTTCATGGGTTCTTGCAGGAGTGATCTGATCGCCCGACGGGCAGTCTAGTGAATCCATAAATGGATCGGGCAGCGTTCGGAAAAGAAAGCGGTAAATGCTTCGACGTCGGCCCATATCTCCACTAGGATCAAATTTTGAATAATCGATCCGAGGTGTGACGTGAATTCCGGGCTGAAGGTCGAATTGTCGATCCGAAGGTCCACCCATTCGCAAGTCCAATCGCTCGGAAATGGCCAATATCGCATCCCGTATTGACTCAGCATCCAGACGAATTCGGTTCATTCGCCAAAGGAACCGGTTGTCTGCATCGAGATCCAGCCTCAAATCCTGCTTCCGTTGGTCGTCTGATGACTTATCGGTATCTGACGGTGGGTTTTCAACTTTTTGCTGGTAGGCCTGACTTTTCACGATCATTCGATGCAACTTTTTGAGCGATTGATCGCCGTCGCGAAATTCGACCGCAAGCCAGTCAAGTAATTCGGGGTGCGTCGGCTGTTCACCCAGGTGTCCAAAGTCGTTGAGTGTCCCGACAAGTCCGCGTCCAAAGTGGTGGTACCAGACGCGATTGACGATCGATCGCCACGTCAGCGGATTTTTTTTATTCGTCAACCAACGCGCCAGCGCCGCACGTCGTGCGGATTCTGGAGCGCCTGAAGGAATTTCGAATTGAGATGAAATCGCCGAAATACATGTCAGGGAACCAGGCGTGACTTCGTCTTTGGGAAAACGAACATCCCCGCGTTGCAGAATGTGAATCGTTCTAGGACCTGGGGGCGGACGCAATGATCCGTCCGATTCAAAATCTGCTGCGGCGGCGTAAACCATTTGCTGTTCAGGTAGTGAATTCAACGAGCGTGAAACCTCGTCCAGTTGCTGAAACTTCGCGAGTTCCAAACGTTGTACATCGTTACGCCGGTCCGGCGGGATGGCCAGGATGATCGCGATTGCGTCCGGAACGTCATCGACCCTCACGGGTCTGGCAACTCCTGTCAGGGATAGCCGAGTTCGTCCAATCAGGTGTCCTTGTCCATGCCGCTGCTTCAGGACAATTCGAAGTCGGATTGATTTGACCGGCTTTTCGAGCTTTGACTTAGTCTCCAGCGAATCATCCTGTGTTTTTTCGTGGCCGTATAATCGAATCGGCTCTTTCAATTCGAAAATCGCATAATGAGATTTCCCTTCTTGCGGATGAATACCCCACGCGGTTTGTTCGTTCTGATCAATCGCTTTTTCAATAACCCAGTCCTGCTGATTGAAGTCCGCAGTCGGATTCACAAGCGTAAGTTTCTGATTGCTTCCCTCTAAAAACACCTCAAATTCCGAGAGGTGTAAGTTGCCGTTATCGGGTTGTCGCCCAGGGCCACCATGAGGCAGGCTCTCGTGAGTAAGAACATCCAGGCGAATCGCGGTAATCTGTTCCAGCGTGCGAACGTCTTTTTTAACGGTTCCGGAATCCGGGTTACCACACTGTCGGATGTCCGTGTTTTCTCCCCGCGACGGCTGATGTGGTAGGGGTGCCGAAACGATCGTCACCGTATCTGTATCTGGTCTTAACCCGCTCGAAAGAATCGATCCATCTTCCAGTTTTTGGAGCTTCGCCCCGTCCGAAGATGTGAAGGACTCGGCGTCAACAACGTGCCAATTGATCGAATTTGACGCTCGGCTTTTCTCCCAAATTGCGACCAGATGCTGAACCTCGTTCGACATCAATCGTTCGATTTCCAGCCGCGAAAGTTGCTCGATGTCGCGCTTTCGACGCGATAATTCTGTTCGCTGACGGCGAATCTCGGGGTCAGCGTCGTATCGGCGATTAGCCCGTTCGACACCTGAAAAAACTGCTTGTAAAGAGTAGTAATCGCGTTGGCTGATTGGGTCGAACTTATGGTCGTGGCAGCGAGCACATTGGACCGTCAGGCTGCAAAAATTGTTCATGACATTTGATAGCATGTCATCGCGATCAAGGTATCGGGCTATTTGACGGTCGATTGTATCTTCCTGTATGTCGCGTAATGAACTTTCATCCCACGGTCCGGCAGCGAGAAATCCCAGTGCGGCTGTCGCGGACGGATCCTCTGGAGAAAGGACGTCTGCTGCAATCTGTTCCTCAACCAAACGGGAATACGGCTTGTCGTCGTTCAAGGAATGAATCAGGTAATCACGATATGGCCAGGCATGCTCTCGAATTCGGTCCTGATCGTTCCCGTGTGTCTCAGCAAAATGAGCGGCATCAAGCCAGTGGCGAGCCCACCGTTCACCGTATCGCGGTGATTTTAAGAGACGATCAACTAGTGTTTCATAAGCGTTGGGATCGGGATCGGCAATGAACGCATTGACCTCGTCCGCAGTCGGAGGTAAGCCAATCAAGTCAAACGAGACTCGCCGGATCAAAGTCCGTCGATCCGCCTGCCCAACCGAGCGGAAATTCTTTTCGGCCCACTTCGCTTGGATGAATGCATCAATTGGAGATTTTTGAACGAGCTGGCCGATTGCCCGTTCGCCCTGCGGGACACCTGGTTGGGAAAGCGGTTTCAACGACCATAATTCGCTTTTAACGGGAACCGTTCCAGCGACGTCGTCTGGCCACGAAGCACCTTGATCAACCCAAGCTCGCAACAACCCAATCTCGTGGAGAGTCAGCCGATCTCCCTCGGGCGGCATGACGACATGATCCGCTCCTGCAACGAACCGAATCAGCGGGCTGTTTTCGCTATTCCCTTTAAGAATATTCGGCGCGAAGGACTCACCGCCCTTGAAAGCCGAATCCCGGACGTCGAGTCGATAATCCCCTTTTTGTTTTTCGGGGCCGTGACATCGAACGCACGCCTTTTGAAATATCGGCTGTATATCTTTCTGAAAAGTGATCGGCCGAGTCGCGGCCGCAGGCAGAATTTTTTTCGGCGGATTGACTTCGTCAGCCCGTAACCTTGGCGAACTTGTCGCAATCATTGTGAAGCATAATAAGCACAAGTTCAGGGTGAGTTGTCGGTTCACACGCCCCTCAACGCCAGATTGCAACGATGCCGTCGGAAGACCCCGCAATTCAACGATATGATTGTTCGTTGGGAAAAACGGGGAGAATTTCAAGAGTCTCGTTCCACTGCCTGACGGTAATCGTTCAAGCAGCGATTCTCGATTTTAAACCGAACGCATTATATCCACTGAGAAAGAGAAGACTACGATGCCGTGGATTCTCCAATCGATGCCGCTTTGAAAAATCCCTCACGGAACGTTCAGTTCACTTTTTGCATCCTGACCAGTTTCCTTCGCCTTCATTTCGATCGTAACTTCGGTAGCGGGCTTAAAGTCGCTACGAGGGGACTGATCGTCTTTCCTTTCGCGAATCATCTTCGCCGACCAGCGAGCGACTCCGAACGCAACGTCTTTACTTTTCCAGACCGTCGATTCTTGTACCGTTCGGCTGTTTGGCCGTTCGATTTTGATTTCGCCTTGAAGTTGCGTGGACTTGATTGCTCCCAAGCCAACTTCTGCATCAACATCTTTCCCAACAACTTTCAATTCACGATAGTAACCAACGAGAATTCCCAACGGATAAAGCTGCAATGCCGGTTCAGTAAGAGGTTTGGGATCAGCTTTCCCAACCTTCCGAAATCCTTTCACAAGGGGTAAAAAGCTGACTGGAACACCGTCCAAGTCAACGTGGCTCGCGATGACTGCGGTCTCAGGAATCAGGACTTTGTAGATTTCAAGCCCAGTCAGGCCTGTATCAACTTTGCCGTCTCGCTCACGACCGCGTTCAATTTTTATTTCAATCCAGCGGCAAGGAACGGTCTCACCGCGATATTCTGCAGATTCCGCACCGACCGACTTGATCGTCACGTGCTCAATCCACGGATCAAGCTCAACCTTTCCAGCAGCGGTTTCCGGGCGGATTTCAACTTGAGAATACGTCCCTTCGAAACGTACCCAGGTTCCGTCTGCAGGCAATTGGGTAACGAGCCCCTGACCCCAGCAAAGATTCCCCAGCATGCAGGCAAGTCCCGCGACGGCAGTTGTGAACAGCCGCAGGCGGTTCATCAGGAGCTTCCGCCCCGTGAACCTGAGAAACTTTGGCGCCAATTCTACCGTCAAGTTCCTCAAGAGAAGTCCCCGCATGAAACGAACCCTTTCTATTTCCTTGAAATCAGACGGTATGAGCGTAAGTTTGGCATAGACAAGGAGGACTGACAAGGCTGATTTTGGATTGTCGCATCTGATAAGCCCCCTTTGGCTACAACAATTTACGACTTTGCGGCCGAAGTTTTCAGAATCCATGCCTGGCAGACCATCGCTGATCTCTCATGATCAAGTCTTCAATCGGACTTCTTCGGCGTCTTAGATCAGATTTGTGCTTGCAAATTCAGCAGGGAACTCCCAGCGAACAGGCAAATTTCGAATCGGACGATTGCTGACAGGGAATGACTTTCATTTTTTTGCAAACTCCTCGACGACATATGAATACGGGGGATCGGCATTTTCCTCGAAAAATCGCGATGCGGTTGTACATAGATGCCCCGACTCGCAAATTGTCATTTTGACAACTCGTAATTCCGAACCGAGACGGTCTTGACGTGTCCTAACTTACGTCTATCCTTAACTATGGCGGTTTTTAGGGAACTGCTGAAACTTTTGGCACGGTTGGTGCATCTCAAATGATCGCCGTGTTGGCGAGAAACTTGCTGCGATGTGTTTGGTCTTCTACCCCTTGGGAGGGAGGCTGCGATGACGACTGAAGACGCTGGATCTGAGAAGGTTTTGAATCCGCAAATTATCGTTCGGCGATTGGCTGCTGCCGAAGGATACCTTGAGTTAGGTCTGCCAAATTACGCGATAGCAGAATTGAACAGCGTACCAGACGCTGGCCCTTTCGCTCCGATTGCCGAGCTGTTTCGTGGTGAAGCCTTACAGGCTCAAGAAAAATATGCCGACGCGATTGAGCCACTCAATCGAGCGGCACAAATGTTCCCCGCTCCGTTCAACCAGAGAGCTTTGCTTGCACTGAGCAACTGTTACAGGCATGACGGGCAAATCAAGCTTGCAGATGAGACGGCTGCAGCCCTCCAGATGCCTGACGACGTCGAACCTGGTGCGAAACTGGTGATTCTACCCATTTTCCATATTTCCAAATCAGCTGCTCGTCGGATCACCGAAGACCAGAACTGATCCAGATCTGGTAAATCAAATAAGCAATTCAAAAACCGCCCGGCAGTATGCTGCCAGGCGGTTTTTGTTTTTGGCAATTAAAGATCCCAGAACTCGGCACTTAAATTTGACTCGCGGCGATCGGCGAAGAGGGACGGCGTTCAGAGACGCTCTCTTCAAGTGTTTTCTCTGCCGCGACATTTTGTGATTCCCTAACGAGAAATCACGCATCGACCAACGAGGATTCCGCCGCTCCGAACTCGGTTTTCTGCGAGAAGTGGTTAGACGATCACCCCAAATCCTGTCTGACACGTTCGTTCCATGGTCAAAAACTAATCTGGCAGGGCTGCCAAATCGGCTTTCCGTCGAGCAGCAAGATGATCAAGAACCGTCTTTACGGCATCGGCGATTGTCACCCTTTCTGAGTCAGCGGATGTTCGCCATTTCAGTTCGACAACCCCCTCTTTCAAACCTTTACCCCCGAAATTGACTCGTAACGGGATTCCGATCAGGTCAGCATCTTTGAATTTGACACCGGGACGAAGATCTCGATCGTCCAGCAAAACATCAACCCCAGCAGACTTGAGTTCCCCATAGAATTTTTCTGCTGCTGACATCGTATCGGCCTCATTCGCCCCGATGACGCTGACAATCACTTCATAGGGAGCGATCGATAACGGCCAGATTAACCCTTGCTCGTCATGTTTAGTTTCGGCGAGTCCCGCTAGGATTCGATTCACACCGATTCCGTAACAACCCATGATTATCGGTTGGCGATTTTCTGTTTCGTCGTCATACAGTGCGTCCATTGAAACACTGTATTTCGTCCCCAGTTTGAAGACGTGCCCGACTTCAATTCCGTGAACCAGTTCCAGGGTCCCCTCACCCCGAGGACTTGGGTCACCTGCGGCGGCGTTGCGGAGATCAAACGTCGTGGTCAATTCGTAGTCTCGCCCCACGTTCACATTTGCGAGATGATAATCCCCTTCATTGGCACCTGTGATAGCGTTTACAACCAGCGGGACGTCGTGATCGGCGATCACTGGACACTTAATTCCTACGGGACCCGCAAACCCAACGGGCGCGCCAGTGACTTGCAGGATTACGGAAGGATCAGCCATCTCCAGACTCTTCGCGGCCAGAGCCCGCCGAATTTTTCCTTCATTGGCTTCGTGATCACCTCGCAAAAGGACGGCAACGGGTTTGCCATCCGCAACGTATATCAGTGTTTTCACCAGCTTCTCTGGCTTACACTTCAACAGTTTGCAGACGGTTTCAATACTGCCGACGTTGGGGGTATGCAACTTCGCAACCGGCTTTGCATCGGCGGACGTCGCGATCACAGGCGGTTTACGGCCGGTTTCCGCTCGCTCAAGATTTGCCGCATAGTTTGTCTTACGACAAAAGACGATTCGATCTTCACCATTCGCGGCTGGGATCATGAATTCGTGCGAGGCGTCGCCCCCGATTGGACCGCTCTCGGCCTCAACCGGCAGAAATTCGAGGCCGCATCGCGAGAAGATGCGACAGTAAGCGCGATACATCTTCTGATAGACGTCGTTCAGTGATTCCAGAGATGAGTGAAAGCTATAGGCATCCTTCATCAGGAATTCACTGGTCCGCAGAATTCCGAACCGGGGCCGTTCTTCATTTCGGAATTTCGTCTGAATCTGATAGACCGTCAGCGGCATTTGACGATGGCTGCTGATGTGGCGCGACATCAGATCGGTGACAACCTCTTCGTGTGTCGGGCCCAGCGCCATATGTACGTTTCGATCCCCTCGGCGAACATTAAAGTTAATCAGAACGTTTCCGAAGGCCTCTTTCCGCCCCGTTCGCTCGAAAAGATCGATTGGCTGAAGAGCGGGCATCAGAATTTCCAGTGCTCCGGCAGCGTCCATTTCCTGACGAACGATAGCCTCCGCCTTTTTCAATGCACGCACACCCAACGGCAAATAAGTATAGGCTCCAGCCATGAGCTGCCGAATAAGACCGGCTCGCAGCATCAATTGATGGCTCGGTACTTCAGCATCCGACGGGATTTCCTTCATCGTCGGGATAAACGTCTGGGACCAGCGCACAGGAGATTCCTTTCAAAACGATCGATCTGTTGTAAGCGGGGAGTGTATTCCGAGTTCGGCTGAGAGTGAAGCTTAACCCGCTCGGCGAAACCTCAGTCTTCTGTTGAGAATCAGTCTTGTTCGATTCGGCGGATTCAGCTAGTTTCCGTCCCTCCCGTCACTTTTCATTGGTTGTTTCTCCTCAATCCCGTTGAGCTACGGCTTTTCCGGCTGATTTAATTGTTATTTCCCTGGATATCGGTATGCGATCCGTTGTCAGTCCGCTGTTGTTCGGGCTAATCCCGCTGATTGCGGTCGGTTGTGCATTGCCCGATCGGTCCCTCAGCCGGTCTGAAGATCTCAGGTTCCGCCCTAAAGGATTGCCAAATTCACGGGGATCGCAGTTCGCGGCGTCGAACAGTTCGCCCGAATTCGGTTCGCCGAAGACCATCCTTGATTCGGCTCAAAACGAAGTCGATACAAGCAATTCAGACAGTGGAAAATCGATCAACCTGGTCAATTTCAAGGCTGAGAAACGGATCACAAGTCCGCAAAAATTCGTGGCAGGTCATTCCTCCGATCTTGAACAGTCGAATGATGTGATCGAATTCGGGGCCGTTCCATCCACGTTGGATGACCTTCCATCGACGACGCGACAAACGACAGCAAAACAACAGAAAGTGATTACCACGTTGAACCGGGACTCGTTTTCTGAGGCAGATGTTGAATCGCCAAAAGTCAACCACGCCGATTATCTTATACGCGAAGATCAAAAGAAGCCTCGCATTGAACTCGTGGGACTGGAAGACGACGTCGCGGAATCCGATTCATCTGAATTTCGTTCATCGGCTTGGGATGAATCAACAGGTCAAAGTCCTGTAAAAAACGCAGATGTCGCTGAAGACCAACGATTAGGGACAAATCCTCCGTCCGCGATCCCGATGTGGGCCGATCGCCCGAAGGACCGGGGTGTGGAAGCACCACGTCTTGTAAAAAAGACTGAATCGAAGAGTTCATCGACGGTTCAGCAGGTCAGCCAGAGCGAGCCCACGCGTGCTTCGACGACCCCGAAATCCACAATGGTCCTGCCTTCCCTTCCCTGGCAAGCAGATCTTGAGCAGTTGATCGCTCGCGTCGAGCGAGAACTTGCTTCGTCCAAGCCCGAATCAGCAGGAAACGGTAAGGGCGAATATGTTAGGAAGCAGGCTCATTTGCGGCTTCTCTATTTAATGGCTCAGCGACAGGAAGAGGCGTTGACGGCCATACCCGGCGTCGAAACTTATGAACAGGAATATTGGCAGCAACTGGTCTGGGCGATGTCGAATTCACTCGATACAGTTCAATATCCCGATGCGACCGAGCGAGCAGCTCAAACGGTTCCGCCGCTGGCGGCAGCACTAAGGCAGATGCGTGAACAGTCCGCGTTGTCGATCAAAAATATGACGTTTTGCAGGAAGATTTCGTATTTCGGCAACTATGATCGGTTTCCTCGCAATGAATTCACTCCGGGACACGAGGTACTGCTCTATACGGAGATCGAGAACTTTATCAGTGCGCCGACAGTCGACGGAGAATACCGCACCTCGCTCAAGTCATTAATCGAAATCACGGATTCCAAAGGAAAGATCGTCTGGACCAAGAGCTTTCCGTCGACGGAAGATTTTTGTCGTAACCCGCGTCGCGATTATTTCCACAACTATCAATTCTACATCCCGGAAGATCTTTCAACCGGAGCATACGCTTTGAAGCTGACGATCGTCGACGAACTGAGCCGCAAACGAGTCTCAAACTCGCTGAATTTCGTGCTCAAGTAAAAATACGACTGATCGAACAATAAATACAAGTCGCGAAGAAAGATGCAGCCAATCCCACTCCCACTCCCACTGCGTGAGTGGTCAATGGGCCTTTGCCCCGGGACAGGCAAAACGTTTCGACGATCCAAAGTTCTCACCAAGACGGGCCTACTGAAGAAGACTTCTCTGCAACACCTCTTGTGCCTGCGAAAAATAGGGCTGCCAGACGATTTCGGGGCGAGAATACTTCAGGCAATCTCGCACTTTTTGCAAGGTATTCAATGCCATGTGCGGACAGCGATTGCAGGCACATGTTTCTCCCGTTGAGGTCATAATTCCGGGGACCGGAATGTATTCGTGCTGCGGTGCCAGCTTCTTCAATGGATGGATCATGTTTGCTTCGGTGGCGACAAGAAACGTTTTAGGTTCTGTGACCGACGCGACATACTTCCGCATCTTTTCGGTCCCGCCAATGATGTCTGAAACTTCAAGAATGTTGGCAGGACATTCGGGGTGAGACATCACCAAAGACCCAGGATGATTGCGTTTGGCTCGCAACAGGTCTTGCACGCTAAAGACTTCGTGAACCATGCACGAGCCAGGCCAAAGGATCATTGGTCGACCTGTCACCGAACTCAAATAACGCCCCAGATGCTGATCAGGAACAAACAGGATTTCTTTATCAGCAGGAACCCGGTCGATAATCTCGCGAGCGTTACCACTCGTCACGATCCAATCGCACAGTGATTTGACTGCAGCAGTGGTGTTGATATACGCCACAGTCTGAAAGTCGTGCCCTTTCGCTCGCAATTCGGCCTGGTACGCAGCCAAGCGATCCACAGGGCAGCTTTCGGCCAGCGAACAGCCCGCATGCAAATCCGGCATCAGGACTTTCTTTTCAGGACTCAGAATCTTGGCCGATTCGCCCATGAAATGAACGCCGCAAAATACGATTGTCGATGTCTTCACCTGTGTCGCATCGCGAGCTAGTTTCAAACTGTCGCCGGTAAAGTCAGCGATATCCTGCAGGTCTCCATCAACGTAGAAGTGCGCGAGGATCGACGCATCGCGTTCTTTTTTCAAAGACTCGATCTCGTCCATCAGATCCAGAGGATCTTCGTAGGCCTCGACGGGTGAGTTAATGTTGACGACGGGGAGTTCCATGTTCTGTCCTGTTTCAAATCCGCAATGACGCAGATGGATTCTATTTCGTGACCTGTAAATAGGAAATGACGTTAACTAACTTTCTGATTTTCTTCGCCCCGAAGGGTTACATCTTGAACGATTTTTCCTCGGCCTTGATCTTGCTGTGCGAAGGAATCAGAGTCTTTTCCAAGGAAGACTCTTTGCCTCGTCCGGCGAAAATCCACAAGCACAGCTTGACCGAGTACGGACAAGCTGTGGCACAAATCTCATACAAACGTCGCAGTCTGGCAAAAACGTTGGAATACTCGTGGTCCCATCGACGGTCACCGATTTCTTTCTCAAGTTTTCAGATTCGCCTGTCGATGGCTCGCAGGAGAGGACGAAATGTCGATGAGGAGGACCATAGCCGACGCGTCCAGTGTCGGAGGGAATCACATGGAATTGAGTCGGCAGCTCTTCGTAGCCTTTGCCGCCCTGTTATTGGGGTTCGGCTTGCTGATGGTGCACAGTTCCAGTGTTACCTCGTGGCCGACCGAATTTGACCAGGTCCATCTCTCGCGACATCTGGTGTTTCTGTTGATTGGCGTGATCGCGGCACGATTCGCTGCATTCCAAACACCGGAATTCTGGAAGCGGTTTGCTCCCTGGTTGTTCGTAATCACCATCGCGCTGTTGGTCCTCGTCCTGGTACCGGGGATTGGAGTTCGAGTGAAAGGGGCACAGCGATGGATTCGAATTCCAGGGATTTCCGCTCAACCCTCAGAACTGGCAAAGATCGCAGTCCCTCTGACGATGTGCTGGCTGGTCGACTGGAATCGAGATCGACTTTCCCACTGGTTTACGGGAACGGTCCCCTTTGTGATTCCTGTTCTGATTGCAGTGCCTCTCGTCCTGATCGAGCCCGATCTGGGCACGGCTGTTTTTCTGCTCGGCAGTGCCACGTTGGTTCTTTTCCTGGGTGGATGGCCCCTGCGAAACTTTCTGCTAGGAATTGGCGTTTGTGTTCCTGTCGCCATCGGCACATTGGCCATGAAGCCGTATCAGCAGCGCCGAATTGCCGGCTTTCTGGAAAGCTGGGCCAATTTTGACGCTGCACCTTATCAACTGAAGCAGTCGCTGGTAACTTTGGGCGCAGGTGGGCTGCACGGTGTCGGATTAGGACGCGGCTGGCAAAAGTTGAGCTTTCTTCCCGAAGCAAACACCGACTTCGTATTCGCGGTCATCGGCGAAGAATTAGGCCTGATCGGCACACTCAGCCTGATTGCACTCTGGTGCGGCTTATACCTGTCCGGCTTGCGAATGTTGAATCATCTCGACCGAAGGCGCTTCGCCTACCTGGCCAGTTTCACTCTGCTGACGCAGTTAACTGGTCAGGCGATGTTAAACATGGCAGTCGTCACAGCCATGGTCCCCCCCAAAGGGATTTCGCATCCCCTGATCAGCGCCGGCGGAAGCAATCTCATCGTTAGCCTGATCGCAATCGGTATCGTTCTGAGCCTGTCACGAAACGATGGTCGAGAATCTCGCTTAGCTTGACTGACACCTTACCCTGACGGTCTTGCGTGGCAAATTCCTGGATCGATATCCTCTCACGGTATGTCTTGTGATTAATTGCGCGAATACGATCCGTTGATTCGTTAAGGTCGTCAGCGAGGCGCGGCGATGCGATTTCCTTTACTTACAATCCTTTGTCTTCTGGTTGGCAGTGTGAGCATTGCCGCTGATAATCAGGCTGAATCAGCAGCGATCCAAAAGATCGAGTTGCTGGGTGGTAACGTTACCCGAGATGAGATGTTGCCGGGTCATCCGGTGATTCTCATTGATTTGCGGCGGTGCGAACGGTTCAGCGACCACTATGTACGGCTACTAGAGTCAATAACTCCAGTTACAACACTCAATCTCAGCGAAACCAGGATCACCGACGTTGGCCTGAACAAAATCTGTGAACTCAATCGCCTGACGACGCTCGTGCTTGAAAATACGCAGATCACTGATCTCGGAGTGAAGAAACTCAGCCAGCTGAAACAGTTGGTTAATCTCGACCTTCAGGCCACGCGAATCACAGGGCTTGGTTTGAGGGAAGTTGGTGAACGCACGCAGCTCGCTAATCTCGATTTGAGTAATAGCGACATTACTGACGCTGGTATGAAAGAATTGAGTGGCCTGACTCGACTGAAGAAACTAGAACTTTGCGGGACGAAAATCACGGATGCAGGTTTAAAAGAGCTAACTAACCTCACAAACCTTGAAACGCTCGACCTTCGAAAGACGAAAGCGAGTGCAGAACAACTCAAGAAAACTCTGCAGAAGACCAGGATCACAAATTGTTTTGGGATTTCCTTCTGACCATGGATTCGTTGCCCGTGTCGTACCACAAAGGCTAGCAACAGGCTGCTAATCATCTTGCACCTCCCCAGAGAACTTCACTCCTGATTCGCGCCGTTGAGTTTGAGACACGATTCGAGATTCTCTTTGATTTTCGGTGCCATTTGTTTTCGACGAGGACAACGACTTCCATTCGTTCTTGGAGGCATCGGTGGTTTTACGCCGGATTGTCCGCAAAAAAAGGCTCGTTGGAAAATCCTCCCAACGAGCCGGTTGAAAAACTAAGAGTCGAACAAGCGATTAATACTCGCGGGTTGTTTTGATCCCAGGAGCGGGAATCGGGTATTTCCCGTCGGCGTTGGCCAGCAGTGGAGCCGGGCCGTCCAGGGTTAGCTTGTCGACGTCAGGTGCGAACTCATGTTCAGAGTTCAGAATTTCATCGTAGGTTACGATGCGACCTGTATGGCAGGCCATGCGGCCCATCGAGGTGACAAGACTCGCCTCGGCACCACGCTTGGCTTCGTTGTACGGCGTGTCCTGACGGATCGCGTGCATAATGTGATCCCATTCCAACTGGTAGGGATTTGGTTCAGGATCTTTACAGCGCCAGACCACCTGGTCTTCTGTCATTTTCTGTCCCTTGAAGATTCTAGCCTTCGATGGGGCATGTCCGGCTTGCGAAATCACGGCTGAACCCTTGCTGCCGTGGCAGTAACTGGCGAATTCGTTGGCGCAATTGATCATGCCGCGACCTTCGAGGAACAGTTTCGCTCCGTCCGCAAAAGTGTATTCGACCGAGTACGTGTCGAAGTTCTGATCAATGTAGTCGCCTCGATAATGACGTCCGCCGTAACCCTTGGCTTCCACGGGCCAGGCATCCTTCATCCAGCAGCATTCATCGATGTTGTGAATCAGGAAGTCGCTGAATCCACCACCGCTGGCCCACAGGAATCCGTGGAAGTTCTGGATCTGGTACATCAGTTCGCTGAGTTTGCCTTGATTCTTGCCAACGAACGCCGATCCGGTGGGCCCGGTGACCCGGTAGGCTCTCAGCATATTCAATTCGCCAAGTTCCCCATCCTTGATCCGCTTGAACAGTTCGCCGCGGCCTTCGCAATGACGGCACATCAGGCCGACGCCGACCTTCAGGTTCTTCTTAACCGACTCTTCGTACAGGGCCAGCATCTTCCTCGTGCTGGGACCGTCAACGGTCGTGGGCTTTTCCATAAAGACGTTCAAGCCGCGATCAATTGCGTACTTGAAGTGGACCCAGCGAAACGCGACGGGGGTCGTCAGGATGACGACGTCACCTTTTTTGAGCGAATCCATGGCAGGCTTGTAGGCGTCGAATCCGATGAACTTGCGCTCTTCAGGAACGTCGACCATCTCTTTGAATTTGCCTTTCAGCGAATCAAAGCTTCCCTTCAGTTTCTCAGGGAAGACATCGGCCATGGCGGTCAGTTTCACCGGACCGAGTTTCGTCGACAAAGCGTTTTCAGCAGCTCCGGTGCCGCGTCCGCCGGCGCCGATCAGAGCGACCTGGATGGTATTGGTTTCCCCTGCATAAACATGTTTAGGGATCACGACTCCGGCGAGCGCCGATGCGGCGGCAACTGTGCCGGTTGCTTTGAGAAGATCGCGGCGAGATACGCCGCTGGTCGATTCGATGCTTTCCACGGTTGAGACTCCTCATTGAGATGGCCAACAGGCCACGCCGAAAAATGAATTACAACCCCTGACAATACTTTGAACGCTGGACTTGTGGAAGTCACTTCCGTACTCTCCGAAGGTCATTTTTTGTGTTTGAAGCAGGAAGAGCCAGTCTTCGTTTTCACGCCGAATTCAGGATGGCGCTGAAGGCCTAGCACTGTCCGGCGACGAAAAGAAGTGTCACTTTCCTGGACCAGATTACATTTCTTCATATTCAACTTAAGGTTCTTTAACAGCAGGAGTTCGCTCGATGGCTGGTCTACGCCCCTCTCGGTTCGACAACGGATTCTTGATTGCACTCGCTGGATTGCTCTACTGGGAGCAAACGGCTTTTTCGCAGCAAAGCAATCAATTGAGCGCTGCAGTACAGCCATTCGTCGAAAAGGGGGCGCTTGCCGGAGCAGTGATGCTCGTGGCCGACAAAGACAAAATTCTGTCAGTTGAGACTGCTGGATACGCCGACGTCGCAGCAAAGCAGCCGATCAAGGCTGACGGGCTCTTTTGGATTGCCTCAATGAGCAAACCGGTTACCGGTACGGCACTGATGGTGCTGGTTGACGAAGGCAAAGTGCAACTCGACGACCCTGTCGAAAAATATCTGCCGGAATTCAAAGGGACCTGGATGATCACAGAGCAGGACAATGATCATCAGGTTCTGCGCCATCCATCCAGACCCATCACGATTCGAGACACCTTGCGGCACACTAGCGGGATGCCGTTCCAGTCGGCCATGGAAAAGCCGACACTGGATGGACTACCCCTTTCGGTCGCTGTTCGCAGTTATGCGATGACCCCGCTCGTGTATGAACCGGGAACGAAGTATCAGTATTCAAACGCCGGGATCAACACCGCTGCCAGGATCATCGAAGTTGTCGAGAAGCAATCGTTTGAAGACTTTTTGCAGCAGCGTTTTTTTGATCCCCTCGGCATGAAAGACACGACTTTCTGGCCCAACGATGAACAGGTCACGCGAGTCGTCAAAGCATACTCTCCAGCCGAAGATAAGCAGGGGTTGAAAGAGGTCAAGATCAGCCAGTTGACCTATCCATTGAACGACCGAAGACGAGGTCCAATGCCGGCGGGCGGACTTTTTTCCACCGCAGCTGATATGGGCATCTTCTGCCAGATGATCCTCAACAACGGCGAGTTTAAAGGGAAGAGGTACCTTTCCGAGAAGGCAGTCAAGGAGATGGCCACTCGCCAGACTGGAGAAGGGATTAAAGACAGCTACGGCCTCGGTTGGGCTGTAGGCGATGGCTGGCTTGGTCACGGCGGAGCACTCGCCACCAATATGACCGTCTTCTACAAAAATGGCATTGCTACTGTCTGGCTGATCCAGCACGCGGGGTTTCCTCAAGACGGAGACAAAGCTCACGGAGCATTCATGCAGGCCGCGCAGAAACTGGCACTTTCAAAGTAACCGGTGATTGCCCGTTTGAAATCATCTGTACCCGATTGATTTTCGGAATTTGCATGCCACTGCATGGCCGTCGTCCGCCATGCAGTGCTCTTTAAGTTAAAACAGAGGATAGCATTCTTGTCGCAGGGCTCCGAAGCAATGGCACGGGCACCTGAATTCAAGGCACGTCCATTTATAAATTATACCAGAGCGGACTCGACTCAAATGTCATCTGGTGAACGGCACCCTGTCTACTGACGGGGCAAGTCAACGGGCAACGAACTCGTTTCGGACCCAGCCGTCGCCGACCCCTTCGAAATGACCTAACGTCCAATCGTGGGTTTCGTTCAAGATCTGGAATTCGGCTCCGTCGCGCAGCGGCTGATCAAAGGCCGCTTCGTACGAAACGTCCGTCCCTTTTCGGGCTGTTGTTTCGCCGGTGATAACGCCTCGGCGAAGCCCCGTGATTTCGGTGTCGTTCAAGGCTGCATCAAGACCGATCGCCAGACTGCAAAACGCAAGCATAGCAATCGGAAGTGAGAGGCGCGAAATACGAAGTAAGGCAGCGACGACCACGGCGATCGCAGCCGACGCCAAGCCCCAAAAGAAGAATTTGACTTTCGCCGGAAATGAAAGCCAATCAGTCCAGAACAGGACATGACTCCACCACGGTCTTGGCGGTTCGGCGAGACGACCTGGTGCTGCAGCCAATGCTTGTTCCAAATTGGACTTCAGGTAAGGATAGCCGGGAAGATAGGGTTTGGCTTTACGGTAATTTAGAATAGCTCGCCCATAGTCCCCCGCTCGATAGTAGGCGTTACCAAGGTTGTAATAGACCGCGCCATTGCAAAGTCCGTCAGCAAGAATCGATTCCAGGACTTGGGCTGATTCGCGGTAATCATCCGGGGATTTGGCATTATCGAAGAGTTCAAGTCCACGAACAAATGAACGCTCGTGAGATCCCGGTTCAGCCGCGAGTAATTCGCCTGAATACAGGCAGTTCAGGAACAGTCCGATTGTCACGAGCGTTCCGGCTGTAATACCTTTTGTCAGACGGGGCATGATGCGTGAAATCAATCGAGATGTTTCTTCGATTGCGACGTTGGGGTCTGTCGATTGCCCGGCCCCGTACTCGGCAGACTCGATCGATTCCAGCAATTTCACAATGGCCGTTCGATCGTCGTCATCGACTGACGCACTGACCAATGTCGAGTTAACATCCGCAGCAGTCAATCCTTCAGCGACCCGGTTTTGTATATCGGCAACCATGCCAACGATTGCTGATCGAACTTGTCGCAACGCTTCTGCCTGTTGTCCTTTTTGAACTAGCGATCTAGCGTCTGCCAGTCGTCGCATCGCTGCGCTTCGTGCCTGTTGGCGACGTGCTCGACCTTCATCTGACGACCTTCGTCGGTAAAGCTTCACGAGGCCGATTAGACTTCCTGCGGCACACCAGACTCCCAACGCGGCTTTGCTCCAGGCGAGCAGACTGATTCGTTGATCGCGAACTTGCGATGGGTCGGTAATGTTTTGAAAGATCCCTTCAGCTCGACTTTTGATCGACGTTGAACCGATCGTCGGTCGAGCCCCAATCAATTCGCCGCTATTCAGCCTCTCGGCTTCGGTGATTTCCAGCGGAATCGCCGCCGTTTGAATGGTCTCAAACTCTTCGGTGTGAGTATTGAATGCCGAAACAGTAATTGCCGGGATGCCCGCACTCGAGCGTTTTGGCCGCATTGCATAGACGAATTTCTTTCGAGTTCCATCGATGCGTCCCGTGGGGTTTTTATCGATCAGATCGAAATCGGCGTCGAGTTCAGGAATGACGGTCAGATTCGGAGCCGAGATCAGTTCCAGTGAGCCACTTTGCTGACCCCGCTCGAGCTCAACTGTCAGCGTGAGGGGATCACCAACGCGTAGTTTTGTGGGGCTGGCTGATGCATAGACTTTGTATTCGCCAATCCCGCCACAAAAAGTGACAGGTCGAGGCATCGGAACCTCGCGAACTTCAACGTTGACTGCTGATCCACTCGCCACAAGTCGACGAGCGGTGTATTCCTTCCGCTGCTGGCCAGTAACAAATGTTCCTTTGACGAGGGCAGGACCCATAGAATAACTGCCCGTCCGTTCGGCAGTCAGCGTGCGGGAAAGCTCATAGACAAAGTACTTGATCTTCTTTCCATCAAGTCCCTCGCGAATTTCGCGATCTTTTCGCAAGTTGAATACGGCAGCGCGAGGCCCGTCGAAAAACGACCCTGATCGGGTACTCACATCGTTGAGTGTAAAGCCGATACCGTCGTCTGCGACGAGAGGCTGTAGCCAACTCGCCTTGTCCGCGGCGGTTAATCCCGCAGGCGGATCAACCCAGTTCACCTGCAAATGCGGCGGTCGCCTTTGAAGCGGTGACAACGGGTCCGCTTTCGAATTGTCAGGAAGTGGCTGAACAAGGACCCGTAGCGTGACATCGAACGACTGGGTCGGATAGACCTTGGTATGGCTTGTCTTTATTTCAGCAATGACCAGGTCCTGTTCTTCGGCCTCGATGACTTTCAACGGGATTTCACTGCTTGTGAGCGTTTTACCTTCGATCGTGACTTTTGACGCGGGCACCATCAATTCGCCCGCTGACTTGGGGGTTAATCGATATTGATAAATATGACTTAAAACGTTTGATTTGGTCACTTTTCCGTTAATGATCGAAATCGACGATTGGTCGCGTGACTGATCGCCCGTTGCCACAATATCAAACTGTTCTTTGATCGCCGAAAGATCGGGAGTCGGTGGATTCTGGACATTACGGATTTCCACCTGATAGTCGATGCTGTCTCCGATAAAGATCTCTTCCGCGCTCGTAACGGCCTGAATTTCTGGAGTCTCTGCAGCCTCTGTCCTCTGAGCGGTCAGGCAAAGACAGACCGTCGCCATGATCAGGGCAACGGCCCGTAATCCTGTCTTGTAAGGCGGTTTGAGATTGCGTCGAAGTTCCGAGTCTACCATTACCAATCCTTGTCAACAGGTACTCTGCCGAGAAACTGCCCCTTGAGCTTTCGGTCTCGCTCACGTTTTTCCTGCTGTCGTTCCCGAACCTTACGCAGAGCGTCTTCTATCCGGTCCTGTGAGGCCTGTGCCTGTTGTTTTTGCTGATCTTGTTTCTTTGGATTTTGGTCGTCGCTCTTGTTTTGATCCTGTTTCTGGTCGTTAGATTTCTGCTGATCGTCCTTTTTGTCGTCACCCTGCTTCTGATCTTCCTTTTTCTGATCCTCGTTTTTTTCCTGGTCTTGCTTGTTCTGATCCTGCTTCTGTTCGTTCTTGGGTTGAGCCTTCTGGATCTCTTCGAGAATTCTACGAGCCTCTTCCGCATGAGCAGCAGCGTTCGGAAGATCTTTTCCTTTCATCGATTTGATCGCCGACTCCATTTCTCCCACAGCCTGTGGACCAAGTTCAATCGCCTTAAGATAGCCTTCCTTTGCCGCTTGCGTCTCCTCTGTCTGGATCTGTCCGTTTGCCGCATCCTTAAGATCATCCTTGATATCTTTGTTCTCGGCCCCGGGATCTTGATTTGATGCGGCGCTCTCCATCTGGTTAAGCTCGGACTGTGCCTTGGGGATCAAAAGTCGCGTTCGTTTCAGAGTTTTCGATTCGACTTCTTCCAGTTTCGCTAAGACATCGTCGGCAATTTCACGGCGCTGCGAATCGTCAACAGAAGAGGGTGTCTGCGGCTGTGGAGCATTCTGGTTCACCGAACTCGCATGATTGGTGTCGCCAGAATTGTGATTGCCCTCTTGTGAATCGAGAGGTTCAGAATCGCCAGGCTTTAATACTCGCGCAATCACCGTTTGATCAGCAAGGTCTTTTGCAAGCAGCGGGTGAAACGGAATCACCGCTTCCCAGATCTTATCCAGTTCGTCGATGACCGTTTGTTGATCTGTCACTGCTTTAGCCGGCTCTTTGGCGCCCAGTCGTCGGGATGCCGAAGTCATCTTTTCTCCAGCCTCATCAGCCCAGCTTTGAAGTAACTTGATTCCTTCGTCCAATTCCTTCGAACTCGCGTTTACGGCACCGGCTTGAGGATCAGATTGAGGGCGTAGCTCGGCCTCGATCTTTTCGCGCAATGTCGGGATTTCCTCTCGAAGTTCTTCCTGAGCTCGCTTCAATTCTGCGAATGTGTCCGAATGGACCGGTTCGGGTAATTGTTTGACCGTTTCGTTTAACGCAGTCTGAGTTTGGATCAGAAATTCCAGAAATTTCACCAGGTTTGATTCGTCTCGACGCTTCTGACGTTCCCGTTCCCGCCACTTGTCGGTGTAGTACTTGATCCATTGTCGAACCAGTTCAATGTTACGCCGGGATGGCGCGTGGTCCGACTGCAGTTCAAGACAGTGTCGGTAAGCTTGAACGGCATGTGATAACTGATCGAGGATTTCCTTTTGCTTTTCAGGTGGAACTAATTCAGGTTGCTCGCCGCTGAGCGACCGAGCTTTTTCCGCAGCCAGCGTACCAAGATTGAAATGGGCGGAAGTCGCGACCGATCGGTCCTGGCTGAGCCCCGCTCGGAGATAACATTCACGAGCATGTTCCAGATCACCTTTACGGTGTGCGGCACAGGCTTCATCAAAGGCCGCAATCGCCGTCGCGGCCGATTTTCGCTTATCGAGTTCTTCACCGGCAGCTGCGAACTCCGTTTTGGCCTCGTCGTATTGTTCCTGGGAATAAAGACGCAATCCGTTACGAATCGCGGCACTCGGCTCAGTCGCACTGCATACGGAGACCAAATTACTCAGCATGAGAAAAACGACGATTGCCGAGTTTGATCTCGAACTTGCTTTCATTTGTGACTCCTTCCCGTTTGATGACTTAACAGGTTTCTGGTCATATTGAGGTAACATCGACGATTTGCGATAGAGAGGTATCCATAAATCGATCAGCAGCGCTGCCAGGGCCATGGCCAGGAAAATCTGAAATCGTTCCGATCGGCGAATCTTTTGTTGAGTTGCCGACACGGGACCGTGTCGGCCCTGAAGGTGGTTGGTGTAAAGTTCGCCTAAATCGTAGGCACGAGTCCCTGCCGGGACATAGACGCCAGACGTATTCAGCGCAATCTGTTCCAGCAAGCTGCCATCGAGTTTGCTCCAGACCTGTTCCCCCTGGTATTCAATGTACGATTTTTTGTCACCCTTTTGAGGAATTCTTGCTCCTCGCTCGGCGTCACCTAACCCAATGGTAAAGATCGTGACATGACGTTCTCGGGCGACAGCTGCCGCCTCCAGTGGATACGACTGTTGGTCATCTCCATCGGTAATCAAAATCATCGCCTGATCACGATCTGCATTAGTATGAAATACCTCAAGCCCCTTGCGGATCGCATCACCAATGGCCGTGCCGCCACGCGGGGCGCTATCCGGGTCGAGTTCCTCCAGTGACCGACGAAACGAATCGTAATCGACTGTCAACGGGCATTTGACTACGGCCTGGCCGGCAAAGGCAATCAGTCCAACCCGCTCTCCTTCCAGTCGATTGAGCAGCGACGACACATCAGCCTTGGCTCGGCCCAATCGCGATGGAGGGACGTCGTCGGCTAACATCGATCGAGAGACATCAATTAACACGTAGAGGTCGGCACCGCGTGGAATGACCTGTTCGTACTCGGTTCCAAACCGAGGCCCGGCAAGTGCCACGAGTCCCGTCACGATCGCGATCTCACGCAATAACAGCTTAATCCAAAATCGTACAGCAGACTCAGCAGGAAGGATTCGCGACCACATCGCCTCCGATGCAAACGCTTCACGAGCCCGCCGTCTCCGCCGATTCGAATACAGCGCAAGCACGAGCCACGCCGTACAAAGCGGCAGAATCCAATACAAATACTCAGGATGTTGCCATTCCATGTTGTCGTGCCACAAAAGCGAAAGAATAAAGAGCCTCGAACACTTATCTGCACTCATCTACGCTAATAGGAAAAGGCCGAAGAATACATGAATGAATGGGAACCGTATTGGAAACAACAAAACTCCACTCATTCACCCGCATCTCCTGTTCTTTCCCTTTCCGTCTTCTTCCTATTTAGTGCCGATTAGCGAAGATGAGTGTTCCAAAAACTCTTCTCTCTTTTATTATTTTCAATTTTTCCCACGCAAATCCGAGAGTATATACCGTTTCCACTGCAAAGCGTTTGGTTGACCGAAGTTGACCAGATACCCGACGGGATGGTTGATGATTCTCATGTAGTTGAAAAGTTGAGCCTCATGCTCCGGTACCAAGTCCGAAACCGCCTTGAGTTCAACGACCATTCCACCAGACACAATTAGATCCGGTTTGAAAAAGGTCTCAAGCTGATGCCCCTTATACGTTGCGGTGATTGGCTGTTTCGAAACATACGGGATGCCTCTTAACGCCAATTCGATTTCCAGACTCTGATGATAAATTTCCTCCGCCATTCCATAGCCCAACTGATTAAAAACTTCGAACGCAGCTCCAATCAGCTTGTAGCCTTCGTCTTCGAACATCACAGCCTCCTGAGGAAGATGAAATGCGTTTTCTGAACACTAATCTACGCAAATTAGAAAAGACAAAGGACTACGGCGAAGTGCTGCAAACGTACCTGTTGTAAACTTATGTCAGTTTAAGCTCTTCCAGATCCGCTTCTCTTACTTGTCATTCATTCCCGCATTGTTTCTTATTAGTGCCAATTAGCGAAGATGAGTGTTCCCAACACCTCTTCCTGTTTTTCTTCTCTTCTATGTGTTGCGATTTGACTTCCTCACGGTAACGAACGAAATCGGGTTTCGTTCAGGACTCCAACAACCAAAGCCAGCGCCAGGCCCGGGCCCGCGAACCACGGGAATAATTCTGTGTACTCGGAATACTTTGTTTCATTGAATTGGGATTTTTCCAGTCGGTCGATTTTGGCATAGACTTTGGTCAGGCCTGCAGAATCCGAGGCGTGGAAGTATTCTCCGCCTGCGGTACTCGCAATGTCGCGTAATAGTTCTTCATCGATTCGAAACTGAGCAGGCACGAGTACCCGTTTGCCAAACTCGTCTTCTTGCGGGACGCGGACCACTCCATTGCGGCCGATTCCGATCGTATACACTTTGATGTCGGAATCGCGGGCGATCCCGGCCGCCTCTCGGGGATCGATCGCACCCGCATTATTGTCACCGTCGGTGAGCAGAACCAGAACTTTACTTTTCGCTTTTGTTCCGCGTAAACGATCAACACCCAAAGCCAATCCATCCCCAATCGCTGTCGCTAAATCCTCCTGCAGCGATTGTGCATTGATCACTTTCCCCTTCCGGTCTCGAATCGGCTTGGGAATTTCCAGCCCGTGAACGATATCAACGAGCGCTCCATGGTCCAGTGTCAACGGGCATTTGCTGTCGGCGAATCCGCCGAAGGCAACCACACCGACAAGATCGTCTTTACGTCCCGCAAGACCACTTGCTCGCGATCCAATGACGAATTCGGAAATCACGTGCTTCACTGCTTCCAGTCGGCTGACATCCTTTCCTTCTAGCTGAAAGTCGATCGCTTCCATCGAGCCTGAAATATCCAATACCAGCTCGATGGCAATCCCTTCTCCCGTGACTCGAGATTCCGATTTGCCGGACTGCGGCCGGGCCAGACCTGTGATGATCAGACACAGGCCCAGTCCGTAAACGAGCGGCATCATACGACGGATACGCTGCATCAGTGTCACGGGTAGACCTTTGAGATCAGCGACGCTGGAAAAGATCGCAGCCGAGCGTGTCTTCCGTCTGAGCCTGGTCCAGCCAAGCATCGGAACTAAAGGGATAAGAAGCATCCATAGCCACGAATAAAAACGAAAAGAGTCCATTCCTCAGACCTCCCCGGCAGAAAGAGTCGTCGCAGCGGCGTCGGATGATCGCAGGTCGACGAATTCACGCGCACGCAGGATCGATAACTCGATCTGTGTCTCATCCGGCCTCTGGGCCGCATATTTCACCATGTCCGCCGCTTCGAGAAATTCCTTCAATCGAGTCGATCGTTCTGCCGTGAAGACATCTTTTGATCGCATCGCTCTCAGGAATTCTTCCGTTGTCTGCTCAGGAGCCCGCAATCCTGTCGTCCCCTCAATGAACTGGCGAACGATCCCCGTCAAGCGAAGGTAAAATTCCTTGACCATTCCCTGCGATGGAAGCTTTTCCGCCAAGAGTGCCGCGAGGGCCGCGTGAGCGATCTCTTCAGGAGTCTGTTTTGGTGGCTCTGTCACTTGAGATTGCTTTCGCCGCCGAATCCAGACGGCGAGACTCGCAGCGATGGCACATGCAACGGCAAGTAGCCACCAATACCAGCTCGTCGACTGTTGCAGCGGACGCGGGGGAAGCATTGGCTGCAGATCGGCGAGATTCGGCAGCGTGTCGCCGAGTTCTGACGTGACTTGCACTTCCAGCGGCTCAGATTCGATCAGCGAAGTTTGTCCTCGAGCTTCAGAATTCGGGCGATTGTCGACAAATTCAATCGTCAACGATCGAATCAAATGGCGACCCGCATGAACCGGTTCCAGTTGATAACGGAAGCGATGAGTCGTCGGTGCACCCGGCGATGAATCTGGCAAAGCAAGCTTCTTTTCCGAGTAATCACGGACAAGAAAATCTCCGACCGCTTGCCCGAATGTCAGGGGGGTCACTTCGACTCCCGGCTGCGCGACGACTTCCACGTCCATCTCAACGAGATCGGAAAGTCGTGGCTCCGCTGGCGTGACACGAATCTTCAGCTTGACCGGCCCCTTTTCGGTAACTCGCACAAGAGCATCTTTGTCAGGAACCGGCGTCGACGGACTGGAACCGGTCCGGTCGCAACCGATAAGCGTCATCAACCCGACGAAGGTCGAAAATAAAGATAATCGCCAACAACTCATCGTTGCCGCTCCCGAGCTCGAAAGAACTTCTGCAAGCTCTGGGCATAGGGCTGATCGGTTCGGATCGCAAGTCGATCGACGTTGGCTCGTCGCAACCTCTCCGTCAGTTTCCGCTCACGCTCGTAGGCGACCTTGGCAAACAGCGCCCGTACACGAGGGTGTCGAGTATCCAGTTCGAGCAGTTCGTCCGTTTCCGCATCACGTAGCGTCAGAAACCCGACATCGGGTAATGTCGCTTCACGTGGATCGCCCAACGTGACTGCAACACAGTCATGTCGACGGTTGGCAATTGCCAACGCACGAGAACAATCCGGTCCCAGAAAATCGCTCATCAAGAACAAAACGCATTTCCGACGTTGCACGTGACCAAGGTATTCCAGCGCCTTCGTGATGTCCGTCTGAGCTTTGACAGGTTCTGTGGCCAGCAATTCGCGGATCAACCGCAGTACGTTGGCGCGACCTTTTCGCGGTGGAATGTATTTGATGACATCGTCCGCGAAGAACAACAGCCCGACCTTGTCGTTGTTTTTGAGCGCTGTGAACATCAACACGGCAGCAACCTCGATCGCCGTCTCCATTTTACTTAATCGCTGCGAGCCGAACGCACCGGAAGCCGACACATCGACAACCAGCAGTACTGTCATCTCCCGTTCTTCGCTGAATGTTTTAACGTAGGGGTTTCCAGTTCGCGCCGTCACGTTCCAGTCAATTGATCGAATTTCGTCCCCCGGGACGTACTCCCTCACGGCGTGGAATTCCATTCCTCGCCCCTGAAATGCGCTGAGATATTCACCTGCCAGAAGATCATTGACCTGACGTTTGGCAACGATCTGAATCCGGCGAACATCCTTTAAGACTTCTTCAAGATTTCGTGCGGACATCGAAAATCCATGCAATCCTGGTCCAAGAGTTCAACATTCCCAAAGCTGGTACATCCACAGGTATCGGTCTACGGAACGGGAACCGACTCCAGAACTTTGCGAACAACATCGTCAGAGGTCATTTGCTCGGCCTCGGCCTCGTACGTCAAAATCACACGATGTCGCATGACATCAAGTGCGATATCTTTCACATCCTGCGGTGTCACGTAACCGCGACCCGCGAGAAATGCATTTGCTCGAGCGGCAAGGCAGAGATTGATCGAAGCACGGGGCGAAGCACCGTATTCGATCAGCGGCTTCAATTCTTTCAGGCGAAACTCTTCCGGTCTCCGCGTTGCCGTGACCACGTCAAGCACATAGTCCTTGACTTTATCGTCCATATACAGGGTTGAGACCGTCTGTTTGATTTCGATCAACTGTTGCGGCTCAAGCACTGGTTGTACTTCACGTCGAATATCGTCGAGAACCGAATCAACGACTTTCCGCTCGTCCGATTTCGACGGATAGTCAACGATGATTTTCAGCATGAACCGATCGACTTGTGCCTCAGGTAACGGGTAGGTCCCTTCCTGTTCGATCGGGTTTTGCGTCGCCAGCACCAGGAACGGTTCTTCCAGCGGATAGGTTTCGTCGCCGATCGTGACCTGATGCTCCTGCATCGCTTCCAGCAATGCTGACTGCACTTTGGAGGGAGCACGGTTGATTTCATCCGCCAGAATCAAATTGGCGAAAATCGGACCTTTTCGCGTTCCGAAAGAACCTTCACGCGGATTATAAATCATCGTGCCGATCAGGTCAGCAGGGAGCAAATCTGGCGTAAACTGGATGCGATTGAACTTGCATCGCAAGGCATTTGCCAGTCCCTTGATCGCCGTCGTCTTGGCCAGCCCGGGCAGGCCTTCCAGCAGAACATGTCCACCGGTGATCATCGCGATCAATAGTCGCGACAGCATCAAATCCTGTCCAACAAGTACTTTACGAACTTCTGATCTGACGCGCTCTAACTGATCCGAATGCTTGAGGACCTGTTCCTTAATCCTTTGAATATCAACGCTCATTGTCTGAAAACGCTCCTTTAAGACTTCAGTCGGCAAATCAATGTTGAAACAGAAATTCCTTCGACGTCAGGACACTCCAGTAGAGGTCTTCGATGGCGGCTCGTCTGTCATCACCGGTCGCCTCGTCAAGGACTGCCGAAAGCTGTTTCCGCTCGGTTTCATTCGGATACCGGGTGATAGCAGATAAGTATACGATGTCGATCAAGTCATTGTTGGGAGTGTTTGTTTCGAGAAACTTGGCCACACGGCCATCCTTGGATTCAAGTTTTTCCTGGATCGTCTTGCCGTTAAGAAGATGTAACACCTGTGTCATGCTCGGCTCATCCGATCGCTCGCAGGTGCAGGTCAAAACCCGTTCCGGACGCCCAAACGTATCGAGGAAATATGATGCCACGTTCGCATCTGGCAGTTGCATCGCTCGCGTCCCCGCCGGCTGATCCTTGAAGACGGTTGGAACCCCGGTGACCTGCGAAATGGCATCAAGCATGACTTCCGCTTTCAGCCGTCGAGGCTGGCTATGCGCATGAAATCGCTGGTCAGCTTCATTCTCTTTCAGAATGGCATGAGAACGCTGATAGGTTTCCGATTGCAGAATGGTTCGCATCAGGCTCTTCAGGTCGTAATTATTGTGGACGAGTTCCTGAGCGAGACGTGCAAACAGTTTTTCGTTGCTGGCGGGATTCGTCAGGCGAATGTCATCGACCGCGTCGACAAGGCCGCGACCCATGAAGTTTGCCCAGATCCGGTTCACAATCGCCTTGGCAAAGTAAGGGTTGTCTGGCGATGTCAGCCAGTTGGCAAGATGCGCGCGTCGATCACCTGGTTCATCAAACGGAATGGAGCGGCCATCCAGAGGCTTCGGCAACTGTGGTCGTGACGTACGCGGTTGTAATACCTCGCCCTGATCGGCGAGAAAAATCGTCCGGTTACCGTCGCCACTACGAAAGTCGCCACCCCAGCCTTTACCTCGGACACGAGCGAAAAGGCTGACCATGCCGTAGTAGTCGTCGTTCGTCCATTTTTCGTTGGGGTGATCGTGACAATGAGCACACTGGATCGACATCCCCAGAAAGGCCATCGCCGTTGTCTCAACCATGTCCTGCGGGTCCTGGTGCAACGAGTAAAAGTTCGCTGCACCATTCTCGAACGTACTCCCTTTCGCCATGACCACGCCGCGAGCAAACTCGTCCCACGGCACATTATTCGCCACGCGATCGCGAATCCATTTGTAGTACGCTTTAATGGCCTCTGGTCGCAGACGGCTTCCCGTCAAAAGCAGCACGTCCGACCATTGATATGCCCAATAGTCGACAAACTCTGGACGAGAAAGCAGCTGCTCGATCAGCGTTTCTCGCTTCGATTCGCTGGTATCCGACAGAAACGACTTCACTTCATCAACAGTCGGCAACACGCCAATCGTGTCCAGATAAACCCGACGCAGGAACTCGCTGTCGCTGGATTTTGGTGATGGAGGCATATTCAGTGACGAAAGTTTTTCGATCACGAGATCATCGATGAAATTCGCTCGGTGTGACTGACTGAACGCTTCAGGCGGAACGGCATTCAGATAAGGAACAGTGATCGTCGCCGTTGTGTTCTGAGCGAGATACCACGCGACGATTGCCCCTTCGCCACTTCCGGTCACTTTGACCAGCCCCTGGTCATCCACCGAACAGACTGAATGATTCGTCGAGGTGTATTTGGCCCAGCGAGTGACATCTTCGGTATGACCATCGCTGAAATGAGCGATGACAATCATCGGTTGTTCGGTGCCAGCCTTTAATCGTGACGCTTCGGGAAGGATCACCAGCCGCTGAATTCGGGGATCGGAATCAGACGGAGCCTTGATCCCTTGCGCAATCCATTCAGCAATCACCCGGTACTCGCGTGAATCATCCGTAAACCGCAGCCCCCCTTTGTGCGGAATGGCCTGGGTTGGCTTCGTCAGTACCAGACTGCGACCCGGATCACTGGGGACGACACGACGGCCGCGAGCCTGATGCGTCAATGAAAAGAAATCGTGCTCAGGATCGTAACCCCGCAGCGACAGTTTGAATCCGTTTTTTCCCGCCGCTGCACCGTGACAGGCACCGCTGTTACAACCTGTTTTTGACAAAACCGACTGGACGTGATTACGAAAACTCCATTGGTGCAATTCACCAAACTGCTCCACCACCACACGGGTCGATGCCGTCTGGCCGTTGGCCGTCACCGAAATGGTTGTCGTGCCGTTTCCGACAGGGACGACTTGACCATCGACAACCTTCGCCACCCGTTCGTCGCCGGATGTCCATACCGAGCCTGACCGTATCGACTGTGTCGCGAGAGGGCCATCCGCCATTTCTGCCAACACCGTTTGTCGTGCTTCAGGTCCCGTCAGCCGGATCTCGCCTGGCAGAATGGTCAGACTTTCAGCGGCAGCCAACGGAAGGCTGTTGGCCAGTGAGATCACCAGGAAAATGAGACTCTTTCGATGAAGATTCATTTGCCGTTCCATTCAGGACGAAATTACAGTTGGACTTCGGGTTTCAAGAGCGAACTTTATCGCGATGTTCGACCATGTGACGGAATCGACCACCCTTGACGCAACGATTATGAAAAAAACTCGTTGAATCCAACAACTGTTCGCAACCGGTGGATTCGACAATCAGTTCATTGCTGCAGCGGAATCGTGCCGTCCAGATAGCGCCAGTTCTTCAAGAAGGAAATTAAATCGGCCATCTGTTCAACGGAAATATTCTTCTCGAATCCGACCGGCATCAGGGACAGACCGTTGGTTTTCAACTCATCGACATCCGATCGCAGGATCGTTTCTTCCTTCCCTTCGGGCAATCGCATTGTAATGGAAACGGCGGTTTCTGATTTGATCAGGCCCGTGTACGGCTTCCCCTGTTTTGTGATCAAGGTGTATCCAAAGTAGTTCGCATCAACAGCGCGGTTCGGATCAAGAATATTCATTAACAGATACGCGGGAAGCTTGTCTCGCGTGTCACCGATGTCAGGTCCGACATTGACTCCCACATTCGCAACGCGATGGCAGGTCACGCAGTTCTTCTCAAACACCGCACGGCCTTTTGCCGCGTCACCTTTTTGCTCCAGGGCGGCTTGATAGCTGGCCAGGACGGCAACGCGGTCAGGTGCTGCGGCCGAGGTGAAAAGTTTCTCAGCCCGAGCGCTCAGTTCCTTGTTGCGATGTTTGGTCAGACGAACCTGTCGAGTGGGGTCAATCTCCGAGACCTTGATGCTCCCCTTTTCCAGCGAATCCAACAGCAAGGCGGTACGACTTTCCTGTCCCAGCATCAAATCGAGCATGGCCCGGCGCAACTGAGGGGTCTGGGCATCGTAAGCGGCCATCACTTTCGGGCCGACGGACGGATCATTAACCCGCCCCAGGGCTTCGATCGCGGCCAGCCTGATCGGGATTTCACTTCCCGCCATAGCCAGCTCCAGCAGCGAATTGCTCGTTTCCGCCCCTTCGCCGAGTGGAAGTGTCCGTATTGCTGCCAGCCGTTGCTGAAGAACTGCTTTCGGTGCTGACGCAATTGCCTGAAGGTTTTTTATTAAAAGTTGTAATTGGTCCCGCTCGCTGTCGCTCAATTCATTTCGGAACAGCGAGAAGCTCAGGCCGCGACGTTCGGCGCCTCGTCCGAGACCACGCACACCTGCCGCCACAATCCCAATTGATGTTTCATCAGAATACTCTTTCTGGAATTTGAAAAGCTTTTCTAAAATGACGTTGGCCGTTTTGGGTTCAAGCTGCGACCCGGCAACTTCGCACAATTGTTCGATTAATTCAGCACCACCTGCCGGCGGCGTCTTTAATGTCGCCCAGTGTTCAAGCAGGTCAACAATCAAAGCATGCGGCGGGTCGGCCTTCATCGTTCCGACTGCGACACGCAACCACGGGTCTTCAACTCCTCGATCCAGCAATCGAACCAGCGCCTTCCGTTCTGTCACGGCATCTGGACTTCTTCCACTCAGATCCAGAGCCATACGGAACCGGACGCGGTCATCAGTTTCATCGGCGGCCAGCTGAGCCACGTCGTCGGGCAGCAGCTCGTCCAGGTTATCTCCGATGGACGAGACAACTTGTTCCCGAACGCGCGCGTCCCGGTTATCGGTCTCGGACCAGGCCAGGACTGCAGGGGTCAGACGTGGGTCCAGCGTTCTGATCAGCCAGAGGACGGGAAGCCGACTGCGCGTCAATCGATTCTGCTTCCAGTTGATCTTCAATGCGTCAAGGACCTCGTCTCGGTCTCGTTCCAGTAATAACCGGACGGCCGTCTCACGATGCCAGGCATTTCCATGATCAAGTAAACGAATGAGGTGCGGAATCGACAGTTTGTCCAGGGGATGGTCAGGGCGTTCTTGAGGCATGACCGATTCGTCGGACTTGATCCGCCAGATCCGGCCTCGATCACTGCCGTCATTCAAATCCTTGCGCGTCTTCAGTTCTGTCGGCATCCAATCGGGGTGCTCGATCACCGCCCGGTACATATCGACGATGTACAGGGCACCGTCAGGCCCGTTCGCAAGATTCACCGGTCGGAACCATGTATCACGACTCGCAAGAAACTCTTGCGTTCCATCAGACGGATGGCTGAGAAACGTGGCCCCGTTAGCAACAAGCGTTTCCCGGTGGACCAGATTGGCTGTCGGATCGCAAGTAAAAGCATTCCCCTTGTTTTCCGGTGGCAGCCCATCACCTCGATAAATCGTCACGCCACAAGCGGCGGTAAACTGATTCGCGTGCAATGTCGAGGTCGTCCAGGCCGCACTGATGGGGTAAAGCTTTGACTGCTCACCCGAAGCGGCGACATCCTGGATCGTCGATTTCACAGCAAAAAAAGGATTCCGCTTGGTGTAATAATCTTCCAGCACGACATGCTGCACGGGATTACGGTTCGAACAGATGAACCGATTTCCATAGTCGTCAAAGCAAAGTCCAAACTGACCGTGTCCTGAGACGGCGCCGTATTCCCCCGTCAGCGGGTTAAAGCGAAAGTCGAATCCCGCCAGCGGCAAAGGAAGCGCCTTGTCGCGCCATTCCGCTTTGGATGCGACAATGGTTCCACCCCTGAGGCCGTTGGCGACATAGATGAAACCATCTGGACCGAACGTCGGATGATTGGCTCGAAGCTGAGAATTCTCCTGGCTGAACCCCTGAAACCACGTTTCCCGGAATTCGGCTTTCCCATCCCCGTCACGGTCGGCGAAGAAAGTGATCTCACCAGCCAGTGTCACGATGATCCCGTCTTTCCACGGCAAGACCCCCGTGGCAAACAATAACTCGTCAACAAAGACCGTGGCTGTTTCGTAACGGCCGTCATGGTTGTGATCGAACAATCGCTTGATTCGCGATTTCGGTTTTTCCTGACTGCCAGGTTTGGGGCCGTAAGGATAATCCCGCATTTCGACGACCCACATCGAACCATCTGCTCCGAATGCAATGGCCACGGGATCGATCACTTCAGGCTCGCTCGCGACGAGCTCAACTTTCAATTCGGACGATGCGAGCACGAACGATTTCAGAGCATCGTCGGTGGAGAGCGGACTTTTCACGGCAGGGGGATCTGCCGCGTCCAGAATTTCTGACCCGGAAATCAAAACGAGAATTGCTGCGAACGTCGCCTGCATGCCAACAGAAGTTACCAAACACTGACGGCAGAACATCAGTCTGATCAACGTCAAAGGCCAGTTCTTAAACAGAACTTTTCGTTCGCAGCGCATTTCGGCTGAATCTCCGAGTGAAAGTCTTCTTCTGGATCTTTCATATAATAGGCTGAATTCTCGCCCAATCCCACCAAGCGAGGCAGAAACAACTTGGCGAAAGCCCGCCGCGACTACTGGGCAGCCTCGTCCTTGACCTGTTTGTCCTTACCGGTGAGCCGCAATTCTTCGCCCTTCAGCAGCCGGCGGATATTGCTGCGATGCTGCACGACAATCAACAAGGGGACCA
The DNA here is from genome assembly GCA_903899985.1 of uncultured Schlesneria sp. Classification (GTDB taxonomy): domain Bacteria; phylum Planctomycetota; class Planctomycetia; order Planctomycetales; family Planctomycetaceae; genus Schlesneria. The sequence goes on from CAIULL010000174.1 coordinate 87,859, forward strand.
TCAGTGCGAAGACCCCTTGGCTCCACTTCGCCCCTGAAAATGGGTTTGGCAGCGAACGGACCAGTTCAAACGTACCAAAGCCGATTGCGGCGAGCATGGAACTGACCGAAACAAACCGCCAGATCGCCAGCGAACTGAAGAACGTCGCCGCAGCGACCAGCAAACCCCAGGGACTGAGTATCGCCAGGACCCCGAGCGACGTGGCAACCCCTTTTCCGCCGCGAAATCCCAGCCAGCAGGGGAACATATGACCGACGATGGTGGAAACTCCGGCCAGCACGGTGGCGTGAGCCAGCCACGGACTTTCTGAACCAAAAAACTGCTGAGGCAGCAAAGCGACCGGCAATAACCCCTTCAGAGCATCCAGGATCAGGCACAGGATGCCCCACTTCTTACCCAGGACGCGGCCGGCATTGGTTGCTCCAATGTTACCACTGCCGAGTTGACGAAGATCGACCCCTTTGACCACCTTTCCGATGATAAAGCCAAAGGGAATTGAACCCGCCAGGTAACTGGCAATCGCCAGGAAAATTGCGTTTAACGCCATTCCAACAAAATCCTGTCCAAATTCAAAATAAGACGACTAACGGGAATTGCGAGAGTCTGATTAGCACACGGCAACTTCGCAACGCGAAACGAAAGGCAATTCCAGCGCAGACCGAAAATTCCTGGCGACACGAAGTCAAATGACAAAAAATGCAAAGCCTTTTGAACAAAAGGAATCGAATGAAAAAGGGAGTCACGAACCAGGCAGGGCGTATCCCTTCTTCTCAAATCCATGGCCATCAGTGTTATCCGTGGTGAAATTCTTTCTAACTGACACTTTTTAAAAACTTGCGCAACG
>CAIULL010000175.1 GCA_903899985.1 uncultured Schlesneria sp.
CCGAAGTTTTTGAGAAACGTGACCTACGGACGCTCACGGACGCTGGTGGAATCTCGATCGCCAGGCCGAGGGCCGAAGTTCGCCAGCCAGCTCCGACCTGATCAGCGCCCGCTGGGGTAACTTGCCTCTACATCTTTCAAGAACCACCAGCCTCGAAGGGGCCCACCTTCTTTTGGTGGACCTAGTGGCCCGCTGCCGCTCTCACAGGGTGGGGAATTTCGATGATCGCCTCTGGGGAATTTCCATGATTCTCGTCAGCTCGAAGCGCTTGCCCTTGTCGTACTCATCAATCGACGCTTCCCGAAGTCGTTCGAGGACCTCAAACACACTCGGCATCGTGCTCTCCTGGACTCATGGCGAACTTCAAGCACACGAGAAGCGGTGCCGAAGGGTGTGCCTTGTCTACCAGCGAGAAGTGACGGCTTCACGTACCGAGCACCACCTCAATAGCTTCGATCTCCTGAGGAGCGGGTAACTCATTGTGGCTCGGTGTCGCTTACCGCTGCGAGGCCCCTTCGAGTTTCGAATCGTCTCCGACCAAGAGAGATGAGTTTCAGGACAGCAAAGACGATCAACGAAGCGAAAACTCCAACCGCTGCTGCTCGCAACGGCTTGTGCAGGGCATACCGCGCTAGGTCTTGGACGGTGTTCCGACCTTGCAGGAAGGGTGGAATCCTTGTTGCCCAGAGCGAGACACCAATCCCGAATACTGCGGCTTGCAGGGCTCGCCTTGGCCGGGAGGATTCCAACCCCAACGACGTATTCACCGCCGTGGTGCTCGTTGAGCCCGCCCATGCGGCGTATCCGAGAGCTGCGATCTCCTTCACAAGCTTTGAAGTGCGAGAGTCTTCGGCAATTCTCTCGCTCCTGGACTCTTGGTCAAAGACCCCCATCGATCTTCCGCTGACTGAGAAGTCAATCAGCATGACGGTGAATGCTGCGATTGGGGCAACAACTTTGGCTCGGAAGCCGTACTCATGCTCAAGAAAGAGGCTGAGACTCACAGCACCGAGCCACAGCGCGTTGTCGAAATAACGAAGCGCTGCGAATATCATGCCCTGACTCGTGAGCGCTGTCACCGCCCTTGCGCTGCGGGTCGCATTAGGCTCGTCCACTACCGGTTCAGGATCAGTCACAAGCGAGGGTATCTCTATGTCGAATGACGCTCACGATGAGACTTCTCGCTCTCATACGTTCTTTGGTGGGGCGTGCTTTGGTCACGAAGTATTTCGTGACCATACCTTGATCGACAGCAAGGGGGTCACGGTCGGGCTTGAGAACGTCGTCACTGGCAGCGATGCCGAAAGTATGTGGGAGATGTACCAGCGTGGATTCATGGCGCTCAACGCGAGCGTTTTGTCACGTCAAAGCCTCGACAAAGAAGAGTTCAAAGAAGAGCTTGAAGATTCCACCGTGATGAAGTATATGGCTAGAAATCGAAGTGGTGCGCCCATTGGATACATGGCTGTCGAGAAGGGTCTATTCCGTACGGATGCCTCACCCTACTGGAACCAGCAAGATGACAATCTATTGAGTAAATTGCAATCTGAGATTGATCCTGATGCGCCCTCGTTCTACATTGCCTCGTTCTTAGTGGATAAGGACACGGACGAGTACATGCTTAAAGCAAGCAAGATCATCCTCCAAGGAGCACTGCGACACTTCCGAGAGGTCTGTTTAGCTCTTGGCGCAAAGGCACTCTGCTTCTACGACTTTGCTCCTGCCAATCACTATCTTCCGGACTACATCACTGAGTGCGGCCACCCAGACGGTCCATTTGAAGGAGTTGAGATCGAGACGTGGCCCGTCTACGTCAAAGAGTGGTACTTGTTGCCAGCCAGTGCGCTCACGCCTCAGTGGATTGAAGATGCCCAGAGGATTATCCCAGAGGATGCTTTCGCTGAACTTGATGGCCGACTGACTGTCGAAGCGGGCATCCCTCTTGAAATTCAACCCGAGAACCTCGAACACAGCCCAGCCGACTACTGCACAATTACCAACCTCCCGTGGTTGCTCAGCGACCCGGAGAGCGCTGCCGAAATGCTGCTTGGACCAGATTCGCCAATACAGCAGCAGCAGCACGTGTTGGTCGCGCTGAGGCGCCTCGGAGCAGTGCAGCCTCCGGTCCCCAACTTGGGCCAGAGGTTGAGTCATCAGAACTACGTAGCCCAACAACTGGTGGATTGACCCCTGGGGCGCCCAGCGGCCACGGCGAGGCCTACCGGCCTCGTCAGATTCGAGAGGGTGTGGTCAAACTTTTCTATTCGTCAGATCAAGTGCTCGTTGTTTAGGCTCGTAAGTCAATGACGCCAAACGACAAGCCCGAAGAACGCGCCAGAGTTCTCATTGACCAGCAACTGACTCAGGCTGGTTGGCACGTCTGCGACCGCAAGAACATTGACTTGGTCAATCACATCGGCGTCGCGGTGCGCGAGGTCATCATGAAGACCGACCACGGGCAAGTTGACTACATGCTGTACGTCAATCGTCAGCCCGTCGGCGTCCTGGAAGCCAAGCCCGTTGGGACGACGCTCTCGGGTGTTCAGTGGCAGTCGGCGATGTATGCAGACGGGTTGCCTGAGGCATACCGCGCCAATGCGGTCCTCGTGGATGGCCGCCTGCCGTTCATCTATGAGGCGTCAGGGTCCGAGACTCAGTTCACGAACGGCTACGACCCCTATCCTCGCGCCCGCAAAGTCTTCAACTTCCAGAAGCCCGAGACGCTCGCTCGGTTCATTCGCGACGCCCAGTCGCATTCAGAGGACCCCACGTGGCGCGGGCGAGTTCGGTCCATGCCGCCGTACGACTACTACGACCTGCGACCAGCGTCCAAGAAGGCCCTCGGCGCGATTGAGAATTCACTGGCGTCAGGGACTCATTCGCGCTCGCTCGTGCAGATGGCGACAGGTGCGGGCAAGACCAGGATGGCCGTTACGGAGACTTACCGACTGCTGAAGTATGGCGGGTTCAATCGCGTTCTGTTCCTCGTAGACCGCAACAACCTGGGTGACCAGACGATGGGTGCGTTCGGTGACTTCACGACGCCCGACGACGGTCGCAAGTTCACCGAGTTGTACAACACCAACAAGTTGACGAGCGCCGGGTTGGTGGGCTCGTCCAGCGTCGTCATCTCCACGATTCAGCGCGTGTACGCAGGCCTGCGGGGCATTGAGGTTGCCGACGAGGACGACCAGAACATGGACAACTACCGTCCCGAGCGGCCCGTGGAGGTGGAGTACTCCTACGAGATGCCCCCCGAGGCGTTTGACCTCATCATTGTGGACGAGTGCCATCGCTCCATCTACGGCGTGTGGCAAGGCGTCCTCAACTACTTTGACGCTCACGTGATCGGCCTGACGGCCACGCCGACCAAGCAGGCGTTCGGATTCTTCCAGCAGAACCTTGTGTCCGAGTACACCTACGCCGAGTCGGTCGCCGACGGGGTCAACGTGGACTTTGAGGTCTACCGCATCAAGACCGAGATAACCGACCATGGTTCCACGATTGAGGCGGGGACAGTCGTGCCCGTCATGGACAAACGCACCCGTATCCAACGGCTAGAGGAACTGCCCGAGGAGATGAACTACACGCCGAGCGAACTGGACCGCGCAGTCACCAGCCGCGACCAGATTCGCCTGGTGCTGACGAC
>CAIULL010000176.1 GCA_903899985.1 uncultured Schlesneria sp.
CTTCGGCCGATAGGCCGTCACCCCCAACTGCCGCTGCCGCTCAATCGCCTGCTGCTTCGCTTCTTCCCGTGACGAAAATCGCTGCCCCATCTGAAAACCCTTCTGCCAGTGAAACCACAAATGTCACACACATGACACAACGATAACATGCCGACAAAAAATGTCAACGGTATTATTGATTCGGGTTTTTGGCGATTGGAAGGTGTGGGTGGGAATCATTGTTTTTGAAGAGAAGAATGGGACTTATGGGACGTATGGGACCCATGGGACGGAACGACAAAGATCGTGCCATGTTCGTTCCATAGGTCCCATAAGTCCCATAAGTCCCATTGGTATCCAGCACCAAACCAGTGAAAACCATCGGAATAACAAAGATCACGCCGCCGTTGTCCTGTCTTCGTTCCATAGGTCCCATTCGTCCCATAAGTCCCATTGATCTTCCGCAATGAACCAGTGAAAACCATCGCTATGACAATGATCCTCCAAACCTTGTCTCGTCAGTCTGATTCTGACAAACCCAAGTGACCAGTAGAATCTTTTGATTTGCCGTTAAAACCAGACTTCGGCAGATTTTGCCGAAGTTTGATGATGTCAATTGCCGAGAACTGCCGATCGCAATCTTGACCTCGTCACACGAAAGCTGCGGTCTGTTGTCCACAGGGGCTCATGGCTTGAACAGCCTGTTTAGTTTGCCCAGTCGTTACGACCTTATTGTCTCCTGTCACTGCAAGCGACGCAGTCTCGCTGATCGTTGTCGGCCTCCAACTTTACGTGACCCGCCGAGAATGCATTCACGGTCAAGATTCTGACCGGACTTTTCCCCCGCAGTTCTTGCCTGTCCGTCACAGCGATTTTCGATGATGTAGAATTCACGCGATCAAACCAGTTTTCACATGGCGTGTGATGAACGTTTCACATCAGACATGTGTCAAAGCTTTCCGTGATCGGGAGAAAAGGAGGCTCCCAGACCAACGTGCCATGACGGCGCGGCCGACCGGATGACCCCAAGAGTGGAGACGACTTGGCCATGCTGACGCGACACAAACGGAACTTATGCCAGATGAATCAATCGATGTTTCGTCGTGAAGAACCACGACATCCGAGTTTTCTCGCCGGACAGTTCTCCCTTTGGCGCAGGATCCTGCCGATGGTCCTGCTTGTGGGACTGGCGGTTGGCTGGTCTACTTCGCTGAAGGCGGCGACGGAAGAGACTCACCCCGCTCTGACGGACGAACAGCGTCGGGAAGTGGCTGTCGCATTGAATTACAGCCGGGCTTCTCTTTATCGCATTCGGAAATATCCCTCGAAGATGGTGTTGATTGAAGAGCAGGAAAAGATCCTCAATCACCTGGACTTCAATGGGATCGCCGATGAAGAGGTCTTGAAGCTCTACTCGTCCGTGCTCGACGAAATCTCGGGTATTCAAATTGCCGATCGTGAGCGGGTTGCGCAGAAAGACCGTTATCTGCGTGCGTTTCAACGTGACCTGGGGCTGAACACGTTTCAGATCGCAGCCGAATTAGCAACGACGCAGTATGTCTCGGCGGTTCGAACAGGAGCCAGCAGTTTCTGGGATCACCGGAACAATGCGGTGAGTCACGAGATGGATCTCTGGCAGGTGGACAAGAAGCAGATGGAAACGGTGGTTCAAAAATCGAGCCAGTTCCTGGACGTTTCGTGGAAGATGGCCAAGTCCAAGAAGATTCCCGATAAGTGGCTGGTGCGGAATGACGATCTCGACAAACTGGATAAGGCTCAACGCGAACCTGATCCGAGTGTCCGGTTGCGAATCCTGAAGCGGATGGAAGGATTCATGGAATGCTATCCACCGTACTGGTACTACGTGGCAAGGACTCAGCAGCAGATGGGGCAACTTTTCGCCGCCAACGAGACTTACGAAAAGCTGGTGGCGATTGGTAACGGACACTTCCGTAAGGACGAAATGCTGGCCACGGGTCTGGCGAATCGTGCGATCATCCAGGCGTTTCTCAGTCAGCCGGCCGCCGCCGAAACCGCTCGACAGGCGATGACCTATTCGTCCGATGCCTGGGAAGCGAATCTGGTGTGTGCTTATGTCCTGAAGAAGTACGGGCACAACGATGATGCCGAAGACGCGATTTTGCGAAATCTGGATGTGAACCTCGAGAAGGCTCAAAGCCGCGTGGCGCTACTGGGCCTGTATTACACGACTGACAACAAAATGAAACTGGCCGACCAGCTGCAGGATCCCGAGTGGGTCAGGGAGATTCCCGCACAGACATTGATCATCTGTGCGGCCAAGCTGGGGCAATCGGAAATCCCGTTGACCGTGGTCGACCATCTTGAGAAGTCATTGAAGGGAACCCCGCGTCGGAACGCGATTCGAACCGACTTCCTGGTCACCGCCAGTCGATCGTGGAACCTGCATCATGCCGTCGTGACATTAAATGTCGGAGATAAAATGTTCTCGAATCCTCGTCTGTCGGCAGGCTCGGATAATTCGCAGATCCTGACCTTCGACAGCGTGGCTGATAACGGTTTTATCATGCCGGCAAACCATGGAACTTCGGATGTCTCGCTGACGATCAAGTATCCCGACGCGGCCCCGATCAAGCTGGTCCTCAGTTCCAGCGGAAACGCCGCGAAAATGGCAAATATCGTCCCCATCCCGCTGGTGACCCGGCTTCACCCGGTGTTTTCGGTAAGTGCCTTTGAACAGAATAACGTACGACTTTCCATGAAAATCGCAGCGGTTCCGAACGTGAAAATCGAAGAACCGATGCTGCACACGACGTCAAAGCCACCGATCACGACGAACGAAGATCCCGTCAGCGATGAAGGAGAGAAGGGGGAAACGAATTGAAGGGTGAAGGGTGAAGGGTGAAGGGTGAAGGGTGAAGGGTGAAGGGTGAAGGGTGAAGGGTGAAGGGTGAAGGGTGAAGGGGGAAGGGTGAAGGGTGAAGGGTGCAGGGGGCGGTGTCGTTCTTCAGTC
>CAIULL010000177.1 GCA_903899985.1 uncultured Schlesneria sp.
ACAGGAAAAGTGATCATCACCCGGGGTGGATCGTCCTCTGGAGGGGATGGGCACATCTACAAGATATGATGGACGGAGCAAATGCTCTCAAAAAACTAAAAAGATCTGCCTAAACCAAAGGCTGACGCACCCCGGCTCGCCATGACTGGTGTGTTTCGTCTGTTCTGTCGTCCACTTTCTTCTCGTGATTGGGTTGCGGGCGTTGCCCGCACTGTCCTCTTCGGGTCCTTCGCGGTGGTTCTTTGCGATTATCCACTTCCGAACTATCCGATCAAAACGCTCGGGCGAGGAAACTCGTACCTGATACTGGTAACCTCGTTCTACGTTCTTTTCGTGCTCACTGCAGCCACCGCAGCGTCCAGGTGTGTCAGCAGTCGGTCCAACTCGGCACGAGTCTCGTCGTCGAGACTCCAGGCGTTTGGCTTACGACGTCGATCCGTTGTGAAAAGCCCATTTTTATGAAGGAGGTATTTTTCGACCGCCAGAAAACCGTCGAGTCCCGCCTGAAGCTGCAAGGCAACCAGTGCGCAAATCGGAAAATGCAGACGGTAGATGGCCTCTTCGTCCTTTCGGACAAGTGCTTTCCACAGTGCGACCACCCCCGGCAGAAACTCCATCCCAGGCATGGTTCCGGCAATTCCACGGCGGGCACAGTCCACCAGGCAGATGCCGCCTGACCCGTCAAAAATTCTTGCGCTACCACCCGTGGCATTACGAAGGGCGGAAACATTGGGACCAATCGGTGAAGCCTCGGGTTTAAACAGGATCTTTTCGCACCCAAAGCGTTTGATCAATTCGACACTGACATCCAGCGGAATTGGCTGGCCCACATATCCTGAAGCGTCCTGTACGATCACGGGGATCGAAATACTTTCCGCTAACGCGACGAAGTAGTCTCGAACGGCGTGCGCTGGTGATCGAGTTGAAAGAGGGGGAATGGCCATCACCGCCGACGCACCTGCTTTTTCCGCAATCTTCGCGTACTCGATGGCTTGGTTCGTAGACTCGGCGCCAACCCCCGCGACGAAAGCGCCTCGACCGGCGTTTATGTCACCGAGAGCTTCAGTTAACGCAACTCGTTCATGAAACGTCAGACGTAGCAGTTCTGAGACCATTCCGGTCCCGAAGCCGTCTGCGCCGACGGAAAACGCCCAATCGATCTGTCGCCGCAGGCTTTCAAAATCGATACTGTCATCATTCAGAAACGGGGTATGAGCGATCGGTAAAACGCCACCGATGATTGTCGACATCGCCATTCTCTCCTGGCTGCAATATTTGACATGAAAGTCATATCCAGACGGGAAACATACGAATTCAAGGGCGCATTTGACAGCAACAAGACCTCGTTCCCCCCCCGTTCTTCATCTTTCCATGTGCTTTACTCGAATCCTTGGCTAACGAACTCTATAATCAATCCAATGTTAACTGTCGTGCTCCGAATGGCCGTCCGAAACGATTTCCTTGTGCGACGTGCATCATCGATGAAAAGTCGAGATTCAAAAAATTTCTGTTCGATTGATGCGTCACAAACCGGCGTGAGAAGAATTACGTTTTCAGGAATATTCCGCTGATATGGCTTCCGAGATTGCTCCGCCTGATGAAATCAATGACGGTCTGTCTGTCGGAATCGTGCAGACACAGTTTGCAACGCTGTTTGAACCGCCAAACCTGCTGACGCTGGAAAGCGGCGTGAAACTTGGTCCTGTCAAAGTCGCCTATGAAACGTACGGTGAATTGACTCCGGAAAAGGATAACGCGATTTTCGTCTGCCACGCATTGACTGGCGACGCCCATGTGGCAGGCAAGCACTCTGTCGACAGTCGCAAGTCAGGCTGGTGGGACGGCCTTGTCGGGCCTGGCAAGGCCCTTGATACGACGAAATACTTTGTGGTCTGTGCAAACGTGCTGGGTGGATGCCAGGGAACAACGGGACCGAGTTGCATCAATCCCGAGACCGGCCAACCGTACGGGCTGAAGTTCCCGTTTATCACGGTCAGTGACATTGTCGAAGTTCATGTCGCTTTGGTCGAGAAACTTGGCATCACCCGGCTTCTGGCGTTAATTGGCGGTAGTCTCGGGGGGATGCAGGTGCTTGACTGGGTCTCTCGATATCCAGACATGACACACGCGGCAATCAGCCTGGCAACGGCGGCGAAGTTATCCGCGCAGGGAATTGCCTTTAATGCGGTTGGTCGCCGAGCGATCACGACAGATCCTCAATTCCAGCACGGTGACTATTACGGCACTGATGCGTCAAAATATGGAGAAGTCGGTCCGCGCACCGGACTGGCACTGGCGAGAATGATCGCACACATTACGTATCTGTCGGAAGCATCGATCGAACGTAAATTTGGCCGCGATCTCCAGCATAGCGATAATCTCGCGTACGATTTGCAACGCGAGACGGAATTCAAGATTGAAAGCTATCTGCACTATCAGGGAAAGCGATTCATCGAACGTTTCGATGCCAACAGTTATCTTTATCTGACGCGGGCGATGGATTACTTTGACCTGGCCCAACGCCACGGGTCTTTGCGAGAAGCTCTCGGACGGACGGAGGCCCGATTTCTGATTACGTCATATCACTCCGACTGGCTGTTCCCCTCCAGCCAGAGTCGTGAGATCGTCAGTGCCCTGCTTGAGACACATCGTCATGTGACCTATTTAGAGCTGGAAAGCGTCTTCGGACACGATTCATTCCTGCTCGAGATCAAACAGCTTGAAGAACTCGTCACACCTCTGTTGCGTGAGGCCTATCGGCGCGTTCGAGTTTCTTGAGGACATTTTAATCACACAAGGGATGAATTGAGCCGAACCGCGACTGACCTCGAATTCTAGATCCCGAACGATGGAGTTTTCTCGTGCGACGTTACAGTGTTCTTGATCCGACTGCGGCCTTAACCGATCGCCTGATCATGGATCAGATTGGCCGGTCAAGCCGCGTGATCGACTTGGGGTGTGGTGACGGGCGACTGTTATGCCGGCTTCGAGACGAACTCGGCTGCACCGTTCAAGGGGTCGAACTTGATCATCGTGAAGTGATTGAAGCCATCTCAAAAGGAATGCCCGTGATTCAGTCGGACCTCGATCGGGGTCTGAAAGAAATTCCGGAACAGTCATTCGATTATGCAGTCCTCAGTCAGACATTGCAGCAGGTTCGGCATCCCCAGGAACTGTTAGGCGAGATGTTGCGGATCGCGAAACGAGCAGTAATCCTGGTCCCAAACTACGGCCATTGGTGGATTCGCGTGCAAATTCTGCTGCACGGTCGAGCTCCAATCACGGGTTCACTGCCGTACGATTGGTACAATACGCCGAACCTGCACTTTCTTTCCATGATTGATTTTCGCGAACTCTGTGAACAAATGAAGTTCAAAATCGTTGTTGAAATACCAATTATCCGCGGCAAAGCGGCGGAACAGGCATGGGCAGCAAATGTTCGAGCCGATAACGCGTTGTATGTTCTCGAACATATCTAAACTTAACGGCTGAATCTTGGTTTCGAAAAGCGGCGCACTCAATTCAAAGGAAGTCCAAATGAGAAGATTGCTACTGGTTTTTGCGGTGCTTTCCACAGTGTCAGCATCGACGCTGGCGGCTGATTCGGACAAAAAGGTAGACCGCCAGGCTTTGGAAAAAGCTTTTGCGTCAAAATTAACGGGAGCAACTCTCGCCGGTTTTTTCAGCCTCGACAGTAAAGAATCGGCCCCCAACAAGCCCGATCGATACCAGATCGTTTCGGCAAAAAAACTCAATGGAGACGATTGGGTTATCACCTCGAAAATGAAAATCGGTGACAATGAAGTCGACATTCCGATCGTGATCAAGGTCTATTGGGCCGATGATACGCCTGTCATATCACTAACCGATTTAACCATTCCGGGGATGGGAACGTTCACGGCTCGCGTAATGTTTTACGGTGATCGCTACGCGGGAACCTGGCAGCACGGTGAAAAGGGAGGTCACATGTGGGGAATTGTTGAAAAGCCCTCTCCTAAAAACTGAGGCAACTCTGGCGGCACACCAATCCAGAGATTGTCAGCGTGCGGGATCGCTCGTGCTGGGCTTTCGGAGTCCGGGCAGTTATCTTCGTGGTCTCAGAATTCGGACACGCAGCACCGTCTGCGGCAACCCGACTCATTTTTCCTTTGACAGGTTTTAAGACAGGATTTTCCAGAAATGCAATCTGTGATTTATTGGACTCGATGTCTGATTTTTTTGTTGGTGTTCACGATTGGCTGTAATTCCAAAACGTCGACATCGGTGTCAACGGAAGATGGAGGAGCGAACGTAACTGCGAATGGCGCCGGCAAGCCCAAAAAAAGCTTGATCCCGGTCAAGCGCGATGTCAAAACGATCGACGGAAACTGGGTCGTCGTCCTGACAAACCAACGCAACGACAACTATCGATGGATGATCAAACTTTCACGCGGTGCTGATGGTCAATTCACAGGCGAGATGCTGGACACAAGCCGCGATCAGGACCAGAACGACAAGACACAACTCGTGAAGACGGAGGTTCAAGACGATTCAGTCAAGCTGTTCTTAAAAACGCTTCACGCAACATTCGATTTCGAGGGAACATTTCAACAAGGTGTTATTCGAGGCAACATCCGATCAAACCCGAATGAAGTTTTGCTTTGCCGGCTTCTTCCCACCGATGAAAAATCGCTCGAAAACTTTCCTCCCACGGGTCTGCCCCCCGCAACGGATGTTTTTGAGGCCATGATGAAAAGCAAGGATGTTAAAGCCGATGATTTTTTGAAGGCTGCGCGAGAAAATCGAAACAGTCCGATTGCACAGGATGTTTTTGCAAGTCTGGTTCAACGACACATCCCAGCCAAACTGGACGAAACAAAACTCAAAGAGGTCATTGAAGCTTATCTGTCGGCAGCAAAACTCTGGGGCGAACGCTGGCTTGCTCGTGCAGAAATAATTACTGCTCTCGGATTGATCAATGGACGTCAGTTTACAAAACTGGGCCTGCAGCACCTCGATGCTGCCGAACAAAATCTGGGAGAAGACCGTACCGCCTTGGCCGAGGCATTTTCCGTTTATCGCGAAGCGGCGAATGTCATTCTTCGAACCCAGGATATTACATCCTCTTCGACGTCAGACGAAACCAAAGCCGCTGCATTTACCGAATTGGATCAGCTGCTTAAGAAGCAACAGTATAACCCTGAAATTCTTTCGGCTCTGGCCACACAGGCCGAACGAACGGGACAAGTTGATCTCGCTATCAATTACCTGGCGGATGTCGTCGCGATACCGATGCTCGAAATGACCTTATTGTCATTGCGGGCTGGCCAACCACCCGATACCCCCACACCAACAGAATCACTCAAGAAATTGTGGGCTCAAAAGAATGGGAGTGAGGACGGATACCAGCAGTTTGTGGATGAATTCTATCGGAAGAAAATTGGGGACTATCTTGCCGAAATCATCGAAAAGATACCGGCACAACCGGCAACCGAACGAGGAAATAAGCGAGTACTCGTTGAGTTATTTACAGGAATGCAGTCTCCTCAGTGCGTCGCTGCTGATTTGGCGATTTCTGCCCTTAGCAAGACATACCCCGCTGACGAAGTGATCATTTTACGACATCACCAGCATATCCCTGCTCCGGACGGAATGGTCAATCAGGATTCCGAAGAACGGGGTGCCTATTACGAAACCGGTTCAACACCAGTCATCGTTGTCAACGGGATGCCGGTCGATCCACGATACTATTCCGGACCGGTTCAAATGGCCGCTCAGGCCTACGCAATCTTGCGGAAGAATATCATCGATTCGCAGCGACAGGAGAAAACCGAAGTTGCCCTGGAGTTGACCGCTGTCGTCACGGAAGGACAACTGAACATTACGGCAGCCGCAACTGGCATCCCTGAAGAGGTGCTTCCTTCGTGTCGATTGCGATTGGCAATCGTTGAAAATGAAGTTCACACGATTATCCCAATCGGCTCGAATGGCATTCGTGATCATGAGTTCCTTGTTCGAGACATGTTAGGTGTTGCCAAAGGAATTCCTCCGAAGAAAGGGGAACTGAAATATTCGGCATCAATTCCGATGGCAGATCTGCAGCAACATCTGGTCGACTACATTCAACGCTACGAAGCCGGACGTCGGATCGAGTTTCCGACCGAGACGAAACCGCCAATCAAAGGTCCCTTATCTCTGGTCGGATGGGTTCAAAACGATAAGACAGATCAAAAATCAAAATTCAAGCTTGTGCTGCAGAGTGCCTTGATTCCGATTGGGGGCGACTTGAAAATCGGGACCGCAGCCGATTCCCAAACCCCAGCAACTGAAGCCGTACCAGTAAAGGCGGCCGGTAAAAAAGATGCTGCGGCGTCGGAGGCGAACCCTGCGACTCCAGCACCACCCGCCGTTCCTGAGTGATGTCACGGAACGCCAAGTATTCAAAATCGCAGACGGAACCGCTGCATGTTTGACTACGCGCGCGCTGTTCCTCGCAAAACAACCCCCATTTGCTTTTTTATCCTTTCAGGAGTCGATAAATGCCCAAGATTATTTGTACCGCGCTCAGTACTGACGCGGGACCACATACCGAGATGCTGACAAAAGCAGGATTCGAAGTCGTCGATGCCCCTCGTAACGTGGACCTGTACCAACCCGCCAACTTGTTACCAATCGTGCGCGACTGCGTGGCGGTCGTCGCAGGCTCAGAACCCTGGCCCGAATCCCTGATTGCCGCATGTCCCAAGCTGCGAGTGTTGGCGCGAACGGGCGTTGGATTCGATGCCATCGATGTTCCTGCCTGTGATCGGCATCGAGTGATCGTCGCCACGACTCCCGGCGTAAACCATCACGCCGTTGCAGAACACACCTTCGCCTTGCTGCTGGGTGTTGCTCGGGGTTTCCCCTCACGAGACCAGTATGTGCGAGCCTGCACTTGGATTCGCGCTTCAACACCCCGGGTCATGGGTACGACGCTGGGCATCGTAGGGCTCGGCAGAATTGGTCGGGCAGTCGCCACCAGAGCAGTCGGGCTGGGAATGAAAGTCGTCGCGTACGAACCCTATCCCCAGAAGGAATTCTGTGAACAATGGGGTGTCGAACTCGCTTCGTTCGAAGATTTGCTCGCCCGGTCTGACTACGTGACTCTTCACTTGCCGATGAGCGCAGAAACGAAGCACGTCATGAATGCAAAAACATTTGCGATCATGAAACCTGGCTCTGTGCTCATCAATACGGCTCGGGGATTACTCGTCGACGAAACAGCGCTGGTCGAGGCGTTGCAGTCGGGACACCTGCGCGGCGCAGGGCTTGACGTCTTCGAGGTCGAACCGCTTCCCGGTGACAGCCCTCTGCTGAAGATGAACAACGTTTTACTAAGCGGCCATCTTGCCGGTCTTGATCATGAATCGCATCATGATACGCTGGAGATGAGTGCCAACACGATTATCTCCCTTTCGAAAGGAGAATGGCCAACAGAAGCGATCCGAAATCTGCGCGGTGTCACTGACTGGAAGTGGTCAGAAAAAGGTTAGTCATTCAGCATTAAACGCAGTTTTGAATCTTTGATTTCAGATAAGAGGAACCATCCGTTGAGTTTCGACTGGCAATTTGTTGTCGTTGTGGCCTGCGTCACCTGGGCGATGGCCGTGCTGATCATGCGCGGCTATCGCCTGATCCGTGAGCCATCGTCAACATCTTGCGGGTCTGAAGGCTGTCATGGATGTCCCTCGAATACAACGCAAAAGATGAGTGACCTGATTCAACTGGATGCTCCGATCCAGATCAATTCGCGAGGCAAGCACCAGTGAAATTGTTCGCCTTCGTTTAACCGCGCCTCGCAGAGAAGCGAGTCAAACGGCGTCACTGACAAACCCGAGGTGTCATTGCCCACTTCGCCAATTCGGACTGCTTGTGGCAGTGATCGCAATCAATGCTCGGCGACGTTCGAAGAAATCGGCTGGACGCCGATTCGCCTGCGCCGCTGGCTACGGGTTAAACGAAGAGAGCGTTAAATCGTTTAACCGCGCCTCGAAGAGAAGCGGGAGCGAAGCGGCGGAATTGCCGTCAACCG
>CAIULL010000178.1 GCA_903899985.1 uncultured Schlesneria sp.
AAGGTGAAAAGGGGCGACCCCTTTTGTCGAGCCTGAGCGGAACTCTTGGATTTCTCTTCTCTTCGCCTTTAAGGTTGGGTTGCGGGTAAAGCCCGCGCCAGGCTCTTCGTGTCCTTCGTGGTGGGCATAAATCAAATCGGTCAGGCCGTCTGAGAAAGGCAAATCGACGGCGATTCCAAGTGCAGGCGTGTTGGGTTGAAGCTCGTCGTTAAACGCAGGCAAGTTGCGTTGGTCGTTCGACGGCGCAGATTGGCAGAAAGCGACCACGAAGAGCACGAAGGTGGAATGCGATGATCTTTTCAATCGCGCGATTGACTGTGCCATCGAGGTTCACCACACCTTGATGAAAGATGGCATTACGCGTTTTGTTCTCAGATTTCTTCGTGCTCTTCGTGGCGGGAATAAATCAAATCGGTCGTGCCGCTGGAGAAACGGAATCGACGGTGACGCATTCTTGTTGAATTCACTTGCTCATTTGTTATCGGTGGCGTGGCGATCGGCAGAGAAACACCACGAAGGGCACGAAGAGCACGAAGTGGAAGAGAAGGAAGTCGGGCCGCGAAAATGTTGACGATGGGTGTCTCTTCTGTGGTTTCGTTGGAATGCCAACAGGTAAGCAACGCGGGCTGTTCTTCTGTCGTCAAATCTCGGTCGCCCCGAAGGGGCTTATTGCTTTTAGTTTTGTGACGAAACCTGGGGCCGAAACTGCCCCAGGCTGTATTCGGTCGCCGCTCTGCGGCTTAAGGAGAGCGTTGTTTGACAAATCCCCCTGTTGAATCAGCCGGCTTTCCCGAACGCGCCACTCATCCCGGGGATCGTGAGACCAGAACCGACCAAAAGCAGAATGCAAATCGAATGAGAGCGGGAGAACATAGGAATCAGGTCCGGTTGTTTTCAATCTAATTCGTCAATCAAGGGCCTGGCCCGTTTGCATACGCGATTACCAGTTTCTCGCTGCTGCACGGTGAGAAGTGGGGCGAGGCGAGTGCAGAAATCGACAAACTTGAATCGGAAATTGATTACATGGACATCATGGATCACGCAGAACGGATTGTTGCCACTCATCAGAAAACATTTGGCGTTGCCTTGGGTTGATAGGTCGATTGCGGCCGTTATTCGCCGACACACGATTTCGTGCAAAAGCGTAGGGCAAAGGCCCGTTAACCACCGCCGCGGGGGCGGTGGGGTGGTGCTTTGTGAAATCCTTCATAGGGATGTCTTCGCAATCGATTTCGTTTTTTTTCGCTGTCGCATTACGTCTATGAAATAATGGTGACGACAAAAAAACACACACAAACATATTGCATACGTCGGTTATGTTGTGTATTGTTGTCGTGGTTGCGATGTCGCATTGTTGTTTGGGCCGTGTCTGATTGATTGAATGGGGGGGAATCGAATGAATCTGGAAAAGTTGAGTGAGATCTCTGCGAGGCCGCTGGGATGGATTTGTAAGGGGGTGATCCCCGAGGGGCAGGTGACGCTGTTGACGGGGGAGCCGGGTGTCGGGAAGAGTCTGTTTGCGATGGATGCCATTGCCCGGTTGACTCGGGGTGAACGTGGTTTTGCTCATGCGGACCAGGGGGAACCGGGTCAGGTGATTCTGTTCTCGGGTGAAGATGGAATCGCCAGCGTGGTTCGCAACCGTCTGGAGGCTGCGAAAGCAGTACTCCCTTCGGTCAACGTCGTCGTCAGTGACTCGAACAAGACGACGGAAAACGCGGGTTCGGGGCGCAACCGGCTTGATGACGATGGTCAAATCGAATCGCTGGAATTGTATCTGGCCCTGCTGCGTGAGTCGGGTGAGCCATGTCGTCTGATTGTGATTGATCCTGCGAATTGTTTTCTGAATGCGACGGGTAGCCGTGACGACGGCAAACTCAGGGAAGCGATGGCCAAGCTGACCGATCTGGCAAACCGAACAGGGGTCGCGATCCTGTTGATTGCTGCTCCTTCCAAGTTTGAAAAAGGGAAACGGGGCAACTGGACGCCGACGTCTCCGGTTCTCGCCGAGGTGGCTCGGTCGGTCTGGTCGATCGTTCGCGATCCCCACGAACCGGGCCGACGAATCCTGTTGCCCGTCAAAACCAACTTGTGTGAAACTCCTCCCGGTCTCGGCTTTACGATCGAGGATCAGCGGATCTTCTGGGAAAACGAGTGGGTTCGTCAGACGGCGGAGCAACACATGGCGGACGCGACGGAGACGGAGCGTGTACAGCACGTGGCAGCGAAGAGTGAAATGTCGCGAGTGACCGAATGGCTGAAAAAGCGATTGAATGGCGCACCTGTTTATACCTGCGACCTCAAAGCGGATGCGGCTCGTCATGACATCAGTGAAAAGACGTTGATGCGGGGACTGATTCTGCTTGGTGGCATCAAAGGAAAAGAGAAGAAACCAGACGGTCGCTGGTTCTGGCGGTTGCCAGATCCGCTGACGGGTTCTGTCGTTGCCGGTTCCCCTGCGCTGCGGACGAGAACACTTGAATTCAAGACAATGGCAGAGATTGCTGCCGAAGCTGACAAAGCGAAGGGTCTTAAATACGCTACAAAACAGGGAACTTGACCAACTTTGCCACTTTTTCTGAACTTTGATGAGAGGGTGGATTGAAGGCGAATCGGGGGGGTGGTTGGAAGGGGATGTGCGGTTCGAGAAGCGGAGCTTCGAAGAGGGGCGTTACCAAGCTGGAGCTTGGTAACGAGAACAAAACACTGCGAAACAGGGAACTTGGCCAACTTTGCCAACTTGGTCAACTTTTTTGCTGAGCTTTGATGAGACGAGGGAGTGAAGGCGAATCGAGGGTTTGATTGGAAGGGGATGTGCGATTCGCGAAGCGGAGCTTCGAAGAGGGGCGTTACCAAGCTGGAGCTTGGTAACGAGAACAAAACACTGCGAAACAGGGAAGTTGACCAACTTTGCCAACTTGGTCAACTATTTTCTGAGCTTCGATGAGACGAATGATTGAAGGCGAATTGAGGGTTTGGTTGGAAGGGGATGTGCGATTCGCGAAGCGGAGCTTCGAAGAGGGGCGTTACCAAGCTGGAGCTTGGTAACGAGATCGCAACAGGGAACTTGACCAACTTTGCCAACTTTTCTGAACTTTGATGAGTTGGCAGATTGAAGGCGAATCGAGGGGTTGGTTGGAAGGGGTCGTGCGGTTCGCGAAGCGGAGCTTCGAAGAGGGGCGTTACCAAGCTGGAGCTTGGTAACGAGAGAACGGACGAGAGAACGGACGAGGGAACGAGAGAATAGAGAAGGCGCGATTACCTGTGCGGCAATTAGCTGGAGGTGTTCTCTCCGGATAATTCGCTGTTGCGTGCTTGCGGTCGACTCGGCATGAGAAACCTTCGCGACGGCAGGAATTTTCGGGCTGGCTCCGTCAGGCCATCGCGTGGTTGGTCGGCCGGGGTTTCTGTCGTTGGTTTCAGTGTCCGCCTGTTTTGTCGTGCTGATTCGATGCCGTTATCGGGATCATCGGTCATGGCGGGGGATCTTTCAGCATTTGGTGCGTCAATTCGATCTGCTGATCTTGATTTGCTTTGTGTCGGTTTCGAGGTTGATTCGGCTCGTGTTTGAGGAATGCGAAGAGTCATACCGGATTTCAAGTCGTTAATGTCACTCAACTGATCCTGGTTGGCTTCATAGAGTTCACGATAACGATTGGGATTGCCAAGTCGTTTTGCCGCGATGGAAGAGAGGGTTTCTCCCTTTTGTACAACGTAAGTCGATCCTTCATCGATCGCCGCATCTGATGGACGACCGGTGTCAACATTCGGGTTTGACGACTCGTTTTTCCGGGTTTTATCCGAGGGGTTTGCATGATCGCCGGGAATCGCAATCGCATCGAGTTCTTCAATATCGCTATCAATTTCAGCCAGGCTTGCGCGAGGCTTGCGTTGACCGGCGGATTTCTTACCCCCGACGGAATCCGTTGGACTCCAGTACGAACGACCATGGTCTTCATCGACATCTTCCGCTTCAGACTGACGATCGGCGACCGTTCGGGTCCGTGCCCGGTCTGCGGATTCGACGACCTCGATTCCCCTCAAATAGGGTTTCGTCGAGCGTTCTGCGATTCGATCATCGAGTTCCTGTGCATTTCGCAATCGGGGCGAACTGGAAACGTCAATCGTCTCGTTCCTGAAAAAGAAAGCCGCACATGCCCCGATGAGGAGCACCCCAAGTGCTAAGCCGATTCGTTGATCCTGGTGCATCCTGATCTCCCGGAAATAATCCCTGTTCAAGACAAACATGGATCACGCCGGTGCGTCGTGCATTCAGAACTTGCCAGAAAGAATTCGTTAACCAGAGATTGCGGCCATCTTTTGATCGATATGAGGGTGATGCTGACCTTGTCAGCACGGAGGAATTTAACGCCGATAGCGAATCTGACGAGATTTCACGGTGAGTTGCCGGCCGCGACTTCGCGCCGTTCAGGTTCTTTTGTGGGTGACGGGGTTGGTGTCGGGAAAACGTTGCGGGGGGTGAGAGCGTCTGCCGGTCTGGGTTGTTCAAGCGGCTGCGGCTCTTTGGGGAGTTCCATCCGTTCCGGGTACAACAGCCGCTTGGATTCAGAGAGGAGGAAGTCGACGTTCATGAACGGGTCCGGCCCGCTATCGTGCCAGCGGATTTTGCCTTGACCATCGATCAAGACCGTGGCGTGTAACGGAGCTAATTCAAAGTCGTCGAACGCTTGATAACGTTTAAATGTGTCCATGGATGCATCAGAGAGGATCTGGAAGGGGAATTGGCCGTCTGCGTTATAGCTTTGCAATGATTTTTTCAGGTTCGACACGCTGTCGGTGCTGATCGCGACCAAAGTGAGTCCCGCGTCGGAGAACTCCTTTTGCTTCGACGTGAACGCCTTCAGTTGTTCGACACAATGCAGGCAGCCAAATCCTAAATAGAAGATGGCCACGACAGGTTTGCCACGATATTCGGTCAACGCATGCTGTTGTTCGTTGGCATCGGGAAGTGACCAGTCTGGAGCGGGGCCGGGCTGCCAGGTGAAAGGGCCGAGCGTTGATAGATCCGGAAGTTCCGCGGAATTGCGTGCAATTGGCTTGGGCAAACGCCAATCGTTTCCAAAGCCGAATTCGATGGCAATGGGCTGCAGTCGTGCGAAAGCAGGGATATCGAGATCAATCGCACCGGAAATTTCTCGGAGTGTCTGGAAGGTCTTTTTGGCCTCTTCCTTATTTCCTTGTCGATACTGCATGTTGACGAGGGCGGCGAGTGGCCTGACCTGGTTTTTGCTTTTCTCAACCCAGTTGCGCAGTCGTTTCAGCGCCGGTTCCTGTTTACCAGCCTGCAGTTCAACATCCGACAGGAAGGATTCATCAACATCATGCGCCTTGGTCAGTCGATCGAGTGCTTCGGCGGGTTTTGCTTCGGAGAGCAGGACATAGCCCTGCAATTCGTCGACGGCTCGTTCGAGTGCGCGGATTCGTTCGGATGTCGGCTGCGTCGCCTGGTTTTTCTTTGTTTCGACTGTCTTGGCGTCATTCCCTTCGAAGCGGGCCTTCGCCACCGCGTCATCTGCGGCGGTTTCCGACTGGTGTTTCAAGACAGCCAACCGGCGATCAAGGATTGCGAGCTGGGCTCGTCCATTTGCCGTGTCACCCCGACGAAAGTAGGCACGACCGAGATGCCGGAAGTACTTGATTTGCTCCGTTTCATCAGTTGTCGGGCCGAGGATCTGAGTTTGAGCATCGGCGATTAATGAATCCCACAATTCGAAATTCGAGTAAACCTGAAACAGCCTCAGCCGACCAAAATGAGCACTTTTTCCCCCGGGAAACATGTTGTACTTCGGATGCTGTGGCAGCTCGATTGTGTTTCTGGCCAACGTGACGGCATCGTGAATCCGGCCGAGGTACTGCAGGTTTTTGACAAGCCATTCATTGTTGTGAGCGAAGTTATGGATTCGATCAGGAAAAACGCCATCGCGGATCATGTAGGCATGATCGGTTCTCGCGGAAGCTTCCTGGTGCCACACGGCATCAAAGTACAGACTCAACTCGCTATAGGTGTGCCCGGACATATGCCACATATGAGCAATACCCGGTGCAGAAAGACCACATCTTTCGGCAGAATTGACGGCCATGGTGGCCTTGTCATTATCCCACAGGTGCACTCGGTAATGATGCACAGGGTGAAAGGGGTTTACGGCCAGTACGTCGTTGATCAGTGCATCAATCGCGAAATAACCGGGGATTTCAAGATCGCCGCGATTCTGCCAGAGTGCCAGGCCGAGCATCGCTTTCGCTTCAAGATCATCAGGAAACTTGTAAAGGATTTCTTCCAGGGCATTCACATAGTTGCGGGCGCGATCCTTTTTCTTTTTTTCGTTACTGGTGTCTGCCTTGTACCAGGCATCAAGGGCGTCGATATATTTTCGCTCGCGATCGGTCGCCTTTTCTTTCCGCTTGACCGCTTCCGCGATGAACCCCTTGGCCCTTTTTTCGTTATTCGTATTGGCGAGTGCCATCCCGTAATAGGTCATGGCACAATCGGGATCGAGTGTTGCGGCCTGGCGAAAAGACCGTTCAGCTTCGAAGTACCAGAAGCCGTGCAGCTGCCCGATCCCCTGATTAAAAAACTGCTGAACTTTTGGAATTTTGGTCGTGATGGGGAAGGTGACGCGCCCGGTTGTACCGAGAAGCGATGGAGCACGACGGGGTCCTTCGTCGAAGGTCTCTCCGTGCATCGAGTGCCCAGGACTGATGACGTTATCGGGGTTAAGGGCGCTTGACGGCTCCGCAGGGTCTGCGGCCAGCATAGAAACTGAGAGAAACAGTAATAGGTGGGACATTATGAAATTCCAGCAGTTCAGGTCACTCTGTCTTTTCGAGCAATTGGATCAGAAGTCGTTGCAATTCTTCACCACGTGCGAAAGTCGAAACGACTTTACCGTCACGATCAACAAGGAACGCAGTGGGGATCGAAGAAACGTTGTATCGCTGCGACAGGGTCTCTTGTTTCCCCTCCTTTTTTCGAGGGGCATTGTCGACGATCTGGACCCAGGGAAGCGACCGCTCGCGGACGAATCGTTCGACGGCTCGACGATCATTGTCGAGACTGACGGCGACAACGTCGAATCCCAGATTGTGGTATTTGTTATAAGTCGCATGGATGTTTGGCATATCTGCGATGCAAGGTCCACACCACGTCGCCCAGAAGTCGACCAGGACGACTTTTCCCCGGTAAGAATCCCAGTCAAAGTCGTCGCCGCTGAGCAATTTTCCATCCAATTCGAGCTTTGCGCCCGGCAGTCGTATCCGATTCGACTGGCCACGAAATTGAGTGGCGTAGGCCTTGATTTTCGGTTCGGCCTTCGATTTCGAAATCGCATCTGCCAATCGTTCATACAGCGAAGCGGCTGAATCGGTTTCACCAAACTTTGAGAACTGTGTGGCGACAAATTGGACATCGCTAATCTTCTCGATCGTGAAGTTTGCCTCCTCTGTACGACGGATCGCCTCGTCTGCAAGTTGCGTTCGTTCGGCGGTCGACAGGGAGTTCAGATTGAGGGATCTTGCGACGAGGAGGTAATCGTTTGCCGTTTCAGCCACAACAGGGCGTTTGTCCTTTTGCAGACGCTCAACTTCGGCCAGTGCCTTTTCGGGGGATCCATTTTCGCCGGTTGCCAGCAAGATCGTCCCCATCAGTTTCTTCGAAACAATTTCCTTCAGGGTTTTGTCATCCGCTGATTTGGCCAGGATCTTATCGCCGGCTCGAATGAATGCCTTTTGAGTTTTCACCATATGATCATATTGTTCGCTCGGATGAGAAAACTGCGGGCGACGTTGTTCGAGTTCATTGACGAAGGCCAGGATTTTCGCCGGGCTGCCATTCGGAACCCGGTAAGCTGGATCGGTTTCCTCGGCCTCAGCAGAATCGGTCGTGGTTCCTGTCTGAGTTCCGCAACCGCAGATTCCCAATGTTAGACACAGGACAACGAAAATCGTGCTCGTCATCAATTGAGAACAACGTAAATGACGCAGCACAAATGGTCTCCCGAGTATTGATCTGTTTTGAGGATATCTCGTACGGCTATCACGATGGTAGCATTATTTATGCCGAAATCAGTTCACGCATTCGCTTCAGGTGTCGTGGAATGGCGACGAAGGGATCTTCTTCGGACTCATACTCGAGAACCAGGAAGCCTCGGTAATGTGCGTCTTTCAAAATCTTGACGACTCGAGGGAGATCAGCCAGTTCCTTTTTACCCCCTGCAAACACATCCACTTTAATTTGAGAGTTGATGGCGTAAGGGGCGATTTTTTCTAACTCGGCATAGGGATCATCGACGCGGAAATTACCACCATCAAAATTGACGCCGAACCAGGGTGACGGTTTGACTCCTTTAATAATCTTCAGCATTTGTTCGGCGGTTGCCGTGATTCCGCCGTGGTTTTCGAGCGCCAGGCAGACACCCTTGGTCGCAGCGTATTCGAGTGACTGGTTAATTCCGTCAATACATCGTTCACGGGCGACGTCTTCAGATTCTCCTTTGGGAACATTTCCGGCAAAAATACGGATAACCGGTGCACCTAACGTGGCGGAATGGTCAATCCATTCCCGACACATCTTGAGGTTTTCCTGGCGGGCTTCACCTTCGGGAAGGCAGAAATCGTTACCGATTGCGGTTCCGGAGATATCCAGTCCCAGCCGGAATGTCCGCTCCTTGATGCTCATTAAATAGTCGTGCGTGATCTCTTTTGGAAAATAATAGGCGGTTAATTCGGTTCCATCGAGATCCTGTTCGGCACAAAAATCGATGAATTTCTCGATGGTATACTTTGCCGTCGCGAGCTGTTCCGGGGTTCCGCGTCGTGTCAGAATTCGACTGAAAGAATAGGCCGCCAGGCCGAGTTTCATATGAGATTTGCCGTTTCGCTGTGGAGGTTCAGCCGCCGGCAATTTGTTTGACAACAGACTGGCACCGATGCCACTGATCGCACTCAGTCCGAGAAGGCTTTGATTGAGAAAATCTCGACGCGTCGTCAAGTCGGGCAATTGATTCAGAGACATTCGTTTTCCTCTTGCCAATCTGGTACGAAGCCGACCTGCTGCCAGGTCATACGCTGATGAAACGCGATTGTACGCAAGCCGTGCCAATTTGTATCGTTCGCACGTTGGTTTCTTGAAGCAACATAATCCGCATTGAGCCTTAACGAAAATGAAAAACCAAAAAATGCCGTCCGACAGCGAAAAGCCTGAAACCGAAAACGCGCAGAGCAGACAACCGGCACCCGCATGTCCCGTTTGCGGTGGCTCGCTGACTGAAATTCGAGCCAAATTGCAATGTTCGCGTTGCCACACGATTTGTGAGACATGCTGCGAGGGAGGCCCAGGGTAAAACGAACTCTTATTTCGTGGGCAATCATGGTGAACGGGGATTTCTGAGGAATCCGATACTCGGCCCTCGCCTGTGAGCCCGGCTTATGGGAAGATGACGAATGCCTCGGTCAGGCCGCATTGCCGAAGGATCGAGTGTGCGAATCGACGTTTTTTTCAATGGATTTTGTCACTTGGCCAACCTGAATCGATCTCAGCTTGTCATTCAAAGTCTGTTTCACTACTGGCGGACGAATCTTGCCGTCCTGCTGGGGGTGATTGCCGGCACCGCCGTTATCGGCGGAGCACTCATCGTGGGTGACTCAGTCAAGGCAAGCCTGCGGCAGATGACGTTTGATCGTCTGGGGAAAATCGACTTTGTTCTTAGCGGGCCACGCTTCGTTCGAGAACAACTTGCCGATGAAATCGGTCGAAATCGGGGCGAAAGCGACCCGGCGGCGGACTCGCTATCGGGCGTCGTCGCTCCGGCGATTGTGATGCAGGCGGGTCTGCAAACGAAGTTGGACAATACAATCCGACGTGCCGGGAAGGTCAACGTCTACGGGTTTGATGACCTGGCCTGGTCGTTCGTCGAAACAAACGGCGTTGCCCGGCCGATACAAACGGGGGTTGTGCTGAATGCCCGAGCGGCCGAAGCGGTCAACGCCAGGATTGGAGACGAGGTGACGCTCTGGATCGAAATTCCGAGTGCCGTTCCTCGCGACACCTTGATGGGGAAGAAAGACAATGATTCACAGGAAATCACTCTGACGGTCACAGCGATTGCGGCAGAATCGACAGGGCTTGGGCGGCTTGGTCTGCAACCGACGCAAGCTCTCCCTTTAAATGCGTTTGTCGATCTGCACGTGTTGCAGGAGCGACTTGGTCTCGAAGAAGTGAAGCCGAACAAGCGAGATCCGTCAGGAAAGGTTGCTCGGGTCAACGCTCTTTTTACGAGTGGTGGGGGCAAGACCGGTTCGGGTGCTGCGCAAGGTAAAATCCACATTCCAACAAAGGCTGAGACTGTTGCTCAGGGGAACGTGCTGAAAGAGGCATTGCAACGCCAGTGGAATCTGGCGGACCTGAGTTTGCGTCTGGTTAATAACAAAACCTCCGGGGGAATTGTTCTCGAATCAGAACAGATGATTCTTGAAGACAAGCTGGCTGCCGCCGCCGTCAAAACCGCAGAAGAGATGAATCTGGCAACGGCACCAGTGATGGTCTATCTGGCGAATAAATTGTGGAATCCCAAGGTCTATCAGCCTGGAAAGCGCCCGGGATACTCGATGTATTCAACGGTTGCCGGACTTGACGTATTGGAATGGGAAGGGACTCCTTTTGCGGGGTTTGAATTCATCGGGGACAAGCCGACATCTCTGGGCGAGGATGATGTCATCCTGAACGAGTTCCTGGCGACTGACTTACAAGCCAAGGTCGGGGACAGCATCAATTTTTCGTATCACACGATCGGGTCGAGAGGTGAACTGCCGGAACTCGAACGATCCGTCACCGTGCGAGGGATCGTGGCCATGAAGGGGGCGGCTGTCGATCGGACGCTGACACCCGAGGTGAAGGGGATCACCGATGTGGACTCTCTGGCCGACTGGGACCAGCCTTTTCCCATGGATCTCGATGCGGTTACCCCTCGTGACGATGAATACTGGAATAGCTACAAGGCGACACCGAAGCTTTTCATGCCGTTAAAAACAGCCATAAAGCTTTGGCCAAGTCGATATGGCTCGCTGACGTCGCTTCGGATGGCTCAAAAGAATCTCGATTTGAATGAACGCCAACAGGGATTGCTGTCATTGAACGAACAGTTTTCTCAAAAACTGCTGAAGAACATGAACTCTTCGGATCTCGGTTTACAGTTTCAACCGGTCAAAGCCATCGGTCTCATGGCGGCAAGCGGCACGACGCCATTTGCGGGATTATTCTTCGGATTCAGTATTTTTCTGATCGTCGCGGCGATGATCCTGATCGGGCTGTTGTTCCGACTGGGGATTGAGCAACGAGTGCGAGATCTTGGATTGCTCGGTGCCATTGGTTTCACCGCGAATCAGGTGCGACGGCAGATGTTGACGGAGGGGTTTGTCACCGCCGTGGCGGGTGGATTGATCGGTTCTGTCCTGGCCATCGGATATGCAAAGCTGATGATTTACGGATTAACTCATTGGTGGGTCGATGCCGTGGGGACGAAAAACCTGATTCTTGAGGTCTGGCCACCAAGTCTTGTCATCGGCTTTATGATTGCGGTCATTGCCGCCGTGATTTCCATCTGGTGGGCGCTGCGTCAACTGAAACAGCTGAGTCTTCGCGAGCAACTGTCTGGCGTGACCGAGCAGGAAGTCGACCTGGCGACACAGCAGGCTCGTGGCAAAAAGGTGATGCGGCGGGCGATCATCTGCACGGCGCTGGCAGCGCTTTTCATCGTGACGGTCGTCACCGGAATTATTCCCGCAACGGGAGGTTTTTTTGCGATCGGCATTCTTCTGTTGATTGCGTCGCTTTCATTCCTGTCTGCGTGGTTACAACGTGACGGGGGTATTGCTGTTCGAGGATCGGGTCTCGTTGGTCAGGGACGACTGGGATTACGAAACGCCTCACGGCAGCGGCAGCGAACGGTGATGACTGCCGGCATGATCGCCACAGCGACATTTTTGATTGTCACGGTGGCCGCTTTCCGTCGCGATCCGACAGGTGATCGACCCGTCAAGAGTTCTGGTAACGGCGGCTTTGTGTTAGTCGCTGAATCGAGCAGTCCGGTGCTTTACGACATCAACACGGCGGAGGGACGTCAGAAACTGCAACTTAAACCATCAGAGGGCTCGCCAGCCGAGAAAGCCCTGGCATCCATGAACGTCGTCCCTTTCAGGGTTAAGCCGGGTGAGGACGCAAGTTGCTTGAATCTCTATCAAACGAAGGTTCCGACGATTCTTGGTGCCCCTCAATCCTTGATCGAGCAAGGTCGATTCGCATTCGCGTCAGGTTCATGGCGGGAACTGCTCCAACAGGCAAGGCCTGCTGGCACGTCAGCCCGCGTGCCGGCTTCGGGGAAAAACGGTGGTGATCTGTCAGGTGCGATCCCGGTTCTCGGTGACATGAATACATTGATGTATTCGCTGCACAAAGCGGTCGGTGCGACGATCGCAGTTCCGAACGATGAAAATCCCCAACATCTTCTGGCTGTGAAAGGGATGTTCCAGGACAGCGTATTTCAGGGTGTCCTCGTCATGTCCGAAGAAGATTTTGTGAAGGTTTACCCTGAACAAAAGGGGTTTCAGTACTTCCTGATCGAAGTCCCCCCGGAGCAAGCCGTAGCCGCTGCCTCATTTCTGGAAACGGAGCTGGCGGAATATGGCTTTGATACCGAACCCGTTTCCGAACGATTGGCCCGATTTCTTTCCGTACAGAACACCTATTTGTCGACGTTTCAGGCACTCGGGGGCCTGGGGCTGCTTTTAGGGACGTTTGGACTGGCGACCGTGATGCTGCGTAATGTGCTGGAGCGTCAGGCCGAACTGGCATTACTTCGCGCGGTCGGGTTTCGGGAGCGAAGTGTCGCTTCGCTCGTCCTTTGGGAAAACGCTTTCATTCTCTTGTGGGGACTGGTTGCTGGTGCGGGGTCGGCCCTTCTTGCCACGTCTCCGAATCTTCTCAGCCAGGGAGCGGATCTGCCGTGGAAGTCTCTGGCTGGTTTACTTGTCCTTGTATTCGTTACGGGAATGTTTGCCGCAGCATTTGCCGTGCGGGCAGCGGTTCGTCTTCCGATTGTGGCAACGTTACGTGGGGAGTAATTTCATTTCTGAGTGGCCGCGTCACTCAGCCAGTCAACGAATTCGCTGTGTCCCGAGAGCCGCTCGGCCAATGTCGGTTCGGCAAAGATGCGAACACGTTTGACGTAATCATCAAATTGAGTACGAGCCAGTGCATTCACAACGGGTGACACCTGGCTCAAGGGGTGATATCGCCTTTCTTTCGGATGATAGATGTCCACTTTGAACTCGACCTCTTTATGTAACGGGGGCGCATCAATCAACAGGTCGGTCGGTTCGACGTGACACGACAGTTCGCGGGCAACTCGTTCTGAAAGTTGTTTGGAAACACTCAGTAAATCGGCGTAGGGTCGCCCCGCAATGCAGCGATAGAGGTCAGGTGTCTGATACAGGCTCAGTTCAAGGACACGTTTGTGTAAGCGGCGTTTTGGGCCGAACAGGCCATCCAGCAGTGATGCGACAACCGTCCCGGTCCCGGAAAGACGCAGCTCGCGAATTACGTCGAATTCACTTTGTTGAAACAGTGTTTTCAGATCAAGTGATCGATGTAGTTCAAAAAAGCTTCGGGCAAACATGCAGGTTGCGGATCGGACGGCGTGGTGCCAATAAACCTCGCTGAACATGACATAGCGGGCGAAGACCATCAGCTCGGCTGCCGTCTTCCCTTTTGAGCTGATGGCCAGCCCGTCACCGGCTTCGTTGACGAGCAGCGATTGAATGAGCCGGGCCCGATCGAAGTTCCGGCCGTAGGGGACACCGGCATGCAGGCTGTCGCGTTCGAGATAGTCCATTTTATCGATATCGATCGGCCCCGAGAGAATCGATCGCATGAGCCGAAGAGTGGGTGTGTTTGTCTTCGACACAAGCACATCCAGAATCTCGTCTGCTTCGATTCCCCATTCGGAACGCAGCACTTGTCCAAGCTCGCGGTCTGGCGCCAGGAATTCTGCGGCAAACTGCTCATGCGGCGGAAGATCCGCCAATCCCATGTCCTCGATAGGATGGCAAAACGGCCAGTGTCCCAAATCGTGCAGCAGCGCTGCGACCATTAAGACTTCAGCCTGGTGAGGGCTGACCGCCGCTGCAAACCGTTTGTCCTTTCCCAACTGCCAGAGATATTTCAACGCATTGTGGAAGACCCCCAATGCATGTTCAAACCGAGTATGTGTGGCCCCGGGATAAATCCGAGCGGCAAGCCCCAGCTGAGTGATCTGTCTCAATCTCTGAAACTCGGCAGTATCCACGAGCGAGCGGACTCTCGCCGTAAACGGAACATCCAATTGATGCGGAATACGGATGAGCGGTCCACCGGTCTGCAGATCGAACAATTCGGGTATCGTGCGGTAAGGATGCGACATGGTCTGGTTCATCGCTTTGTTTAAACTCGCGCTACGAGGCTGCCGCGTGGCAGCAGTTCATCGAACCTGGTATCCCAATTGACGGAGTGTTTTCTGGACGCGTTCGATTTGGTCACCTTGAATTTCGATCATGTCTATGTCGATCGTCCCCCCTGCGCCGCACGCATTTTTCAGCTGAGTCAGTAAGGCTGGCAAATCATTATCTGCTGCCGCGAGGCCGCGGATCACAGTCACCAGTTTTCCTTTTTTTCGTTTTTCCGTCGACAACTTTGCCGTCTGTCGCTGTGGAGCGACAAATGCCCGCGTGACGGTTTCAGGCGGGCATTTGCAGTCGTTTTCAGGCAGATCACACCGTTCACAATGGGGTGGTCGATCAAAAATGGTGCCAGAAAGAAGTCCCATTTCACCCAATCTAAAAAAGTCAACAGGCGTGTCTTTGTCTCTGAATCATCATGCTTGTGGCTCAGTCATACTCCACGGATCAAGGGCTTTCGTCAGTTGATCTTCGGGAAGGATGTTCTGATCACGACAGAGTTGGCGAATCGTCTTGCCGCTTTTAAATGCTTCTTTGGCAAGTGCTGCGGCCTTTTCGTATCCGACGAAAGGATTGAGGCTGGTCACCATGGCCAGGCTTTTTTCCACGCTCGCCTCGCAGGCTTCCGGATTGGCTTCCATATCGAGTGCGCACAAATCGATGAAGGCGGTGGTTCCCTGGGCCATCAGGGCGATTGACTCGAGGGTCGCATGGCCCATAATCGGCATCATGATATTCAACTGAAACTGTCCGCCGGTTGCGCCGCTGAAGGCCACTGTCTGATCGTTTCCGATCACCCGTGCGGCGACCTGCATCAGGCTTTCGCACATGACCGGGTTCACCTTTCCTGGCATGATTGAACTTCCAGGCTGGCGATCAGGAAGCATCACTTCATAAAAGCCGCAGCGAGGCCCGGAACCGAGCCAGCGAATATTATTCGACACATTGAAAAGCGTTGTGGCAATGGCCCGCAACTGACCGTGGCATTCGACAAGCCCGTCACGTTGGGCGTTCCCTTCGAAATGATTGGCCGCTTCAACGAAGGGGATCCCGGTTTCTTTTGCCAGTGCCGCACAGGTCTGACGGGCAAAGTCAGGGTGTGTGTTAATCCCTGTTCCCACCGCAGTTCCCCCGACCGGAAGCTCCAATACGGCCTGCAATGCCTGTCTGGCTCGCCCGACGCTTAACTGCAGCTGTCGAGCGAATCCGCCGAATTCCTGGCCGAGCCGCAGTGGGGTTGCATCCGCAAGATGAGTCCGGCCGATCTTGATGATCTTGTCCCATTGCTTCGCCTTGTCAGCGAGAACGTCGGCAAACCGCTGAAGGGCAGGGATCAGCGACTGATGAATCGACAGGGCAACAGCAACGTGAATTGCCGTGGGAAACGTATCATTGGTGCTTTGCCCCATGTTCACATGGTCGTTGGGGTGAATCGGCTTCTTCATTTCGAAGCGATTTCCACCAGTGATCTCAATCGCGCGATTCGAGATCACTTCGTTGATATTCATGTTGCTTGAGGTTCCCGATCCGGTCTGGAAGACATCGATGGGGAATTCAGCATCGAACTTGCCTGACACGACTTCTTTTGCGGCAGCGAGCATGGCCTCAACCTGGGGGGCCGTCAGCGGATTTTTTCCTGTGCCTGTCAGCTTGCCAAGATCACGATTCGCAACTCCGGCTGCCCATTTTACCAGACCCATCGCGCTAATCATGTCAGATCGAAGAGTCCAGCCCGAAACCGGGAAGTTTTCAACGGCGCGCTGCGTCTGTGCACCGTAATAGGCCTTAGCGGGGACCTGGACATCACCCATTGAATCATGCTCGGTTCGAAAGTCAGTCATAAGAATTCCGCTCGATTGAAGTAATCAGTTTGAAAAGAATCATTTAACGAGATCTGTCAACATCGTTTTGCGTTCGGAAGTATAACGTGGATGGCTCTTGCCTGCGATATTTCGGATGCGGAGAATTCGTGTCAAAAACGGAGGATAAATGGCAGGGAATTGGTATGGACTGACATTCACCCCTCTGATATTCCTCCGCCTTAACGGCAGGCATTGAACGCCGGATGACTACTACCTATTGCGTTACACACCCATCCACAATACCAGCGGGATGATTGACACCGTGCGGAGCTTCGTCAGAAGTGCGCGTCTGTCTTGGGGCCTATTGTGCTCGTCGGCGGTCGTTTGCGCCTTGACAATCGTTGGGTGTGCGTCCTGGCGGGGGGATGAGCCGCTCGTTCAGAACAAGTTTGTCTCGTATTACGACAAGCTGGCTCGCGAAGCAGCTGCTCCAAATCCAAACTTCATCCCTGAAGTTCCGTCACCGGTCATGGGGCCTGGGCGAAATCTGACGGCTCCAAATCCTGATGAACGCTGGCATATGTCGATTGGCGAAGCGATTCGTATGGGTCTGGCGAATAACGCAATTATTCGTCAGAACGCCCAGTTTATGTCGCCGAACAATCCCGTGATGCAAAGCCCGGATGCTGTTGCATCGTCGTTCGACCCCATCATCCAAAACGCCGGCGTTCTTTTCGGTCAACGCGGTACGGATGCTGCTTTGTCGGACTTTGACCCGAGGTTGACTGTCACGTCCAAGGTTGCCCGGGATGAGACTGCTCAAAATACGACAAATACAGGTACGCCAAACCTGCCGTTCGTCCCTCCTGGTAACGTTTTGGCCACCGAAGGAGTTCAGACCCAGGCTCGCCTGGAGCAACAGTTGCTGAGCGGTGGTATTTTTGGAATCAATAACAACTGGAACTATCTTCAGTCAAATCAGCCTCTTCAATTATTCAATTCCAGTTGGACGGGCGTGTTAAGTGCGGATTATCGCCAGCCATTGTGGGCAGGTTCGGGTCAGACGTTTACTTCAATCGCCGGTCCGCTTACTCAACGCGCACGTGGATTCAGTTATGTGAATCAGGGTATTGTGATCGCGCATATCAATAAACGATTGTCAGAAATCGACCTTCAGGAAAACCTTCAGAACCTGCTTCGCGAAATCGGAGATTTGTACTGGGATCTCTACCAGAACTATCAGGACTACGACTCTGAAGTTCGGACGTCCAAGCTGGCTAAAGATCTTTGGGATCGTGCAATCGGCCGCAAGGCGCTCGACCCTGGCGTGGAAGAAGCTCAGGCGGAAGACGCTTATTATGAGTCTAAGGCGCGTGAAGAGACGGCTCTTTCCAATCTTTATTTGACCGAGGCAAAGTTCCGTCGATTGCTTGGGTTGTCGCTGGACGATCCCCGACTGATCTATCCGAGCGACAAGCCTCGCGAGGAGGAAGTCTCTCTCAATCGAGCGAAGTGTCTTTATGAAGCACTCGTAAACCGTACGGAACTCTGTCGTCAGAAGATTAACGTGCAAAGCCTTGAATTGCAGTTAATCGCCGCTCGCAAACTGGTTGCACCCAAGCTCGATTTTGTCTCGGGTTACGGACTGAATGGGTTTGGCAACCACTTTTTTGGTTCGACTGCGGCGGATACACATACCAATCCTAATGGCGTTTTTCTGAATAGCGGTGCCTTGTCGAACATGTTCAGCAGTAAGGAAACGAGCTGGAATCTTGGGTTTGAGTATTCGATACCGCTCTGGCTTCGTCAGGAAAAGGCTCAGGTTCGTCAACTGGAGATGAAAATTGTGAAGGGGCGCGCTGCACTGGCAGCCCAGGAAGATGAAGTTGCCTACGAATTGAATTCGGTTTTGATGACAATTAAGCGTGCTCATTCCGTGTCTAAAATCACGAAGAAACGTCTGCAGGCGGCTCATCGTCGCGTTATTGCAGCCGAGTCTGACTATGAAGCAGGCAATAAGAGTAACGACTTGGCGCTGAGGGCGCTGACAAGTCAGGCTCAGGCCCAGGCTGCGTACTCCAGGAGTATTGCAGAGTACAATAAATCGCTGCGTGATTTGCTGTTCCGAACGGGACGGCTATTGCCTGCAGACGGGATTGGGCTTGTCGGCACGGACGGGCTCCCCATATTGCCTCCTTCGGGCATTGATGAACTGCCTGGACCGGCAGAGCCAGGGGATGGTGAAGAGCAGCCGGAGGAAGAAACCGATCCGTTGATTCCTCCAATGCCGAAAAAGTCCCCCCGTGTCGCCGTCTTTGACAGTGATGAGGGGGCGGAGTCGAATCCAGTGGACGCATCGACAACTGATGCCATGGATGACGAATTTGAAGAACCTCCAGTTGTTTCCAATGCGAAGTCAGCCGATCCGCAGTACGATCCGTTTGAAGCGGACGAATCGACCGAGAAAATCATACCGGTCTCGGGACAGCGTTAACGATCTCGGAAACACGCGGTAGACTCATCGATCGAAATATCGGTTGGATGAACGTTAGATAGGACCGCCAGAGTCTAAAAAAGATTTGACACGCGAGCAGGCCGACTTTATTGGTGAGCTAAGAATCGCACCGATCGTTCCTCATGTCTCTTAATTGATAGAGTCACAGCGGTGTCTCCTCTTGGCAATCGTTTTTCGCACCAACTGGCCGCCGCATTGGAAATCGAGAATCTTTAAAGGTCGACAAAATGGTGGACATCGCTATTATCAATGTCGACCCGCTGGAAGTCCCATCCCCGACTGAATGAACGGTCACGGAGAGCTTCAAGGAGGAAACAGCGGCGTATCAGGCGAAGCCTTCCCGGCCGTCATGCTCGACGGAATAGGGTGGGCAGGAGCGCCGAGGGGCAGTCAGGATGGCTGGACGACTATTAACGCCGAAATCTCACACGCCTCAAGGAAAATCAAACAATGTCTGGAATTCTCGACGCACTTATCAAGAGTTTATCACCTGAAACCACTGCGAAGGTTTTGCCGCTGGGGCAAACAAATTCTGCTGATTCAAACGCTGCCGTTGGAGCCGTTCTGAGCGCGATCGTTCGTGGCATGGCTCAAAAGTCGCAGACACAGGAAGGGGCTTCGAGTCTTTGGGACATGATCACGAAACACGCCGGGCAGGGCACCCAGTCGACGAACTCGCCTGCCACAGGCAGCGGTATCGAAGTCCGGGATATGGACCCGAAAGTCACTGACGAGATCTTATCACAGATCTTCGGTGAGAATGCCGGCCAAGTGCAGGGGCGCGTTGGTAAGGTGATCACCCTCGACGCCGAAACGACCAAGAAGCTGATGGGAGCCGTTCTGCCGTCCATCCTTGGCGGATTGTTAGGCCATGCGAAGGAATCTTCTGGCGGAAGTCCACAGTCGCTGCCGGATATTCTGGGTAAGGCCCGTGACGAGTTGAACCAGCGGCAGTCGAAGTCGGGCGGTGCGTTCGATGAGATCCTCGATCGCGATCATGACGGTAAGGTCGATCTCAGCGATCTGATCAGTATTCTCAAGGGTGGTGCGACGGGCGCTGCGGCCCAGAAAGCCCCATCATCAGCCGGCCCGACCGATTTCTGACGATTTTGAAGCTGCAATGCCCCGCGCGGTTGATGCGTCTCGCCGCAAGGGGCAATTTGTTTTCAACGTAGTTCAACGCAAAAAGATTGCGAGGTTGCTGCCAGGCGCCGGTTGGGCTAGCGCCCCTTGTTGTCTCCGATCAGATTTCGACCTTCTTCATCAACACCTTGACCAGAAATGTTCAGGGCGTGTTGAAGTTCGTTCTGTTGGTCTTCTGGAGGTTGCGAGGCGGCGATGTTACTTGCATTCGTATCGTGCCGAAAATTGGCTTCCGTTCGAGCGGCATCTGTCGCCTCGCTGTCTTTACCGACTCCGGTCTGGCCCGTCGTTCGTATCGATTCGAACGTCGGAGCAACTGGCATCTGGTAGACCACCGGTGGTGATGCGGGCTTGATTCCGGATTTTTGCAAGGCGACCTTGGCGGCGAGTTGGGCATCACTCAGTAGTTTTAATCGGTCCATTCCGTGTGATGGAAACCAGAAAGAGGCACGGAGCCGAATTGACCCCTGCTCGATCGCTTCTACGAGCGTTCGTGGTGGTGGTGATGCTTCAAAACCTTCGTGAGATCTGAGCGCCGTTGTGATCGCTTCTGTCGCGGTGGCAATTGAGGCATCCCAGGGGATCAGTACGTCGAAACTGGCTCGCGTGGCAGTTGACGCCGTTCGGTTGACCAGTATTTCCTTGAAGATAATTGCGTTAGGAATTCGAATATGGCTTCCGTCCATTCCGACGAGGATTGTTGCCCTTGTATTCAGTGATTTCACGACTCCCGATTTGCCAGCAATCTCAAGAAAATCACCCACACGAAATGGTCGACGAATGCCGAGCATGACAGAGGCGATAAAGTTTTCAGCAATGTCCCGGAAAGCAAACCCAACCGCCAGAGTGACAACTCCCGCCAGGCCCATGAACGAGAGGACAGCCTCGGTCATTCCCAGCAGGTGTAAGCCCGCCAGTAAGCCGCCGCATGCGATCGCGAGCGTCATGACCGAGCCCAGCACTGATCGCAACAGGACATTGCTCGTGAACGGGGCTAACAGCAAGTCGCTGAACCGACTGAATAATCGTGCGAGCGAAATTCCGGCAAGAGTCATCGCCACCACGACCAAATACAAAACCCACCTTCGTGAAATCGCGTCCCAGTATTCGCTGATTTGCTTCATCGCATATTCTCGAGCGGTGAAGACTTGCAGGTCTGTCTTGGTCTGATTCAGAACAAGGTTGACACCCTGGACGCGACGGACGAATTCGCGCAGCCGATCTCGCACGTCGGTGTCTGCGACTTGACCGGTGAGAGTCACGACACCATCTTCGACTTCGACATGGATCTTTTGGACACCCGGGTATTTTGGCAGCAGCTTTTCAAGTTTTCGCCGTACCGTTTCGTCACTGACGTTTCCAGTAACGTCGATTTGCCCTGTGGCTTCAGCGGCTGTCGCCTCAGGGTTGTCTGCGGTAGGAGCGGTAATCGCCTTCGCAGGCGGCGTTTCGGTTGCGACGCTAGCGGCATTAGGCAACTTTGGGCCTTGTGCGAATATCGACGGAGGACAAAAGCCATCAAGCAGGATCCGTAAAACGAAGAAGAGCGTGGCCAACCTTAGGGACATTAACATTCCTTTGAAACGGCTGAGACTGTTTCCGATTAACCCGGATTGTAAGTTCCATGTGAGCTAGTTGAATACGGTCAATTTCACCAGCAATGTTCGGTGGTTCAAAGTCCTCACTCTGAATGCGAATGCAGGCGAAAGACCTGAAGATGTGAGCTGTAGGTGAATTTTCATCGCCGTCGCGACTGTGTTTGAATCAAGAATAAATGCTTGTTTCTCAGGACGAACGAGAATTCTGATTCACTCATCAGGACGACGGGTCAAGGGCGTTACACTCCCTTGACGACTCGAAAATTCAATCGAACGAAACTGTGTAACTGGTGTTCTAGTGGTTGCGTGAATTTGCCAAGACGCTACGTTTGATTACGAAGCAGTGTTTTGGGATGTCGGCATTCCGTTGTCGTGACGACGCGTTTCGAAGTGCTGAGTCGCCCGAATTCATTCTTCGCTTTCTGAGAATACTTCCACAGTGACAGATAAATCAGGAGTTCTTTAATGTCAAACTGTTTCATCTCCTCTTTCAAATCGATGCAGTTTTCAAGCTTGATTGCCCTTGGCACGTTGTTATTCGGTCACGTCGCGCTGGCTGACGATAAGCCATCGAGTATTCGTTGGAAGATACATTCGATCAATGACCAGTCCCCCTACGAGGCGTGCGGTGCGGCTGATTTCAATGGTGACGGAAAGATCGATGTTTTCTGTGGTGATTCGTGGTACGAAGGGCCCAACTGGACTCGGCATAAAGTTCGTAACGTTCCTGCCAGTGATCCGAATCCGCATTATTATGAAGATTTTTCCGATTCGCCGCTGGATGTGAATGGAGACGGGCGTGCTGACATCGTGACGTGTAATTACTTCGGGAAGCTAGTCGGCTGGGTCGAGAACCCGGGCGGCGATGCGACCAAGCCGTGGATCGAACATGAAATTGATACGCCGGGCAATATGGAGTCGGGTGAACTCGTCGATATCAATGGCGACGGGAAACTCGAGTTTCTCCCTAACCCTGGGAACGCCGTCGTTTGGTATCAATTGACTCAGCAGAAGCCCGATGTGATCTGGAAGAAGTATGATCTTGGGAACGAAGGGGCCGGGCATGGAATCGGAGTTGGCGACATCAATGCCGATGGCAGGCTGGACATCATTACTCCCAAAGGCTGGTATGAGCAGCCGAAAGGGGATGCGACAGCCAAGTGGATGTTCCATCAGGATTTTCAATTAGGTGCCGCTGGCATCTTTATTCATGGTCGTGACATTGACGGCGATCGACAGACCGACATCGTCTGGGGGATGGGTCACGGCTTCGGGCTTTATTGGCTGAAGCAGTCGACGAGTGCCGAAGGAAAACGAGTCTGGACGAAACACAACATCGACGACACGTTCTCGCAGGTGCATACCCTCGTTTTCGCAAATCTCGACGGAGAGGGTGAACCGGAGTTAATCACTGGAAAACGAGTGTATGCGCACGAGGTCGAGCCGGGGGCGACGGATTCGTCTGTAATCTTCTACTACCAGTTTGACCGAGAGCTAAAAAAGTGGCGGAAGCACACGATCTTCCATGGCGACCCAGCAGTGGACGCTCCGAAAGACGCGAAGGATCGCTGGGCATTAAAAGACTTTCCTCGAGGAACAGCCGGAACCGGCCTGCAGGTGAGTGCCGTGGATATCGACAGCGACGGCGATCTTGATCTTGTCTGCCCCGGTAAATCTGGTCTTTATCTTTTTGAAAACCTCGGGCGCTGACGAACCGATTGATATCTGAAAACGAAAAAACCCCAGCAACATGCTGGGGTCGTGGGCTAAATCGTTGATTTCGAAATATAGCCAAGTGGCGGGGGCAGGATTTGAACCTACGA
This sequence comes from uncultured Schlesneria sp., assembly GCA_903899985.1. Taxonomy (GTDB): domain Bacteria; phylum Planctomycetota; class Planctomycetia; order Planctomycetales; family Planctomycetaceae; genus Schlesneria. The sequence continues at coordinate 23,387 of CAIULL010000178.1, forward strand.
CCTCGAGGTTATGAGCCTCGCGAGCTACCGGGCTGCTCCACCCCGCGTCAGAGTTTGTCGCCGTCGACAGAGGGAGTATATCGGTCGACCACCAGAAGGGAAGTCAGTTCTTTTCGGATTTCGTAAGTTTTTTGCCACTCGACAGTTCAGATAACGTCGACTGAACGCAAAACACAGGGTTTTAAGGGGCATCTTCCGTTTTGTCCCCGAAAATATTCAATCATTTATTTTATTGCCGTAAACTTTTCAGGTTGCCTCTGAAACGCTGCGATATTTTCATGGTTGCTGAACAGGAACAGGCGTTTGTTGTACCAGACAGCGAAATCCAATGAGCCGTGAATGACTTCCTGACTGTTTCCAAAAGCGACAATATCGAGTCCACCAGCCGTGGGGACGAATTGTTCAGGGGTCGCCTGAAACTTCTCTGCTGCTTCTTTGGAAGAGAAGCGATATCGTTGGGCTTGGTGTTCCACTGTGAATTCTGGCAAACCCGGTATGAAAATCCGTTCCTCGCGGAATTTCACCAGACAGACCCGCTGAAAGTCGCGTTCTTCGGTTTTCTCGATGTTCACATCGAATCCGTCGGGTGAATTCCACTCGTCAGCTTTGCTTGAAGCAGAAGTCCCAAATGACTCTTCAATTTCATCCGCATCCGGTGCATCCCATGCTCGTTCTGGTACCTCAGGATTAACAGTCGGCGACGAAACGGGTTTGGGGACCTCAAACTCGATCTCGTCCGATTCGCTGTCCGTCGATTCCTTATGACCGGACAGTTTGATTTGACTCAATTCAGGCTTGTTTTCTGAGGCGTCAGAGAATTGAACTGGTGTAACAGAAGAATCTTGCGAGACGGTGACGTTTGAAGGCGAGGAGACTGCGTTCGGCGTCGAAGTATCCGAAGTGGTGATCGATTCTGGCTGCGGTTTGGATGTTAGAACCGCTACAGCGACTTCTCTTTCCCGCTTCTTCGGTTTGGCGGCAATTTTGGTAGACTTGGGTTGGCCGTCGGCCTTTGCCAACTGGTTTGCAGTGGCTTCAACTGAGGCGATTTCTGGCGTTGTCGTCGGTACCTCTGTTTTTGCTGATTCGTCTGACGGCGAGTTTTGATTTTTCGTATTGGCCGAAGATGAGAGGGGTTTCTCCCGTTGAACTGCGAAAATCTTTGGTTCCTTGCGAGTGAGTTTTGGTGGTCCACCGCGGTTGAGGACACATCCAATTCCGACGAACGGCGCGATCGCTAAAACGACACAGATTATGGTGTGTTCGAAAGTTCGCATGCGCTGTCCTTGCACTAGAAATCTCAATCCTGCGGGGCACGCTTCGCGATCCCAACGTGCGTACGGGTCTACAATTTCACTCACGTTGAGAATATATCGGCTGCGACGACTCTTCCGCTTGGGCAAACTTTGCGCAGGATGCAGCTTCGGCAGGGTCTGCCGCAGGGTGTCGTCGAAAATGGGTATGAATTCGATGTTTTTGCTGAAGTAATTGTCGTGAGACGGTTTGCCCGACTTGTTGGCCAAAGGTATCATCCATCCGGTCTTATTGATCTCGACGCGAACCGTGTAAATGAAATGATGTTCGCGTCTGACCGAGGTTAAGGTCTCTGATAATGGTCGATAACGTTCGAACGAAGTTTGGGTTTGTGTTCCAGGAATTAATACTTCGCCGCTTGGCGTTGGATCTATTGGATCGGGGAATGACTTCAACAGGTTTTAGCCCCCGCCTTTTGGCTTGTTTTCTTGCGCTGCTGATCTTGCTGAACTCGGCGAGGCACCTCCAAGCAGGCGATGCGATTGACGATTACAACGTCGCTGTTGCTCTGTTTAAGCAAAATCGCTGGAATCAGGCGGCAGAACAGTTTCGAGTATTTTTAAAAGATCATGAAAAGCATGAGAAAGCTCCGGTAGCACGGCTGTATCTTGGATTAACATTAATTGAAAGCAAAGATTTCAAAGAAGCTCGTGACGTCCTGAGGAAATTCGCTGCGGAAAATCGGCAGAATCCAAATATCGGCCAGGCTCGTTACCGAATTGGTGAATGCAGTTACCTGATGGACGATCTGCAAGCAGCTCGTACCGAGTTAGAGGCGTTCATACGCGACTACCCAAACGATCCGCTAAGAGAGCACGCATTGCCGTATCTCGGGGATGCACTCCTGAGATTGAACGATGGGGCTGCAGCGCTCAAGATGTTTGACCAGTCGATCGAGAAATTTCCGACTGGGACGCTAATTGAGGATGCTAAATTTGGCAGAGCGAGATCACTTGAGTTTCTGAAGCAATACGAAGACGCGATTCGAGAGTTTCGGGAGATCGCTGCGAAAAAGGAGGGAATTCGAGCCGCCGACGCCCTGTTTCACCTTGGGGCGAACTACTTTGAACGCGAAGAATTTGATAATGCGATCGAAGCTTATACGGCGATCGGAAAAGACTTCCCTAAAAGTACCCTGGTTCCGGCAGCTCAGTTGAACGCAGGGTATGCACTGTATAAATCTGGTCGATTTCGTGATGCCGCACAACAATTTGAACTTGCGGCCAGAGAGAAGTCACAACAGCCAACAGCCGGCTATTGGCTAGGGCGCAGCCTGAAATCGCTTGGCGAATATTCGAAGGCACTCG
>CAIULL010000179.1 GCA_903899985.1 uncultured Schlesneria sp.
CGATCCCGTCTTCCAAGGTACGCAAGGTTTCGATATCGAGGTCGTTTGTCGGTTCGTCCAAGAGCAGAAGATTGCCGCCGACCGTCACGGTCTTTGCGAGCAGCAGTCGGTTTCGCTCTCCACCAGACAGGTATTTCACCTGCTTTTGCTGATCAGGCCCCTTGAAGTTGAACTTCCCGCAATACGCACGAGTATTGATTCGCACGCTGCCGTAGTTCAGAAAATCAGCACCGCCTGAGATGTTGTCGTAGACCGTCTTTTCGCCGTCCAACGATGTCCGATTTTGTTCGGCATAAGCGATTTTGACTGTCTTGCCGATCGTGATTTTCCCAGAATCTGGCGGCTCCTGGCCGACGATCAACTTAAACAGCGTCGTCTTACCCGCCCCATTCGGGCCGATGACCCCGACGATTCCGGCGGGAGGAAGTGAGAATGACAGATCACTGATCAACAGCCGATCACCGAAACTCTTTGAGACATTTTCGAAGACGACGACTTGTTCGCCCAGTCGCGGACCGGGTGGAATACGAAGCTCGATGCTCTCGTCGCGGGATTCCTGTTCTTCGGCCAGCAGTTTTTCGTAAGCTTCCAGACGAGCCTTGCTTTTCGCCTGACGTGCTTTCGGCGACATGCGGACCCATTCGAGTTCGCGTTGCAAGGTCTTGTCGCGTGCCGAAGCGGCCTTTTCTTCCTTACGCAGTCGTTCGGTTTTCTGCTCCAGCCAGGTGGTGTAGTTACCGTGCCAGGGGATACCACGTCCCTGATCCAGTTCGAGGATCCACTCGCAGCTTTTATCGAGGAAGTACCGATCGTGTGTGACGGCGACGACGGTTCCCTTGTAATCGTGAAGATGACGTTCGAGCCACGCCACCGATTCTGCGTCCAGATGGTTGGTCGGTTCGTCCAGCAGCAGCATGTCTGGATGTTGTAACAGAGCCTTGCAGAGTGCGACGCGGCGCTTTTCGCCGCCGGAGAGAGGCCCGATTTTGGAGTCGAACGGGGGGAGTTGCATTGCATCGGCCGCGATTTCCAGTTCACGGTCAAGTTCCCAGAGGTTCTGGGCGTCGATCTGTTCCTGGACCTTCCCCTGCTCTTCGATCAGTTTATCCATTGCCTCGGGGGTCATTTCTTCGCCGAACATGGCGTTGATTTCGTCATAGCGTGCCAGCAACCCTCGCTTGGCTTTGACGGCGTCGTTCAGTTCGTCCATGACGGTATGCTCAGGATCGAGCACCGGTTCTTGAGGAACATAGATACAATCGAAGCCAGGGGTCAGCTTGGCTGTCCCCATAAAGTCCTTGTCCTGACCCGCCATGATCCTCAGCAGGGTCGATTTACCGGCACCGTTCGGGCCGAGAACTCCGATCTTTGCACCGGGATAGAACGACAGGTAAATGCCCTTGAGCACCTCGTTCTTACCGTGAAACTTACGGAGATCCTCCATCGTGAAGATGTATTGTTCGCCCATGGACTTCGCTTGCTCCTGTCTCTTTTCGTTGCCGCGGCGTCGGTTTAGACTTTAAATCGCCGGTTTTGCTGAAACTCGCTCTCGATCGCGTATTCTACGAATGCCCGGTCAAAACTGAAGGACAGCGTCATATTATTCGCGTCTTTTGATCAGTGTGACGATTTCCCGAATGCTGGACATCGCTTCACAATTCACGAAACCAGCACTTTACAGGTACCTTCGACGCCGCCTGTCGCGTAGAATTGAGTTGTCGTACAGACGTTATGAAATGAATACCGGCGTGAAAAGCGACCGAGGTCACCATGAACATCGAACAATTTATCCGACAGCCAGCGACACGGCGAGAGTTTCTTTCACGCTCAGGGACCGGCTTAGGTTCGCTTGGGTTGGCAAGCCTGTTGGCAACAGAGGCTCGAGGCGAAGCGGTCGCACCTGCAGCGATGAGCGGCGGTTTGTCCCCGATGATGTCAAAACCGGCTCAGTATCCGGCGAAGGCGAAACAGGTCATTCACATCTTCCTGAACGGTGGCCCTTCTCACGTTGACACGTTCGATCCGAAGCCGTCACTGACAAAGTATGCCGGTCAGGTACTGCCAACACCGAATCTCCCGACGGAACGAAAAACGGGTGCGGCGATGGCATCTCCGTTTCAGTTCGCGAAATATGGTCAATCGGGGATCGAGGTCAGCGAGCTGTTTCAGCATACGGCGAAACATATCGACGACATCTGCGTCATCCGCTCCATGCACGCGGAAGTCCCCAACCACGAGCCATCGCTGATGCTGATGAATTGCGGGGATGGCAGGTTGCCTCGGCCGAGCTTTGGTTCATGGGTCACATACGGTCTGGGAACAGAAAATCAGAACCTGCCGGGATTCATCGCTATGTGCCCGAACGGGCTGCCGATTACGGGAGCTCAGAACTGGCGGTCGTCGTTTTTGCCTGGTGTCTATCAGGGAACGTATATTGATACCCGTCACCGCAGCATTGAAAAGTTGATTGAGAATATCCGCAACGACCAGATTGGTCGGGGCGAACAACGACGGCAACTCGATCTGCTTCAGGAGCTGAACCGTAAACACGCCGATCAACGGGCAAATGAGGCTCCGCTGGAATCTCGAATCCATTCGTTTGAGTTGGCATATCGGATGCAAATGGAAGCGACCGATGCCTTCGATATTTCGCAGGAACCGAAGCATGTTCAGGAAGCGTACGGCAACAGCGTTCAGGCTCGGCAGTTACTGATTGCCCGCCGATTGATTGAACGTGGCGTCCGGTTTGTTCAGCTCTGGCATGGCGAAGGGCAACCGTGGGATAATCATGACGATCTTGAAGTGAATCATCGAAGGCTGGCGGGCGATTGCGATAAAGCGATCGGGGCTCTTCTGAATGATTTGAAAGAGCGAGGCTTACTGGAAGAAACACTGGTCTTGTGGGGCGGCGAGTTCGGGCGAACGCCAACGGTGGAATTGCCGACTCCGGGTTCCAACGCCGGAAAGATCAACGGTCGAGACCACAATCATCACGGCTTCACAGTCTGGATGGCCGGTGGAGGTGTCAAAGGTGGCTACGTTCACGGTGCCACCGATGAATTTGGATTCCGAGCCGTGGAAAAGAAAGTGTCTGTCCACGACCTGCATGCGACGATGCTGCACCTGCTTGGTTTTGACCACACGCAACTGACGTATCGGTATGCCGCTCGTGATTTTCGGCTGACGGACCTTTATGGTGAAGTTGTTCGAGAATTGCTTGCATGATTGAGTCCACTCCTGATCAGGCTGAACGATCAATCGACGGCCCATCAACCGAGAACTGGTTTCGTCGCTTGTGGCGTTTTGTTCGACGCGCAAACTCGCGACTGATCTGGTTGATCGTGGCGATTGGGCTGATACTTCGTTTCACGATTCAAGACCGGTTTCATCCGTGGGCGATTGTTTATTATGTGACACCGATCGCAAGCTTACCAATCTGGCTCGTTCTGGCGTACCTGTTGTGGGGACGAAGCCGCGACCCGAAAATCAGGCGATCAAGTCATATTCTTAGACGCGTGAACCTGATCGCCATCGTGGGTTTCGCCGTTTGGGCATTCTGTGCAGAGAATGTCGAGAAAGCCAAGACGCCAAGTTCATCCGATGTTCGAATCATCTATTGGAACACGGCAAACGCCTCTTGGGGTGTCGATCGTCTTGCCGCTCAACTTATCGAATGGGATGCTCCCGTCATCGGTTTGATTGAAGCAAATTCGTATTACCCGGCGACGCTCAAAGAGTGGCAGAACCAGTTGCCCGAATATCAGGTTGTACCAGCACACTTTGGGGGATTAATCGCCGTCAAAGGAACGGTCAAAAAGCAAATCAGCCACGATCTTTTGCCGTCGTCTCATTGTGAGCAATTTGATCTGGTCGTTGGTGACGACGAATTTACCTTGTTGCTGGTCGATATTTCGGCTCAATTGAGTCTGTCGCGGAAACAGCCGCTACAAGACTTAGCCACACTGGCCGAAAAACTGAACGATCGCCCGTTGATCATCCTGGGTGATTTCAACACCCCGGATGAATCAGTCCATTTACCCCCGCTAGGGAATCACTGCCGAAATATCTTTCGCGAGAATGGAACCGGATACGCTGCAACGTGGCCCATGCCGCTGCCCGTTCTGGCACTCGATCAAGTCTGGGTCAACGAGCGCGTGAATGCTTCAAAGTGCGAACACCTCTGGTCACTTTTCAGCGACCATCGACCCGTGATCAGTAGCGTGACTTTTAAAAAACCGTTCGAACAAGTCATTCCGTGAGCGACTTGAGGCGGATATTGCGAAACTCAACTTTGAGTGGTCCGCCGCTATGGACTTGCAGGGCGATAATCCCCTTGCGAGCAATTTCGGCATCCGGCTCTTTATAGTCAACAGTCGTGACGCCGTTGACCTTCAGCACGATGTGGTCCCCTTTGGCCCGAATCGTATACTCGTTCCAATCCCCTTTTTTCAGCGATTTTTCGAAGTCAACCGGGGCATGGGCCAGCATCTTGTTTCGACGGGACTCGTCATACAGACATCCCCAATAGTTCTCGCCAATATCCGCCTGGTAACCGGAAACCTCGGTACTGTTGGGAATTTGCTTCGTCCGAAACTGCACGCCTGAGTTCCCAACACCGTCCTTAAGCCGAAACTCCAGCTTCAATTCAAAGTCGCTGAACTCTTCCTTCGAGACCAGGAACTGGTTGTGCTTGATTCCCGCCGAATCACCCACAATAGCGTTATCTGCAACCTTCCAGAGTTTGAGATCTCCTTCCCAACCAGTCAGGTCTTTGCCGTTGAATAACGGACGAAATCCAGGTTCTTCAGACCAGGCGTTTGTGCTGAAGACAAACATCAAGAGAACTAACACCGACGACCGATAAATTCGATTCAACATGGCAGGTTTACTTTCACGGATGAGTATTTGGATTGATGCCCATGACGGGGATTTCGTGAGTTAAAACAATTTGCTCCGCTGAAATCAATAGCCGTAAACCTTAAACATACCGAGACGGCTTGATGAAACGGCATTCATTCCGCCGGTTTGCAAACGCAACTCGCGTCTGAAACAATCCCCTACCCACTGCGGTCAAGTGTTCACTGCAATCGCTTATCGAAATTGGAAAGAGGGAAATGGCCAACGAAAAAGTTCGTATCGCAATCATCGGAGCCGGTCTGGTCTCTGACTTTCATCACGTTCCCGGAATCCGTGTTGATTCCCGCTGCGAACTGGCCGCCGTTTGCGATCCCAACGAACAATTACTCAACCAGCGAAAAAACGAATGGGGTCCAGCGAAGTATACGACCGACTTTCACGCCATTGCGAATGACAAAGATATCGACGCGGTGATCATCGCCACGCCGAATTTCACACATAAAGAAATCGCTCTGGCATGTATCGCCGGCGGTAAACATGTGATGTGTGAAAAGCCGCTTGGCGTCAGTTTTGCCGAAGCGAACGAGATGTATCAGGCTGCCAAAGCGAAGGGGGTTCGGCACATGACCGCCTTCACCTATCGTTTTGCACCATCCATGCGTTACCTCGCCCATCTCGTGAAGAGCGGCGCTCTCGGCGAGCCGAGACATTTTCGCAGCCAGCGATTCCTCGATCTTCCCGAAACCAGCTGGGGCTGGCGCCAGTATAAGAAGCTGGCTGGCGCGGGGGACCTCTATGATATGACGATCCACCGCATCGATTTCGCTCAGGATCTCATGGGGCCAATTCAAAGCGTTTGTGGATCCGTCAAGACGTTTGTTCCTCGTGACAAGACTGTCGACGGCCAGCCCTGTGCACCGTCGGAAGTCGATGACTGGTCAGCCTTGATTGGCACGTTCAAGTCGGGAGCGGTCGGTGTGTGGGAAGGAAGCACACTGATGAAAGGGCACCACAATAGCGGAGTCGGCTTTGAATGGGCTGAAGTCAATGGCAGCGAAGGTTCGGCCGTGTATCAGCTTGTCGATCCAAATTACATTCTGGTCGGCAAACACGGCGGGACGATGGAAAAGTCGCTGGTTCCTGAACAGTTCATGAAGCCAGCCAAAAGCCCTCGCAATCCTGCCGAAGGGAAGCCAAGCACGGTATTCCGTTATGATCTGGTCTTCGAACTGGTGGACGCCATCGTCGAAGGTCGCGATGCCGTTCCCGGCTTCGACGATGGGGCGAGTGCTCAAGCTGTCGCCGACGCCGTCTTGCAGTCCTATGCCGAGCGACGTTGGATCGATGTCCCGACGATGTAATCTCAATGCTGTGATCTTTTACGCGCAGCGACCACGTGAAAC
>CAIULL010000180.1 GCA_903899985.1 uncultured Schlesneria sp.
GGCGCAGGCTGATCGGCGTTCAGCCGATCTCTTCGAATGGCGTTATCCCAGCATTCGCAACAACACCTCTCTAAAAACACTCTTGTCGCCTTTCTGCCCTTATTACTTGCATTTTGTGACCTCGTCACCGGCTCGCAAGAAAATTGGCCAAGTTGGCCAAGTTCCTATTTTTGCAGGGTTCTTCGCACGGTGAAGTTGGCCAAGTTCGATTTCGCCAGCTCGTAGGGTGCTGACAAGTCTTCGAAGTCCCACCGCAGTCATGGCTTTGACTTCAGCAGGCAGGAAAGACTTTGAAACACAGAGGCGCTGAGGTCAAAGAGTGAAGACGAGAAAGAGATCCTTGCCTCGGTTTCTGTGTTCCCAATCATCGACGATTTTTTATAGGGATGACCATCACATCCGCTTACTCCTCTTCCTCTGTGTTCTCTGTGCCTCTGTGTTTCAATCTCTTCTTTGAAATCCGCATTCTCTTGACCCGAATACGAAATAAAGTTGGTCAAGTTGGCAAAGTTGGCCAAGTTCCCTTTTTTATCGTGTTTTGACTCGATCGAAGTTGGCCAACTTCGAATTGCCAAATTCCGCGAGATCCATCAGGGCTTTCAAGCGCCAGTCTAGGGTTGCAGCAATTCGGCTTTCCTCTCGCGGAGCGAAAGCGACTTTGGACTGCCACGAAGCCTCTCTGGATTCGCCGCCCCATCTTCACAACAACATAACGACATATTTAACACAACGCAACACCACATGCGTAAATCTTCTTAACGTTTTGTAACGTGCTCGTGAGAATTCTTGCACGGGAATTCCATTATGGGCGTAGTTGAGCGGTTTTGTCAGTGACTCTTTGTTGTTGTCGACATGGTGCATGCTTAATCAGAGCCTCATCGCTGGTTGGCCATCGTCGTATCTTGTCGGGAATTTGTTCGTTGCCAATTCGAATTCTCAAAGCAATTCTCCGTTATAAGAGTTCTTATTTCCTCAACGGTTGCCGATCTGGAACCGTACCGTACGGCGTTTTTTTGCCCAGATGCTGCCGGTCATGTGCGAAGATTTTGCCGCCAGCGATCATCGACCACTGCTCGAAGAATGCCTGAGGCGAGTGAAAGAAACCGATGTCTTGATCACTCTATCAGCCCATCGTTACGGCTGGATTCCCGATGAACAGCCAAAACCGAAACCGTGAAAGAGCATCACCTCGCTGGAATGCCAGCAGGCCGTCTGATTCGCCCAGATAAAAGCAAAAGACGAAAGCTCGGGTCGTCGAGTTTTTTAAACAAAATTTATGGGTCTTTTTTCTCTTTATCTGTGTGGTTCAGTGTGCATCTGTGGCTGATAACTCTTGAATTTCATCGATTCGAGCGTCGCAATAATCGGCCTGCATTGGCCGAGGTCATTTGAATGCATCACCCCTTTGGACCCGAATTCATCGAATGTAATGGACAGGGTTTGATGGCAGCATTTCCCCAAGGGGTGATGCCCTGAACCGAAGACGCACGCCAGTTGCAATCGATGACCAATGGCGCGTTTTCCCTATGATTTCCTGCCGCATCGGATTCCCTTGCCCTTTCAGGGCATTTCACGATTTTTCGTATCACAACCCGGGGCGGCGCTCGAGGACGAGCTTGCCCCGGGCTGGTATGCGTCAGCCCTTCAGGCTGAAAACGAAAACAAGGACGAAAACGAAAACCAGGACGAGGGCGAGGACGAGGGCGAACGTCAAAGTAGAGTGATTGACCTAAGTTTCCTGAATCGGTTCTCTTTTTGGTACCAGACTCGCTCCGAGGTACGTCGCAGGTAGAAATACCACGAACGTTGCGAGCCAGAACCAAATCGGCGGCGGCAACATCAGGTTGTTTGCGACGCCGGCGAGCGTCAGCAAGCACCCCAGGACCGTCGCAGGTCCGCCTGCTGGCTTTCGGCTGATCAGGGTGGTCAGGAATCCGCCGCCAAGACTTCCCAGCACCCAGCCAAACAGCACGACGACAAGGGCACCAACGGGAGCACTCGCCATGATCTCTTTGATTTTCTTGATGTCAGTGACGCCAGCGGCACTTTTACCGAGTTCAGGGTAAAGAATCTGACCGTTCACGCACTCCACGGCCATCATGATCGCACTGGCAGCGACGAACCCTGCAAAGACGGCAAAAATGCTGCGAAACACCCCTGACATAGTACCTCCAGCGTCGGCACGCACGTTGACAAATTCCGACCCCTAAAATAATATCACCCGCGGAGTCGTATTTAATCTTAAGATTGAGAGGCGGCAAAGTCGATGAAGGTGTCGCGAAAATCTGATTATGCGCTGCGTGCGCTTTTGACCCTGGTCGGCCGGTACGGGCAGGGACCAGTGTCGATTCGCGAATTGGCTGAGATTAATGACGTCCCTCGCCGGTTTCTCGAGCACATCATGCTGGAGATGAAGGCGAAAGGGTGGGTGAAGAGTATCCCCGGTCGGATCGGTGGTTTTGAGCTCGGGAAACGACCCGAAGAAATCACCATGGGTCAAATCGTCCGTTTTTTTGATGGATTGATTGCTCCGATCGGATGCGTTTCGGCGACCGCGTATGAACCTTGCAGTCAGGAATCGACATGTCGATTTCGCCGAATCATGCTCGACGTGCGAAATTACACCTCGCGCCGCATGGATGAAGCGAACCTCGCCGCTGTCTACGGAATGGCACCGGTCACAAAATCTGAGGTCTTTAATTCGACCTTCATCGGTGGCGACGGAATCTGATCAGAATCAAATAAATGGATGATCTGTTGAATGGATTCAGATTTTTTGCCCGAACCGCAGACCGTAATCGTCTGTCAGTCCGGCCACAACAATATACGATAAATTTAGTGCTTATTTATTGGTGAGGGATTTTTTAATGAGTCAAGTTCGTTTGCAGTTACAGGTACTTTCCAGCCTGTTTGCCTTTGGGGTCATCGTTTCGACAATCGGTGGTTGCGCTGAAAAGCCAACGGCTCCGGGTACTGGCGGTTCGGGTGCTTCCTCCGGGCAAGGTAAGCCGCCAGTGACGCTGCTGAATGTTTCATACGATCCGACTCGCGAACTTTGGAAAGATCTGAACGAGGCATTTATCCCTGTCTATGAGAAAGAAAACGGCCAGGTCCTGAAGATCGATCAGTCACATGGCGGTTCGGGAAGTCAGGCTCGTGCCATCATCGACGGCCTGGAAGCAGACGTGGCGACGTTGTCGATCTGGACCGATACCGATGCCCTGAGAAAGCAGGGATTATTGAAGGAAAAGTGGGAAGAGACCTTTGAAAACCATTCGCTTCCTTACACGTCGACAGTCGTGTTTGTCGTCCGCAAGGGAAATCCCAAGGGGATCAAAGAGTGGAGCGACGTGGTCAAGAAGGGCGTTTCTGTGATCACCCCTAATCCAAAGACTTCGGGAAATGGACGACTGAGCTTTCTGGGGGCCTGGGGAAGCGTGGTGCTGAATGGTGGAAGCGAAGCCGATGCCATTGAGTTTATCAAGAAGTTGTACGGGAATGCTCCGAACCTCGATACCGGTGCCCGTGGTGCAACAGTGACATTCGCACAAAAGGGGATCGGAGACGTTCATTTGACGATGGAGAGTGAAGCCTACCTGGAGGTCAAAGAAGCGAAGGGTGACCTGGAACTGGTTTATCCGTCGCAGAGTATTTTGCATGAGCCGCACGTGGCCGTTGTGGATAAGGTCGTCGATAAAAAGGGGACTCGAGCGGCTGCCGAAGCCTATCTGAAATTCCTCTACACCAAAGAAGGTCAAGAGATTATTGCCAAGCACTATTTTCGACCGACCGACGCGGAAGTCGCGAAAAAAGTGGAAGGACAATTCCAGCCAATCAAATTGTTTCTGATTACGGATCTTGTTCCCAGCTGGGACGAAGCGCAAGCCAAGTTCTTCGCGGACGGAGGAGTTTTTGATCAGATCTATGAAAAGAAGTGATCCTGTTTGTTAATCGATGGATTGAAGGTGCCACTGCTTGACCGTCCTCGGCCAAGCAGTGCTCTTCAAAAGATGGAAATCGAAGACACTGCGTCGGAGAAGACTCCGATGCAGTGGCACATGACTACAAGTTCATCAGTTTAAGAAGGTGCCACTGCTTGACCGTCCCCGGTCAAGCAGTGCTCTTCAA
>CAIULL010000181.1 GCA_903899985.1 uncultured Schlesneria sp.
AGGTTGAATTGCCGAAAAAGAACTAATGGTGATGATTCACACGCTCATCGGAGAACCGAGCATCAATTCGATGCGCCATTTTCCGATGGGCGCCTGTGTGTTCTTGTGATTGGAACGAACCGGGTGAAACGTCCAGTTGCGGTGATCTTCGCACCCAACGAGGCCAGCAGTTCAAAGTTGCTCGTTTGTCGGAATTAAGTGAACCAAACGGTCGTCATCCAATTGATAAAATCGACCTGGATGGAGTCTTATTCGTGATCAAGTCAAAGCGTGGCTTCACGCTCGTTGAACTCCTCGTGACCATTGCCATCATCGCGGTATTGATTGCATTGCTCCTCCCTGCGGTGCAGCAGGCGCGGGAAGCAGCACGTCGCACCCAATGCCGAAACAATCTCAAGCAAATTGGCTTGGCGCTTCACAACTATGCGGCAACCCATTCCGTTTACCCTCCCGGAATCTGTTTAACGCTGGACGGTAGCAGGTTCGGCGAATGGGGACCGCAAGCGCGAATCCTTCCCTATCTCGATCAAGCGAATCTGATGTACCAGATCGACTTTTCTCAGACGATCAAGGGACAACAAAAGGCGGTCGGAATGCAGAGGATCGCGGCCTATATGTGCCCGAGCGAAACGAAAGATCGACTTAACGTCGAAAATCCTGATGACGGCAGTGGGCAGTATCCTCTTAATTATGTCGGCAACTACGGAATATGGTTCATCTATAATCCGACGAATGGACAGGGGGGTCAGGGACTTTTCTATCCGAACAGTCGTTTGTCCGAACGAGATATTCTGGATGGAATGAGTAACACCATTGGGTTCAGCGAGGCGAAGGCTTTCCAACCGATGCTCGCAAACACGGGTGGTCAAACCTCAACTCCACCCACGTCGCCGTCACAACTAGGTGCCGTCACAGGAGGCGAATTTGAAGATCACAATGGACACACAGAATGGGTTGAAGGTAGTGTCCATCAGGACGGGTTTACAAGTGCGTTTACTCCCAACACTGCGGTTCCGCATACCGATGGAGGCAAGTTGTACGACATCGATTTCACGTCGTACGAAGAAGCCGATTCATTGACCGATCCAACGTATGCCGCCGTCACCGCAAGGAGTTACCACACACAGATCGTTCACATACTTCTGATGGACGGTTCAGTGCGCTCGATCAGTAACTCCATCAACCTGACGACCTGGCGATCACTCAGCGACCGAAGCGACGGCCAAGCCGTTACGTTAGACCAGTGAAAGTACAATAAAAAACGACTGTGGAACAGAGCTTCAAGCCGCTGCAAACCTCAGTGCGAGACCGATCAAAGCGAGACAACTGAATACTGCGGGGACCGAGTATTTTGTCAGAAAAGACCGGTTCATGAGCGGAGACCTTCGCCAGGAGAGATGACCCTCCCGAACTTTTTCCATGCTGTCTTAATTGATCAACCCGGTCGATTCAGGACGAACGCCGACTCCATCGAATATGAATCTCCTACGCCACGGATAGAGACACTAATCACAGCATTAAAACACAAGACGCTTGAAATCGGCCTTGTGCCTGCCAAAGTTGATGAGCACTCCGACCTTAATTCCCGTCGCCTTCAATTCGTTCAAAAGTTGTGCTTCATCCCTCGTATCGAGTTCCGGGGCGACTTTTAATTCGACTAGTACGCAGTCATTCACCGAAATGTCGGCCCGATAATCGCCGACAACCTGCCCGTTGTACCGTACCTGGATGTCCCTTTCAATTTCGGCCTTCAAGCCCCGCAGCTCCAACTCAACCTTCATCGCCCGTTGGTACACTCGCTCAAGAAATCCGTAACCTAGCTCCCGATAGACCTCGAACGAAGCTCCAATAATTTGCTCGGTAATCTCTTTGTACAACAGATCCATTTGCACCCTCTTTTTCCGTGTTCCTTCCGTGTCCGTCCGTGGCCCCTCTTACGCGGCTTCCAAATTTTCTGTCCATAAGCCACTGAAAATAAATCACCTGAGCCACGGAATGACACCGAAATCACGGAATGAAATCAAAAGACGCTTGAACAAAACTTTCTCTCAGCCAACGTTCATCGTGCAACATCCATCTGCACCCTCTTTTTCCGTGTTCCTTCCGTGTCCGTCCGTGGCC
>CAIULL010000182.1 GCA_903899985.1 uncultured Schlesneria sp.
CAAATTTCCGGTGATATCCGCGATAGCGCGATGGTTTTTCGGCCATCGCGGATATCACAATACTGCCGCGATAGCATTTTTCAAGTGAATTTTGCAGCGGCAGTGAATATTTTTGTTCACCGGTCGCGTATTCACTGTTGTGAAGGAAGTACTCGTGTCCGGGGGCGTCAATGCGACGCACGCCGGATTAAGCGACGATCACTTCCGGCGAACAATCAATACACACGAAAGTTTGCTGAAAATGAAGAACTGAAGATATCTCTTGTGTCCCTTAATAATGAATAATAGGATATGATTCTGGTTTCATTTGGCAAACCTGTTTCTGGAGGCGGGAGGAGTGATGTCGGTTTACGAATTTTCCCGTTTCCTGGTCAGGGCAGATGTCGGCGAGAAGGGGCAGAAGTGGTTTCCGGGTTGGGTCGGGAAGTATGCTGTTTTCCTGAAAAAATCGCGATCCGATCGTTTGGCCGTTGATCGCCAAACGGTCATCGAATTCCTGCGATCATTACGCGATACGTCCGTTCCCGCCTGGCAACGTTTGCAGGCCGCGTCTGCCATTGAATGCTACCGTGATGTTGTACTTTGTTCTGCGGAACCCGTATTAAACGACATCACTCAAAAATTGAAGGAGATTTCCGATCACGAACGGAATGGTCACAAAGGGGCTGCCACTGATGACAGGGCGACGACCGAATTGATCGGTCTGATCGATCCGAATGAGCCGCCAATGATTCAGCAACTGCGCCGAGAATGTCGCTTGATGCACTATTCCTATCGAACCGAGAAAGCGTACGCGGGTTGGGTTGAGCGGTTTATGAGACGGTTCTCACTTGATCCCGCAAATACTCTCATCGCCGTGGGTGAACACGAAGTGAAGACGTTCCTCACCGAACTGGCCGTAGAAGGGCATGTCTCATCGAGCACCCAGAATCAGGCGTTCAGCGGTTTGTTGTTTTTGTTTCAAAAGGTGCTCAAACGCAAACTGCAGTTCGTCGACGCGATTCGGGCCAATCGCCCCAGGCGGCTACCCGTGGTGCTGAGTCAGGACGAAACGCGTCGTCTGCTCGACGAATTGTCGGGTCGCGATAAATTAATGGCTCAATTGTTGTATGGTGCGGGACTGCGGCTGATGGAATGTCTTCGATTGCGGGTCAAAGATGTTTCCTTTGATTTGGGTCAAATCATCGTCCGTGAAGGGAAAGGGGACAAAGACCGCATCACCGTCTTGCCATGTTTGGCGTGTGAGGGATTGCAGCGTCAGATCGATTTGGTGAAACGTCTCCATGAAGATGATGTGCAGGCAGGTGGCGGACGCGTTTGGTTGCCGAACGCTTTGGCGAAGAAATACCCGAATGCGGATCTTGAGTTTGGTTGGCAATTCCTGTTTCCGGCGCACAAACTGTCTCGCGATCCCCGGAGCGGTATCGTACGACGGCATCACATTCATGAAAGCGTATTGGCGGTTGCGTTAAAGAAAGCGGCGAGAAAGGCTCGAATTTCTCGACCGGTCACGTCGCATTCGCTACGTCACTCGTTTGCGACGCACCTGCTCGAAACCGGCTCGGACATCCGAACTGTGCAGGATTTGTTGGGCCACGCCGATGTTTCAACGACGATGATTTACACGCACGTGCTTAATCGGCCCGGGATTGCCGTTCGCAGCCCGCTTGACCGTTAGCATCGACTTTGTCCTTGCGAGAGCGCGGGGATGAGTACGTCTTTCCGATTTCCAATCGGCTTGCCCCAGCGGGATTGCAACTTGTTGGCGATATCGGAGAGCGAGTTGTCCCGCTCGCCATTGGTCTCGCTCCAAGGGAAGCAACGACTTTTCAGCTATTTCCGCCAATACTCTTCTTCGGATCGGATTCCTGTCGTATTTTCCGAGCGTCACTCAAATATCGCTGAATCGTTACGCAGGCTTCATTCCCTGCACAGAGGCCAGATTGTGAAGGAGTGAGAGTCAATTGGGCTCATTTTGTTAAGTTCGTGTCTGCAAGCTGCTGAGTCGCTGCTTCCATCCCGGTAAGCTGGAAAATGAGCATCCTTCAACAGATCGGATCAGGTCGCTTGAAGTTGCCGTTCCAATTGGGGCAAGCCCAAACGAAACCAAGCCTCGGGAAAGCTGCCGTTTTATGCATGGGGCGAATGATTACGGTCGAGAGTTTTCTGAAAACGTTTTCCAACGCCAATACAAGACAAGGGTGATATGCCTGGCGATGGTATGGTTTGGTGGCCGCCCAGAAAACGGCGTGCGTCCCCAGCGATCAGCGAAGCGTTTTCATGAGTACCTTCCAAACGTTAAGAAAATATTTCGTTTTTTCTGTTGACTTGCGATAAATATTCTTTTATTTTTATGTCAAAATATGATTTAATAACGACAGGCGTTTTGTGCTCGTTTGAGCCGAAGTCAAGCCGAAGCGGCTAGAAAGTAGTCCTGAGTGAGTAGAGCGGCGAAGCGCCGAGAGAGTTGAAAGTAGAAAGTTGAGAGTAGAAAAATCAGGAAATCGAAGTCGATTTTGTTTCCTGGTCTGGTCTACTGACAACTTTCTCCTCATCTACTTTCTGGCCGTTTCGGCCCGGCTCGCCTGGATTTTCGAAACCAAAATCTGACGACGACAATTGATCTTTGACATCTTGGAAAACAAATTTAATTCGGATCGCCCCCGCAGCCGTCAATTGGCGCGGGCGGCGCCGAAGCGGCGAGAAAGTCGTTTTGGGAGAGTGGTAAGTAGACAGATCAAAAAATCAAAACGGTCTCTTGATCTGGTCCGCTTTCCACTTACTCTTCATCAACGCTCGCCGACTTCGGAACGCCTGGGAGGAATGATGCGATTCGAAGTCGATCGAACTGCGTCGAACTCAAACGAACTCGGGCGCCGTAACAAAAGTGACGCAAACCCTATGAAATACGAGGAATGGTCGAAGTCGCTCGAACTTGATCAAACTTTGACACCAAATTTCGCAGCGAGTGATTACGGCAGAACTGAAGTGAAGATTTTTGAACAGAAGTAAACGAAGTGAAGTGAATTACAGGAGACCTTCGGTCGGTCGTTCGTGCGGGGTCGGGAGACCCTCGCACA
>CAIULL010000183.1 GCA_903899985.1 uncultured Schlesneria sp.
CAGTACAGGGTACTGGCGGTTTCTGTTGGGTAAACACCTGTCTGTAACTAGCTCTGTGGGGCATGCCGAGTATGCTGCGCAACAGGGGAAACGCTTACAAAGCGTGCGGTGCCAGTACCCGTCGTCGAATCAACACCGATGACGAAAACCCTACTTCCGACCACGACATCAGCAATCGTTGCAGATTTGGTTCCAGGGATGCTGAACATCGTTTTCGCATCCGTCGTCACCGTGACGGAAGATGTCGTATTTGCAACAGCATCCCCTCTTGCCCTGCCATGAGCATGCTGACTTGCTGAGACGGTCATCGTGTCTCCGCTAACAGCGGTAACGACTCCGCTCACGATGCCTGAACCTATCGAAGCCTGGGCACCATCGGTAATCCTGGTCGCCGCGACCGACGTTCCGTTCACGGTACCAAGAATCATGAGCCGGTCCCCCGCCTTCAGGGCGCTCGCATCAGCGGTTGCCCCCTTTACGAGGATCTTTGCATTGGAAGCATCGACTGTCGTGATACCAGCGTTTCCTCCCCGAGCCGTGACGGTCAGGGTGGTTCCCGACACGCTATCGAGGATAACCATCAACGCATGGGGACCATGAGAATTCAAGCGCCTTGCAGTTGTAGGGACAGTCGCCGAAGCAAAAGCGGAGCTCCCAATAGCCAGAGAGAGCGCAATTGCCAGGCCAAGGACGTACGTTAACTTTTTTGACATAAAATAAAATTTCGAAGGTAAGGATAAGTAAGGTGTCTGCGACCCGATCATTGTAACATGCAACCCAGGAACTTTGCACGTGTGAATAACTTTAAAACTTGACTGTCCTCGGCGTTCCGAGTCCTGTCACGTAATCAGAGTGCTTTCTGGCCGTACAATAGTATCCGCAGTCGCCATTCGAGCCGCTTGTAATGTCGTTGAAGTAATCGGCGCTGCTTGAGGAGGACTTGTCGGCATAGAAGTTCTTATCGTTTGCCGAAAGCCCCAGCGACTGGATGGCAGCCCACTGCGGGGCACCGGCCGACGTCCCGCCGACCACATACCAACCGCCCGTTTTTCCCGATGATCGATAGATCGAAAATCCTGATGTAGGATCGGCATCATAAGCAACATCGGGAATCGAACGCTTCCCGTTCGCCTTTGCGATGGAATAGCCGGACTGGAAACTGGGCTCGGACTCGTATGCGCTTACGCCGCCACCGGAACCCACCCAACCTTTCTCGGAAGAAAGGGTTCCCGATTTTGAGATGGTAAGACTTGTTCCACCAACAGCAACAACATAGGGCGATGCCGCCGGCCAACTGGCCCCTGCTCCATTGTCACCCGAGGATGCAAAGAACGTCTTTCCGGCAACTTGAAAATGCGAATCCAGCGTGGTCTCGTCGGAAAACTCGGGACCGCCCCAGCTCATGGAGACCGCAACGACATCCTGCTGTTTTGTCGCGTAATCAAGGGCATCCAGCAAATTCTGGCCGCTTTGGGTCTTTGCCGCAACCAACAGGATCTTCGCCGACGGCGCAATGGCGTGCGCCCATTCGACATCAAGGGACGTTTCCATCGCCCAATTCGTGTCGGACTTGGTGCCTGCGGCCATCAGGTGTTTTTCGAAACACTTGTTTGCCGTTGTGCACGCTGGAAGGCCGAACGCCTTCGAGAACGTGCCAAGATCGCTTTCGATCGTGGCATCGTCATACGCGCCGATGATCGCGATCGTCCCATGACCCCCGGTTGCCGGCAGGTGATATGCCGTTTTTATTTGGGCAGGCGAAAGGCCGACGGGCGTCTTCGAAACCGCTCCGTAGACATGAATCGGCGGCTTTGCCTTGAACGTACCGAAACGATAACTTGCCAGACTGGTGGCAGGAAGCATGATAAAGCTGATAATAGCGACATTGATAATGAGTAACGATGTGATGGTTCTTTTCATACTCCGCCAGAATACCAACCGACTGCCAAAGAAACGGATAAGAAGTTATCATGGAAGGATAATGTTTTTGTTA
>CAIULL010000184.1 GCA_903899985.1 uncultured Schlesneria sp.
GTGTGTCGGCTGACGATGATGACTTTCGAACGGATGCGTCGGCGCTTCAGTTGTTGCAACACTTCCATGCCATCCATCTCAGGCATTTCCATGTCGAGCGTCACCAGATCTGGCTCAAGCTCAATGATTTTCTGTATTGCCGTTTGGCCAGTCGATGCCGTTCCAATCACTTCACAGTTCGGGATGCCGCGAAGGATGTTGGATAACAATGTTCGAAACAATGCCGAATCATCGACAATTAAGACTTTGAGGACGGTCATAGATCAGGTGCTTTGCCGATACTGTTCAAAAAAGGCTTTGAGATTGGCTGGATCGAATGGTTTGACGACGAAATCGAGCGCGCCGCTTTCAATGCACTCTCGCAGTTTCTCTTTCTGATTGACAGCGCTCACCATCACAATATTCGCATCCGGCTGCAGTTTGCGGATCGCCTTCAAAGCAGACAGACCGTCCATCCCCGGCATGACCATGTCCAGAGTCACCAGATCGGGCCGGTGTTCTTCGAACAAGTGAACCGCTTCTTCGCCGTTGGTCGCTTCCGCAACCACCTGCCACCCTGCCGATCGGGCAATATCCCGAATCTTCATCCGCATGATTAAAGCGTCATCAACAATCAAAAGACGGTTCATGGACCTTCTCCGAGCACTTCATTCAAACTTCAATGGTAGACGAACCGACAACATCGACAGTGACACGTCCCGTGTCGACTTCAAACGCCACGCGACGGCCGGACCGACCTCCGCAATGACGGCCCATCACAGGAATTCCAGCCGATTTCAGCAACTGCTCGATCGCCGCAAGGTTCTGATCGCCGATTGTCATCGGTCCCGATGTCGCAAACATGTTGGCGCCTCCGGTTAACTTAGCCGAGAGTTGCCGTTCACGCCCACCCAGTTCAACAATCTGTTTCAACAAAACTGCCAGCGCCGTGTCAGCATACTTGCCCGGCGTACCAACCTGACCATTGGAATATGGCAGGACGATATGCGCCATTCCACCCACCTGATTCCGCAAATCGTAGAGAACCAATCCAATGCACGAGCCCAGCAAGGTCCGTAACAGGAACGCTCCACGAGTCACTTCAATCTCCCCCATGCCGACTTTTCGTTCAGGAAGACGACGTGGCTCGCCCGCGAGCAATGGCCCGGTCCGATCGAGTTGAGTCATGTGTTTGTCTCACGATTTGAACCGGGGCTCGACAGGATTTGCGACAGTTTCAGCAACGATCCGGGGTCAGGTATCAGCAGAAAAGTCCAGTTGAGCGGACGCCCATGCAGTTCAAATCGAGCACGGGCAAACAGCACATGACTTCCCTCGGCCGCCTGCTCCATGAACGCACTCTGCAGCAGACTCTCCGCAAAGTCGCGATAGAAGACCGGTGGCGACGGAATCAGACTGACTGGTTCAAGACTTCCCTTCGACAGAAAACTGGACATTCCGTTCAAATAGGCGCTGCCCAGAATGTTCATCGATTCCATCGCCGAAGAGATTTCCACTTCACCCCATTCCGTCGCGGATCCCGGTGGATTTCCAAGCAGAAGGTCCGTGAGCGAGAGACCGCTTCGATCGTCAAAGGCAAGAACCATTTGACCGGTCAGGGTCCCTTCCATCTGCATCACGCACATGCCGACGACATCCCCGGACTCGCTGAGAACAGCGGTCGCCATGTCGAGCGGGCACTCGTCTGCGGAATCAATGGAAATCATGGCAGGAGCCATCAGCCAGCCCTGAATGGCCTGTGAACCCGTCGCGGCACCCGAATGGAAAGCCTGCGTCAGTCGTTCTAGCTGATCCGACGTCAATCGCGGAACGTGGTTCAAAAACGGATCCCTTTTTATTACCGGCTATCGCCTGCCCGACCCATGTGCTACGGCTCGTTCCGATGCGAGTTCGATCAGGGACGCACAGTCGAGCATCAAACAGACGGTGCCATCACCCATGATACTCGCCCCCGAAAGACCACGAATCGCCACGAAATTCTCTGAGAGAGATTTTATCACGATATCAGCACGCCCGACGAGTGAATCGACACATAAACCGAGAGTTCTTCCGCGAGAATACAGTAAGACAACGTTGATGTTTCGACTCGACGAACTGCTGTCTGCGGGCTGGGATTCGGCTGAAACGTTCCAATCGAAGATATTTTCCATCGTCACCAGCGAAATTAATTCTCCCCGAACATCGATGGTCAAGTGACGATGAACGGCGTGAATCTCGTCGGGCGAAATCGAAACGATTTCCCGTACGTCATCAATGGGAACCGAAAAATATCCACTTCGATTGCGAATCAACAAACTACGAATGATGGCCAGCGTTAATGGCAGTCGAATCGTAAAAGTCGTTCCCTGGCCTGGAGTTGAAGCGACATCGATTGTTCCACTCAGACCCGTGATCGTACTGCGGACGATATCCATTCCGACGCCGCGACCAGAGATGTCGGTCACCTGTTCTGCCGTGCTGAAGCCGGGGTGCCAGATATAATCGATGACCTGTTGTTCGCTCATTTCGCGAACTTGAGCCTCAGTGGCGATTCCTCGCGACACGACTCGTGCCCGAATTTTCTCGGAACTGATCCCTCCTCCGTCGTCTCGCACAGTAATCAAAACATTATTACCGCGGTGTGACGCTTCAATCGAAATCGTTCCGACTTCCGGCTTTCCGCAGGCGACTCGCTGTTCGGGTGATTCGAGACCATGATCGATCGAGTTTCTGACAAGGTGCAGTAAAGGATCACCCAGTGAATCGATCATCCGCCGGTCAAGTTCGGTATTCTCGCCTTGCACCAGTAGCTGAACCCGTTTACTGCGTTCGACGGAAAGGTCTCGAATCACTCGCTTGAAACGGTTTAGCAAAGGGCCGACTGGAACCATCCGGGTGTTCAAAACCCCTCGTTGCAGATTCTTGGAGACACGCGTCAGCTGGTCAACAGCTTCAGTAATCTGGAGAAAGTGCCGGTGCCCTTCGTTCCACATGGCTGTCTGCTGGTCCAGACCTTCCAGCTCGTCCTCCAGTCCGTGGAAAATGGAATTCCAACTTTCGTCGGCAGATTTGGAAGCAATCATCTGCTGACGAACAAGCTCCAATCGTTGACGCAAGCGGTCGGTGACGTCTTTGGACTTGTTGAAAACGGAGTTTCGCCGAAAAACCGGGCTCATGTCGGATGTGATTTGAGCAAACCTGGCATTGGTGACAACCAGTTCCCCGGTCAGATTCATCAAGCGATCGAGCCGCTCAATATCGATCCGCAACGTTTCATTGACCGGGGCCTTGACTTCAGCTGTCTCGGACGCAGCTTGAACGGCCGTTTTTCTGGTTGGCTTTGAAGTCGATGCCGCGACTGACGGGCTCGGCGATATTTCTTCAGCAGCACTTGAACGCCGACTGGTCACTTCTTTCACTGGAACAGTTTCAGGGATGCTCTCGTGCCTGATTGGCGCGACCTGTACGTCGGGTAGTGTCTGCGCAGCTTCGCCCGAGGCAACAGGTCCGCCAAAATCAATGGATTCGACCCCATCAACGTTCGCGAACTTGCGGATCTCGTCGAACTTGCGATCCGTGAGCAACGTGAGCGAGAACAACGGCAAATCGTCAAAACTGCGAACGTCTTCGATCTTCGGTTCGCACTCAACAACTTCGCCGATTGACGACAGTCGAGAAACGATTAACCGAGCTTTCAGATCCGCGAGTTGCAGTCCCGGTTTGAATTTGATCTTGATCAGAATTCCGCCAGAAAGCGTCGGAACGACGACAGGCATTGAAACGGCAACGGGTGCCGAAGGGGCTGGCGCCGACTCTGCAGCGGGGCCCCGTAACAGACTCTCCGGGATGAAAAGCGTTTTTTCGGATCGTGTTTCCAGTTGCAGTTTCAGCTCAGACGGATCACCTTCGCTCGCGTTTCCCTTCCGCAGGCGATCGATAAACGCTCGAAAATAATCAACGCACTTGAGCACCAAGGTCGCGGTATCGCGATCCAGTACGTCTTTCCCTGATCGATAGTTTTCGAATCGATCTTCGAGTGTGTGCGCAAAATCGCCCACGACCTCGAAGCCCATCATCCCGCAGGAACCTTTTAACGAATGCAGCATGCGGAATGCTTTGTTAAGAGCATCTGCGTTCCGGGGATCGTCTTCCAGCAGCAGAATGGCCTCGACCAGTGAATCCAGCTCCTCGGCCGATTCATCCAGAAAGACCTGCATATACTCGGACAAGTCGTCGGACGAGGACGATCCCGATTCGTTCGCTGGATTGTTTTTGTCTGATCCCATCTTATTCCTTCTGATACAGGAAGGTGGATCGCTTGGTCAGCATCCCCAACATTTCGAAGATCCCCTCAGACGGACCGACGACGAGATAGGACCCTTTCGCCATCGCATGAACCAGATTCTCGATGACCTGCTGTTTTGACTCTTTGCTGAAATAGATCAGAACGTTGCGAATGAAAATACAATCAAAACCCGACTCGGGATTGCGTTCCATCAAGTTATGACGTTTGATCGTGACCATTTCTTTTAAGACCGGTTTAGCTTCCCACGTATTCGATTCCGGGTGCTCAAGGAAAAATCGCGATCTGAGTTTCTCAGGAACTTCGTTGCAGATGTCATCGCCAAACAGACCGCTCTGCGCTTTGGAAATGGCCTGTTCGCTGATGTCCGTACCCAGGACTGAAATCTTCCATCCCGCCAGCTTGTGCTGATTTTCCGCCAGGCAAAGTGCGATCGTGTAAGGTTCTTCCCCCGTACTGCAGGCAGCCGACCAGATTCGTATGGAACGCTGACGATCACCCGCTTTTGCCTGATTGACCATCAGTTCGATGAATTCGGTTCTCAGCCAGTCAAAGTGTTTTTCTGTGCGAAAGAATGACGTTTCATTCGTCGTAATCGCACTTAGAAAACCATCCAGTTCTTCTTTCCCCGCCGCCGACTTTAAAAACTTGAAATAACCCTCGAAATCCGGGATGTTTGTTGCACGCAATCGACGACGAATTCGATTGCTCAGCAACGTAATCTTGTTGTCAGGTACGCTGATTCCGCACAGCTTTAAAATGAAAATTTGAAACTGCTGAAATTCCTTGAGTGTCAGTTGAGACGTATCCACAGCGACCATGCCTTTTTTCAACCAGGGAATCCGTTATTAAACTTTGAAGCGTGCGACAAGTTCCTGAAGCGTCGTGGCTTGAGCACCCAGTTCTTCTGCACTGGCCGCCATTTCTTCTGATGCCGCGGCATTCGATTCGGTTGTTTTTCCCACCGAGCGAATCGCTAACTGGACCTCTTTGGCGCTTTCCGCTTGCGTCTCGGTTGAATCGGCAATCCTCGCGATCCCCGACGCGGTCTGCTCCACCGCCTGAACGATTGACCCAAGCGATTTTCCAACCTTTTCCGACAGCTCGGCACCTTCCGCGACACGTCGAGTTGATTCTTTGATCAACTGAGTGATCTCTTTGGCCGCGAGGCTCGACCGTTCGGCCAGCTTTCGAACTTCATCTGCCACAACCGCAAAGCCGAGTCCATGCTCACCTGCGCGGGCCGCTTCAATAGCCGCGTTCAGTGCCAGCAGATTTGTCTGACTGGCGATTTCGCTGATGACCTGAATGATGTCGTTGATCTGCTCGCTCGACTTCTGAATCAGCCGCATCGAAGAAATGGCTTCACTGACCGAGTTTCCGCCCGACTTCGCCAGTTCGGCGGTCGATTCGGCCTGATGTCGTGCCTCACTCGAACTCTCGGAAATGACCTGAATTGATCGAACGAGATCTTCAATACTGGCGGACATTTCTTCGACCGAAGCGGCCTGCGATTGTGCCCCTTCGCTCAGATTCTGTGAGCTTTCAGCAATCGCCCGTGCACCTTCGGTCTGCTGAGTCGCTGACTCAATCATCTGGCTGATCAGTTCTCGCAAATCAGTTGACATTCGCTTTACGCTGGCCGCCAACTGGCCTAGATCATCATTGCCACCCTGCTCGACGTTCTGCGTCAAATCGCCGTTGGCAATCGCGGTAACCACCTGTACCAGCCGCGCGACTTTGGCTCGCAATTCGTTGGCAGCCTCCAGTTGCTCCGCCTGAACTCGAAGGTTTTCATTACGGGCATGGACGGCACCCGTAATATCCGTCGCAAATTTGACAACCTTCGTCACTTTACCGCTCGAGTCGCGAATCGGATTGTAGGCGGCCTGAATCCAGGCCACGTTTCCACTTTTTGTGACTCGCGGAAACTCCCCTTTCACATATTCGCCGCGATTCAGCTTCGTCCAGAATTCCCGATACTCCGGGCTTGAACGATACTGTTCATCGACAAAGATACTGTGATGCCGCCCGTTGATCTCTTCCAATGTATAGCCCATCGCCGAGAGGAAGTTCTCGTTGGCCGTAATGACGGTTCCATCAACGTTAAATTGAATCACCATGTTCGTTCGACCAAGCGCTTCCATTTGGGCAAGCATATCAGCCGTTTGGGCTTCAAGGGCTTTTTTGTCAGTCACCAGATTCCAGGTGATCATCGGGCCAACATAGTTGCCATCGGCGTCGCGAACAGCGGTGACGTGCAGATCCATGATTTCGGGACCCAGACGAATCTCTGCCGAATGAGGAAGATTCTTTGGATTCGCCAGAAATCGGCGCTGGAAATCAGGGTTCTTGTGAAAAATGTCGATCGATTGCCCGACGATTTCGTCGACAGGGCAAGGCAGCAGATGTTCCAACTCCCGCAGAGTCGCAATTGACGCGGCATTCATGTAAAGAACGGTCAGGTCTCGATCTGCAACGATCACGCGAATCGAAGCGTTTTCTACGATTTGACGAAAATCAACCGTAGAAGAAATATCTGCGGTCTCAGTCGTTCGGCGAGTTCGCCTTGGTCGCGGGGAATTGGAATTGGTAATCGGTTTGTCAATTGCCATGGTGACGGTTCTCAGTTCTAAGCGATGTCCAGGACAAGCGAACGATTGTTCCTGGGAAAACTTGTTAAAATTAACCTCTCTGGCCGCGAATCAGGTGGATGTCGTCGGACTCATCGAAACTCCATGCCGCGCCACTTCACGCACTTGATCTAATTTTGCCGGATCCAACAGTTCGCCAATGTCGAGAAGGATCACCAGACCGCTTTCCAGCTTGGCAAAACCCGCGATGTAGGCGGCTCCGTCGGCCTTCACAATATCGGGAGCTGACTGAATTGACTCGGGAGCAATTTTGATGACTTGTGTCACGGCATCGACCGTGCAGCCAATCGTTCGTGGCCCAACATTCACGACGATTGTTCGAGTTTCGTCATCTTTCGGTTTTGACTCCAGATCGAACAGTCGACGCAAATTAATGATCGGAATGATCGTTCCACGCAGATTGCTGACCCCTTCGACATAGTCAGGAACCTGAGGCATTTGCGTGACCCGATCCGGGATCACAATTTCCTGAATCCCTTCGATGCGAAAGGCATACATCTGATCGGCCAGTCGAAAACCAACGAATTGCATCGAAGATCGAGCCTGAGCCATCGACTCCGACATGGCGGATCTGGTCGAAATATTTCCGCTCACGGATTGCCCCTGATCAAAAACACAAACATCCCCACCGTAATTCTGGTGGTCGCGACAAACCTACGTCAATCCTGATCCAGACAAACGCGACTTTTCGGGATATTGTGACTTTTACAGGGCCGTTTATGCCGCTCGACACGCCTGTAACAGGCATGTCAGCCGTTTGGCATCGAGAATTCGATGAACCGAAGCGGTGACACCCTGACGGTAAACGGCGGACAAATACATCGCCTTCGAATCGAGCGAAATCTCTGCTAACAAATGTCGGCCCGCATGCGAAAAAATCGAATTCTTTGTGTCCTGAAGAACAACAGTGGATGCCTTCGTCGGGATCGGCGAAAGTCTCAGCACCACCGTTGGCACATCGTCCTTCGGTATCAAGGCTGCATCACCCAGGCCAATTACAGAAACATCCAGCAGACCGACTTGTCGGATCAGATCGGCCAGTTTCTCTGGTGTCTTATCAAGATCCGTCATGACCACCAGCCGCAAGCTCAAGGGATCGAGAGCGTTGGCGACGGGCCCCTGCGCGATTTCACAGGGACCTGCCGCATGGACGACGCGAAGGACGTCGTCGGGACGTACCTTCTTCGGAGCCAGAATCTGACTTGCCGCCGATCCGGCTCCAATCAAGTCTTCCACTGTCGAATCACTCGAATTGAGCACGACGCAAGTCCGGCTCAAAGACGATTGCTGGCAGAGTGCTGAAATCAGATCGAGACCACGCCCATCAGAGAGTTGCATCGCAGTAATTAATAAATCTGGCACGCGTCGACCAATCGTTGTCAACGCTTCTTCTTTGGAAGAAAGCACATCGATGCGCGATGCTCCTGCACGGACGACCGCATCACGCATCATCGCCGCCAGCATCTTGGATGGCTCAATGATCGCTACAGACCTGAGAGGCTTAACCTCATCGGCGATGGTGAGCGACTCAAATTTTGGTTTGTCTGAGATTACTCTTGTGGCGGCCTCTGCCTCGCGGGAATCGCGTACGATACCGTTTTGACTTTGTAATAATGCGGTCAAGTCTGCCGCCATTTCAGACGCATGCTGATAACGGTCGGCAGGACGCTTGGACATCGCGCGAGTAATAATGCGATCACATTCCTTGGGAATCCGCGAATCAATCTCCGTTGGCTTCGGCGCAGGCTTGTTCAAATGCGCCATCATCGTCTGCACGATCGAAGCACAGTCCTGAAAGGGGAATCGCGCGGTTAACAGCCGATAAAGCGATGCTCCCAGGCTGTAGATATCCGTCCGGGAATCGACCTCCGTCGATTCAAACTGCTCGGGACTCATGTACTGCGGTGTGCCAAGGATTTGACCTTGTTTGGTCACGGCCGTCCGGGTGTCATTCGCCGCGTCGACAAGTTTGGATAACCCGAAGTCGACGACTTTCACCAGACCTTCTTTTGTCAGCATCAGGTTTTCAGGCTTGATGTCACGATGCACCATCCCAGCTGAATGTGCTGCCGCAAGCCCCGAAGCGGCCTGGGCGATCAACTGGCATGCTTCCTGCCACGGCAATGGGCCGCGCTTCTCAACCAGTTCGGCCAGACTTCCCCC
This sequence comes from uncultured Schlesneria sp., assembly GCA_903899985.1. Classification (GTDB taxonomy): domain Bacteria; phylum Planctomycetota; class Planctomycetia; order Planctomycetales; family Planctomycetaceae; genus Schlesneria. Next base: position 9,100 of record CAIULL010000184.1, read on the forward strand.
GGAAAGCAATTCCATGACCAGGTAATACTGCCCGTTCCAACGGTCGATTTCATAAATCGAAACGACATTGGGGTTGTTCAGCCGACCGATGGACCTCGCTTCCTGCAGAAACCGCTGCAACGCCACTGTTGAATTGGCAACTTCTTGAGACAGAACCTTGATGGCCACTTCACGCTCGATCAATGTATCGAAAGCGAGATAGACCGCACCCATCCCTCCCGCTCCCAACTGGGACCGGATCTCATATTTGCCAATCGTTCCACCAATGGGACTCACGGATACCTCCATGTCACTGGAAGTAATCGCTTCGGCACCGACAATTGTTTTTGTATCGATTGAAACTCCAGTCGACGAACCTGCGTTTGCGGGATTATGACTTTCTCCCGACAAATCGCTATTCGATGATTGAGCACTCGTTTCGGAATTCATGTCTTCCAATCGGGAACGTTTCTGTTTTGGCTGAGACAACCATGTGATTTTTAGGCACGAGGCAAAGATCTGTCCACTTTTAAACACCTTAATTCTACGGGTGCCAACTTTGCCCCTGCAAGTAAACTTGGCGAAGACTCTTCGGTAATTGCGTGAAAAGATACTTCTTTTCGTAAAATGCCTGAAAAATCTGCCGATCCCAAAACGCTATCGAGGCCAGATTAATTCTGTTAAAACGAAGGGATCATGCACCATCCTGGTTGAAGCCTCGTTGTTATCGGCAGCCTGATTATCGGAATTGGGATTTTTTGGCTCGCACTTCCCGCCGTAACCTGGCTTGGGAAATTGCCAGGTCATATCGCGATTGAACGGGAAAACTTTCCGTTTTATTTCCCTGTGATGACCTGCATCTTGCTGAGCGTCGGGTTGACGGGAATCATGTGGGTTATTCGATTCTTTTCCCGCTGATAAAAATCAGGCCGCAAACGTCACGAAAACTCTCTCGCGATTTTTGCCAGAACGGAAACGACATGGGGCGCAGCCGCCAAAGACATTTCTGAAAGTGTCCGCGATACCGGTGGCTTCACGGCAACATTTGAGCTGAGATAAAAAAAGAGAAGCCGCCCGATAACGAGCGGCTTCTTGGATTCATGCGTTTACTTTGATTCAAGAATCAGACCGATGTTTGTCGTCGACGATAGCCACGAATCGCTAGACCAAGTCCACCGAGAGTGAGCAGAGCGAATGAAGAGGGTTCAGGAACGGCCGCCACGTCCTGAGTTCCGGTGAAAGTGACAGCGGCAAAGCGCCAGTTCCCTGAGTTGTTATTGTAATACCCGCTCTGTAAACCATCGGCACTTCCGTAGTTTGGAAAAGCCAGAGTGGTGTCATACACCGACACAAGCCGAACGCCAAAATTGGCGTTGTCATTGGCGCCGGTGATACTCGAAAAATCGGTGCTGACAGTGGAATGCCACCCATTCGAGACGGCGGTCAAGACCGAGCCGATATTGGTCCAAGTAGTACCATCAAGCGTGTATTGCTCTTGCATGTTCTTGACACCTGCAGTCGTTGAGAACCAATCAAAGCTGAAACCGATGTTATGATATCCGGCGGTGCTGGAACTAAACTGTGCACCTTGTGAATACTGCGGAGCTTGAAGAGCCCAACCATTGCCCCCACCATTTCCGTTGCCACGAACTCGCCAAGCGTTAGCATCACCGCTCGGGTCTCCGGCTGTTGCGGTAATATCAGCAGCGGTGGTGCTTGATGTAAACGTCACTGAACCTGGAGTAAAGGTCCCTGATCCCGTAATAGTATTACCGGTTGAGAGCGTATAACTGTTCGACATTCCCAAGGGCGTTGCCGTTCCCGAGCCGATTTCTGGAGCTGGGCTATTGTTGTTTCCAGTCGTGTTGAAACTCCATTGTGTAATTGTGCCAGCATTCGCCTGATGAACGCTTCCGACAAGACACAACGTCGCCAAGGCAAGGCCAACGACACGAGACGTCTTAACCATTTTCGAAACTCCTAAACCAAACATTTGACGAAAACGACGGACCGCCTACAACAGAGAGCCCGACATCGAAAGCTGAACTACGCGTTGATGCGCGAACTTACTTTCAACGTATTACACTCAATTAGCGCCGGGACATTCTTTACCCGATGCTACTTAGCAATGGAGATAAAGAGTAGTAAATCCGTATTGCACTATTGCAACACAACCAATACCTGGTAAATGAAAGAATCCTGAAGTCACCACGCGTGAGTGCGGGGAAGTTAATAGCGTTGATTATGTATGGCAAGATGAACATGAATCGAAAAGTGGTACTTCATCAAAAACACACACAATTCATTCACGATGCTGGGTGCGACGGAAAAGACTATTGAATACTTGATTCGTACCCCATCAATGCGTGTTGTTCGGGAGCAGAATAGAGGTGTAATTCGATTCCAGCCGGCGAGATATTTGTTATTAATCCGACGTTCTCGCCCATTTCCATTCGCCCCGAGCTCGTGTTCCGCGAATGAACATGGGCGAGAAGATCAAGCCGAAATACAGTCACAAATCCCTCTGGAATGGATTGGCTCACGAACGACAGACATCTGATTGATCTCGACCGTAACGTACCGGAGACCGGGCAGACGCTCCCTTAACCCCTTTGAGCGACTTCTCGCCGCAAAAGGAAATGAGAAATAGAGGCTGAAAGCCCCGCTACAAAAACGCGTGGCTACAGTTCCAAACGGTATCGCTCACGAATCTGGTCAGCCAGGCTGAGCATGGATTTGATCACGTATCTGTGGATCCTGAGCAGGGCACCAACGGTGATTTCTACCTCGTCCCGCCCATGTGCAATGGAGTTTCGCTGCTCCCACAGTTCATCAAGCGTCCAGCCGAATCGATCGGGAGTTTCCAAATCGATCCCATACACGCTGGAAAAGATTTGTCGACGTGTTTGAACGTTCTCTGCATTCGGTCGAATGAAGGTCCAAAGCGGAGGCTTTGTGTAATATTCCACACCCGCACGTATTTCCGGTATTTCGCGAATGACAGACTCTTCGACCGCTTGCTCCACGATCTCGCCAACAGGAATGGTGCATCCATGCGGGCGGTAGAAAAGTAAACTCTTCAGTGCATCAATCTCAAATTGTTCGAGTGCCCCGAGGAAACGAATCATCGCCGATGTCGTGATGAAATTTTCCCACCGGCCCAGCCAACCCGCATTGGAGCGTCCAACTCCAAAATCTTCTTCAGGCGCAATTTTTTCCGTCGTTCGAGCTCCCGCGCCAACAATACGTGACACTTCAGGATGACAAAACGTATTGACAATGTTCCACAAAAAACTGAATCGCAACGCGTTTTTCGCGGGTAGCTTCAAATTGTCAGTCGATTCCGGAGGATCGACTGACCGCAAATTCCACTTCGTCCATTCTCCATTCAGTTCTTCCAGGCTCACCCAGTCTTCGAAATGTGAAAGGTCGGCTGAATTCATGACCCCACTCGCGGTTCCCTGCGAAATAGCCAGGAAAGTCGAAAACCGGACTGCCTCAAGTTGCCTCAAACCGGCCCATAGTACAACTGGCATGGTCGTTCACTTATTCTCCAAATGAGATCGTTTTCTTTATGGAATCACCCAAATGTCTGGGCGTGTTCGACGAGCAAGTGCTTCAGCGTTGTTCCTGTATTCCCTCGTGATATGTGATTGAAATCTCGATTCGAGCCTCCTTCTTGACGCATCCGGACGAAAGGCTTTGCTGGTTTTTCAAAAGTCGATGATCAACTCAAGTGGCTTTGATCCTGCTTTGGTACGTTTGCTCGAAACATAAAATAACGTTGCTGAATCACACTGAAATCGCCAAAACGACGATGCTTTTGTGTATTTTAAAGACATTAGCGTGAACAACTCGGGTTAATATCGACGATTGCGCGAAACGAAAGTCGACTGCGCATTGTCGTAATCTGGGACTCAAATGCCATCAGGGAAACCCTGATTCACTTGTGCAACAAACCTCACTATCGTCCACAAAACCTGGATTCGCTCGAAACGCCGCCGAGATGTCATCGTCGTCGCAAAAATGGAGCACGCTTCGACGGGCCTCACTCGCAATGATTTCTGTAGACTTGAGACTACCCTTCCGGTCACAAAAACTGGCATCATCGGATTTGTTACCGTTTGACGACCCGCTCTAATTTGAGAGACTCTGATGGAATGGTCCCTCCTCGTTATCAATTCGACAGCCAGTCAATCTCGCCGGTTCCCCTTCGAGAGGAGTCGGCAATGGCTTGCAGGCCGTTATGAGAGTCCCATCGAAGCCGTCAGCCGTGCCGCTCTTCATCAATCGACAGGAATCTACCTTGATGAAAAGTGTTATTTGCCGTTGGAAGCCGACAGTCACATTAACCGCTGGCACTGTGAATTCAGCCACGATCACGAGGGAGCGTGGATCGAGGACTTGGAAAGTCTGTACGGAACCTTTCTCAACGGTGAGCGAACAAAAGGGAAATGCTCTCTGCAACTTGATGACGTCATCCGAGTCGCGAAGTGCGAGGTCTTTGTGACTGGCACCGCAACGATCAACCCGGCATGGCTTGCCTGGGAAAACGGTGCTGTGGTTAAGCTCGCCGCCGAAATTCACAAATCGCGAGATTTCGCTCGACTCCCAATTCTGGGCGACATCCTGAAGAGTTCCGGTTGCACAGACGCAGAAATCCTGAAGCACTGTCTCGATCAACATCGAAATCCGCAGAAATGCTGCGTTCTAGATCTTCTACTGGAACCGCAGAATCCCTGATGTGACCAGGATTCGCTGGCGTCATCCCCAACACTTGTAACCAAGCGACCTTCGCTTCAAAAGTTCGTAATCCAATCCGGCACGGTTTTTCATTTGACGTTTCGGGTGCCAACAAGACCAGAAAGAAGAAAACCCCGAAGAAACCGAAGTTTCATCAGGGTTTGCAGCGGAGAGGGTGAGATTTGAACTCACGATGCCCTCACGGACATGCCGGTTTTCAAGACCGGTGCAATCGGCCACTCTGCCACCTCTCCGGGGTTGCCATGGTCGGAACGGTACGAATCTTATTGAACAAGACGAAACCTTTCCAGTCAGTTTTTCTGGTTTTTGAGCAGAGACGACAGAACGTGGCATCGATTCGCAATACCGATGAGGAACGCCCTTTTTCATAACGTTCGACATTCATTTGGATGGCAAACCTGGCCTTAAAATGGGCATCTGATGCGATGATTCAACGCATCAGATTGGCGAATCCTCCCGTCCTTTTGCACCCCTCGAAAAAATGACTGATCAATGAGGCCACAAACGTGACGCCCACCTTCTTTCGTCGCCATCCGTGGAAATAGTCGCCTATGATTCAATCCAGAAGAATTACGGCAGATAGGCCGAGAGACGGTCAATGACCGGCTTGTGTTCGGATTTCGTTGCGAGATTCACGGTCTCAGCCGGGTCGTCTTGTTCGTCGTAAAGTTCCGTCGCCGCGACTTCGCCCGTCTTGCGGTTGCGCCAGACAGTCAGGCGCCAGCGGTCATCACGCACACTATAGCCCATCAAGGCTCCGTTCTTCGTTTGTCCTGCAGGTCGGGGATACTGGCTGATGGCAACTTTTTTCGTCGGGATCGCGGCAGGATTCTCGAGCAAGGGCTTCAAACTGCTGCCGTGCAGGTCGCCAGGTATCGCGAGGCCGCAAACGTCGGCGAGCGTCGGGTAGACGTCCACGAATTCCACGGGTGCATTGCAGGTCTTTCCGGCGGTACCCAAACCAGGGACACTGATTAACAGGGGAGCACGCGTCGCTAATTCAAAGTTCGTATGCTTGTGCCAAAGGCCATGATCGCCAAGTTGCCAGCCGTGGTCCCCCCAGAGAACGATGATCGTGTTCTGGGCCAGCCCTTCCTGATCCAGCGCGTCGAGCAACCGTCCCACCTGGGCATCGGTGTAGCTGATGCAGGCGTAATATCCGTGGCGCAACGTTCGAGCGAAATCGGCGGGAATCGGATCAGCCTCAGGAACGCCAACATACCCGTGAAGCTCGCCATTGACGTGACCCGCATACTTGGGTGCTCCTTCAGGAAGATGGTCGATCACAGGTGTCGGAATCGTCGCTGGATCATAAAGATCCCAGTATTTCTTCGGTGCCACGAACGGCAGATGCGGTTTCAAGAAACCAACGGCAAGAAAAAACGGTTCGTTGCGTGACTTCAGGTGATGCAGTCGCCTCACCGCTTCCTGGCAAGTAAAACCGTCGGAAAGTTCATCGTCACCTTTTGTACTGACTTCGTAGGCGGGAATGGTTTTGGCAGGTTTTTCCCCCTTCGGCGTGGGTTGTTCTTCGTCACCATTGGACTTGGCATTGGCGTTCTTTTTAATACCCTTGCCGTAAGACTGAGTGATTCGTCTGGTCGGATCGGAGGGATCAGTGTCGACCGTCCGCCCGTTCGGATACCAGTGCGGTTCACTCCACGAAGCCCCGTCCTCAAAACCGGGATGGTAAATCTTACTCAGCGCCGCCGTATGATAACCGTTGGCTTTGAAGTGCTGCGGCAGTGTAATCGTGTTTGGCAGTGCGACGCGGAAATGCGTCTGCAGGTCCCAAACCTGTGTCGCGTCCGGGCGTTTTCCCGTCAGCAGCGAACTGCGAGACGGGCTGCAAACCGCCTGTTGGCAATAGGCCCGGTTGAACACAATCCCACGTTGAGCCAGCCGGTCAAGATTCGGTGTCTTCACAACCTGATTGCCATAACAGCCCATTTCAGGACGCAAGTCGTCCACTGCGATAAATAACACGTTCGGCTTCCCCTTGCCGTCGGCAGCCTGAATCGCGCCTGCTTCAGCGAATGCCAGGGAAATGATTGCAATCAGACAAAACTTATTCATGTTCGCAGGCCCGAATGGAGAATGAATTTGATTGAAGAAACGCTATTAGCGTCGAGTTTCTACTTGGCCTTGTCCTTTTTGCGATTGGCGTGTCGGCCCGTACCGTTACCATCGTCGACAATTCCACTTGATGGATCGAGTTTCGCCAGCACCGCCTGAAGCCGACTGCGCGCCGCTTTGGCGGCAGGATCGCTCGTTTCCAGCGGGACCGGTTTTTCGGTGAATGGGGCATCAGACATATCAAACAACTCGCCCGCCTGATTCAGCTTCCAGTTCGCCTCGCGGACATACCACATGCCGGCGAGCTGGTTAAACATCCAATCACGAGGCGTCCCTTTTTCACCTTTGATTTGCGAGAGAAAACTGTGGCCGTCAATGACCGTTTTCTCGGGGAGTTGTGCACCCGCCAGCGCGGCGAACGTGGGGACGAAGTCGGTCGCCTCAACCAGATCCTGAGAGACCACCCCGGCAGGAGTTGTACCCGGCCAGTTGACGATCAAAGGGACAAGAGATCCCCCTTCTTGCATGGAACCCTTTGATCCTGACAGCGCCTGACCACCAATCGTGGCCCGTTTTGCCCGACCCGTTGCAGAACCATTATCTCCGAAGAAGGCAACCAGCGTCTTGTCTCGCAACTTTAATTGGTCGAGTAATCCAATCAGCTTACCGACAAGCTTATCCATGTAGGTCACATTGTCGGTGTAAAGATCTTTGCTTCCGGGAACACTGTCCGGCGTCGGCAAAATTTCGGCGTGCACGTGTGACAGAGAATAATAAAGGTAAAACGGCTTTTCTCGATTGGCTGTGATGAACGTAGTCACATGGTCATGCATCACGTCGGGAAGATATTCATTGTCCCGCAACTTAACCGACTTCCCATTCACCTCATACGAGGTGGCTTTCGGTTGGGTATTCCAATACGCTCCGCTCCCCTTGAACTTCAGATAATCATCAAAGCCGAATTCTGCCGGCCCCAGTGGAAGCTGACCCCACTTGCCGACGCACGACGTGACATATCCCGCCGGCTTCAGAATTTTGGGCATCATCGTTTCGCGGTCAGGCGACATCCGGCCCGTGGCGTCCTGGTTTGTCGCTCCTGTGCGAAAGGGGTAGCGACCCGTCAGTATCAATGCACGTGAAGGCCCGCAGAGAGGCGCGGTGTAGGCGTGCGTAAATCGCATGCCACCAGTGGCCAGAGCATCGATGTGGGGCGTCTTGTAGTTGTCGGCACCGTAACAACCAACTTCGCCAGTCCCATAGTCGTCGGCGAGAATGAA
>CAIULL010000185.1 GCA_903899985.1 uncultured Schlesneria sp.
ATTCGCGAAGCGGAGCTTCGAAGAGGCTCGTTCCCAAGCGGGAGCTTGGGAACGAGAGAGAATGGTGGTTTTGAAGTCGTCTGGCGTTTTGGCAAACTGATTTGTTATCCTCAAGATGATGAGCACGATCGATCTGACACCGCTTTTGAAATCGCCTCGACTTCCCGAATTCGTGGCTGCGCTCAACGACCGTCTGCAGACGGAGACCGCAGCGCGAGAACGTTTCTATGACGAAATGACCGACGGAGAAAAAGTCGAATTCATTGATGGTGAGGTCATTAGGCATTCACCTGCGCGGAATCAGCATTTAACAGCCAAGATGAACCTTGCCAGACTGTTGAGTATCTTTGTCGACACACACGATTTGGGCAAAGTTCGTGACGAAAAATGTCTGTGCGTCTTTCCCCGCAACGATTACGAACCTGACATCGTTTTTTTCTGCCCTGAGAAGTCTTCGATCTTCCAACCGAAGACGATGAAATTTCCGGTCCCGGATTTCGTTGTCGAAGTCTTGTCAGACTCGACGGAATGCCGCGACCGAGGCGTCAAATTCGAAGACTATGGAGCACATGGGGTCCGTGAATATTGGATCGTCGATGCGGAGTCCGAAATCGTCGAGCAATATGTGATCGAGAACAGCGCGTTTCGGTTGTTGCTGAAATCAGGATCGGGAGAAATCGTCAGCCGGACTGTTGCCGGGTTTCAGATCCCTATACGAGCGATTTTCGATCCAACAGAAAATCTGATGACTCTGAAAAAGCTCCTCAAGTAACCCGGCGCGAGGATTCCCCTCAACCCATTGCGAGGACGCGGCTCTCTCCAGCACAGTCGCGACAATCAGGAACACGCATCGACTCAGCGGCTCGGCGGGAGCCTCGCCCTCCCGGTGATTGCTGTCATCAATCTCAAACGATGCAGTGCAGCGGATCTGCCAGGTAATACATCGCTTCGAGCGCGCGAGGATCATCAGCCGTCACCAGTGGTCCCGGCGTAATGATCTCAAGCGGAACGCTTTCGATCTTTTCTTTGTTTCGGGCAATGAACTGGCCCAGGAACAGTGCCGTCTGATGGATTCGGCAGACTGGATTGACTGCGGAGGCGGCGAGCGTGCCATTCTTGATCGCGTCGAGTCCATCCTTCTGGCCGTCAACGGCGACAACAACCATTTTTTCGTGAATTGTTCCCTTAAGTGCAGGAATCGAGCCTAACGCCATGTCGTCGCTATGGAAAAAGGCTCCGGCGATGGGCGTTGTTTCCTGCTGGAGCAATGCCTCGAACGTGTTGCGAGCTTTTTCCTTTTTCCAGTCGCACCAGCGAACGCCGCCACCAACGACTTCGACATCGGGAAATTTCTTGACGATGTTTTCGAAGCCCTGGCGTCGACCCTGTGCACCGCTGTGACCATCCAGCCCGCCGATATGGATGACTTTCCCTTTGCCACCGATTTTCTTCATCAGGTATCCGACACTTTTCTCGGCCATGTCAACGTGGTCGGGAGTCACCTCGCACCAGACCCCGGTGTCTCGCATCTTGTCCGTGTCGACGAGCAACGTATCCATCGAGATGACAGGAATTCCACGCGCTTTGAGTCGCTTGCATGGTTCTGCCAACGAGTCGATCTGGACCGCCTGGAAGCAGCAAAAATCCCAGTCGCGAGTGGTCAGGGAATCGATCTTGTCACGCTGGCGACCTGGATCGAATTCGCCATCGAACCATTCGATTTCGACGTTCAATAGTCCGCCCCAAAGTTCGGCTGTTTTCTTCCCCAGCTCACACCATGTGCTCTGCAATCCGGCATTTGAGAAGGCTGCTCGCAAAGGCTTTTTCGTCGATTCGCCTGCGGGGGGTAGCGCTGACTGTGCACATCCGGCGACAGCCATTCCCAGGGCACCTGTCGTACCGATCGCCAATGTTTCGAGAAAATCACGTCGTGAAGCAGCCATGGTGTTCCTCATGTGAATGAATCGAGTTGTATGGAGAAGTTACGTCCGAATTTCAGCAGGCAAAGTCTACAGTCGTCCGCTGCGGAAGATCCCGTAGACCAGCCACATCGCCAGAAGACTTGAAATGACATAGATAGGTAACGTCACCCAGATCGTGCCCGAGCCTCTTGAGATAATCAGCGCCGACGCCACGATCAGGGAGCCAATCACCATACCAACTACCAGACGATTACTCGAACGTTCCAGCTCCAGAATAAAATGGTCGAGGTTGCGGTGTTCGAGCTGGATTCGCAAATCGTCCTGGCTCAGCTTACGCAGAGTCCGGTTAACATGGCCTGGGATTTCATGAGCATAGCCGAGCAAGCTTTGTGACTCGGACCACATCCGTTCGGCCATGCGCGAGGGGGAGTATCGTTCTTTGACCAGTTTTTCGACGAACGGCTGTAAGTGAGCCGCCAGGTTGAATTCCGGATCGAGTGTGCGACCGACCCCTTCCAGTGTCACCAGGCAACGAATCAGCAGCATCAGACTGCCGGGACATCGAATCCCGTGATTCGATAAAATCGCCACGAAATCCGAGAGAATATGCCCGACATTCAAGCGTTCGAGTTCGACTCCATAATAGTTTGATACGAAGTCCCGCATGTCGATCTGAAGCAGTGGCCGATCAATTTCCCGATGTAACTCACCGATCTGAAGGACAAGCCTCACGGCCGCATCGACATCCTGCTGGCTGATTGCCAGGAGCAGATCGACGAGTTGCTCGCGGGTTTTTCCATCGAGCATGCCGATCATTCCGTAGTCGAGCAAACAGAGCGTTCCATCGCGCAGGATGCGAACATTGCCGGGATGTGGATCGCCATGAAAAACCCCGAATTCGAAGGCTTGCTTCATGAAAATCCGGGCACCGTTGGCTGCGATTTCCGCAGGAGTAAATTTGGCGCCGACCATCAGCTTCAGTTCGTCGATCCTGAGTCCATCGACAAACTCCATTGATAAGACCGCTTCGGTCGTCAGCTCCCAATAGACCTGCGGAACATAAAGCGTGGCGTCCTGACGGAACAGCCGACGGAATTCGTCCATCGTCCGCCCTTCACGGGCAAAATTCAGTTCGCGTCGAATGGACCGCGCGAAGTGATTCACCAGTCCGATCGGATCAAAAATTCGCGATTCAGGAATATTGCTTTCGAGCAGGATCGCCAGCTCCTGCATCAGCAATAAATCCCGTTCGACATCGCGAACCGCCGTGGGACGCCGAATCTTGATTGCCAGGGGAGTTCCGTCGAAATGCGTTGCGCGATGGACTTGCCCCAGGGAACCCGCGGCGAGAGGGGTCGTGTCGAAGCTGGCGAACAGCTTTTCCACGGGCTGGCCGAGTTCGGTTTCAAGCTGGGCCACAGCCTCGTCCGAAGGGAACGGAGGGACCCCTTCCTGCAGCTTCTGTAATTCGATCAGCATTCCGGGCGGCACGAGGTCTGGCCGTGTGCTCATGACCTGGCCGAACTTGATGAATGTCGGCCCGAGCTTTTCGAGTGCCATCCGGATTCGTTCCACCTGCTTCAGGTGTTTCAACGGCTCCGGGGGGTTGCGGCTGAAGCTTCGTCGCCACCGATACCAGAAATTGCGCAGTCCAATACGATCCACCAGATCCCCGAACCCGTGGTTCAACAGGACTGTCACAATTTCGCTGGTTCGTCCGATATTTCGGAGCAGCCGAAAGGGATTGGCTTCCACTTGGATGCTCCTTTTGGCGATTACGCTTTGAAGCCGGTCATGTAGGGAAGCTGACTGGCCGTTTGTTTGACGGACGTGGCACCGTCAAGCAACTGTCCAAGGAAGTCCCAGTTACCCGTTGTCAGCGAGGAACGTGCACTTTCCAGGATCTCGATGCCGAAGACGATGTCGTCCGAGCGAACTTGTTTGGTCATCAGATCAACGGTGATCACGCGTGGCGGATTTTCTTCAGCCGCCTTGGCGAGACGATCGAGGTCCGTACGCGAGGCGGAAACGCAGGGAATTCCCAGCGTCGTGCAATTCCCGAAAAAGATTTCCGCGAATGACTCGGCGATAATCGCTTTGATTCCCCAGCGCATCAAGGCCTGGGGAGCGTGCTCGCGGGACGAACCGCAACCGAAGTTTCGTCCGCTGATCAGGACCGAACCGTGTCGATAGCGGGCATCGTCAAACGGATGCGACTTGTCCTGAAGACGGTCATCCTCGAAAGCATGATCGCCGAGACCGTCAAAGGTCACGCAGCGCAAGAACCGGGCCGGGATGATTCGATCGGTGTCGATGTCATCCAGAAGTAGCGGAACGCCGCTGCCAAAGATTTGGGTGATATTTTGCATGGTTAAGGATCTTCTCGTTTAGTCTTGTTCAGGCTTTGGCTCGGGTAAGAAGCAGGACAAAATCAAGTTCAGGAAAAACAGGGTCCCTGCAACTCCGGCGGCGACGTACGCCGTTTTGGCTTCGGGTGACTCACCAGGAATGAATGATTGTAGTGCCAGATACTGCGTGACTGCGGCGAATGGAGTACCGATCATTCGGCCACCGATGTTCGCGGCAAAACTTTCTCCGGTCCCTCGCAAGTGCATCGGGTAAGCCGCCGGGAGGTAGTTCCCCCAGAAGCTGAATTGTGCCACGGTAAATAAACCGGCCAGGAAAATTCCAATTCCTAACAGAGAAATATGGAATCCGTGAAAACCAGGGATCCAGCTGATATCGGTACTGTAAAAGGTTGTTTCATGGCCGCGTGCGAATGCCATGAAAATCAATGGAGTGAGAATGAACCCGGGGATCAAAAAGAATCGCAACAGCCTTCGGCGGCTGGCAAAATAGACGACAAGAGCGGCAAGGCCAAATCGACCGACAAGCCCCCCGATCTCTTGTGCCTTCGTGTATTCTGCTGCCTTCTTCTGTCGAATTTCTCCAGCGACCCGTCCTGCGGCGGCCTTTGCCTTTTCAGCTCCCTTTTCTGGATCAGGCTCTTTCTCCAGCTCTTTTTCTTTTGCGAGCTTCACTTTTTCGCCGGTTTCCGCTTTGACGGCATCAATGCCGCCCACGATTTGAGGCATTTGCTGGATGGCACCGAACGCCACTCCGTAGCTGCATGCAAACATGGCGGTTGTGATCAGCGTTGTTGTTCGCAATTCCGGAGAAAAGAGCTCGGCGATACTTGGACGACGCAGTGTCCCCGATGCCTTTTTCTGAGCCCATTTTGGCGACTCTGGTAAGAATGGACGGATGATGATCAGTGGAATCGCCGGGATGAGGCCTGACATCAGCGTATATCTCCACGCGGCGTGCGAATCGGTGATTGATCCACCGAGGAAACTCAGGAAACCAGGCATACTGATTTCGGGGAGCAGCTTCGCGTACTGGAGAATCAAACCGTTGGCGATGGCGACGAGCAAGCCGCCAATCGAGGAAAACGCCTGCGTGTAGCCCAGGACTTTTTCTCGCTGCTTCGGGTCATCGAAAAGTTCTGCCAACCAGGCAACGGCAGCAACAAACTCGACGCAGACACCGATGAAAGTCGTTGTTCGGAAGAACAGCAACATAGGCAGGCTGGTTGAAAACCCGGCTGCAAAAGCTGAAAAGGCGTATAAAAGAATGCTCCATGTGAGAACCCGTCGACGTCCAAGTCGGTCGGTCAAATATCCGCCCAACAGTCCGAAAATCCCACCACAGACGGCAGGGACATAAAACATCAAGCTGAACCAGAACGCGAATTGTTCCTTTTTCGCGGGAGTGATATCCGCGAGTTCTTTTAGTGCCGGGCCGATCACCAATGGCAGCATTAGCAGTTCGTAAATATCGAACGCAAAGCCAATCGCGGCAATCACGCAGATTAACCATTGTGTGCTGGTCAAACGGAGTGGTTCAGCGTGAGACGGAGCGGGAGCGGACATGGAAACTCCTCTGAGGTGTCAATCGGCGGGATTCGAACAGGTGGGCCATCGAATCCAAACAGTTTAAGCCGATGTTGGCCAGCAGACAACCATGTGAAGAAGAACATTGCGAATGCCGATCATATGATCCCGGGTCCGCTTCGATCGGTTTTCATGTCCGGAGACGAACTGATTCTCGAGCGAATTGCCAAGATTGGGCATTAAGTGTCCAGTCAAGAACCAAAAGTGAGAATTTTACCCTCGCAAAACCCCCAGCTTTGACATCACAAATGACCGTGGCTAGGATTCGGCTTTCCTGAACGTTCCGTAATGATTAACCGAGCACGTTGTGACCAAAAGCGACAACAATCGCGACGGCCGTAACTCAGTCGCTCGGGGCTACGTAATTGCAACTCGGGTGTCGTCGATTGGGATGCAGATGGCCATTCCTCCCTTGATTGGGTATTGGGCAGATGCAAGGTTTAATACCGCTCCCTGGCTGGTGATGCTCGGTGCTGCGTTGGGGTTCTCGGTTTCGCTGTTGGAGTTGATAAAGTTTGCTAAGGACAGCGAAGTTCCAAAAGATTAATGCCAAGGGGCTTGTTCGAAGTTGAGGGTTGGGATGTACTCCCTTGCGCGTCGTCAGGCTGTGTTTACGCTGGGGATGCTGGTTTTTGGTGTTCTTGCGGCGGGTGTGGCCTTCGGAGTGGTTGGTCTGAGGGGTGTTGAGGGTGTTTGTTATTCGGTTTTATTGTGTTTGATCCCTGGGTGGTTGACGATCTATTCCAGCGTGTTGTTAAAGGGTCCTCAACTGACGGCATATGTTGTTCTCGTGGGGACCGCGCTGCGGATGGTTTTTGTGTTGTTGGGTTTGTTCGCGGTGGGTGTTCTTCGTCAGGATCTTGGGTTTCGTGAATTTACGGTTTGGGTGATTTTCAGCTATCTGGTTGCGTTAGCTCTTGAGACTTGGATGGTTTTGTTGCCGGCTTCGACTGGGTCGGCTTCGGCAGAGGCGGTTTCGAGTCATTGAAATTGTTGGTATCGGCGGAAGTTATGGATCCATTTCATCACGTACGAGACGGCAGCGAGTGGGAGCTCCCCCAGTTCGTGCTCAATTTGTTCGGGCGTGATAAACAGTTTGTGTTGCCCTATCCGCTCACGAAATACATGGTTCTGCAGGTTGTTGCTGCGGTTCTTGCGTTTCTGGTTTTCCGTGGGCTTTCTCAGCGCGTCGCCGGTGGTAAGCCGGTGAAGGGTGTTTTCTGGAATTTCTGGGAAATGCTCGCTCTTTATGTCCGGGATGAGATTGTCCGTCCGTCAATTGGAATCCCGCATGATGATCACGGTGATCATGCACATGATGGTCACGATCATGCTGCTGATGGCCATGGTCATGGTGATTCTGTGAAGGAAGGTCATTCTGCGGAAGCTCATGCCGCGGTTGAGGTGGGTCATCCTGCAGACAAGTATTTGCCGTTTGTGTGGAGCGTGTTTTTCTACGTCCTGTTCTGTAATCTGCTTGGTGCGCTCCCGTTGATGGGGTCTCCAACAGCGAATATTAACGTGACCGCCGTGCTTGCGTTGATGGTGTTTATTCATGTCGTGATGTACGGTTCGCAAAAGTCGGGGTTTGGTGGTTACTTGAAATCACTTGTGCCTCATATGGATCTCCCGGGTCCGATTGCCGTGTTGCTTCTGCCGATGATCTGGGTGATTGAGGCTGGTGGGTTGCTGATTAAGCACGGTGTGCTGGCCATTCGACTTTTTGCCAATATTATGGCGGGGCATACGGTTCTGGGTGTGTTTCTTGGTTTTATTGCCTTAGCTGGTTCGTTATGGCCTGTTGTGATTCCTGCAAGTATTCTGGGGCAGGTTGGAATCGGGATGTTGGAATTGTTTGTGGCGTTCCTTCAGGCCTACGTGTTTGCTCTGTTAACGTCGTTATTCATTAGTGCGGCTGTGAATCCTCACTGATGTTCTGGTGTGTCAAATGTCATTGGGGTATCCCCAAGTTTCCTGGTCAGGAGAGTTGAAGTGAGTCAGAATTTGCGAGTCTTGGTTTACGGTGTTGGGTTGTTCCTCGTGTTTGCAGCTCCTGCTCTCGCCGCTGATGGCGGTAACAGCGGTTTGCACTTCTCAGGTGCAATTGGTGCAGCTCTGACCATCATCGGTGCTGGCTGGGCCATCGGAAAGATTGGTACCGCTGCTGTTGAAGGAATGGCTCGTCAGCCAGAAGTCGCTGGCAACATTCAGACCGCGATGATCATCGCCGCCGCTCTGGTGGAAGGTGCGACGTTCTTCGCGTTGATCGTCTGTATGGGCAGCAACAAGGATTACAAGCCTTACAACTGATTGCGTCTTGGTTGAGTTTGGTTCGTTTAGTCAGGTGATCGGTTATGTGTCGCGTGCTTTCACGACTGATGTCCGTTCTGGTGTTATTCCTGGTGCTCAGTACTCCAGTGCTGGTCTGTGCGGAAGCTCATGCCAATGCTGAAGGTCATCACGAGGAAGGGCATGGGGCTCACGCCGAAGGTCTGCCGATGGAACCGAAATGGGACCTGGCTCTCTTTTCGGTCATTACGTTCGGTGTTTTTCTGGCGGCTTTGCGATTTGGGGCTTGGGGCCCGTTGCAGGCTGGTTTGAACGAGCGTGAGCGAGGCGTCAAGCAAAACATTGCAGATGCCGAAGCGGCTCGTGTGAAATCCGAAGCATTGCTGAAAGAGCATGAAGTCAAACTCGCCAAGGTTCAGGAAGAGGTTCGGGATATCCTCGCAGAAGCTCGGCGTGACGCTGAGCATACAAAGCAGGACATCATCGCTGTCGCGCAGAAAGAAGCGGACGCGACCAAGCACCGTGCGATTGCTGAAATCGAACGATCGAGAGATCAGGCGATTTCGGAGTTGTTTGACTATGTGTCGAACAACGTCGTCGATGCGACAGAGAAGGTTATTGGACGTCATCTCACTGGAGAAGACCATGACCGACTTGTGAAAGAAGCCTTGGCTGAATTAAACGTTCGGCGGAACTAGGGAGCTGTCTGACGTGGATTCACAAGATCTCCGTACTCGTATCCCTTCCGTAATGGAAGACCCCGGCGCCCGATCGGTCGCTAAGGTCTACGCGCATGCTTACCTGGAATCTGCAGCAGGTGCCGGGGGTGTTGATTCGGCGTTGGAGGAACTGGGTTCATTCGTCAAGGATGTGCTCGGGACCAATCCTGAATTCGACCATATGTTGCGGACACAGGAGTTGAATGTCGAGGCGAAGCTGGAACTGCTTGAAAAAGTGGTTGTGCCTCGATCGAGTCCCTTGTTTGGAAATTTTATTCGGGTCGTCGCTCATCACGATCGACTTGAATTATTGCCGCTGATTTATGACCTGTCCGTTCGAGAGAGCGAGCTTCGTCAGAATCAACGGCGAGTGCAGATAACGAGTGCATCCGAGCTCTCTACCGAGACGCTCGAATCCATTCGGCATAAGATGGCTACGGCCTTGTCAACACAGCCCATTTTGGAAACGCGAGTCGATCCATCATTACTTGGTGGAATGTTGATTCGCGTCGGCGATACCGTCTATGACGGTTCCTTGAAAACTCAAGTAAAACAACTTCGCGTACTTTTGCGCGAGAGGTGTCTGAATGAAATTCAACGCGGGCGAGATCGCTTCAGTCATCAAGACGGAAATTGAAGGCTTTCGCGGACAGATTCAAACCAGTGAAGTCGGTCGAGTCGTCGAGGTCGGTGACGGCATCGCACGAGTGTACGGCTTGGCAACCGCCATGGCCGGCGAAATGGTCGAATTCACCAGAAGCGGTGTTCGAGGCCAGGTGTTTAACCTGGAAGAGAACTCCGTCGGTGTGATCATTCTCGGCGATTACCTGAAGATCACCGAAGGGGAAGAAGTACGGACCACGGGTTCGTTGCTTTCGATCCCAGTCGGGGAAGAGCTGATTGGGCGCGTCGTTGACCCGCTGGGCAACCCGCTCGATGGCAAAGGCCCGGTGCTGTCGACTCATACACGCCCTTTGGAGACAACCGCTCCTGGTGTTGCCGGACGTCAGCCGGTGAAGCAGCCGCTTCAGACTGGTATCAAGGCTGTTGACGCCATGACCCCCGTCGGACGTGGTCAGCGCGAGTTGATCATCGGCGACCGTAAGACGGGAAAGACTGCCGTTGCAGTCGATGCGATCATCAACCAGAAGGGCGGCGACGTCATCTGTGTTTATGTCTCCTGTGGTCAGCGAGCGAGTTCGACAGCAGGTGTGGTTGAAGCTCTCACGAAGGCCGGCGCGATGGATTACACCATCGTGGTCAGTGCCTCGGCGAGCGATCCTGCCCCGCTGCAGTACATTGCCCCGTATGCTGGTGCTTCGATCGCCGAATACTTCATGTATCAGGGTAAGCATACCCTTGTTGTGTATGACGATCTGACCCGTCAAGCGACTGCCTATCGTCAGTTGTCCTTGTTGATGCGACGCCCACCAGGCCGTGAAGCGTACCCTGGGGACGTTTTCTACTGTCACAGTCGTCTGCTCGAACGAGCCGCGAAGTTGAGCGATGAGCTTGGTGGTGGTTCGATGACCGCTCTGCCGATCATTGAAACTCTCGAAGGTGAAGTCTCGGCATATATCCCGACGAACGTGATTTCGATCACCGACGGTCAGATTTATCTCGAACCTGATTTGTTCTTCAAAGGGGTTCGTCCGGCAATCAACGTTGGTATCTCGGTTTCGCGCGTCGGTGGTAACGCTCAAACCAAGGCGATGAAAAAGGTCGCTGGTAGCTTGCGACTGGATCTTGCCGCGTTCCGTGAATTGGAAGCGTTTGCTCAGCTCGGTACCGAACTCGATAAGGCGACGCAACAACAATTGGATCGCGGTTACCGCATGGTCGAGTTGTTGAAACAGCCTCAGTTCCGGCCGTTGAACATGGCTGATCAGGTCATGAGTATTTACGGTGGTTCAAAGGGCTATTTCGATAAAGTTCCAGTACCACGCGTCCAAGAAGCAGAACAGAACATGATTCAGTTCATGCGGGAAGAAAAGAGTGAAGTACGCGATGCTCTGATTAAGGGCGGCGTCCTGGATGATGCGACAGAAGGGGCTTTGAAAAAGGCTTTGGAGGAATGGCGCGATCGCTGGCAAGCGACCGAGGCTAAGGCAGCCGAGAAGAAGTAGCAGGGGTTGTCGTCTTGAGGAGCTTGCCGTTGCACAGGTCGGCAAGTTGCTCGGGTTGATTGAGCGAAGCACATCGCGAACTGCGAGTGCGGTTCACTGTTCCGAAACTGTTTGTAGTACAAGAGAACCATGGCAAAAGCACGTGCGATCATCAAGCGGTTGAAAGCCGTTCGCAACGTCCGAAAGATCACTCGGACGATGGAACTGGTCGCGACTGCACGCTTTAAAAAGGCGATGGATCGAGCCACGCAAGCCGCCGCGTACACCCGCAAGATCTCTGAAATCGTGGCCGACTTGTCGAATACGATGGAAGAAGGGGCCTCGTCCTTTACTCATCCTCTGTTGCAGCAACGCGAGACTGAAAAGAAAAGTATTCTACTCGTCATTACTTCCAACCGCGGGCTGTGCGGTGGTTATAACGGTGGTGTGCTGAGGCATGCACAGACTCGCATACGGCAGACCAAGGCCGATCAGATACCGCTGGATATTGAAGTTTCGGGTAAGCGAGGGATCGGATTCTTCAAGTTCCAGAAGATCGAAACCGCAGCCAGTTATACGCATTTTGAAGATAAACCAACCTTCGACGAAGTTGATGTTCTCGCCAAGCGATACATTGACCTGTACGTTCGGGGTGAGATTGACCGGCTCGACGTTTCCTACACGCGATTCGAAACGATGTCCCGTCAGAAGGCGGTCATCGAAACCCTGCTTCCAATTGGCAAATTGACATCCGCTGAACCCGTTTCGTCAAAGCCGAAGGTCGAATACGATTTTCTGCCAACGCCCAAAGAGATTCTGGAAGAGATTGTTCCCGCGTCGTTTAAGGCTCGGTTGTTTAAGTGTTTTCTCGACGCCGCAGTGAGCGAGCAGATCGCGCGAATGGTGGCGATGAAGAGTGCAACCGATAATGCGGATGATATGATCCGGTCGATTCGTGCTCAGTACAACCGTGCTCGCCAGTCGCAGATTACGTCGGAACTGAGTGAAATTATTGGTGGTGCAGCAGCATTGGAATAGTCCAGTGCGAATTCAGATATAGCGTGTTTGCAAGACAACCTTTACGTTCGATCAGAGTGGCTTACCCGACCATTCGAAACTAGAGACCATAGATATGACGACCGGCACAAATATTGGCCATGTCACACAGATCATCGGATCAACGTTTGACGCAGAATTTTCCGACGCCCACCTTCCCGGGATCTACAACGCCGTGAAGATTGAGACCGAAGTGAAGGGTCTCAAGATCAAGGTGACCGGTGAGGTCCAACAGCATCTCGGCGGCGGACGCGTCCGCTGCGTGGCACTCGGTTCCACGGACGGTATGGTTCGCGGGATGGACGTGCTGGATACCGGCGCTCCAGTCAGCGTTCCTGTCGGCAAGGGAACACTCGGTCGCGTGTTCAATGTGCTGGGTGATCCGATCGACGGTCGTGGCGACGTTCAGTCAGAAGAACGCTGGGCGATTCACCGTGACCCTCCAAAACTGTCGGACCTCAGCTCCAAGACCGAATTGTTCGAAACCGGCATTAAGGTTGTGGACCTGCTGGTCCCGTTCGTTCGCGGTGGTAAAGCCGGTCTGTTCGGTGGTGCTGGTCTCGGTAAGACCGTTATTTTGACCGAATTGATCGCTCGTATCGCGGCGGCACACGGGGGTTACTCGGTGTTCGCCGGGGTCGGTGAACGAACCCGTGAAGGTAACGACCTTTGGCTGGAAATGCAGGAAGCGGAAATCGGTAGTACCGGTCGGCACGTTATCGATCAGACCGCGATGGTGTTCGGTCAGATGAACGAGCCGCCAGGCGCTCGTCTCCGCGTCGCGTTGACCGCTCTGACGATGGCAGAATGGTTCCGCGATGCAACGGGGGCTGATACGCTGTTGTTCGTCGATAACATTTTCCGATTCTCACAAGCCGGTTCGGAAGTCTCCGCGTTGCTCGGACGTATGCCGAGTGCCGTGGGTTATCAACCAACCCTGGGTACCGAATTGGGTGCCCTGCAAGAACGAATCACGTCGACGAATCGCGGGGCGATCACATCGGTGCAAGCCGTTTATGTTCCTGCAGACGATCCGACGGACCCTGCACCTGCAACCGCGTTCGCTCACTTGGACGCGTTCTTGTACCTCGAACGACGAATCGCGGAAAAGGGTCTTTATCCAGCGATCGATCCGCTGTCGTCTTCATCACGAATTCTCGACCCGCTGGTCGTGGGTGAACGTCACTACAAGATCGCTCGTCGCGTGCAACAGATTCTGCAACGATACCGCGAACTACAAGACATCATCGCGATTCTCGGTATCGATGAATTGAGCGAAGAAGATAAGCTGGTCGTTCATCGTGCTCGTCGCATCGAGCGATTCTTGTCGCAACCATTCCTCGTTGCTGAACCGTTCACCGGCAAGAAGGGGAAGATCACTCCTCGCGACGAAACGATCGAGAGCTTCGAAGAATTGTGTGACGGCAAGTGGGACCATCTGCCTGAAGCAGCCTTCACGTATGTCGGTGGTATTTCGGAAGCGGCTGAACAGGCCGAACGGATGGCTAAAGCCTGATAACAGGCTTTGGTCAGTAAGTGACGAATCAATGTATTGCCTGGCAGTATGATTCGAACCCGCTTCGGGTCATATTGATGGCGAAAGAAATTCAGGTGAAGGGAAATCTCTTCACCGTCAGTGAATGGGTAGTGAGGTTAACATGGCAAGTGGCGACAAATTACGACTGATCGTCGTGACTCCCGAGCGAACTTTGCTCGACGAGCCTGTCTCCGCATTGCGTTTCCCGCTCTACGACGGCGATATCGGCATCCTGCCGGGTCGTATTCCATTGATCGGTCGACTTGGCGTGGGTGAACTTCGAGTGAAGGCCGCGTCAGGCGATACCAACTACTTCATCGACGGTGGCTTCGTTCAGGTGATCGGCTCGAACGTGACGTTGCTGACGAACCGTGCGATTCCAGCGAAAGAAATTTCCGCTGCAGACGCCGAAAAGCAGCTCGAAGAAGCACGTTCTCGCGTGGCCAAGACCGACGAAGAGACGACAGCCAAGTTCGCCGATCAGCAACGAGCACGTAAGTTGCTCGCGATCGCCCAACGCTCGCGTTCTTAATGAGCGAGCGGGGAATGCCGAAGATTTCTGACAAAACGTGTCCGTCTCGGTTTCTTGAGTTTGGTTCGCTGGCGACTATGAACCTCTGGCTTAAGCTGGAGAATTCCGCTGCCATTCATTCGCTTACCACCTTGGCTCGCCCAGGTGGGAGCAAATTTGGTAACCAGAAATCACGGCTCTTCAGATTCCCCGTTTTGCTTCTGCTTTCCACATTGGCTTGTCCAAGTGGGAGCAAATTTGGAAACTAATTAACGATTTTCTGGTAGCAATCGTTGCGTCATAAGCATTCATTCCCATTTGACGTCATGGCACTTGCCAGCCATATTAAAATCATGCCGATGTAAAATAGCGTGAAATGACGCCTGAATCGACGGCGTTAAGTAAGACTAAACTGCTAGGCCGCAGGGGGCAGTCGATGGAGAAGCAACTGGTCGTGACCAACGCTACCCAACGGCTTATGCTCGTTTTCACCGAGCCGGAAGCCCAGGACTATTGGCTCCGCCCCGGCGAGTCCCTCGAGGTCCGAGCCGAGATCGAGTCACTCAATGACGACTTCGAGTTGGAGGACACCCGCGACGGTGTCACTGTCTGGCCGTCGGACGGCATGGGCTACATTAGCACCTGGGTTGGCGACATCGAATTGGAATGCGGCTATCAGCGTCCAGCCGGTTGGGCCTGAGTCGAAGACAACGAACGAGGCGCACAACTTGACCCGCCGCCGGTGGTAGCTCAAAGTAACGCGTGTTAATGTTGCGGAAAAGGGGATGAGTCCAATTAACAGGCAACAGACCCGCGTCGAACCGTTCGTCTGATTTCCAAAATACTCTTGAAAATTGAATTCCGTAACAAGACTCTCAATCGGGAACCGAGTACGAATTCTGTTACGATTGACGTTACATGGGTCGGAGTTTTTCCCAATGGGAAAACGGGTATTTGAGAAAGCGGACTTTTATCTTAGCCGCGGCGATCGAAAGCGGCTTTCAAGACTGCTGCGCAAACATCGGTATCTGCTCAATTCGCAAAACTCCGTGCTCGTCTTACGCGCGGTTTGGCAATACCCGGGAATTTTGCCGTGGCTCTTGGCCCAAGGTGTTCATCCCGACTGCAAAGAGAGCCCAGGTGACCCAACGGCATTAATGCATGCGGCGGGTACAGGAGATCTGGAGTTGATGCGATTGCTTCTTGACCACGGTGCCGACCTACACGCACGAAACGGAAACAACGAATTACCGCTTGGGTATGCCTGTAGTTATGAGAAATGGGACGCGGCCAAGTTGCTTATCGAGCGCGGTGCGGATGTGAATGGAATTGAACGGGAGGGTACGACGCATCTGGATTGGGTGACGTGGGGAGGAGATGCACAAGGCATTCAGCTTCTTCGCTCGCTGGGTGGGTTACTTTATGCCGAACTCCATCACGATAAGGACAATTAACAGGGAGGTCCCGTCGGATTCTGAACTCGACAGAGCCTGGCCGCCGCCGGTTAATCTTTTTCTTTCGTTGTCAAAAGCGACTGACCTGCTCCTGTTTTGATTGACAGATCTCAACGATTGTCGTGTGATGATGGTATGTCTTTGTTGGGATCAATGATTAAGGGATTGCTAGAGACGGAAAGAACGTCGGCACGCTGGCGAATTTCTAACGAGAAGAGGTTCCATGAACGACTTGCAAACCCCGTTGCCAGCTTCCAGCGACTCGAAATCACTCCCCAATCGAAAACCGTTTTTCCATTTTTGGCGAACCTTTTGGCTCTCCTTCGGGGTTGTGTCACTCGCTTACGCCTGGTACTGCTTTTACGTCCCCTCCAATGCCGTTGCCTGGGCGGACAATTACACTGTCGCTCAAGAACAAGCAGTCCAGTCTGGCAAGCCCATGATCCTGTTCTTCACTGGCAAGTGGTGCGTTCCCTGCCGGATCATGAAGCGAAACGTTTGGGCCGATCAGCAGGTGACGGCGACCGTGAATGCAGGGTTCATTCCCGTGATGATTGACGTGGATGAGTCTGACGCAGCCGCAGCGATGACGCGTTATCGTGTCGGTGCTACGCCAATCACGATCGTCGTTGACCCCCAAGGGGAGGTCCTCAATTATAAACAGGGTGGGATCGGCAAGGCTGAATTCCTTGAGCTGATTGGAACATTGAAACCACCAGGTTGAAAGTTGGCATCAAGCGGTTTCGTTCTCTGGTTCATTCGCACGCTTCGTGTCCTTCGTGGTGGACTGGTATTTGGCCGCTTGGCAATCGGTCAAGAAATATCGACCGAATCGTGCGAGATTCCTGAAAGGCCGAACGAGTCGGTCAAGTTGACACGCTGTCTCTGGTCGTTCAAAGTGCTTGCGTGTTAATTGCAAGCCCGTCGTTCATCGCGGGCAAGTTACATTTCGTGTTCGTCGACGGAAGCAAATACGACGATGGTCCATAGCGTTTCCTGGGTGATGGGCTACCACCGCCAGTCGCAGGGTTGGCTGGATCGCGTCGGAGGTCTGCCCAGTCACCTTCCTCAACAGTGGCCGCGATGCCAACTCTGCCAGGACCAAATGGAATTCGTTGGGCAACTCTATTCTTCGAAGCAGTTGCCGCTCGGCGGCCCACTCGGCCTCCAGTTCTATATTTGCGACAGTTGCCGGGAGACGTACAGCGGTCAGGCCAACGACCGGCTGCCGATACACATGGAAGTACTGCCGTACGGTGTCGCTGAGAACTCAGGGCGAGACGGTGTTCGGTGCCGACGTCAGCCGATCCGGCACATCTCTTACACCCCAGTCAATGACTCGACGGACCAGTTGTCCTTCAACCGGCGGCGGTTGGCCGAGGAGGACCTGCACGACACCCACCTCCGCCAGGACAAGGTGGGCGGATTATTTCCGTACGATGGATGCGACAGCCCGCGAATCACACCCGCAAATCGGATGTTGGCTCAGTTCACATGGGCAGCGGTGGGTGCCCCGATTTACCTCTACCAGTCCTCCGCAAAGAAGCTGTATTTCTATCACTATCGCTGAAGATTTATTTACTGCCGATGCAATAAAGATGCGCGTCGCTTCTCAGCAGGATATGACCGTTAACGAAGACCGGCGTTGCCACGGTCTGATCACCGTCGAGTTCGTTCTCGGACAGGATCTTAAACTCGTCTCCCTGAGCCAGCACGAAAGTCTTGCCGTCTTCGCGTGTAATGTAAATCTTGCCGTCGGCCAGGATCGGTGACGAGCTGAATGCGAGGCGATGTTTTTCGGTTTGCCCTGTCCACAGGACCTTGCCAGAATCGATCGCCACACATGTCAGGATCCCTTTGTCGCTGAGAATATAGGCTTTTCCATTGGCGACAGCTGGTGTGGGAACATCGGGTCCATCCCCTTGTTTCTGCCAGACCACGTGGCTTGAGGTGACGTCACCCTGGCCACCGAGTTTGATTCCTGTTACTGAGCCGCCACGCGCATAAGGTGCGACAACGATTCCATCGGAGACGGCGGCCGAAGCGATTGACCGAAAGAAACCGTTCTGTGACGGATTCAAACCGCCCACTCGCCACAGTTCTGCACCCGTATCGGCACGGTGTGCTGTCACATGATCGGCTCCGAGAATGACCAGAATTTCCTGGCCTTTATCATTCAGGACGACGGGTGTTGAATAGCTTTGTGCCGCTTCTTTCGGCGCGTCGAGATTTCGATCGACTTTCCAGGCAACGTCTCCGGTGGCTTTGTTCAAGGCGACGACGTAGGAACCGCCTGTTTGCATGACCGCCACGACGCAATTGTCTTTGGTCAAGACAGGGGATGTCCCCAGGTCCCACCACAAGGTGTCCTCGCCAAACTTCTCTTGCAGGTTGATCGTCCAGAGTTCTTTGCCACTGAGATCAACAGCGGCCAGATCACCACTCTTGAAGTAGGCAAAGACCGTTTTTCCGTCTGTGACGCAAGATGAATTACAGCTGGAAGCCTTCTTATGCTTTCCTGGCTTTTCCTTTCCGATCTCTCGTCGCCAGATCTCCTTACCTTGCAGGTTATACGCTAAAAGGCCGTTTTTGCCGTCGATACCACAAGTCAGAAAGATCTTGTCACCCCAGACAATCGGCGTCGATGAGCCGCGTCCAGGAAGTTCGATTTTCCATGCAAGATTACGATTGTCGCTCCACTCGGTCGGATACCCTGTCCCTTCGGCGACACCGTTGCCATTCGGACCGCGCCAGCTTGTCCAGTTTTCTGCCCATGCCGGAGATCCAATCATCAGGGCCATGCCCAAAGCCGCAATCAATCGCATCGAAGCTATCCTTCTCAAGATTCCAATCATTTTTTTAACAGGCCGATTTTCAAACCGCCGCTGGATCAGCACGCTTATATTTTCGCAGTAACGGTTCAATCACTTCTGGTGGAACGAACTCGTTTAACTTTCCTTTGGCACTTCCGGCTGCCAGTTGAGCAATCTGCTTGATCAGTGTACTGGAAACATGAGTGAATCGTTCACTGGCCATCAGGAAAAGGGTATCGATTTCAGGATCGAGAGCACGATTCGCCAGCGTCATTGTAAACTCGGTCTCGATATCGGAAAGCGTACGAACGCCTCGCAGCAGGACTCGAGCCCCGCACTGACGCACAAATTCGACAGTCAGACCTTCAAAGCATTTAATCTCAACATTTTTCAGCGGGGCGAGAACCGCTTGAGCGAGCGACAGACGTTCGTCCGGTGTAAACAGAGGATGCTTATCCGGGTTGATACCAATCCCTACGGTGATCCGGTCAAAGATAGCGGCACCGCGCCGAATGATATCGACATGTCCCAGCGTCAGCGGATCAAAGCTCCCCACATAGACAGCATGATGGGAGCTTAAGGCAGTCGCCATAGCGAAGTCTCCGACGGACGTTTTGTTTATATCACCTGACTTTTGCACGGGCGGTTGGCCCACTGTAACCTGTCAGTTTAATGTGACTTATGGGACATATGGGACGTATGCGACATCAGTGACTTATAGAACTTCTGGCGCTGATTCGCAAAGTCAAATCTGTTCGAACGAGCCATTCGAATTCGCGGCCGCGACCGATGCCACACTGTTGTTGACGGGTCCGTCATCGCCAACCGCAGGCACAGGTTCAATGATCGACATGGTCATCCACCTTCCGCTGAGAAATCGTCCCAAAAAGATAAACCCGAGTGCAATGACGTAAATGGAGCACCATGTCCAGCTCCAGAATAAACTGGGGCCGTAAAAACGCCACGTCAAATAGGTCGGCACGACGAGTAAGCCCCAGGCGCAGGCACAGGTCACAAGCATGGAAAACACGGTGTCGCCAGCCGCGCGGATTGCCGATCCGAAGATAATGGCCATCGCGTCGAAAAACGAATAGAGCGCAACGAATCTCAGCAGGATCACGACAACGTCCTTCGTCGACTGAAAATCGTCTCCGTCCGCGTACATCGCGTAGGGGACCAACAGGATCTGCGGTAAAAAAACGTAGAATGCGCCGCAGATCAGCATGATGCCGCCTCCGAACACGAACCCCTTCCAGGTTGACGTCGCAGCAAGTTCAGGACGCCCTTCACCGATCCGCTGCCCCACCAGCGTCGAGACAGCGATTCCCACACCAATCACAGGCGTGAACGCGAGCGTATTCAGATTGAAAGCGATATTTGTTGCGGCCAGTTCGTTGGGGCCGATCCAGCCAATGATCATGATGAACGCTGTGAATCCGGCGACATCGAGAAACATCTGCATGCCGCTCGGGCCGCCAAACCGCAACAGATCCCGCATCAGGTGCCAGTCGAAGCGAAAGTGGCGGCTGAAGTAATACGGCCCGCGAATCGAATAGCGATATAAAAGGACGATATAGCAGATCGTCGCGTAGAGATTCGCGAGATTAGTGGCAATGGCAGCACCGGGGATTCCCATTTCGGGAAACGGTCCCCTGCCAAAAATCATCGCCCAGTCGAGTCCAGCGTTCACCAGCACTGACGATGCGTTAACAGCCAGGACGACGAGGGTCTGACCTCGTCCGCTGAAAAAGCATGAGAGCGCCGCTGGTATCATGACGGTCAACCCTCCCAGGCTGAGCCAACGGAAATAGGACGCTTCCAGCGGGCGAACATCGGGTGAGTGACCGACGAACTGGAAAAAATCCTCCGCCCAGATCGCGGGTAGCATCAAGAGAAGTCCGCAGAGGATGGCAAAGTAGACCCCTTGCCAGACCGAAGCCGAAACGCGATCAGGCCGTTTCGCTCCTTCATACTGAGCCACGAATGCGTTGAGATACGAAACGATTCCGAAGGGAAGGCTGAGACACGACCAGAACAAAAGTCCCGCCGGCAGTGCCGCCGCCACGGCTTCTTTCGAGTACCAGGTTAAATAGACTCGGTCGACGACGTGCATCATCGATTGGGTGCTGGCGCTGAGTACCATCGGCAGTGCGACCGCAAGCAGCTCACGATAGCTGCCGGCTGGCCAGCGGATCACTTCTTCATCAATTGATGTCAATTCGTCAGACAACGGAATTACCTGCACTTGATGGAGGGATAATAACAGGAGAGCGGGAGTATCTCTTCCCCTGCAGACGAGGGCAAGTCGCGACGGATTAACGGTGTGCTTGATCGAACTTCGAAATAACGATTCTGAGCCACTGCTGAGGAGTCTTCGGAGAAGCAGTGTCTTCGTTGTTCATCCGGTATTTGAAGCCGGAAGAGCACTGCTTGACCGAGGACGGTCAAGCAGTGGCACCGTTCGAAACCAGTCATCGAACGGTTCTCCGTATGTGCCACTGCTGAGGAGTCTTCGGAGAAGCAGTGTCTTGCTTGGTCCGATTTCTGAA
Source organism: uncultured Schlesneria sp. (assembly GCA_903899985.1). Classification (GTDB taxonomy): domain Bacteria; phylum Planctomycetota; class Planctomycetia; order Planctomycetales; family Planctomycetaceae; genus Schlesneria. The sequence continues at coordinate 20,909 of CAIULL010000185.1, forward strand.
GCCGGAAGAGCACTGCTTGGCCGAGGACGGTCA
>CAIULL010000186.1 GCA_903899985.1 uncultured Schlesneria sp.
GCCGAACGTTCAAGGTAACGCGGGCGGTCTTCCGCCTCGCGTTGACCGATTTGTTCGCCCTATGTCGCAACCTTCGGAATGCAAAGAACTTCAACACGCGCGGCGGCACTGTCATAGACTGTTTCGCGACCGTGCTCTTCCATGCCTGAGAGCGGAGCATCTGGCGGATTTATTGACTGAAACACGGAAAGTATCTTGTCCCGAGTGAAGCGACATGGCTTCAGAATAAGCGGAAGTATCACCGTTCCGTCATTGGATGCCTTTTCGAGAAGCGGTGGTAACTCGTTATCAACAATGAAATTGGAAGCGAGAAAATCAGCACTGACGAGAAGCACTGCAACTGCCGCCTTTTTCAAAGCGCCTTCAATTTCCTCTTTCCATTTATCGCCAGCAGCGATTCGCGCGTCATTCCACGCATCTACGAGTCCGCTCTTCTCAAGTGGACGCAGGTGAACCATTAGCCGATCTAGATATTCCTTGTCTTTATGACTGTAGCTGATAAACAAGCTTTTCCCCTCTTCGGGCTTCGGTTGATCCGCCGTTGGCACGTCCGCTTCGGCTATTTCGAGAAGTGCGAGCAGCACTGAAAGTCGATCGTCGGAAAGACCGGTTGGACTTCCTCGCTCGATCATGGAAACGGCAGGCTGCGATATTCCGAGTTCTTTCGCAACGGCAGATTGTGAAAGCCGCTTTTCAGCGCGGCGGCCGCGCATGAGATCGCCGAATTTCGACCATTCGATTTTGGAAATATCAATCTTCATTTGGCTGCCTGGCGAACTAATTGTTATCCGCGATTGATCGCGGATAACACCAAATTTCCGGGAATATCCACGATAGCGCGATGTTTTTTTAGCGAACACGGATATCAGGATAATGCCGCGTTGGCGTTTTGCAATCAGATTTCGCCGTGAATGTGGGTGACGCGGAAACCGTCGTGGCAAGTTTCACAAGCACTCGATTCGATCTTCATTCTGCTCGCGTTTGGTTGCGATCGTACGACCTCTGGGACGCCGCTCGTTCTCAGGACAGGGCGAAGGATTCATGCCAAGAGCTTGGCAAAGAATTCGTCTAACGCCGATGACGTCCGTTTGTTAAACGTCGAGCAACTTCCTAGTGTCGCCGGCGAGTAGGGGAACCGAATTCTGCCGCCAGCATGCGACTTCCCTCGCTAAGAGCAGCCCCTTCGACACCGAAAAAGCAGTCCCCAACGACCCAACGGCAGATCCAATTCATGGAAGTTTTTCAATAAGTTCGGCGGCTTCCTTTGCGGATTCCGAATCGGGTGATTCCGCAATCGCTTTTTCAAACTGCTTGCGAGCACCTGAAGTGTTATTCTTCTTTAAGAGGACTTTGCCACTTTCAAGGTACGACTGGCTTCGACGCGACTTGGTCTCTGTTTCTTTTTTAGATTTCTCGTCGTTTGCGAGTCGCTCTTTCTCTTTGGCAACAATCAGGTTCTTCTCACGCGCAGCCTTTGCTGCCGCTTCTTCCGCATCGGTAAGAACGATTGTGTACTTCGGATCAACCGCCGCTTGGACCATTTTTTTCTCATCTGCGGTCATGCGGAATTGCGGACATACATGCAGCTCCATGCCACGTGCTTTCATTTTTATCCCGCCGCTTTCGTACTCGTGAACCATCGGTCCAACAACGATGAAATTTGTGCTCGGATCAAATTCCAGCTTTTTCGATCGACGTGTTTTGTCAATTTCCACTCCGATCAACTTCACGGCACCAGCAGCATGTGATGAAGGCGGAGAGACATTTCCCTTAAAAATAAACCCTACGACATTGCCACCGTCGATATCGATGATCGTAACGTGGTGTGGGAATAAAACTCCGACCTGTCCTTTCTCAAACTCATTTGGATCAAGCAGCGGTAACGCTCCGTCGATTGATCGACGCAAGTCTTTTTGACATTCGCTGATTTCCTCGGTTTGCTTCGCAATAACCTTCGCATCGTCGACGATCGTAGCCTTTTTTAGCAAAGATTTGGCGAGCGAAATGCGGTCGATTTTGGCGTTCAAGTCCGCTCGAATCTTTTTCTCCGCAATAACCATTGCCTCGTCGAAAGGCGACATTTGCGGTGCAGATTCCTTCTGCTGATCAGCCGTTTGGGAATCAGCGGCTTTCGCAGAATCGACGCCGCGCTTTGACTTGACGTCCCCAGCATTGTTTTTAGCCTGGGCCAGAAAATTGCCCGTGCGTTGAGGAGCGTATCGCCTTACTGCTGATTGTGCGTCATCCTCGACGAGATCCAATTGTCGCAGTCGAAGTATTTTCCCGGTCGATTCCATCGGCAAAACTGGAGCCAGTAGTGCGTTCGGTGAAGCATTGCGTGTCATCTGTGTCTGAACGGCGGATACTGCGTCCAGTCTGGCAGAAGACTGTGCGGCGTCCGAAACCTGTTGAGAGAGTTGATATTCGGTGCAGACGAAGAAAGAGAATGCGATCAGTCGAAGCGTCGCCATCATGGTCATAACTCTTCTTGGATTTTGACTAAAGCGTTCACGCAATTTTCGGAATCTGAGATACAAAAGTCAACCATTCGGTTCAAGCTGCTCCGTGTGGTTCAACTCGGGAACATTGCACGTACGGTATCGGCGCGGTTTAGTCACAGGATCTGTCAAATGGACACGGAGCGTGCGTTTTTCGAGGGGAGCACCGAGCGATTTCAAACGACGCGCCTGGTCTTCGATCTTGAAGTGGGCGATGTTATCTCCCTGCATGCAAGAAAAGTGGGATACGTCCAATACGTCAGGATTTGCTATCGTCAATCGCCTTTTTCGGAAGGCCTCCGGGGGAGAAACGCGGATTCGAGGCCCAGTTGCTTGGGGGTTCGCATGACAACGAAGATATCCTAAGAACGACATCCATCGTCAACTATTGCTCGGCCTGATTTCCTTCTCTTCCGCTTCGTACTACGAACGTTTTGTTTCTTCGCGTGCCGCGAAGTTGTTTCGTGGGAGGGCGAGGCTCCCGCCGAGCCGTGAAGTAGGTACACGCATCGACTCAGCGGCTCGGCAGGAGCCACGCCCTCCCATTGGGTTGCGGCCGAAGCCCGCGCCAGGCTCTTCGTGGTCACTTTCTGCCAATCTGCGCCGCCTAACGATCAACGCAACTTGCCTGCGATTAACGACGAGCTTCAACCCAACACGCATGCACTTGGAATCGCCGTCGATTTGCCTTACTCAGACGGCCCGACCGATTTGATTTATTCCCACCACGAAGCACACCTAGAGCACGAAGGAATCAGGGAACAAATCGCTTAATGCCATCTTTCAGCAGGACCACTCTTCCGTCGCAACGCGACAGCCCTATGTCAGCCCAGGGCCATCGCCCTGGGTTACGGTGCCGATTATTGTGACCGTGAACCCCAACGGGGTGGCCCTAATCCACCATGTTGTTTGTTGGTTGCATCCGTCGGATCGAAACAATGTCATTCGCAGGTTTCTTGTTATTCGTGGTTTGGGGCCACCCCTTCGGGGTTTTGTTTTGTTGTATGTGGTCGTGACCCAGGCCATCGGCCTCAGCTTTACCCTTATCTTTTGCAATATTTTCAAGTTGTTGGTCTTGCCACCGCGTTGATTTGTAAGGGTTTGCGTTGCATTCTTCGATGTGGCACGTGTTTCGCTTGAGTACCCCAATGATCGCCATGGAGCCGAGGCGGGATCA
>CAIULL010000187.1 GCA_903899985.1 uncultured Schlesneria sp.
ACGGTGACATCGGGGACGATCACGCAGCAGTCATCGCTCAACGTCGTCGGAGACCTGACGGACAACGGTGCGACGTAACTCAAGGGGGATGTGACGACCAGCGGGAGCCAGACCTTCAATGGTCCCGTGCAACTGACGAACAGTGACACACTGACCAGCACCAGCAATGGGAACGTGACGTTCAGCTCGACCCTGGACGGAACGACGAGTGGTGTGCAGAGTTTGACGATCAGTAACGGGAGTGGGAGCACAACGTTCGACGGAGCGGTGGGTGGGAGCACGGCCCTCGGTTCGGTGACGGTCACTTCGGGAACGATCACGCAGCAGTCATCGCTGAACGTGGTCGGGAACCTGACGGACAACGGGACGACGTACCTCAAGGGGGATGTCACCACCACCGGCAACCAGACCTACAATGGTGCCGTCCACCTGACCAACAGTGACACGCTGACGAGCACCGGGAACGGGAGCGTGACATTCGCGTCCACCCTGGACGGAACAACGAAATGCGAGCAAAGTCTAACGCTCATTACAGGCACAGGTCGTACGACGTTCGATGGGGCGGTTGGGGGCGTCATTAGCTTGAAGTCATTGAGTGTAAGCGGTCCGTCGACGCTGGACGGGAACGTCACGACATGTGGGACGCAAACCTATTTGGGACCCGTGACCTTGGGTGCCAACGACACACTAACGACGATGAACAGTGATGTTACCTTCGGTACGACCGTTGATGGTCCCTATGCTTTGACGGTTGCCGCTGGATCTGGGACTGTGACCTACACAGGAGTCTTTATTAACGGTCACTATGTTGCTGTTGGAGGAACCACGCCATTGACCTCGCTGGACGACAGCGGCGGCCTTACTGTGCTTAAAGGGGATGTGACTACGACGGGCAACCAGACATATAATGGTGCCGTTCAGGTTTATAACGTCATCACAATTACAAGCAGGGGCGGAGGCGATATCGAATTCTATGGAACCCTTGATGGCCCGGGAGGATTGATCGTTTATACAACTGGGCTTGCCGAGTTTCACGGCGCCGTCGGCGGATCAATACCCGTGAATCCCTTTAAAGTTCCTGGAGCTGAAGCCCATCCAATTGTATTTGACGTGACACCGCCGGTGAAAATCCTGCATTTTCCGGAATCGCAAGTCGTCAACGACGTGCTTCACGATACGATCACGGCACTCGCCCTCGTCATCAATACTGATCGAGACATACAAGTTGCGGAAAACGTAATTACTTCGGAGCGGCTCGTCTTTTTCAAAATTACCGCCCCCGATAACACCAGCAAAACGATTCTGCTTAAAGAGTTGGATCTTGACGATTTGCTCGGTGCGATTCGCAAAAACAAAGCTACGGATCAATCGATATTGCCTGATGGAATGTACGAAATCCTCGTCCAAGAGCCGGGTGATACGAGCCTACGAACCGTTCTGGAATTCAAAATCGTTAATGGTTCAATTGACGATGGAAGTGAATCGACCAGCGATCCGTTGCCATCGTCGAGCGAATCGGGACAACCGGCATTAGACTCCAAACCTATCGAGGGTGATTCTGCTGTCCCGAATACGCCGGTTCCAGAAAACCCCGACGCGACGAACAAGGGACGTGATGGAGCCTCTATTGATTCGACGATCTTTTCAAATATCCAGATGATCGCTTCTGCTGAGTCATCAATCGTAATTGATCGATCATTTGATGATAAACCATTGGTTCTAACAGCGCCACGATTTGGTGCAAAGAGCGGGCGAATCGAGTGGAACTATGAAACGGACGCGAACGAGGAACAGGGCATTGATGCCGCAGCAGATCAGGAGTCAGAAGTGAACGATGCAAACGACTCGATGGACGACAATTCTGACATTGTAGTCGGCAACATGAATCAGACGGCAGGAGCCGTCATGTTTTGCAGTGCAACGTCGTTAGTCATCAGCGGTGTTGGCCGGCTGAAAGATGAGTCAGACGGCGAAAGAAATTACACGGCTGCACCAAGGTTGAATCGTGCCGCACGAATACTACGGAAGAGTTTTACTTTTCGTGGAGTCTCTCGATGATTAAGTGCCCGAATTGCGGTAAACAGGTTCAGGGAAAAGATCTCATCGGTGGAATCTGTTCCTATTGCAATCAACGACTGACAGCCAGTGACAAATCATCAGACTCTGGTGATTCAAAATCCCTTTTCATTAAACAACTTCGAGCTCCCTCGAATCCGAGTGGTTCTGATCCGGGGTCGGTAGACCCCGATAAATACGTTGACGCTTCGAACGAAGGATCTCCGGAATCCGATGTCGGGAGTGATTCGAGTTCTGCAACTTTTCTCTCTGATGATTTTCCAGATCGAACAATTCAATCCGGGATCATTTCAGCGATTTCCGAATCGGATTCTCCTGGGGAAGATGATGCAGAATCAATTTCTGATAACCACCGCACAATTGCAGAAGCGGTGATTCGGAACGAACCGCAACGGCCCGATACACATTTGGAGAGTGACGCCGACAACGATTCTGGTGACATCGGCGCGACCTATATCTCAGCCGAAGTACCTGAGGAGAATCTTGATACTGTTGACGGTTCTGACATTCAAAAAGAAATCCAGGAAGAACAAAAAACGATCTTCATCGAAGATTTTACGGATTTTCAGCCAAAGCAAGATCCGCTTGAAGACCACATGAAGACACTTGTTGTCGAAACCAACGAATTTTCTCGAGGGGATGGAGACCCGGACCAGACCTACATCTCGGATGACATTCCAGAAGGCATGCTTAAGACGGTCGCGTCGCTCTGGGGATCACTTGAAGATGCTGAGCCGAGCGAACCGCATTCCCAAACGCAAGCAACGCCCACAGTTCCAACAGAAATGAAGGGCGGATCTCAGAAAAAGGTATCACCCAGCAAGCAACAACAAACTCTAATTATTAAAACCAAGTCGTTTTCAGATGTCATCCCCAATGATACCGGGGGGCCGAGAATCAAGGAGGAAGACCCCGAATATGAGTTGCTGAAAGTTCTTGGCGAGGGGGGAATGGGCGTCGTCTATGATGCCCGCCAAACTTCAATCGACCGAAACGTCGCCGTCAAGATGCTCAAGGCAAAGTCGGCAGATAACCAGAAACAGCGAGCGAAATTTCTCGCCGAAGCTGTCGTTACCGGCGAACTCGATCACCCCAATATTGTACCGATTTACGATGTCGGCTCAAATTCCGAAGGTGCTCTTTTCTATTCGATGAAGAAAGTTCAGGGGACCCCATGGTTAAAGGTCATCAAACAGAAGTCGATTCCTGAAAATCTCGAAATTCTGATGAAAATTGCCGACGCCGTTGGTTTTGCACATGCGCGTGGCGTCGTCCATCGCGATTTGAAACCAGAAAACGTCATGCTCGGTGAATTCGGCGAAGTCCTTGTGATGGACTGGGGGTTGGCTCAGCCTTCGAAAGCATTTCGCAAGTCGCGCAGCATTGTCGAAACCAATACGATGGGCGGAACCCCAGCGTATATGGCACCTGAAATGACAACCGGACCGATCGAACGAATCGGACCCGCCAGCGACGTCTACTTATTAGGAGCCATGCTCTTTGAAATCCTGACCGGTAGTCCGCCCCACGTGGCAAAAAATGCCATGAAATGCCTGATGGCTGCCGCGAGAAATGAGATCACGCCAACTGATAAAAAGGGAGAGCTTGTCGATATCGCGATGCGAGCGATGCAGACCAATCCTGAAGATCGATACCAGGATGTCAAATCGTTTCAGGCTGCAATCCGTGATTACCAGTCGCACTCCGAAAGCGTCCTGCTTTCTACTCACGCCCTCGGTGACCTGAAGAAAGCAGGTGAGTCTCAAGATTACGAGAGCTTTTCTCGAGCTGTATTTGGATTCCAGCAGGCGATCGAACTCTGGGATGGAAACAAGGGAGCGATCACAGGCCTCGCAGATGCGAAATTGTCCTACGCGGAATGCGCGTACCAAAAGGGAGACTTCGACCTCAGTCTTTCGCTGGTCGACAAGAATAACCCTGAACATGCGAGCCTTCTTGCAAAATTGCTCGCTGCCCAGGAAGAGCGAGAAGCGAAACATCGGCGATTTCTTCTGCTCAGAAAGGTCGCTAGCGGGCTTGCCGCTGCTGTTTTCCTGATCGTCGTTGGGGCGACAATTTGGATTCGTAGCGAGCAGCAAGAAGCACTAAAGCAGGAAAAAATAGCAAAGAAAGAGGCAAAAAACGCTATCGATGCAAAGCAGGAAGCGGACAAAGCCAAAGATCGCGCGCTTGAGGCAAAGGAACGGGCAGAGAAAGCTGAAGGTGACGAAAAGCTCGCTAAATTAGAAGCGATACAAAATGAAAATCTGGCGATTAAGAACGCAAAACTGGCAATCGAGCAGCGAAAAACAGCCGAATACCAAGCTTATATTGCAAAGATTGGACTGGCAGCATCACAAATTGACAAGAATGCTTTTGGCGCCGCAAGGGACGTGCTTCAGAGCTGTAATCCAGAATTGCGCAACTGGGAGTGGGGGCGTTTAAGTTATTTGTGCAGCCAAAATAAGCAAGAATTTGACGTCGTCGACCCGGTCGACGCTCTGGCTGTCACGAGGCGAGGTCACCTGTTTGCAACCGGTGGTTGGAATGGAACCGCAAGGATTTGGGATCTGACGACCAAAAAAGAGAAAATTCCGCCACTCATGCACGACTGTGATTATGTTTACGCTGTTGCATTCTCGCCCGATGGCAGGTTTCTCGCGACCGGGAGCGATAAGATCGCCAAGTACGCTCAATTGTGGGATTGCGAAACGGGAAAGCGAATCAGAGTTTTTGAGGGACACACAAAATCAGTCCGTAGCGTCGCGTTTTCAAAAGATGGAAAGCGTTTGCTGACAGGCTCATTAGATAAAACAGCCGCTCTCTGGGATGTAGAAACGGGAAAGCGACTGATCGAATTCCATGGACATTCATTGTCGGTCAATTCTGTCGAATTCTCGCCAGACGAAACGCAAATCGTCTCGACCGGGCAGGATGGGACTGCCGTTGTTTATCAAATCGACAATCTTGCACAGAAAATCACAAAGACCTTTCCACCGTTTGCCGGTCACAAAGGCCCTGTCAACTCTGCAACCTTTTCTTCAGACGGCAAATCCGTTGTTTCGGCAGGGTATGATGGCAAAATCTTGATCTGGAAGCCCGAACTGATCGAGCGCTATGATTTCAGGCAACTCAACAAACTTTCGTCGACCAATAAGTCGGCGCCGCAGTCGGAAGCTCCCCCCGAAGTTATCCCGCTGGCAAAGTTTCGCTCCATGGAAGGGCATACTGGTGCCGTCCGTTCAGTAAAGTTTTCCGCCGATGGGAAGCTGCTTGTCACCTGTGGACAAGATGCGACAGTTCGCGTGTGGGATTTCGCCACAGGCATACCTCTGACAAGCTTCCGAAATGAAGAAGGGAAGATTCGTGGTCACGGCGAAGAGGTGACTGCCGCCTTATTCTTGCCCGATGGAAAACGACTGCTTTCGGCCAGTCACGACAAATCTGTTCGAGAATGGAATATCGATGACTACCAGGAAATTCGAACACTTCGAGGACTCGTGCTCGATGGACATGCTGATGCGGTCCTTGACGCTTCGTACTCACCAGACCGACAACATATTGTCACCGCAAGTCGAGATCGAACTGCGCGCACGTGGAATGCAGGTAATGGCAAGGTCGAAAATGAATTTACGGAAGGTCACTCTTACCTTGCGTCCTCTGCAGTCTTTTTTCCAGATGGTCGCAGATTGATCACTGCCGCCATTGATAACACAACCCGTTTGTGGGACGTCGAGACAGGCGGCCAAATTGTTCGTCTGGAAAACACAGGCCGCTCCGCAGCAATCGCGCTTTCGTCCAATCAGCAATGGATTGCGACCGGTGGTAATGACAATCTGGTTCGGTTATGGGATGTTCGAAAGTCATGGGAATCGAGAGTCGGGAGCGAATTGAAACCTTTTCTTGGTCATACTGCTGAAGTGAATGCGATCGCTTTTTCGCCAGACGATTTGTTGTTAGCAACAGGGGATCTAAAAGGTAACGTTTTCCTTTGGAACATTGAGACCCGAGAAATCATCAAAAAATTTAAAGGCCATACGCGAAAAATTACGGCGATCAGTTTTCTTAAGAATGGGTCTCGGCTTGTGACCTCCAGCATCGACAATTCAGTCGGTCAGTGGGACATTACGACGGGTAAAGAAATCGAGCAGTTAGTTCTGAAACATCCTGACTCCGTCATTGCGATGCAGGTCGTTCCAGAATTAAATCAAATTGTGACAAGTTGCTCTGACAAGTACGTCAGGATTTGGGATGCGGATAAAGCGGATGTCATCCACACGTTAAGTACACTTGAGGGGGGCGTATATTCACTTTCGATCTCAACAGATGGCCGTCGGTTAATTGCTGCCGATTCGAAGAATCGAACAGTCCGCTTTTGGGATGTGGCCTCAAATCGTGAAATCCAGAAGCCCCAGGCCAATGGACAACTTGGGCCGATCATCGATTTGAAAAAACGAGGCGGACTGCTCTGGTCGGTCGCATTTCAACCAGGGAGTGACGATATTCTTACGGTCGGAGGCGGTGAAGCGCGTTTGTGGGAAACGTCGACCGGAAATGAAAGGATGAGTTTCTCGCAACATGGCACCGTTGCGTCAGCGTGTTACTCGCCGGATGGGAACCGTATTGCCACTGGAAGTTGGGACAATTCTGCCAAAGTCTGGGACGTTGCCACGAAACAGGTGGTCCGCAAATTCGAGGGGATACACACTGGCAATGTGAACTCCGTTGCCTTCTCGAAAGATGGGACGAAGCTGTTGACAGCAAGTGACGACAAAACAGCAATACTTTGGAATATCGAAACTGGAAGCGTCGCCCACAAATTAATCGGCCACACGGATCGAGTCTGGTCAGCGACGTTTTCGCCAGATGGAAATCTCATCGTCACGGCATCTAACGATAAAACGGCACGGATCTGGCGAGCAGACGATGGTACACTGATCAGAGAGTTTTCTGGTCATAAGTACGGTGTCACTTGCGCAACGTTTATGCCGGACGGAAAAAAGATCATTACGGGAAGCGAAGACACCAGTGCTGGCTTGTGGGACGTATCAACTGGCGAGCGATTGATCGAATTCCGCGGTCACACCGCAAGGGTTACGTCGGTCGCAGCATCTCCAGATGGAACGCGAATTCTGACGGGGAGCGCAGATCAGTCAGCGAAACTCTGGGACGCCGATCCACAAAAATCCGTCGACAGGAAAGGAAAAGAAATACTCAGTCTGAATCGTCATACGGAAGAAGTCACTTCGGTGGCGTTCTCGTCGGACGACGACGGTCGGCAGATCCTCACGGGAAGCCGTGACGGGACGGCTGTTATCTGGTTATCATCGGAATGGAAAAAAATGATGACCGCATCGGATTAAAAGCGCCAGTTCTAGAACTCACGACTCTCATTTGACGTCGTTTCATTATTGTGAAATCGGCTCGAGCCGAAAACCCGGTCGACGCTGGTCATTATCATCGGCAGAAGTGGCGAAATTCGCCGTCTCATCTGGACAACTTCGAGCAGTTGTCTTCCCCTGCAGGAAGTCGATGCGAAGTGTAGAAACCGATTTGATAAACTTCTCAATGAACGAATGAGAACGTTGCCATCAGTCAATTCCTTCGAAACAACTGATGGCAACGTTTATCCGTCCGTAGTCGTGATTACTTCGTCGTCTTAAGACCGAAAGCAATCAATGACAGTAATCATCGATAGAAAATGGTCGCGTAGTAACCGTTGGCACCTCGAGCAACACCGATTTCAATCGGAGTTCGCTGGCCCCAGAAGCAAGAATTGCGGATCGCCTGATCAGCGGTGGCTCCGAATCCATTTCCTTCGAAGCTTCCTCCACCGAATCCACCACCAAGATGCTGAACACTGCCGATTCTAGCGCTTTGCTCGGCCTTCCACTGGGCGCTTCCGGGAGCGGCAGATGCTTGCGGTGTCGGCTGGTTGATCACGGGCGTACTTTGAGTCACGGTAGACGGTGATGCTGCGACGGAATTGGCCAGCACGACACCGCTTCCCGAAGTGTCAACGGCATTCGTCTGAATAATGCTATTTGACTGTTGAGGATAAACAGCATTTGAGGACGGAGCGTAATTCGTCGTCTGAGTTACGACATTTGTCGGAGCCGCAACTGCCATCGACGGTGTGGCTGGCGTGTAGTACTGCGTATAGGCTTGTTGACGGCCCATCCGATGACCGCGGGCCTCTGCGACTGTTGTGCACAATGATAGCGCCAACACCAGAATTGCTAACTGCACTTTAACCATGATTCGTCCTCCTTCAGAGCCTCTAAAATGGACATTCCGTCCATGTCTATCACGACAATAGTGATAGCGTCCCATTAAAAGATAAATAATTACTAATGTCGTAATCACTTATCGATCTGCTTGTTAAAAAATCCGTTACATTGCGAGCGATTCGTTGATGGCCGGCGCCATCAGGGACCACCTCGTGAAGAGAACAATGCTCTTCGATGTTCGTCCTGAATCGCTGTTTCCAATTCTGTAGCCAAACTTGCAGTCACCCCAACCGGGAAACCTTGTTTAACTAGTCGGCGCAAATGAATGGCTTCCCGACAGATGTAGCGCATCATTCGCTGCATCCCGGTAAACGCTCAGCGTGTATTCCGGTCGCTTAAGTCTCTTCCCGAAATACCTGCAGATCCATCGTCGCAACCGAGAACCACTTAGCCATGGGGTGGTACAGGTGTCCCATGTCCGATTCCGTTGATCTCCACGTAAATTTAACGTGGAATTGAGAACATTTTCACAAAATCCATACCGAGTGATTTACGATGTCGGCGGAGTCTTGTTTCGGTTGCAGGCGGCAGCGTTCGTGCCACTTTAACAACCCTGTGCCCGTTTCCATGAGGCTCAACTGACTCCATCCGAGATACCATTTGGTGTGTGTTATACTCACCCCAAAGTCCGCAGTCAGCGGACGACTCATTCTTAACGGCGGGTAGAGTTAAGTTCAACCCACAAATGAAAAAACAACACGAAAAAACAAAGAAGATGAGGCGCAATGCTTTGCTGGTAATGGGCTTATGGATTCCTGAAATCAGAGAGAAAATCGTGGGAAAGGCCCGGTTTTGAGCTCTGAATTACGAATTCTGAGTCGTCAAAACCTACCGCGTTTTGCTGATTCAGTCCGGACGGGATCTGGTCGTTCGCCTTCGCATATTCGAAGACTCCCTTGCCTTTTCCTTTCCCATCAAGCGTAGCAATGAGGGCCCAGGCCAGCTTTAAATCGCTCGAACCCGAGTCGGAATCGAAGCTCTAGTTGGTACTCAATACCGACGAAGTTTTCCGTGACAATTAACCTTGAGTTTTTGGCCGCCCATCGACAAGCAAATCAGGATCACATTCGGACGACCTACTGACAGTGTCACTGGCCGCGAAAAGCTGGTGATTGATTCCCGTTCAGGGTTCACTGGAACCTTCATTTGGATGACGCGTTTACCACTAGACGTTCCTGCAAATCTGTGCTCAAAATGCGAGAAATACCGCACCGATTGGATTACAAAGGATCCTATGTAATCGCTCGCTTAACGATTTCCACGGCTCCCCACCCCGACAGCATTCCAAGCAGGTATGTTCCCATAATCAGAAATACTTTGCGGATTTGCATGGACCATGTCAGGAGGCGGACGTCGACGATTTCCAGATTCTGGATAGAAAAAATCAGAATCGTGATAAACAGCAATACGGCAATAGTCCCCGTGACGTACTTCATGATGAACTCCAATGATGTTTAAAGGTCTATTTTTACTTCGGCACCCTTTTTGACGCCGCCATTTGTCCAATCACAACTCCAACCAGGAAACACTGATTGAGGATACGGGTCAGGTGCGATCGTGTCCGCTGACTGAAAAACCATCTCGAATTGCCGGTTTTTGCCGACGCGTCCGATATAAAATCTTTTGTAGGCGTGTTGCGTTTTGGGATCAATCCTCAATTCCCCACCTGGACCTTCGAATTTGACACCGCTGGCCAAGGCCTCTCGAACTTTATCGACGTTGAAGCTACCAGCCTTTTCCACGGCGGCCTTCCACAGATAGACCGAAGAATACGCTGCCTCGATTGATTCGTCGGTGATGCGGTCGTAGCCATGTTCTTGCTGAAACCGATCAATGAACTTTTTGTTAGCATCGGTATTCAAGCATTGAAAATAACTACGTGCCGAAAAATGCCCCTTTGCATTATTCGACCGCATTCTGCGAAGTTCGTCTTCTCCCACGTTGATCGCGACAACGGGAACCTGTTCTGCCGTGACGTCTGCGGCGGCCCACTCGTTATAAAGGCTGAGATTGCTATCACCAGTAACTGTACTAAGAACCGCGTCAGGTGACGTCTTCCTGATGTCTTGAGCGATTCCCGTGTCTTTCTGACTCAGTGGGACGTATGTCTCACCCACGACCAAAACGGATTTGTCCTGCAGATATTTCTTGACAATTATGTTTTCTATTCTTTGATGGACATCATCAGAACCAATCAGAAAAATCCGTCGGCGAGACCCTCCCGCTTCACTGAGCAGCCAGTCAATTGCGGGAAGAATCTGCTGGTTGGGCGTCGAGCCGGTATAGATAATATTTCGAGACGATTCGTTACCTTCGTACGAGGCCGGGTAAAATAGAAGGCCGTTCGATTCTTCAAATACCGGCAGAACGGCTTTGCGGGCGGCGGATGTCAAACAACCGAAGACGACGGCAACTTTGCTTTCGCTCAGTAGTTTTTTCGCTCTTTTAGGAAACACGGTTGTTGCTCGAGACGCGCCGTCTTCGACCACAGGATCAATTTGTGCTCCAAGGATCCCCCCGGCGGCATTGATCTCTTCGATCGCCATCAATTCGATATCGCGCAACGGATTTTCGCTCATCGCCATCTGGCCCGTTTGTGAATGCAGAATGCCGACTCTGACGGGCGTTGCGTTCGAAATCGGTATCAGTTCGCTGCAACCTGCGAAGACAAGCGGAGCGAGCGCACGCATCGACGCCAGAGCAAACGAACCGCTCCCTTGCTTCAAACAGTCGCGACGTGTCAATCCGCTCGCAGCATCGATTTTATTTTTCTTCATGAGTGGAATTCTCGTTGTCCTAAAACGTTGCCTGAGAAGGGTAGTCCGATCCACCCTGTTTTTGCGCCATCATCCAGTAACGCCAGTAGGGAGCGGGATTGAGCAGTACTTTTCCAGGCCCTTCGAAAACTCGAACAAAACTCTCGCCAGACGTGAATCGTCCAAAATAATTTTTTGTCGGTCTTTTAATGTTGAACTTCACATCTGGAGTTCGGGCAATGACATACATCCCTTCCGCGACAAGCCTTTGTCCTCGTCCCAGGACGTGTTCTTCGACGGGCCCGCGCGTTGTCACAACGACTTTTCCATGACCGGCAACTTTGGTCTGCAGGTAGACCAGGCCTTCGCCCGCCCAGATCGACGTCATGAGATTCTCTCGGTGAAAGCTAAGATTGACCCGCCCTTCGGATGCCCAGTAAGCACCCCTTTCCAGAATCCAGCTTTCCCCTTTAAGCTCAATCACGTGAAATCCGCCCAGCGACGATTCCAGAGTAATGATTCCCGTTCCCGTATAAGTTGGACGATAGACCGATTCGTCGGCAAGCAAAGACGTAATCAGTCCCGTAATCGACGGAATCAGTTCGGAATGGATTGCAATGTCGCCTTTCATGTAACTGAGCGCACCCGCTTCGACGCGTACGGTTTCGTTGTTCATGTGAACATCGACGTACTGCATCCCTTCCATATACTCGACTTTAAATTCCGCCATACTGCATTTCCCTCGGTTAGTCTTCCAACTCCAAGTTCGACTCTTCCAACATACTCTTGTAAACGAGTTCAAAGGCTTCTGACGAAACACTGACTTCGCCACGCAGAGGATTGTCCATGGCAGCAATCAAAAAGATCATGGCACCGAGGAAAAAAACGAGCATCCCACCCAATAACAAATGCGTGAGGAATCTCATTTCAAACATCCAGACAATCGCGATATTGATTAAGGCTCCGATCAGCACGACATACCACATGACGGCGGGAATGCCGGTTGTCACGGAATGCAGTCGCATTCTTCTCGCTTCAAAAAAAACGTTAAATTGGCGAAGTGTCTCGGCTTGAAGAATCTCCTGACCTCTCGTTTGTGGTTCGAATGCCAATAACCGTTCGTGAAACGCGGTGACCCGAACCCGTCCTCCATCCGGGATAATACCCTTCTTTTGCAGGGGCCAGGCATACTTGATTACGTAAAGCGTATAATCGCGAAGCAACCAGCAGAGATCCTGGTCAACCGGATGCGGATACGCGTTGGCGTCCTGATAAAGCGCTCGTAACGCGACTGCTTCTCTCGAAACGTTCTTATCAACTTCCCCGAAATTCTGATATGCGGCCACCGCGATCAAACCGAGAAGCAAGCCGTAAAACACGCAAAAACAGGACAGGACATATCCCACAACGTCATTGGTCCCGGTGCGACTTCGCACGAAAAGTCGCAGGAACGGTCGGATAAAAAGGCAACCGACCCAGTAGAAAAGTACAAAACCACCCGATATCGCCAGGGCAAGTTTCCAACTCGGGATATCATAAATCCGGTAGATCTGATTGTAATCGAACACGTCGCACTCCTCGATGAAATCCCGGCTGTTATCCTGCGTGATGCAACTTCAACGTTCAGCAGTTCACCGACTTGCTTTCACAGATTTCGAACAACGGACGCAAACGTGATGTACGGAATGCCTGTGCTCAACGATTTTTTTATTTGTGTCAAACACATTCAGACCTGCACGATGAAGCGCCAATCCGACACCTGCAAACGCGGCTAAAGCGAGAATCAGTGCGATCCAGAAATGCGTGTAAAACAGGGCGACTATGAACAGGAACACGGCACACGTTGCCACAGAGGGCCACCAGCCACCCACGCGATCAAAATAGATCGTTGGTTCTTCTTCTTTGAGGGATTCTTTATCACATGTGCTGCACATCAGTTTGCCGTGGTAGTCACATTCCTGATTCACACACTGGAATTGCGGGTCGGTTGGCAAGACTCGTGCACGACACCGATAGCAGAAATAATTGCGGCATCGCGGACAGTGATAGGCGCCGGGGTCGACTTCAGACCCGCATGCGGGACATTTTTTTGTATCACCCAGCCGATGAACTTCGTTCAACGTAACCGGTTTCTCTTCAGCGGATGTTTCTGCAGTTGTCATCTTCAGCTCGTCATTACGAATTTTACTTTTCGTGCGAGCCGCATCTTCACGGGACTCGCCATCAGGCGCTAAAAGTAAAAATACGCTAACAAGCCGCTGTTGCCGTCTCCAGCGTTCGGGGGAATTTTCTCCAATTCTTATTATCAAAACCGGCGAAAAGGTTGAGTCATGTCACGTAAACAGACTATTTCACGGGATAATAAATTTTTGTCGTGCCGATGGTGCCGTTAAACTTGAAGGGGGCCTGGTCGAAGTAATCCAATGAGACCGGCGACCCCAGATCGCTGCCAAGATCGAGACAGTCGTTGGTGCCGAAGTGCGTTGCCGCTGTGACCGGCACTTGACCTTCCGCCACGATTTTTCCATTGACCTTCATTTTGATGTCCATGGGCCCGCCCATTTTCGCCGTCAACTTTGAAATCACTTCCAATTGCACCTTGCCCACGGGAAGTTTTTCCTTTGCACGGATCTTGATTCGGTCGATTTCAAAAATATTGTATTCGTAGCAAAGGAAGCCTTCTTTGACATAACAGGTGAGACCTCCTGCAAAACCGGCGAGTGCATAAAGCACCCCATTTGCATTTGGAGGCACGTCCAGTTCCATACTGACTGTGCTGTCGAACTTGCCCAGCTTGGGTGCAGCTGCTTCCGACATCCTGTTCATTGGCCCGGTGAAGGTCCATTCGCGGTAAGGTGTCGACGGGGCATCCTCAGGGTGATAAAGGGCCGTCGACCACAATCCCCCACCGATTGGCAGATTCTTGTTTTTCGTTGATTCCAGCAGGAAGAGGTCCTTCATCTGGGCCAGTTTTTCCGGCATTTTCTCAGCCAGATCGTCGGCCTGAGACCAGTCTTCGTCCAGATGATAAAGTTCCCATTTGTCTTTTTCGGGAGACCATTCACGGATCCCCTTTGGTACGCCTGCAATCCACGGTTCGCGCGGACCAAAGGCACAGGCATACCAGCCATCGTGATAGATCCCTCGACTGGCCATGATATCGAAGAACTGAGTCGTCCTCCGACCTTTCGCGTTCGGCTCGGCAAACGTATAGACCATGCTCTGACCGTCAATCGAATCCTGAGGGACTCCGTTTACGACCCGCGGTGCGCTGATCCCTGTGACCTGGTAAATCGTCGGTACGATATCGATCACATGGTGAAACTGCGGTCGAGGTTTGGCATCCGCCTTAATCCTTTTCGGCCACGCCACTGCCAGCGGCTGTCGCGTTCCGCCGAAATGTGCCCCTACAAGTTTCATCGACCGGTAAGGGGTGCTTCCGGCCCAGGCCCAGCCGGCGTGGTACATGTTGTCGGTCTTAGGCGAGCCAATTGCATCAAGTCCGCCAAGTTCATTTAACGCGTTAATGTGCTGCGAGATCTTCGTGGGGATGCCATTTTGTGCCAGTTGTTCGCTGATCGTGCCGTTCTGACCCTCGGCCGATGAACCATTGTCGCCCCAGATATAGAAAATCAGTGTGTTATCCAGTTTCCCCTGTCGTTCGATTTCTGCGATCACGCGCCCGGCATTGTAGTCGGCATGCTCGGCGAACCCGGCGAAGACTTCCATCAAGCGACGCTGAAACGGTTTTTCCTCGTCCGGAATGGAATCCCACGAAGCCATCGAGGCGGGACGTGCCGTCAGCTGTGTGTTCTGAGGAATCCAGCCGAGCTCCTTCTGGCGGGCAAACGTTCGCTCACGGTACTTGTCCCAACCATCGTCGAACTTGCCTTTGTACTTATCGGCCCATTCTTTCATGATCTGATGCGGTCCGTGGGCCGCTCCTGGCGCCCAATACATCAGGAAGGGCTTATCGGGCGCATAGGCCTGCTGCTCGCGAAGCCACTTGATGGCATCCTCGGCAATATCTTCGGTCAGATGATATCCTTTGCGTTCGATTTCGTGCGGATTCACCAGAGTCGTGTTACGGAACATGGCTGGTTCGTACTGCGAGGCTTCGCCCGCCAGGAAGCCGTAGAAATATTCAAATCCATATCCGGCAGGCCAATAGTCAAAGGGTCCTTTGGATGTGATATGTTCCTCAGGGGTGTTGTGCCACTTTCCCCAGGCACCGGTGTTATAGCCATAGTCCTTCAGCACTTCGGCGACAGTCGCCGACGACTTGGGGATCGTACCGCTGAATCCGTCGAAATCATTCGCCAGAGCGGTAATCTGTCCGTTACCGACGCGAGTGTGATTTCGCCCCGTTAACAACGCCGCACGGGTGGGTGAACACATCGCAGTCGAATGGAATCGATTGAACGAGACTCCTGATTTGGCAACACGAGATAGGGTCGGCGTATTAATCTCGCCTCCATAAGTCGAAGGGGTTGCCGGCCCGAGATCGTCCATGAGAATGATGAGAATATTCGGTGCGGCATCGGCGAGCCGCTTTGGTTCAACTCGCTTTTTGTAGATCGAATCTTTGATTGTCAGCCCGGCGACAGAACCTGATGGCGCTGGAGGGAATGGCAGCACCGAGCCGTCAACCTGCACGACCGTGGTTTCGGTCGGCTTCTTTTCCTCGGCAACTGTTTCGGAATGATTGCCTGACGCAGCCAACCAGCCGAAAAACGCCCCCAAGGCCAACGTGACGATCAATGCGGTCTTTGTGGATTTCATATCGTTGTGTCCCGTTGGATTGATTGGTCGATTGCAAGTGCAATCTTCGAGGAATTGTCGTATCGAAGGCACGGGGAGAGTATCAATTAGCGGTTCGGCCGCAGCCTCACCATCCTGTTAAATTGCCTGAGTCTCGCGCGACTCGTAAGGTTACTGCAATTCCACGACGACTTTTTCAATCTTTCCGTCGAACTTAAACGGGGCGCGGTCGAAATAGTCCAATGACACCGGAGAACCAAGGTCGACACCAACATCCAGCGTTTCGCTGGCTGTGAATGCCGCTGGCACCGTCCGTTTGACGGTCGTTCGAGCGACTTCCTTGTCATCCAGTTTCAATACGACTTCTGCCGGGGCACCCGGTTTGGCGATCGTTGTTCCAACCTCGATCTGATGTTTGCCTGCTCCAACCGTTCCTTCCGTTTTCACAACGGTGCGTTCGATGATCAGCATGTTGTATTCATAAACAAGATGTCCCTTGTCCATGTAAAGCGTCAGTCCGCCACTCGCTCCGCCAAGAGCGTACAGCACACCAGAGGCCTCATCTTTCAAGTCAACATCAACGGTGACTCGGTTACTCCGTTTTCCGAGTCCCGGAGCGGTAAATTCTGGCATGCGCGTGGTTGTCGCATCGAAACGCCATGACTTGTACGGACTCTTGACCACGTCCTCAGGATGGAACCGTGTCCACAGTCCGCCCCCAATGGGAAGAACCTTATTGTCTTTCGCCTCGGCCATGAACAATTCCTTCATCCTGGCCAGGCGTTCGGGCTCCTTCTTCGCCAGATCGTTCGCCTGAGTGAAATCGGTTCTCAGGTCGTACAACTCCCAGACATCGTTATTCCCATCCCAATCCTTCAATCGAGCCATAGACGCGGGCGTATCCCAGGGGAGGAATGGGCCGAATGTGCAGGCAAACCAGCCGTCGTGATAAACGCCGCGACTGGCGTTGTTCTCGAAGTACTGCGTCTTTTTTCGGCCCGCCGCTTGAGGATTCGCAAAGGTGTAAGCCATGCTGATGCCATCAATCGGATCTTGCTTGAATCCGTTCACTTCGCTTGGTTGTTCAATCCCAATCACTTCATACAACGTGGGGACAATATCATTAACGTGATGGAACTGTGATCTTGGCGTTTTGTCGGGCTTGATCCCTTTCGGCCATGACACGACCAGGGGATTGCGAGTTCCACCAAAATGTGCGGCAACGAGCTTTGTGGAACGGAACGGAGTACTTCCGGCCCAGGCCCAACCGGCGTGGTACATGTTGTCGACCTTCGGGCCGCCGAGTACGGACAATCCGCCAAGTTTGTCGAGTGCGCCGGTCTGCTGCTCGATCGTATTGGGAATATTATTCTGAGCCAGCAGTTCGCTGATACTCCCCCTTTGTCCTTCTGCGCTTGAACCGTTGTCTCCCCAGATGTAGAGGATGATTGTGTTGTCGCGCAAACCGAGTTTTTCCAGGCCCAGTTCTAACTTTCCGACTTGCGCATCGGTATGCTCGACGAATCCCGCATAGACTTCCATCAAACGCCGTTGAAACGGTTTTTCCGCTTCAGGAATGCTGTCCCATGCCGCCATGGTCGCGTCGCGCGGGGTCAGCTTTGCGTCCGCAGGAATCCAGCCCAGTTCTTTCTGACGGGCAAATACTCGTTCGCGATATTTATCCCAGCCTTCGTCAAACTTCCCTTTGTATTTGTCTGCCCATTCGGGAAAGATGTGATGCGGCCCGTGAACCGCGCCGGGTGCCCAATACATGAAAAAAGGTTTGTCGGGCGTAAAGGCTTGATGGCGATTCAGCCAGGCGAGCGCCTGATCCGTCATGTCTTCCGTCAGGTGATAACGTTCATCGTGAGGCGGCTCAATCGCGGTCTGGTTTTCATAAAGACGCGGTTCCCACTGCGAGGTTTCTCCCGCCATAAACCCGTAGAAGTAATCAAAACCATGTCCGTTCGGCCAGCGATCGAAAGGTCCCATCGCCGTTGTCTGATTGGCTGGCGTGTTATGCCACTTTCCGAACGCGGCAGACTTGTAACCGTAATGGTGTAGCGTCTCTGCAATCGTTGCCGAAGTCTTTGGAATGATCCCCGTGTAGCCATCAAAGTCGGATGCTCGTTCCGCAATCGTTCCGTTGCCAACGCGATGGTGATTGCGACCTGTTAACAAGGAGGCTCGGGTTGGCGAACAGATTGAAGTTGTATGAAATGCGTTGAAGCAAATGCCGGAATCGCGAATTTTCGTCAATGTCGGCGTGTGAACGTCACCTCCAAAGGTGTCAGGGATTCCAAATCCGACGTCGTCAATGAGGACGATCAAAACGTTCGGAGCATCCGGCTTTAACCGTTCAGGTTCCTTCCGCCATTTCATCGTGGATTCGTGCAACGTGGGGCCGGCAACGCTGGTCGACGGAGTCCGTGGAAAAGGTAACACTGAGTCAGCTGACCTGGGTTTAGCAGAATTGTCCTGGGCGAGGGCGGCCACTCTTGAATTTCCACAGGCGGTCAGCCAGCCGAAAAAGCCGGCCGTTGCGACGACCAGGGGCACCAGAATCGATTGCGACTTCATTTTTGCATTTCAGTTTTAAAGGTCGAAAAGTCGTGATTGGCGGAACGCAGTCCACTGGCCAGGTCGTGCACTTTGTTAAGGTGATAAGTTGGGGAATATCGAGATTGAAGAAAATTCAGTCGTTCGTTTGATAAACCGCCCACAATAGCATGCGTGCTCGTATCTTCCGGCCCAAGGGGCCTGGATCTCAAATAGCCAGGGCCTCCGGCCCTGGTTACTCAACAACGATACTATCTAAGGCCTGAAGGGCCGTTCTTCTTGAAATGTTTACCAATAACCGTCGTAAAACGAACTGCCAGCCTTTCAGGCCTGAAAATGCCTTATGAAAAATGATCCAGGGCCGTTGGCCCTGGCGATTTGAATGGATGACGTCTTGGGCCGGAAGAAGATCAGAACCCCCTTTATCACAACCCAATCAGCTCTTGAAATCGAGGCCCGGATCATCATCCGGTGCTCCGAACAGAGTGAAATTGAAACCGGTGTCCTGCATCGTAATCAGACCCGGCATTGTCGATTTATCGCTTCGTTCGAGCACCAGAACCGCTCCGTCAACGGTGTAAGTTCCGCTGAATTCTTCTCGCTTTCCTGACCGGTCGAAGCCCCACGTGAATTTGTTGTCTGCGGTCAATTCAAGGGAAAACGTGGTGCCATCTGGGCGTTTTGCCGTCCGTTTTCCAATAATCTTCGCAGGATCAATATCGGCGGGAGCGGGTTTTTCTGTGCCGGCGACTTGCGGAGGATCAATCGTCGGGTTTGGGACTGCTCCACCAGCGGCGGGAACGGTTCCACCCATGCCCCTGATCAACTGAGCCGAAAGCTGATCGCCTGGCAACAACTTGACGACTTCTTGAAGCTGCCTGATCGCGGCGTCCTTGTGAGTCCCCGTGATGTAGTGATAAGCCAGCACGAACCGTGCATCCGCAGCATCGGGTTTCTCTTGAGTGTATTTTTCGAGAGCCCGAAGCTGAACGGTGTAAACATCGACGTTTGGATAGAGACTGGCCATCGTCGTCCAATCCCAACCAGGTCCTGCGGAAAGAACGGCGTAGAGCGTTCCTGCAGCCTTCGAGTAGTCGCCTGCGGCGAAGTAAACGAGCCCTCGGAATTCGTGTAGTGCGGCGTCGCCTGGCAATTCTTGAATCGCCTGATCGATCTCACTTCCTGCCTTAGCATAGTCTCCCGCCAGGAACGCGCTGCGTGCTGCTTCGGTATGAAGACTACTCGCCGCAGGTGCTTGTTGTGGTACTTGCGGCGATTGCGAGACGGGGGCTGTTGGAACTGCGGATTGGGCACCTTCCTGAATCACCACAACCTGGGCGGGTTGCGAAACAATCTGAATCGGCTGAGCATAATTGTAATAGCCGGGACTGCTGGCATAGTAGGGGTTGCTGTAGCTCGCATAACCCGAACTGTAAGCGATGGAACCGAGTGCCCAGGCGCTGAGTCCAAATGCGGCGGCACCTGTATACCAGGGACGATTGTAATAGTTGTTCCAGGTTGCGTTGTGATAGCCGGCGTTATACCCCGCGCCATAACCTAGACCCCAGGCTGGGGCACCACCTCCCCAACCAGATCCCGCACCCCAATATCCGTGGTGCCAGGAATTGTTCCAGTTATTGTTTCCAGCAACGGCAAAATTATTGCGGTTGCTGTTGATGTTAATGTTGTTGACCGTATTGTTATTACCAATATTGGTTCGATTAAAGTTGTTTCCGCCATTCCCGACATTGATATTGTTGTTGCCAACGTTGCCAATGTTCACGTTCCGGTTTCCGGTGTTTCCAACATTGACATTGGTGTTCCCGATATTTCCGACGTTCAGGTTCTTGTTTCCGACATTTCCGATGTTGGCGGTATTGTTTCCGACGTTTCCAACATTCAGGTTTTTATTTCCAATGTTCCCAACATTGGCAGTGTTATTGCCAATGTTACCGATGTTGGTATTGGTGTTGCCGATATTCCCCACGTTTGGATTTCGGTTACCGATATTGCCGACGTTGGTATTGGTGTTACCAATATTCCCGACGTTGGCGTTGTTGTTCCCAATGTTGCCGACGTTCGGGTTTCGATTCCCGATATTTCCCACATTGGCATTGTTGTTACCAATGTTTCCGACATTGCCTGTGTTGTTTCCAATATTGCCGATGTTCGGGTTTCGATTTCCGATATTCCCGACATTGGCATTGTTGTTACCAATGTTTCCAACGTTGCCTGCGTTATTTCCCATGTTGCCGACGTTCGGATTCCGATTTCCGATATTGCCAACATTGGCGTTACCTGAACCCAGTCCTGGTCGTTCGGCTCCTTGCCCGAAGCCGCTTGCCCCAGGAAAACCACCCGCTCCACCGGAACCGATGTTCGGCCTGTTGGCTGCCCCGAGATTTGCACCTCCGGCCCCGCCAGACGCTCCCGCTCCACCAAAGTTCGGACGAGTGGCACCACCACCTCCAGGTTGCCCACCGCCACCTGGAAAGCCCCCGCCGCCGCCAGCGGGGCGATTGACGGCTCCTCCACCGATGTTACCGCCACCACCGCCGCCAGCTGGTCGGCTGATTTGAGGAGCACCACCACCTCCTCCTCCTCCAGCGGGTCGGCTAAATTGAGGGGCACCACCACCTCCGCCACCTCCACCTGCTGGACGACTCATACCACCACCACCTCCTCCTCCGCCGCCACCAGGATGAGGCATGCCTCCACCGCCGCCTCTGGCGAAGACCGGTTCATGCATGTTCAAAATCATCGAAGAGAGCATCAGGGCAATCAGAGACTTTTTTAACACGGGACAACTCCCAGAAAATGGTTTTCGATTGATCAATTTGGAATGAGTATTTGGTTTCGTTGTTAGACGACTAAAATCCTGGGGTCGGCGCATGTCGCTTGATCACGAACTCAGGAACGTCGCCTCTGGGGACGCCACCCACCACGCGGTCGTACGATCGCCAGGTCATTGTGTCTCCGTCGAGTACCCGGTAAACACTCGTTGCCGAGGTCGCTTCTCCCTTGGCATTCGCCCCGTGTGACTTGACCGTCCATGAATCGCCGTCGCGGGTCCAGTATCCCTCTGAGTGACCGCCATCAGCATTGAACGTCCACGACTTGAGGTGGCCTCGTAATGCATCCCAGCCGATTCGCGTTGAGCCGCTCGCGTTCGCAGCACCTGCGACATGCAGCACAAAATCTTGAATCAAATAGTTTCCGGTTTCATCCCAGCGGACGGAGGACTTCACCGCCGAATCGGGACTCTCTTCAATCCAGTCTCCGACCATCCAGGCCAGTTCTTGAAGATGGTCGTGTGCCGTCAGTTCCACAGGGATCGCGTAATCGCTGACCGATGCCAACACCCATCGGCCTTCGACTTTGACGTGAACCGCAACGTATGCGCTGACTGATTCACCTTCTCCGGGGATCGGCTGAGCCCGAACGATCCCTTCTTCGACAGCGATGTTTGGCGTCAAGATTCGGATCGAACCGATATCCAGTTGAATTTTGCTCTCGGGAAATTTTGCGAATGTTTGAGCAAAGTCATGTTCAATCGCTTCACGGCCTTTAATCACATTCCCGTTTTCATCGGTCAATTCGGCCTTGAGTGCAAAAAGTTCAGAGATCGCTTTTGACTGATGAGCGTTGTAGGCGGTGGTAAACGCATCCGCCGATTGCCGAATCGCTGTCTCATCACCCGAGGCCACTTCTTCATTGGCGGCAGGCTTTTTAACGTCATTTCCCTTAGCAGAAACGGCCTCTTTTGCCTTGACGTCACCGATCAACGGTTTTTCAGGATTGTTTCTGACCGCAGGAGCTGCCGGTGGAAGTCCACCTTCAGCTCCCTTTTTCGCAGGATCGATCGTGGTCGACTTCACCGCGTCAGCAGCCTTCTTGACAGGCGGCGCCGAGGGCTTTGACGGGTCTTGCACCTGAGCATAGCAGACCCAGCTTGTGCAAATGATGCACACGATGACAAGTGGCCTCAGGGTTTTAATGGATTCGTACATCGCTTTCTTTCATGAATATGGCAGAAATGGCTTGCCCGAGGGGCGAGTCAACAAGTTGTGAATTTCACCAAGAGTCTGCCCGAGGAACGGTAACTTTGCAACATCCCGGATAAACATCTCATTGGAATATCCTTTTCACCAAAAACGAACTCACTCAACCAAACGAGTTCACAACGCGCCTTCCAACAGTTTTTTTATGACAAGGCATTCCGCTCGGACTATTTGACTGCGTGCGAGAAATCTTGGTCTGTAGTCATCCGTGAAAATCTTCAAGTGCGAGGCCCTTTCGCCTTGCACTTGTGTGAGACTCATTCCAGACAAGTTTTCCCGTCAGCTCAATAATTCACTGTTGTTCTCATCGCGCGATGAACTCCCCATGTGCCAATATCATTGCGACCAAGATCTTTTATTTGGCCCCACAAGCCGGAACAGGTCACTCGAGTCCGGTGAGCTCGGGCGATTTCGTTTGTCAACGGCGTTCAAGTCGTACTCTTTCGCGATAATAACGGGCGAATCGTGGGCGAATCTGGAATCGTGACCCCAGAGACAGCCGGCTCACTCGCATCCCGGCGGATAATCCGCAACAATCTGGCAGGAATTGAAACGGTACGTCGACCTTGTCATTGAGATCGTTATTGGGGAGTTGCGGGATGAATTTGAAGGGCAAAAATGCACTGGTGACGGGAGCATCTCGCGGGATCGGACGCGGGTGCGCCATCGAAATGGGTCGCGCCGGTGCAAATGTCGCAATTAACTATTATTCGCACGGCGACGAAGCGGAAGCCGTTGCTGAAGAGATTCGCGGGTTCGGTGTTAAGGCCATCACGCTTCAGGGGGATGTCTCGAATCGACTGCGTGTGGAAGAAATGGTAGCCGAAACCGCGAAGGCTTTCGGCCAACTTGACTTGTTCGTCTCGAACGCCGTTTATAGCGATCGACAACTGATGCTTGAAGCCGATCTTGCGGGCTTTCATAAAACGATTGACGTTGGAATGTGGGGCGCGTTTTATGGAGTTCGAGCGGCAGCACTGCAAATGGTGAAACAGAATTCAGGCGGCTCAATTGTCGTCATCAGTTCGCCACATGCGGTGATTCCTATTCCAACGGCCATGGCATACAACATGGCAAAGGCGGCGATCGATCACATGGCTCGGACAGCCGCGATTGAATTGGCTCCTCATCGAATTCGAGTCAATATTGTCCATCCGGGCTGGATTGACACGCCGGGTGAACGCAAATTCTTTACGGAAGAACAAATTACCGAGGGTGCTAAGACGCTACCCTGGAAGCGACTGGGGCAACCGAATGAGATCGGAAAAGGGGTTGCGTATGTCTTGAGCGATGACGCTGACTACATGACAGGAAGTACCCTCACGATTGACGGCGGAGTCAGCCTTCCCTGGTGGTCAAATCGTTCCGAGGGCTCAATGTAACCAGTTGACGGATCTGGTGACCTGAATCGAACTCATCACCCGAAGAATGCTGTTGGATCGATTTGACTGAGTTTCCCTTAAACAATCGTTTTTAATGGACGCATTGCAACAAATCCTGGCTTGGTATCTTGGCCTGCGCGTACCTCGCCCGGGCGAGGGGACCGCGTGGCGATTTGACTATCGTTGGCCCGCTCCACAATGGCTGATGTTGATCTTTGTGGTTCTGGTCTCAATCTTTGTGGCCGGCATTTATCGGCGTGAAGGAGAGTCTGTCGGCTGGCGAAGTCGCTCGATTTTGATCGGACTCAGGCTCGCTGTTTTCGCTCTGATCCTTGTGATGCTGACGGAACTGAGCCTTACGATTGAACGTACAGGACTGCCGATCGTTGCGGTCATGGTCGATACGTCGTCAAGTATGTCCCTTCTGGATCAATACGCCAGCTCTTCCAAGGGGGCTCGGCTGATTGACGAACTGACCAAATCCGCAGGAAAAGAGCCAAATCGTCTGGCGATTGCTCAACATTTGCTGACCAGAAATGACGGGCAGATGTTACGAGAACTCCAGCGAACTCATCAATTACGAGTTTATCGCTTTGCCGAGAACGCGACCCCCCTCGAAGCGGGGGATCTCGGTGACGAGGCTTCATCTGCAGCTCCCGAGCGGTCATTGCAAGAATCATTTACTGCGGCGATCGTCGAGATCAGAGCCCTGATTGCCGATGGCGATCAAACGCGACCGGCGGCAGCGACGAAGAAGGTCCTGAGCGATTTGCGCGGCGTTCCACCGGCAGCCGTCGTCTTTTTTACGGACGGTGTCGCCAGCGTCTCTGACGGTGACAAACTTTCCTCAGTGGGAGAGTCTGCTCGGAGGAAAGGAATCCAATTTCATATTGTCGGGCTTGGCAGCGAAATCGCGGCGAAAGATCTGATTTTATTCGATACATTCGTTGACGAAGTCGCCTTTGTGGGCGATCCGATGGTATTCAAGGCCAAAATTCGAAGCTTTGGCTATACGGGAAAGAAAATTCTCCTTCGCGTTCGCAAGGAAGGTGAACAATTGAGTCTGGCCCAACAAGAGTTTGTTGCGCCGGCAGATGGGCAGGCCATTCCCGTGGAACTTTCATATTCGTCAACCGTCGCGGGTGAATTTGACTACGTGCTTGAAGTGGTCGAACAAGCGGATGAAACAAATCTTTTAAATAATGCAGAAACTCGACACGTCAGTATTCGGGAAGAAAAAATTCGCGTACTCTTGGCCGATAGCGGCCCACGGTACGAGTTCCGATTCTTGAAGCAATTGTTGGAACGCGACAAGTCGATTGAACTGAGCACATTGATGCAGGAATCGGATCTTGAGTACGCTCAGGAAGATCGAACTGCGATCGCTCGGTTTCCAGTGAAGAAGGAGGATTTGGCGAAGTACGACGTACTTGTTCTCGGGGACCTCGCGCCCGATCAACTTGGTAGTGCCGCGCTGGAAAACATCAGCGAGTTTGTCCGGGAAAAGGGGGGCGGAGTCGTGATGATTGCCGGAACCCAATTCAATCCGCTCGCGTTCGGAGGAACTCCGCTCGAAAGTATTTTTCCATTCGAGATTTCCGGAGTTCGGAGTCCCCGTGACGCGAGCTCTGAGTCATTTCACCCGAAATTGACATTGGACGGACAGAAGGGAAACAGTTTGTTTCGATTAGGAAATAGCGAAGCAGAAAGCCTTTCGATCTGGAACGAGCTCCCCAATTTCACATGGATGCTAGAGCTCACAAAATTGAAACCAGGTGCGCGCGTGTTTGCGGAGCATCCGACGAAAATGGGGGCAAATGGAAAGTTGCCGGTGATCCTTCTGCAACAAGTCGCCGCAGGAAAAGTTTTATTCCACGCCACAGATGAAACGTGGCGATGGAGATTTCGCACGGGGGACCTCTATTACGGGCGTTATTGGATTCAGGCGGTTCGGTATCTCAGTCGCAGCCATTTGATTGGCAAAGATCGAACGGCCGAATTGACGGTTGATCAGCAAGTCTACCAGCGAGGGCAGCCCGCCACATTCCGAGTCAGATTTGTTGACGAACGCTTCATTCCGTCCGATTCAAGCGGCGTTTCGGTGACTGTTGAGCGAAAGGGTGAAGGTCGACAGACGGTGAAATTAAATCGAGTCCGTGAGCTCTCGAAGGCGTTCGAAGGACAGTTAACTCGCTTAAGCGAAGGATCATATCACGGATGGATCTCGCAACCGGCTTTGAGTGAAGCACCTCCATCGGTTGACTTCAGGGTGGAAGTACCGCAGCGAGAAATGCAGACACGGGGGCTGGACAAACCCGATTTGACCTTGGCCGCGGCATCAACATTCGGCCGCTTTTATACCTTAGAGGACGTAGACAGGCTGGCTTCAGAAATCCCGCGAGGAACACCGATCCCGCTCGAAACAGATGAACCGATTCCACTCTGGAATCGATGGGAGTTTCTTGGGCTGACCGCATTGCTGCTGACTGCCGAATGGCTCTTGAGGAAACAGCAAAAGCTGTTGTAGGGAAACGACTTAGGGAGTTGTTTTTGACTCCTTTGAATCTGCCGGATCCCGTCGGAAAAAGGCGCCAGCGCAGCAAGACGCAAGCTCAAACACTGCGGTCAGAACCATCAATAGCAGCCAGAACCATCCGATGGTTTGGTTACGACTTGACGGGACGGCCAGCGTTCGGACGCGAGTTAACAAATTCGCGCCATTGCTCAAACGCCGCTAACGGGGTGAGCGCACCAACAACCATGAAAATATCGACGACTAGATCAAACATGACAATTCTCCTGATTGCAGGAGGTGGCAAATGGTGTGCCAATTCGGTTTTCAGCTGAATTTTACGTTAGAATCAGAAAGTCTGCCTAACGAATACGCAAGGTTGCTGTAAAACGCAGTCATTTACTTCACTTTCACAAGTAGCGTTTGGTGGAGAGGCTGACGGTCACGCAAGAAGTGTGTTCAACAGGCTGTCTGGCAAAACTTCTCATGTTGAGACTCGACAAGTTGTGATCAATTCGGATGGTTTTCGACGTCGATTCCACCGTTTGGACCGACTTTCACCTGATGGGCTGATTCTCGAGGAAATTTAGTCGAATCAAAGAATCAACATTTTTTCGGGAATTAAATGACGTTTGCGGCAAGCGACTGGCTCCATCGCCTCTGGGAGCAGGAGGTAGATCGTTGCAGAACGTCCCGGCCTTGCTGAGAAGTGCCCCAATGGTTCAAGGCTTTTGATCGATGAACGCTCGGCTTTCCTCAACGGTCCTGACGTCATCGAAAGTTTGTTTGAGTCTCGCAGCAGATTCGAATGCTCGTTTAGAGGAATCGGCCTGGCGATTCGAAACCGAAGCTGAATCGAAACGCAGCTGAGCGAAAACAAAGTGCGCTCCAAATAGAAGTTGTTTCCCTTGTAAGACATGGTTCTGCAGAGAAAATGCCTTGGCCTGAACTTTGTGATAAGGCGATGCTCGATCACGAGGTGAAGCTCGACAAGTCTCGTTTTTCAAATGCTTTCAGCAACTCAAATGATGGAATGAGATCGCTCCGGGAATTGCCTGCATGATCGAGCCGGATTTGAACGAGGGAATTCTCGATGCCTCTTGTCGTGATTTTGGGGTTCGACTAGGATTCCCTGAATGGATGTTTCGTCAACCCGTCGATAGGTTGGCGGTCAGATCGCCATTTCAAAGTTCAAAGGTTCTAAAAATCCTCGGTACAAGCGGATATCCCTTATGAAGTTTCTCGCTCTGTCACGCCCTGTTGGAATCGTAACTGTCGGTGTCATTCTGCTTGTTGCCACAACGATATTTGCCCAGCAGTTTGGGGGGGCACAGGCGTCTGAACAGGCTACGGTCAAACTCGTTTCAGAGATGATTTCCAAGTACCACATCACTCAAAAGCCACTTGACGATCGAATTTCGGCAATGGTTTTGAATAAGTTCATCAAAGACCTCGATTCTCAAAAACTCTACTTTTTGAAATCCGATATTGATAGTTTTGCAAGGTACCGCGATCAGCTTGACGACCTCTTGAAAGTTGGGCAGGTGAATTTCGCGCACGAGGTCTTCAAGATCTACCTTCAGCGTCTTGATGAACGAATGGCAGTCGCTCATATGTTGATCGACGCCCCACACGATTTTTCTCTCGATGAATCGATGATGGTCGACGGAGACCAACTGTCCTGGTCGGCTGATGTGAAGGAACTTAACGAGCGATGGAGAAAGCGAGTCAAGTATGAACTTCTTTCGATGCACCTCGATAAGACATCTGCGGAAGATTCTCGAAAACGATTGCACAAGCGTTATGAGACGCTCAAACGAAACGCGCACGACACCGAAGACAATGAAGTGCTCGAGATGTTCCTTTCATCTGTGGCTCACTGTTTTGATCCCCATTCAAGTTACATGTCACCGCAAACGGTCGAAGATTTTCAAATTACGATGCGACTGAGTCTGCAGGGGATTGGCGCTGCGCTTCGATCTGAAGACGGTATGACAACCGTCGCGTCGATCGTCCCGGGAGGGGCCGCCGAGAAGGATGGACGGCTGAAAGTGAACGATAAGATCGTCGGCGTCGGCCAAGATGATGGCGATTTCCAGGACGTGGTTGAGATGAAGCTTAACCGTGTTGTCCGGCTGATTCGCGGTGAACGCGGGACAAAGGTTCGGCTGAAAGTCCTCCGGGAAGCTGGTCAGACCGAGATGATCGAACTGGTGCGTCAGACCATTGAACTGAAGTCGTCTGAAGTCAAAGGTGAAATTATCCAGACTGGCGAACGGTTTGGCAGCACCTTTGGCGGTCCCAAATTCCGGATCGGTGTGATTAACATTCCTTCGTTCTACCGTGATTTTACCGGTGCTCAGCAGGGTAAGGATGATTTTAAGAGCACTGCTCGTGACGTGGCCAAAGTGCTGACCGAATTTAACGAAAAGGGTGGTGTGGACGCGGTTGTCGTCGATCTTCGAATGAACGGTGGCGGTGCACTCAGTGAAGCCATCGAAGTTACGGGGCTTTTCATCGATCAAGGACCTGTTGTTCAGGTGAAAGAACAAAACGGGCGCATCAAGAGTCATGACGACGAAGAACCGGGCGAGCAGTACCGAGGTCCCTTGGTTGTGATCTGCAATCGATTGTCGGCATCGGCATCCGAGATCTTTGCGGCAGCCATTAAGGATTATGGCCGCGGCATCGTGATTGGCGATACCACGACTCACGGTAAGGGGACCGTGCAGAACATCATGCCTGTCAGCAGCCAGATGTTCCGTGCACTTCCTGGTGGTAAGGATCGCGGAGCACTCAAGCTGACGATTAATCAGTTTTACCGGGTGAATGGTGACAGCACGCAAAATCGAGGTGTCGAATCCGACGTTGTTCTCCCCTCGCTTCTCGACCATATGGATCTGGGTGAATCATTTCTCGATAACGCACTTGCCTTCGATCACATTAATCCGGCACCTCACAAGCTATGGCCTAACGCCAATCCTCAGATTCTGACTGCACTGAGAGACAACAGTCAAAGGCGCGTCGCCGCTGATCCCAAGTTTCAACAAACACTCAAAGACATCGATCGATATGTCGCTCGCAAAAGTCGAAAGTCTGTTTCGTTGAATGAAGAAACGCTGAAAGCGGAAAGGGACGAGGACAAGGCCGCGAAAGAAGTTGAAAAAGAGGAAGAAGAGCACGAG
Source organism: uncultured Schlesneria sp. (assembly GCA_903899985.1). Classification (GTDB taxonomy): domain Bacteria; phylum Planctomycetota; class Planctomycetia; order Planctomycetales; family Planctomycetaceae; genus Schlesneria. Next base: position 29,583 of record CAIULL010000187.1, read on the forward strand.
ACCAAATCTGACAAAGCCCCGGTCTTTGCCAAGACAGAATACAACGACGAAATTCTGCACATCGCCGTCGATTACACGTCGCTGTTAAAGTCGCAAAAGACTGCTGCCAACCGCTGAAAATGGCGGATGCATTCTGATGACCGCAATCACCGGCGCGTCGAGTCCGGTATTCCGTTTGATTACTTATTCGGCCCTGCCGCGGTCCGCACATGGCCATTATTGAAGTTTGCCAGCTCGCAAAACATTATCGCGTCTATCGTAAGAATGCGGGATGGATGGCCTCCATCACCGGCCTTTTTCACCGCGAATACAATACCGTACGCGCTGTCAGAGAGGTCGGTTTTCAGATCGAGAAAGGCGAAATGGTTGCTTTTCTCGGTCCGAATGGAGCCGGGAAAACAACGACCCTGAAGCTGCTGTCGGGATTGATCTATCCAACCTCGGGAACCGCGACGGTACTCGGGTACGTTCCCTGGCAACGCAGTAATGCGTATCGAAAACGTTTTTCACTGGTTATGGGCCAGAAGAACCAGCTGTGGTGGGATCTTCCCGCCCAAGAGTCGTTCATTCTCCATCGAGAAATTTACGACATCGACCACGCTGCCTTTCAGCGGCGACTGGATGAATTGACCGAACTGCTTGAAGTTCGACAGCTTGTTAAACAGCCCGTCCGGGAATTGTCGCTCGGCGAGCGAATGAGGATGGAGCTAATTGCTTCGTTACTGCATTCCCCGGAAGTTTTGCTGCTGGACGAACCGACAATCGGACTTGATGTTGTATCCCAACGAAAAGTGCAAGGATTCTTGCGTCATTACCAGTCTGAACAACAAATGACCGTGCTGCTGACGAGTCATTACATGAAAGATGTTGAAGCACTTTGTCGTCGAGCGATCATCATCAATGAGGGCGAGATCAAACACGATGGGCCATTGGCGGAAATCGTTGATCGTTTCAGCAGCGTAAAGCAGATTCACCTTCAGTTTGCAGGAACCGAGATTCCTGCGGATCTCGATCGTTACGGTAAGGTGCTTGAGCAGATACCACCTCGAGTCAAGCTCGAAGTGCCTCGGCAGGACATTCCAAAAATACTTGCCGCTCTTCTCGATCGGTACTGTATTGAGGATGTCGGTGTGCAAGAACGCCCGCTTGAGGACGCTATGGCAGAGTTGTTTTCACGAAAGAGCTCTGACGAATGAATAGCGATGTTTTTGATGCGAGACGACTTCTGTGTTCCGACAATCGTCCGATCGACGTTAATGCTGCGACCAGACTCATTTCCGGGTAGAGGCCGAAAACATTAGTTCCATGCCCTCATCACTCCGCGTCAAATGGTGCATCCTCAGGACCTCTATCGAAGAGAGGCTCGTTTATCGGGCTGACTTTGCCTTTGCGACTCTCGTCCGATTTCTGCCAATTGTGACACAGGTCTTTCTGTGGGGAGCAATCTATCAGACGGCCGGGCCACGTGATCCCAAGCTGATTAACGGTTACACGTATGGGGATATGGTGGCCTATTCATTGCTCGTCATGGTTGGGCGGGCATTCTCTTCCATGCCGGGACTGACGACAGGGATTGCTCGCGATATCCGCGATGGTGCGATCAAAAAGTTCCTCGTTCAGCCAATCGACCTGCTGGACTATCTCTTCTGGCATCGCGTTGCACATAAGCTGGTCTATTATGCAGTGGCTTTCCTCCCATTTGCGTTTGTTTTCTGGCTCTGCCGGAATTATCTCCGTGGATGGCCCGAGCCGACGATGTTTGTGGGTTGGCTGATTTCACTCATTCTCGCATTTCTGATCGGATTTCTGATTGAAAGCTTAATGGGCCTGGTTGCGTTCTGGTTCCTGGAAGTCAGCTCTCTCGTTTTCGTGTACATGTTGCTCAGCTATTTTCTCTCGGGCCATATGCTCCCGCTCGATTGGCTTCCACCCCCGTACGGCGATGCAATTCGACTGCTCCCTTTTAAATATCTGGCGTTTGTGCCGGCGGCCATACTGCTCGAAAAGTACAACCATCAACAGTTGGCCGTCGAATTAGTCCAAGGCTTCGCATGGGTCGTCGTGTTACTGGCGCTCAATCGTCTGGCGCTGGTACGTGGAATCAAACGCTACAGTGCCTTCGGCGGTTGAGGCGATCGATCTCAGACATGCTGCTTCGCGTTGAGTTTCGCTCTGAACTCTGGCATCGCTGACCGACATCCCGTACATCATGACCCATGACAATCCAACCAGACATTCAACCGCTGCCCACTTCGATGACTGGCGTCTACGGACGAACATTTTGGCTCGCGTATCTTGCGAATTCGATATTGGTGATGGCCAACGCGCTGACGTTTCGGTTCGCCGAGCTGGTTCATTTTCTCGGCGGAACTGAAAGTGTTGTCGGCGATATCGTCGCCTTGGGAACCCTCGTCGCCGTTGCGGTAAGACTGAGCGTATCGCACGTGCTTGATGACTATGGAACGCGAGTCATCTGGCCAATCTGCGCACTGTTATTCATCTGCGGGTGCGGAATGTTTCTTGCCGCTACCCAGATGTCCTGGCTGCTCTATCTGGCCCGGGTGGCGTTTTTTGTCGGACTGACAGGAATGTTCGCCTGCTCGATGACGCATATCCAGAATCATGTCCCGCCGGAGCGACGAACCGAAATCATCGGTAATCTCGGAAGTAGTGGCTTCGTTGGAATGATTCTGGGTTCAAATCTCGGGGATGGGATTCGCCATTTTGTGACGGACTTGCAGACTCAATTTCTGATCTTATTCGGCGGTGCTGGATTGATCGGAATTCTTTACCTGGTCATTGTGATTCTTTTGACGTACGACGATCACGTGGTGAAAAGAACTGCTTCACCAATTGCAATTCGACTGATGTTCCGTTTCTGGCCAGGCACCGTTGTCCTCGCCGCGATGACGATGGGACTGGGGGTCACGGCGACACAGACGTTCCTGACTCGTTACGCGACCTCACAGAAAATCGAGGGGATTGGCCTGTTTTTTACCGGCTATGCAATCTCGGCATTTGTCTTTCGGTTACTTGTGCAAAACTGGAGTCAGACGATCGGGCGGCATTGGATGCTGGTGCGAGGATTGATTGGCCATACTGTTGGTCATTTTCTTCTGTCGTTCGTTACGGAGGGATGGCAGTTCATTATCCCCTCGATTATCTGTGGGTTCGGTCACGCGCTGCTGTTTCCAGCCGTCGTTTCTCTCGGATCAGGTGCCTTCCCGAAAGAATGCCGAGGAGCTGGAACCGCGATCATCCTTGGATTTACTGATTTTGGATCACTTGTATTCTCTCCCATCCTCGGACGAATCAGTGATCGATTTGGATTCCAGGCCATGTATTGTGTTTCCAGCAGCATCGCATTATTCACGGCACTGGGGTATGCGTATATCGCGATCCGACACGAGGACGAAGAAGCACAACAGCTCCGCTGACCGAAAAAGGCTTCGGTCGTGTGCCACCATGAAACGGATTGTGATCACCAGTTCGAGAGCCGACGATCACCCGAGGGGTTTTCCTGATTGCCATGTCCGAGACTCCCGTTAAGACAAACGATTCTGGTAATTCCATGCCAAATCTCAGCAGGCGGCCCAGCGATCAAAAGACCGCTCCTGCCTCGTTCTTTTGGCAATTCCGGTGGACGACCGCGGTCCTTGTTCTCGCTGCCATCCTGAGACTCGCCGCGACGTCTGGTGATCTCGCGATTGATGAAGTCTGGTCGCTCTGGTTCGTGCGTACCTGGATCCGCAGCATCGCCTCTATTTTCCTCTTACGGCATGACAATAATCACTTGCTGAATACGTTCATCCTGTACATTTTGGGGCCGAATGAGTGGGGTATCTGTTACCGGATCGCGCCGGCCGTCGCTTCGATTCTGGCGGTGTGGCTTTCCGGCCGAATCGCAATTCGCCAGGGCGGATCTCAGTCGCGACTTGTTACCCAGGTGCTTGTCGGGTCGTCGTACCTTCTGATTCTTTATGGTTCAGAAGCACGCGGCTATTCCTATGCCATCTTCTTCGCATATTTATCTTGGTTGCTCCTGTTGCGTATTCAAGAGAAGGGGCATTGGCTGGATGCCGGAGCATTTGCGATCAGTGCCAGTCTGGGGTTTCTGGCTCACCTGACATTCCTTTATTGCTACGCCGGTTTCTGCGTCTGGGCCTTTTTGAGGTGGTTGAAGAAACCAAACTGGATTCTGCCACTGGCTTTGACTCTTCCGTCGATCGTGGCCTTCGGCCTGTACACATTCTTTATTCGCGGAATGGCGATTGGAGGCGGCCCGGAAACGACAGTCGCCTCTGCCGTGATTTCAACATTGTCCATCCTCGCAGGTGGACCACTTTACGACGACGGCGCTTTAGTCACCGCGATTGTCGTCTTGATTGTGCTGGGGATCGGATTCGTCCAGTTGTGGCACACAGACCAGGCAATGGCTGCCTGTTATGCGACAATGATTTTCCTGGCTCCAGCCGCAGTCTTGGGCGTTACCGGACATCAGCTGATTTACCCACGCTATTTTTTGATACCGGTCGCATTCGCGCTGCTGTTGATCGGCAAGGGACTCGCGAGCCTTTGGAAGCCTGGCACGACAGGACGGTTAATTTCCATCGGGTTGATCATCATCTTTCTCGCGGGAAATGGCTGGTGGACGGCACTGCTGCTCAATCATGGGCGCGGAGACTATTCGCAAGCGGTCTCCTGGATGGCGCAAACCAGTAGTTCCCCGGCGACAGTCAGCAGCGATCACGATTTTCGTAACGGCCTGATGTTCGTATACTTCTCGACACAGCTTTGGCCCAAAGATCCCCCTTTGATTTACATCGACCAGCGCAATGTTCCCCCACAGGGAACCGAATGGATCATTCGCCATAATTTCGACGGTGATCCGCCTCATCCAAAATTTATCACCGACTCATTTGGAAATGGATACCAGTTGGAACGGACCTTTCTCCATCACAGCCTTTCAGGCTGGAACTGGTGGATCTACAAACGAAACACAAAGCCATTGTGATTTTCTTCACCTCGCTGGCTACTGTGACGAAGTCCGACGAGTTATGCTCGAAGGAGTCGTTCGCGACGCATCAATTGAATTTCGAATTGAGAGGGCTAAGAGAGCATGTTTGGAACACTCATCTTCGGCGGTCAGTCCTGGCTGACGGTGGCTGTGGTGTTGTTCGGACTGGGCCTGTCTCTTGTCGTGTGGCGCTATTCCCGCTCGCGGACTGATCTTACCACCCGATTAATGGCGTCAGTCTTTAAAGTTCTCGGACTCTTATTACTCTGCATCTGTTTGCTCGAACCTCTCTGGAGCGGTCAGCGGGCGCGACCTGGAGCGAACCTGTTTGTCCTCTTGGCAGACGACAGTCAAAGCCTGACGATTAAGGACCCTCAAGCCACCGTCACTCGTGGAGAACAGCTCAAGAGGTTGTTAAACGCCGAAGATGCTCCCTGGCAGGTCCGTCTGGCACAAGACTTTGATTTACGGCGATACGTGTTTGATTCACGTTTACAAAACGTGACCGACTTTACCGGCCTCACTTTCCAGGGTTCCCAAACAAGTTTGATCGGAGTCCTTAACGGATTGAAGGACCGCTTTCGAGACCGTCCGCTGGCTGGCGTGCTGCTTTTCACAGACGGTATTGCGACCGATTCGCAAGACGCCAAAATCAGTCTTCAAGGTTTCCCTCCGATTTACCCTGTTGTCCTCGGGACCGAGTCGCTTAACCGGCCAATTCCGGATCTCGCGGTGTCTCATCTCACGATTACAACAACCGCATTCGAAGACGCGCCGGTCACTATCCAGGCGGATGTCACGCAATCATCGCTTCCCAACGCCAAGGTAACGGCGCAGGTCATCGACGAAGCGGGAACAATCGTCAAGCAAGTGACGCAGGCATTTTCCGATAATTCGGCGCCGCTTCCGTTTCGATTTCAAATTCGGCCAACCAAACCCGGGATCTCGTTTTACGAAGTCAAAGTCCGGACTGAAGACGAAGCAAAGCGGGCCGAAGCGACAAAACCCGCAGCGGCCAGTCCATCGTCTGACAGCGTCTTGAAACCACTTGTCGATGCCTCGTCAATCGAATCGACATTGTCCAACAATCGCCGACTGGTTGCTGTCGATCGCGGCAGTGCCAAATATCGCGTCCTTTATCTTTGTGGTCGACCCAACTGGGAATACAAGTTCCTGAAACGAGCGATCGATTCTGATGAGCAGATTGAACTGACGGGTGTAATCCGCATTGCCAAAAAAGAGCCAAAGTTCGATTGGCGGAGTAAAGCGGGTGAAGTCAGCAATCCTTTGTTCCGAGGGTTCGAGGGAAAGACAGAAGAGACGGAACGCTACGACCAGCCTGTGCTTGTTCGATTGAATACGAAGACCGCCGACGAATTGGCCGAGGGGTTTCCCAAAACGGCAGTGGACCTTTACCAGTTCCACGCCGTCATTATCGACGATCTGGAATCAGAGTTCTTTTCACCAGATCAACTCGCATTGCTCGAGCGATTCGTCAGCGAACGAGGCGGCGGTTTACTGATGCTGGGAGGAGCGGAATCCTTCCGGCAGGGGGGATACGAAAGAACTCCCGTTGGACGTATGTTACCAGTTTCGCTCGAGGCCACAGCTGCGTCGCCAAACCCCATCGGTTATCGACTACGGCTGACGCGAGAAGGCTGGCTTCAGCCTTGGGCACGTCTCCGTTTAACGGAAACCGAAGAGCAGCAGCGGTTGGTGGAATTGCCGAAATTTTTGACGTTGAATCGAGCGGGCCATGTAAAACCTGGTGCAACGGTCATCGCCGAAGTGACTGAACCGACGGGTCAGGCCTTTCCGGCGCTGGCCGTGCAGGCGTTTGGTCGAGGCCGTTGTGCAGCCATGCTGATTGGGGATCTCTGGCGCTGGCAACTTAATCGAACCGACACACAGCGGGAAAAAGACGATCTCGGCAAAGCCTGGCGACAAACGGTTCGCTGGCTGATTGCCGATGTTCCTGATCGAATCGAAATGCGTACGACACCCAAGGACGATTTGGGCCAACCGTTAATGCAGATTGAGGCTCGCATTCGGACCAACGAATTCCAGCCGCAGGACAATGCATCGGTCTCAATCAACCTGAAACTTCCCGACGGCACGACGGTCACTCAACCTGCCGAACCATCGCTCAAAGAAGCGGGGCTTTACCAGGCAACGTTCGCATCAAGGCAGTCGGGTCATTACCGAGCCGCAGTCGAAGTGATCGACCACGATGGAAAGTCACTCGGGCAATCCAATACCGGCTGGTCGGCCGATCCCGCCGCCGACGAATTCGCGCGGGTCACCCCGAACATGGAACTGCTCGAAAGGATTGCCAAACAAACCTCGGGCGAAGTCGTTGCCATTCGCGATCTGGACTCCTTTGTTCGTTCATTACCGAGCCGCAAGGTTCCGTTAACCGAGGGCTACACGATTCCGCTTTGGCATCAGCCGTGGATGTTGTTGCTCATTGCAAGTTGCCTCTGTGCCGAATGGGGACTGCGACGATGGAAAGGACTCCCCTGATGAAACCAGTCATTTCAGCCTGGCTGTTACTTGTTTTGTTCTTCGTTCAAGCCACGTTGCTGGCGGAAGAGAAATTGACGGTGCCACCGCAATCGTTGATCGTTGTGGTCGGAGCGGGCGGAACGCCGCAATTTGAAATCTCGTTTTATCAATGGTCCGAGCGATGGGAGGCGGCTGCCAAGCAGGCGGGCATTCCCGCAACGATTATCGGACGGCATCGAGGGGAAGGGAAAATCGAAGTTGCTGACTATGACCGCTTGCGAACCGCAATTGAGAAGGAAAACGACGATTCCAACCGTGATTTGTGGATCGTGCTGATCGGTCACGGGACGTTTGATCGTCGAGTCGCCAAATTCAACCTGCGTGGCCCGGATGCCTCAGCCGATGAATTAAAGAACTGGCTGGCACCTGTGCGTCGTCCAACAGCCATCATCAATTGCGCTTCGGCCAGCGGACCGTTTATTCCCATTTTATCGGCTCCCAATCGAATCGTGGTCACGTCGACAAAATCGGGAACCGAAATCAATTTTTCCCGGTTTGGTGACCATTTGTCACAAGCGATCAACGACCCATCGGCAGACCTGGACAAGGACGATCAAACCTCCTTGTGGGAGGCATTTCTGATGGCGTCACGCCGAACGGCTGAGTACTACGACAACGACGGACGAGTCGCAACCGAACACGCATTGCTGGACGATAACGGCGACGGCCAAGGAGTTCGCGCCGATCAGTTTCGCGGACTGACAGCCATTGCCCAACCAACCGACGGACATCCTCTGGATGGCAGAAAAGGACATCAATGGCATCTCGTCCCCAACGCCACTGACGCCAAACTGTCCCCGGAAGTTCGCGCTAAGCGAAATGAACTGGAACTCGCCATCGAAAACTTGCGCGACCAGAAAGAGACCCTTCCTCAAGACGAGTACCTTTCTGAACTCGAACGCCTTCTCGTTGAACTGGCCGAGTTAAACGAACGTAACGAGCGAAGTAATCCCTAAGTATTGAGATTATGGGCACTGTTATTCACTGCCCTGACTGTTTTCGTCACTGTAGGCGGCAAAGTGAGTGCTCGTGAATCAGAAATACAACTGGCAACGGACCCAGAGGAGATCGTTGGTTTTGGATCTCAAATCTTTCTGCTCATTCAGCAGGACCGGCGATGAGTACATTGAGTGTTGCCAGTCGAATGTCATGCGGACGTACCGGTTCAAATACCAGTTCACTCCGATATCCGTGATCCCGGCGTTGTTCGTCCAGTTGTGCGGGTCGGCCAAGCCTGCGGAAAAGACCTGGCTGCCGAGTTGAAGACTTGAATACCGACCGAATAACTCGTAGGCGCCTCGACCGGTCCCTGATTTTGTGATCGGTCGCAGCGGAGCGATTGTCTGGCGGTTTTCGATTGTCTCGCCGGTGAGGAAGCTGGCGACGGTGACATCGTAACCGAAAATGGGGATGCCGACGGCGGAAGCCCCCGGGGCAGGTGCGACTCCAAATCGAGCGGCATAGCATTCCGCCTCAAGCGAGAATGGACCGGAGTAGCGCGCGGCGTGCAACGCCCCTTGCAAACGTTCTCCTTTAGCAACAACTCCGTGTTGATATTCCAAGAAAATGGAGGAGGCCGCATTCGCCGCTTCGTCGTTTTCTGAGGTCTGGATCGATGTCCTCAAGGGAAGCGGAGACATTTCGTAGGTCTGCTGACCGACCGCCAGCGATCCGCCTACGTTCAAATTACGTAACCAGGAGAAGCTCTCGGAATACAAAAAGGGCTTAGCGTTCAAATAGCCGACCCCGTCGCGAGTTGTGTTGGTGTCTGCCAATCCAGAAAGCTGACCGAACGTCGCCCCAATGGCGTATTGCAACTGCTTCTCAAGCAGTTTTCCGTGTGCGAAGACGCCAGCCTGACGAGCGAGCCCGAAATTCAAGGCAAACAGGCCTCGCTCGGGCGTGATGTAATACTGCTCAAGGTGGTCGTACCAGGCATAGCTGTAAGGAACCAGGGCCCGCCCGACTCGAACTTTGAATGCTTCAGAGTGGATAAAATTGACGTTGGCGTCGAGGACATCGAATGCCCCTTCGACGCTGCGCTGTAATGATAATTCGTATTCAAAGACGTCAGTCAATTGACCTTCGAAATAGATTCGAAATCGAGGAATATACATGCCGCTGCGCGCGGGCTCCTGATCGGATGGCAAAAACCCTTTCCCGTCGATTTGTGTCAATGTGCGGATGCGGAGTTGAAACTGATCGTCCACCGACTTCAGGGAAAAGCCCTCATCGAAAACCGCATAGAGCGGAATCAATGTTTCAGTCCCCTTTTCAGCCGAGCCAGACTCGGGACGCTCGGATGGTTCCGCGCCCTCTTTGGAGGCTTTGGCGAAAGGAGTCGATTCAAGAGCCGATGGTGCGGGAACGTTGTAGGCAGGGCTTTCAGCAGACTTCGGTTCCTCAGCGGATAGCTCGAATGGTGACAAGACCCAGACGACAATCAGGATCGTGAGTGACAGCATCGGGACCTGGCACTCCATGAATCCAGGCCGCATTAGCGACGTGTAAAACGTCAGAGTCCTGAAGAGTAGGGATGCAATTCGGCACACATCGAAGCTCTTCTGGAGTGTGATCCTTGGCGGTTTGTTTTCCACTGAAGGCTGTCCAGCGCTGGGACCACGGACGATAGAATCATCCAGTCATTGGATCGTCAACTCCGGCGGCAGACTTTAACGGTTTTCCCGAGTTTGCCGTCTGAGTCGATTTTTCCTGCGTCCAGTTTAATTTGAAAAGTGATTGGCATCCCGATGAGCAAACTAGAAAAGCAGAAGAATTTCGCACTCCTCGAACCCACAGGCTGCTGCAAAACCTCATTCCTGGACGGCGGCAGTCAACTTGATCGGCAGTCGCGATCGAGGCAAAGTTTCGACGACTTGATTGGCGGCTCGTCACTAACCGAGGACAATCGTTCTTCCAGGTTTGGCTACGGACCATGGTCGGGAAAAAGTGATCATTATGACTTGGTCCGAACGCGTGTTTTTTCTTCTGGTGATGATCGGTGCCCCTTTGCTGGTCGTCGTTCTTCCGATTTACCTTCTCTTTGGAGGAATCAGAACATTTGCTCTAAGGCCATTGAAGCGGTGCTTCCATGGAATCCAGGTGCATGAGTCACCTGAACCGGGTGACGTCGAATGCGTCTACCACACTTACAGAGGGCTTTTGTGTTTCGTGATACAAGACGAACACCGATTCTTTGCCTCGGTTGAAGATTCACGACGTCTCTTAGGACGGCTTCTAAGATTCAACCTGACGCGGGGTCTGCTGTGCCCCGGAATGATTTTCATACCGTTATTGGCCATTGCTAATTATGTTGCGCAGAAGCGGTCTATCCTGCAGCAGGTCAATGCGTCCACACCGACGTCTTCGTAAGACGACGAAGCAGCCTTCTCACTGCGCCGAGAAGTGAGCCGAATTGCCAGTTGCCGTATTATCCGTCGCGGCTTTCAGCCGCCAGGCGAGACCTGTCGCAATTCGGACATCCTCTCGGCAGAGGGAAAAGGGGGCTTCCCATTTCGTCTGACAACAAAATTTAGGTCGTACCCGCGTCGCTTCGGTCGGCTCCCCCGGGCGATGCCAGAATCGAGTTTTGCCAATTTCTTGTTTCTTGCCGGCGAGCTTTTTGAGGTTTCGAGTCTGCTTTGTTTCCGTATACTCCGAATGCCGGAGCGTCGCCCAGGTTTCTTTTCGGCGACAATTTACTACTCAAAGAGCTTCATTCGATCTAAGATCATTTCAATAACACTTCAATTGATATCTGATCGAATAAAACCGTGGTTCGTCATCCGTAGATTAAAGGCTATTGGGAAATGTTCTTCATCTGGGGGCCCCAATCTGGCGTACGTGACCTCGGGGTGGTTGCCGAATTATGCCCTCAATGTGCTTATGTAATGCCGTGCCGGGTCTTTGGAAAAGTCGAGGGCGCGCATATCTTCTTTATCCCCGTGGCGAGCGGTGTCACCGAAGTCGCAGCCATCTGTAGCCATTGTCAGAAGCGATTCCGATGCGATATCAATCGTTACAAAGCGATGCTTTCCGAGTTTGATGCTTTTTCGCTTACTGTTGATGAATTACTTGATCAGACGAATCCCTCGCTGAAAGCTAGGATCGAGTGGTCCAGGAAGTGCGAGGAGCTTGGCGACGATCCGAGATTTACACAGACCCTGCGATCGGTCGACGAGTTGCGTCCAGGCTTGTTGATGACGCGACTATCGAAAGAGTTGCGGCGCTGGGATCAATTAGACGAAGCCCAGCGAGCGAATCTTACCAGGGAGTCATCAGAGCTGGCACGTGCGATGAAATTCGCATTGTCGATCAGCACTCAGGTGCCGGAAAACGCCGGATGTGCGATTGGATTTCTGATTTGTCTTGCGGTTTGGGGGGCGGCGTTCGTTGTTCCAGCATCAATATCAAAGAGTAACGGATTCGTATTGGGCGCCGCGCTGGCGGGGCCCCTGCTCGGTAGCGTGGTTTATCAGTTCATCGTCTCTCATCAGGTGAGGCAATGGACTCGCGAAGTCCTTGTCCCTGAAGGTCGGAAGTCCGGCATCAGTTTTCAACATTTTGTCTCCCTCCTTGAAGACTTGTCTCCGGCAAGAACGCGTTCCGCTGACGTACTCGATCCCTTGAAGGAGTACGGGCAAACAATTCGTGAAGAGCTCGCCACCCTCGAAGTCAGCATTGACCGGCATAACAGCGAATCGTCGAGTTAGGGGAACCCCGTATGGTCGTTCCGTCACGCGCACTTCAGCGTTGAATTGCCGGCGATCAGAATCTGCGGCGGACCAGTTCTCCGGTTTCGCTTGGCCCAAGAGTTCGTTCTAGCGCCGTCTCCTTGAGTTATGTGTCTTTTTGGATGAGATAAATAATCCGTTCGAGCAGGCTCGCGGGGACTTGTGCGTTTCTTTCCGTTGTGCCGACCGGTAGCAGGATTGTCCGTCTGAATCCTGCTTCATAATTCCGGCAGGTTTCGCAGGCGGCAACGTGTGATAACACAGGCTCGCGTACATCGTCCGCCAGCATGCCATCGATCATGTCGAGCAATAGATCCAGGCGGCCGCCGCACGTTATTCCCTCGGCACCACAAAGTTCTGGTGAGAGAATTTCGGCGACGTATTTTCGTGCCCGATGCAAGCGTTGCCGAACCGTCGCCGGCGCGACACCAAGTCGCTCGGCAACTTCCTCGGAACTCATTTGTTCGACATCTCGAAGCACGAGGACGACTCGCTGGTCATCAGGAAGTTGGTCAATCGCACCCCAAACAACTTCTCGCAAGGCGAGGTCATCGATTTGCCGCCCGCTCGCCAGATGTGCGATCCCCTCCAGGTCGGCTTCCCCTTTCGTCGAAACCGAACCCGTTTTTCGAAGTTTATTCAGCGCGGTATTGATCGCGATGCGATGTACCCAGGTATTCATAGTCGATTTTCCGTCGAAACGATCTTGAGCGCGCCATGCGGCCAGATATGTTTCCTGGAGTGCATCTTCCGCATCGGCGTCATTGCGCAGAATTCGACGAATCGTGGCCAGCAACCGGCTGGCTGATTCTTTGACGTAGTCTTCAAATTCGTTTGATTTCCATTGCGCCATGTGTGTCACCCTGGATTAGACAATTCCATCACGTCGACTGTGACAGACAAATCTAGACGAATGATTCGTCAGCAGACAGCGACTTGTCGGAAGGGACGTAGAAAGGCGTCTTATTTCAACATAATGAAGACACCCTGCGGTGGCCTTTTGTTGTTGTTTCCAGACTACAAAAGGGCCCCGAAAAAAATATTTAAAGGATTCTCTGTCACGAATCCGCTGCGCTGCGTGTCAAAGGTTGTGAGGATCGGCAATGTCGCCGACGCAATACAACGCGGCCCGGTCGGGCCAAAACCAGGAGAATTGCTATGAATGTTCGTTTCGTCACTCGCCAAATCCACGCATGGATTGACTACCCCGTTGCCATCAGCTTGATGGTGATGCCATTTGTTCTCGGACTCGGAACGCAGAACCCGATTGCTCTCTGGCTGTCTGTTGTCACCGGAGTCGCTGCCTTCGTCCTGACGCTGTTGACTGACCATGAGTTAGGTGTTTTCCGAGTGCTTCCTTATTGGTTTCACGTTGCCGTCGACCGGCTTGTCGGCGTGACGTTTGTTGCGGCACCGCTGGTGTTTGGGTTCAGTGGCCTGGATGCAGGCTATTATTTCGCGAATGCTGCAGCAGTACTCTTAGTCACGTTCGTGTTGAACGCATCAGAGTCCACTCAGCCAGGTCGAAGTATGGCAACCGCCGCTTGACGCTGAGACACGGTTTCCTTTGTGTGCGACGCATTGGAAAGTCGCGAGAGGGAAACCTCAGTGAGATTTTCAGGACACTTGTGATACCGAAAATCTTTTGGGTTTCCCAAAGGATTTTCGTTTTGAAGAGCGTTATTTCCGGTCGCCTTTTGCGGTTGATCAGGAAACATCTCTAACCAAACGTTGGGTCCATCATGCAAATTCCGGTGATTACAGGCGTTATCGATCGGCGAATTCTCGTGAATTTTCGTGTGAACCCTGAAATTATCGCTCGAATTCTCCCCGAGCCGTTTCGACCGAAAATCGTCAAAGGGACGGGGATGGCTGGGATTTGCTTGATTCGGCTCCAAAACATTCGCCCTCGTTTTCTGCCTTCGTTTCTCGGGATGTCCTCTGAAAATGCGGCCCACCGAATTGCCGTGGAGTGGGAACAGGACGGCGAAATTAAGGAGGGGGTATTCATTCCACGAAGGGACACTTCCAAAAGGATTAATACGCTATTGGGCGGTCGAATGTTTCCAGGGAAAAGTCACCTTGCTGTCTTCAACGTTGAAGAGAACGATGATCATTATCGAGTGGAAGTGGAGAGTGGTGACGGCAATACCCATATTCTTGTTGACGGAAATGTGGTTGAAGACATCCCGGCGACTTCTGTGTTTACGTCGATCGAGGAAGCATCCAGTTACTTTGAAAAAGGATCGCTTGGATATTCCGTCACCTCGAATCCCGGGGAATTTGAGGGACTTGACCTTCACAGCTTCAACTGGCAGGTACAGCCCCTGGCGGTGGAAAACGTTGAATCCAGTTTTTTCTCGGATGAAACGAAATTCCCCAGGGGTTCCGTTGACTTTGACTGTGCTCTTTTGATGAGAGGAATTCAGCATGAATGGCACGGACAGGAAATGTTATGTGTCGGGCGGGGATGTTAGCGACAGTTGAAGACGCTCCGTGACAACCCTCCACCAAGATGAGACAAGGCAAAAGATAAATTCATTCCTGACCCCTTTCGCCTAAGACCACTGGGTGATTAAAGAGGATCATCCAGTGGCACCGGAATGTTGAGACAGGACAACTCTCTCGCTTAAGGAACGATCGGCTCGATCTTCGTGACGTGAGGTTCGCCCTGGTTTGGCAGAGTCTCATGAACATAGACGTTCGCTGCGCCCTGAACCTAATTCGGCACTGCGACCGCGGTCGTGATGATGAAGCCGGAATTCATTCGTGCGTTGACCTGGTTTGCAAAAGCAATGGTGGTCGTCGCCATCCCCCGGAATTGCTTTGTTGCTTTTTGAAAAACGTCCCGGGAACCAAGATCTTTTGAGAATTGTGGTTTTGATGGGGGATGAAAAACGAATTCTCAGGAAATCCCCCCACTTTCAAAGATCTGAAGCCCTAATGTTTCGGCCAGGAAACGCGGATACGATGTCCCCCAAGATTCTCGTGTCGACGAGTCAACCCGACGGTTGAATTCCGTAAACAGAAAACGTCGTTGCCGTGGATTTGGGGCGTTTCGGGGTTTTCTGATAGATGTGTCGACAGTACACTATAAGCGATCCGCGCAGGGACGGTGCGGTCAGTTGACCTGTTTGATGGCCGCTCCTGCCGCGATACCACAGAAGTGTTCTGTGAGTCTGAATTGCTTTTGGTTCGATTCGAACTGAATGCAATCGTAACGGAAGGGATGCCATTATGGCTGCAAAGCCGCTTCGTTTATTGCATGCCGCCAACTTGCAGTTGGATTGCCCGCTTCGTGGAATAGGGGCCGTCAATGATGACATTCGCGAGATCGTCGAGACCGCGACGTTAACTGCGTTTGAGCGAATTGTGGCGACATCGCTGGAAAAGGATGTCGATGCTCTCGTGATCACGGGCAACACGTTTGATGCCAGTTATCCGAGTCTGGCTGCCGAAGTTGCCTTACGAGACGGTTTCAGCCGCCTTGCCGAACGACAGATTCCTGTCTTCATTGTCCCTGGTCGAATTGATCCGGGATCTGCGTGGCAGGAAATGCCACCTCTTCCCAAGAACGTAACAGTTTTTCTGGATGCTAGTGAAACACCGATCGATCTGACTGATCACGGCCACCTTCTGGCCACAATTCTGCCGGTCACGGCCGAGACTTCGATCGAACCGGAAGAACTTGCCAACATTCAGGGGGGGCGAACATCTGCTAAGGGGGTGCGACCATTTATGGTCGGGTTGCTGCTGACCGATCGCGCGGTCGAAAAGCATGAACGACCGCGACTGTCTGCCGCTCGGTTCGCAGCGCTGGACTGGCTCCTCTGTCCGTCAGGTGCTGACACCGATACGCTGCCGTTGACGGATGGCCATATTTTTACTCAATCCGCACCGCAGGGAATGAGCCCTACTGAAACGGGTGCGCACGGCGTGACGCTGTTGGAAGTCGATTCCCATCGAAAAACGAAAAAAACACCGATCAGTCTGGCACCGGTTCGTTGGGAACGGCTCAATCAATTGGTCGACAGTATCAATAGCCGGGAAGCGTTGGTTGAGCGGATGGTGGCTCAATTGGAACGGTTGCCTTTGCTGAAAGGCGAGGTGCTACGAATCTGCGAGTGGCAATTGGACCGGTCTTCCAGCGACACAATTGGCTGGGCAACGGAGTCTGCGGCAAATGAGTTGACGTTAGCCTTGACGGAACTCAGCGATCATCCTGACGGCCTGCGCTATCTTCACCGGATCCAGCCTGTCGAATTGGATTTGTCACTCATTGAACCGGCTCATCGTGAGGTCTTAACGGAATACTTGCTGGTGCTCGAACGGCGAGGCTCCGTCGATCAACGTGCTATTGCCAAGTGGCTGTCGGATGCCCGTGTGAGTGATGTGCTGAAATCTGGTCACTGGGAGCAGTGGACTGAGTCAATTCTGCCCGAACAGGTTACGAATCGAGCAAAACAATTGGGATGGAACTGGTTTTCAACGATCGGAAAGTAATAGATGAACAGGCCTGGCGGGGCGAGCACTTCAATCTGTCCCTCGACCTAGTTGATCGACCGCCATCAACTCAAAGATGGCCTAATTTTACTGCCTTATACATCGCCGCGAGAGAACAAGATGCGGATCACTGGGATTGAAATCGAACGGTTCGGAGTCTGGCAAAACTATCAGCAACCGCTGAATCGTGAAGGGTTGACCGTCTTTTACGGCCCGAATGAAGCAGGGAAGACGACTCTCCTGCGGTTTATTCGCGGTGTCTTATACGGCTATCCGCCCGACGATCAATTGATCGGAAACAAGAAAAAGACCCGACGCGAGTCACAATCGGGTTTGCTGCGAGTCGAACATCAGTCGCAGGAATATGAAATCCGGCGCACGGGATTTGGCGAAAATTCCGGAATCCTATCGGTGAAAGGGATCCCAGCGGGTGAGCCAACCACCGCGTTCATGGAGGAACTGCTGGCATCAACGGACGAGAAGTTGTTCGAGTCGGTATTTGCCGTCGGACTTCCTGAGCTTCAGCAATTCGCAACTCTCACCGCCGATCAGGTTGGTGACCACCTTTATGGGATGACTCTGGGGCCCCAGGGCCGACTGCTGATGGAATTGCCACACCGGGCCAACCACGAACTGCATCGGCTGTTTTCGAGCAACGGTGAATCATTAATTCCGCAATTATTGAAGCGGCATGAGGAACTGCAGCGGCAGTCGGGGCATTCCTTTCGCCAGCGTGACCGATATCGCGAATTATTGCGAAAGAAGTCGGATCTCGATGATCGAATCATCAAACAACGAAATCGACAGGCCGAATTACAAACAAAACTTCGTGGCTTCAGCCACCTGGAAAAAATCCATCCCCCATGGTCCAGGTGCCGTGAATATCGCCACGAACTTAACACGCTTCCCGATTTCAGCGCGTTCCCGGCCGATGGAGTCAGCCAACTTCAACGGTTGGAAACCGACATCAGTGCGGCAGTCCACAAGCGTGAATCGCTTTTGGCCGAAGTGTCTCAAATCAATCAGAAGCTCGCGTCGATTCAGATCGACCCCGAAATCCGTCGATTTTCGGGTGCCGTTCAGATCCTGGTTGAGCAGCGTGCTGTTCTGAAGGAGATCGAGCCACGCGTTCACGAGCTACAGGCTGAAGCCATTGAACAAGAGCGAGCTGTTTCAGAGCATCTTTCATCGTTGGGACCGCATTGGACGTTGGAACGTCTCGATTCTGTTCAAGACTCACCCAAGGCACACGCCGATTTCGTGCAAGCTGCTCGCGAATATCAGGCGATCGACTCGAAAACACGGCGAATGCAGCGTCGTTACCGAAGAGCGAATGCCCGTATCAGAGATAAAGAACTCGCGGTCCGTACCGAACTCCAGGATTTCGGTATCCCGGTCGAAGCGTTGAATGAATCGATCAATGTGGCGCAAAAGCGACTCGACCAGTTGATTGATCTTGGACGCTGGCATTCCAAAGCGACCCAGCTCGAGAATCAAACGATTGGAATCGACGAACAACTTGAGCAGCTTCACGATCGACACGGAATTCCGAATTGGATCTATGGAATTCTTGCCTGGTTCACGATCGCAGGTTTCGCATTATTTGTGACCGGTGCGTACTCGGCCGTGTATACCGGATGGCTGGTTGGCTTAATCTTCATCGCACTTTCGGTCTTTGCAGGCGGGACCGCCTGGGCGTTTCGAAATCATTTCGAACAAAACCTGCAGGAACAGGTCGACCAGTTACGGCAGCAGCGCCGGGAATGCGAAACCAATCGCTGGACCATTCTTAAGCACATCCAGTCGTTTATTGATGAGAGCGGGCTGCGGCAATGGTGGGGCGACCAAGTCACGCCACAGGACCTGGCCAGCGGCGAACTACTGGCCCAAGCTTCGCAACGCGCTGCAGATCTGGACCGGTCACAGCGAGAATTCCATCGAGTTCTACAGATCCGCCGACGGTTGAGTGCCATTCGAGGCGATCTACAACTTCAACAGCGTGAGTTAGCAAATTCTCGCAAAAACTGGTGCCAGACATTATCAAGCCTCGGATTTGATGAAACGGTCCATGTCGACTCTGCGTTCGAACATTGGAAGCATGTCATTGCCGCCCGCGATGTTCGGCGACAGTATTTACAGACCGCAGAAAAATCGCGAGACATTCGACGGACTTTCGATCGTTTTCGAAGACAAGTCGAAACCGTGGGGCATCGGATGCAACGCCCCGAATTGAATTACGTAAACCCTTCGGAGGTTGTCGATCTGTGGGAAGGTGAGCTTCGCACAGCCCGTCAACTTGCTCACGAACGAAAGCAATTACAAAAACTTCAAATTCAGCGTCGCAGAGAAACCGTAGAGTATCAGCGGAAAATCGACGGATTGAACAAAAGCCACGATGCCTTGCTGGCACTCGCTGGCGTAACTCATCGTTCACAACTCAACCATCGCCTGGAATTGATGGAGCGACGAAAGCAGGTCGAATCGCTGCTGGAGCAAACCGCACGCGAACTTGAGCATCTGGTGAAGTCGCAACCCGATATGGCGTTCGTCGATGAGGACCTGATGCAATACAACCCCAAAGATGCCTTGGGGCTGATCAAACAGTTTAATCACGAACACACAGAGCTTGAACATCATATCGAGCAGACGTTTGAGCAACTTGGAACAGTCAAACAAGAGTTGAAACAGCTTGAACACGATCGGCGCGGCACACGCATCCACCGAGAACTGTCACAAGTGGAAAACGATTTGCAACAAGCCTGGCTCACCTGGTTTTCGTCGTCGTTGGCAGAGGAAGCCATTCATGAAGTCGCGGGCCAGTTCGAACAGGCCAATCAGCCTGAAATGCTTGCCGCAGCAATCCCCTTCTTACATAAATTAACGCTTGGAAAGTACAATCATCTCTGGACCCCGCTGGGTCGAAAACAGCTGTTTGTCGACGATGACAAGCACGAATCGCTACCGGCCGAGCGGTTAAGCGGTGGAACTCGTGAACAACTCTTTCTGTCCATCCGGCTGGCGATGGTTAAGGCGTTCTCGAAGAAGGGGATCGACCTTCCGATGGTGCTGGATGATGTGACCGTAAACTTTGATCAGGAACGGTCCGATGCCGCAGTGGAAACGCTACTTGATTTTACGCGCGATGGTCAGCAATTGCTGGTGTTTACCAGCCATCTGCACTACGCACAATTGTTTGAGAAGCGAGGGATCAAGCCGATTTATCTTCCCTCTCGCAATCCTTCGGCGAGCGCCGTCGAAGAACGTCGAGCTGGTTGATCGATCGTATCAGTCCGGCCTGATGAAAGGGCCAAACTGTCGAATTGGTAATACTTTTGCGCCCGTTTAGCGGAAAGCGGCCAAAAAACGCGATCGCACGGTTTGAAAGTCTTCGACGAGGCCGTGCCTTCAAGGTTGGATAACACGTCCGAGGAACACGGTTTTGCCGAATACAGTAAAACGGCACACGGCTTGGTCGATGAGGTAACGCCGGCCGGAAAAACGAAAAGAGGCGGGATAACCCGCCTCGTTCTCACTTTTGAAGACGACAACTCGGATGAACGAGAAGCGTCATAATCCGGCAGACGCCAGACTATACACCCAGCTTCTTACGACGAGCCTTACGAGCCTTTGAGCTTGCTGGTCGCTTGCCGTGATTTGCTTTGTTGACCTTGCGGTTGGTTTTTGCTATTTTTGTTCTCCGAAGTTTCGATGCAGCGGCAGTGCCGCATTCATTGTCATCTGAAAAGTCATTTCCGAACCGATGCGAGATCGGCCCAACATGATAGCAGAACGTTTTTCAATTGAAAAGCGTGACAATCGTTTTCGGCTGACGGGGGGAGAGCCGCGACTTAAATAACATTTTTATGATAAGGGCTGGCGCAGCGTTTCGGCTGATCACTGGATTGTGTGCGAATGACGTGTGGTTGGCGTTATGTTCCGGGGTCGGGTGTTCAAATTTTGAAATTTGAACACCCGACCCCTCTTTGCTCCCGATCAACGCGCAATCGATAAGCCTATTCTAAACCCGTCGCCCGACGTGCACTCACCGGCTGTGCCGGCCAATTTTGAAATTTGAACGCCCGACCCCTTCTTCGAGATCGATCAACTTACGAAGGATCAGCCTCTTTTAAACCCATCGTCTGACACGCACAGATCGGCTGAGCCGGTCTAATACGCTCGCCGCTGACGGGATGAGGGGATGTCGAGCGCTTTTCGGTATTTTGTCACCGTTCGGCGAGCGAGCGTGTAACCAAATTTTGCCAGTTCTTCGACCAAAGCATCATCGCTGAGAGGGTCGTTCTTGTCTTCTTTGTCGACGATCTCTTTCAGCTTAATTCGAATGATATCCCAGGCAACCTCCTCACCGCTTTCGGTTGTGGTTCCCCCGCCGAAGAATCGTTTCAAGGGGTACAGGCCACGGGGAGTCTGAATCCATTTGTCGTCGACCGCACGTGAAACCGTCGTGACGTGGACTTTCACGACATCGGCGATTTCCTGCATTTTTAGCGGCACGATCGCTTCAGGGCCGAATTCCAGAAAGGCAGTTTGCTTGTCCACGATCGATTGCGCAACACGCTTTAATGTATTGTGCCGTTGCTCAATACTTTCGATCAGCCACTTGGCCGAATCGATCTTGCGCTTGATGTAGTCTTTTGTCTTCTGGTCGGCTCCATCGCGAAGCATTTGCTGATACTGTTTGCTGATCCTCAAGCGGGGTGTGTATTCGTCTAACACTCGAACAACCCACTTGTCGTCACCATTTTGCTCGACGAAGACATCGGGCCTGACCGCTTGTGCAGGTCGAGCCTCAAATCCCCTTCCAGGAAAGGGATTCATATGTCGTAACTCTTCGATTGCCGACTTAATTGTTTCGATCGAATAGCCGGTTTTCCGTTCGATCAGCGGCAGTCGATTTTGAGCGACGTCTTCCAGGTGCGACCCGATCAGTGTGGCAAGAACATCGCGATAGGGCATGTCATCGCGAAGTTGAAGCAGCAAACACTCTTTCGCATCACGGGCACCGCAACCGAGTGGGTCCAGCCGCTGTACAAGCTGAAGTGCGGCCTGTGCATCAACGTTGGCGACGGACTTCCCGTAGACCTGGATCAGGTCGGGCAAGCTTGATGGAAGCCGTCCGTTCGGATCAAGATTCTGGATCAGGAATTCACCAAAATCGCGGACCTCGACCGGTACAGAGAAAAAGCCAAATTGTTCGAGCAAATATTCGTTCAGAGACTGTGGTCGTTCGCAGACGTTTGCAATCATGTCGTGCTGACGATCGCCTTCTTCATCGGTACGGTTTGAAGAGGGCTTGCTGCCGGATGTGTAATTATCTTCCGGCCAGTCCTGCGACATTTCCAGCAGTCGCTCAAAGTCTGCCTCGTTATTGTGGGCCGTATCGACTTGTAACTCTTGTTCCGAAATGCTTTTTTCGGATGCCTCCAGGCGAGCCTCTTCCAGATTATGCTGAAGTTCTGGCGCGTCACGATCAGATGATCGCATCTCTAAACACGGATTCTCCGAAAGCTCCTGTTCGATCCGTTCATCCAATTCCATGGTTGGCAACTGGAGAATTTCCATCGACTGGATCATTCGAGGAGCCAGCTTCATCTGCTGGCTCATCTTCATCTGATGTGAAAAATTCAACTGCATTTTAGGATCTCAATTCAATCGCAGGGCAAAGTTCGCGATCAAGTCGCGGTCTCTGCTTTCGCGATGAGAAAACACATCATTCTTAGTTAACTTCGACCTGCCCAACTTCATTTTCGATTCACGATCTGCATATAAGTGTTTTCTGGTACACGAGAGTCGTTCCTTCAACAAAAAAGCCAGTTTTAAAATGATTGTCGTCCGCGGATCGCATCAGCCAGCATTTCCCGATTGGCAAACTCAAGTACACTTCCTGAAGCAATCCCGCGAGCCAATCGCGTAATTTTGACCGGGTCATTTGCCAGCAAATTGGAAATGAACAGTGCGGTTCCATCTCCTTCGAGCGTCGGGTTGGTTGCCATCAGGATTTCTGTGACCCCCCCATGGCGCACCCGTTTGACGAGAGCTCCAATATTCAAGTCTTCGGGGCCGACGCCGTTAAGAGGTGCAAGACGACCTCCGAGAACGTGATAAACACCGTTAAAGATTGAGGCCGCCTCAAGCGCAAGTAAATCTCGCGGCTGTTCAACGACGCAGACAGAATGCTTGTCGCGACGGGGATCGCTACAAATACTACATGTCTCACCTTCGGTCAGGTTAAAGCAGATGGAGCAAGGACGAACGACCGTTTTCACGCGACGAATGGCCTCAGCCAGAGAATTGGCCTCGTCTTCGGAGCAGTCGAGCAAATGATTTGCGAGTCGCTCGGCCGACTTGCGGCCGATGCCAGGCAACTTCGCCAGACGCTCGATCAAGTTCCCCACAGCAGCTCCGTATGGATGTCGTGGTGGCTCCTCAATCCTTGCCATTAATCGTTACTCCCTCAATTGAAGGTGGCGCCCAACTATTTACCTAAGCCCATTCCCGCCAAAACATCGCCCATTCCCGGCAAATTCAATCCGCCGGTGATAGAGCTCATCTCCTGAGCCTGCTTCTCAAGCAGTTTTTCAAGAGCCTGGTTTGTCGCGGCAACAACGAGGTCTTCCAGCATTTCTTTGTCGCCCGACTGAAACAATGCTGGATCGATTTTGCAGGCAAGAACTCTCATTGTGCCGCCCACTGTGACTCGGACCATCCCAGCACCCGCTTCACCATCACACTGCAAATTGGCGAGTCGTTCTTTCGACTCAGCCATTTTTCCTTGTATCCCTTGAGCCTGCTTCATCAGCGAGGCGAATTGACCGATTTCTTTAAACATGTCGATTACTCCGATTGCACATCCGTCGAGTCACTTTCAACGGCCTCAACCACCAAGTCCTTAACCTTCCAACTCTTGACCCCGAAAACCCCCGTCACTTGCTGAAGATAGGTATCTTCGGGTTCGTCGACAATTTGAGTCCGATTGACCGGAGCCGCTACC
>CAIULL010000188.1 GCA_903899985.1 uncultured Schlesneria sp.
CAAGTGCCATCGCCGCACATGCGTTGTGGTCAATCGTTGCATGAATCGCCCCAGGTCGCCATCCTGCAGCGGCCACAGAACGAGATGCCAGTGATTCGGCATCAGGCAATAGCTGAGAATGCGCACAAAGACGTCGGCCTGGGTTTCTGCCAGAACCTTTTCGAACGCAGCATAGTCAGCGTCATCATCGAAAATCTGATCCCGGGCATTTCCACGATTGAGTACGTGAAAGATCGTTCCCCCCGGCGCCTGGCGTGCTGTTCGTGGCATGCCCGCGAGAATATTCTGAAAAACAGCCCCTTGTCAAGGACTAAATGGACTTATCCCCTTTTCTTCTCCCGACCTGCCGGGAAGGTCAGGCGACAGTACGGCGGCGGAGGACGGCGATGCCAGCCGCAGCCAGGCCGCTCAGGGCCAGGGCCATCGTGGAAGGCTCGGGGACGGTGGAGGTGTCCACGGTGCCGGTCAACTGGTGGTTGAGCTGAATTCCGTTGAATGTGGTATAGTTCGAGGTCGGACTAACGGCCTGATACGCAGTGCCGCTGTGAAGCCCATAGCCCATGTGCAGAACGCTCGTGGCCAAGTAGATATAATAGTCCGTATCGGCCTGGACGGTGGTGGCGGCGTTGAATGTGTAGATGCCACCCGACGCCACGGCCGAGTCGAGGTATCCCGCGGTCGACGAGGACAGGGCAGTTGGCGTCCCCGCGTAGGGAGAGCTGAGAAGGTAAATCGTGCCGGAGGCGACCGGAGTTGTCCCGTTTGTGCCGAGAAAGGTGAACTGGAGGTCATGGGCCGGTCCCTGCGACCCGGTGTGGATCGACGTTCCAAAGAAATAGCCAGATGTATTCGCGTCGTTAGTCCCGCCCGTGTAGGATGCCAGAATGCCGGCGCGGGCTGACGAGGGGGATGCCAAGGCGACGACGGCGAAGAGTGCAAGGCAGCGAAGCGAGTTAGTCATTTACGATAGGTCCTCAAGATGCTCACGGCAACGGCGTGGGTCACATCGGGCACAAGCCAGACTAATCGGGATGACCGCATCGTATGGTGAGCATGAGGAGGATAAAATCCCGGTTTCGAAAAGTCAATTCTTACGATCAGAGACGTTCACAATCAAAACATGGTCTGCGGCATCGGGTGGATTCCGGAGACACTGCTTTTCAGCGAAAAAGCAGTGTCCCTAAGGTTCAGCGAAAAAGCAGTGTCCCCAAGGTCCAAGGTTAACCAAGCGAATTCCCACCAGTCTTGCCCGCATACAATTCTGCAAACTCTCTTAATGCGGCCATAACAAGCGAAATTCTTGCCGTACTCGAATGCCTTTGTCGGCGATAACTGTGTTGAAGCGATGAAAAAGCAGTGTCCCCGTGGTCCGTGGTAGAGGGAGGAAAACAAACTCAGCGGTTGGGCCAACTGATTGCGTTCGAACATAACGAACAACTGAAATCCCCGAAGCCAGATCTTCTCGATCTTGTTTTATTTACACTCTGTAGATATCTTGATCTTTGTCTACATGTTGTAGACGAAGAGAACTTTTCAATGAGGCCCTCAATGGAGCCATCACGAACACCCGTCAGCGAATCAGAGCGCCAGATTCTGCACGTTCTGTGGGATCTGGGGCCGAGGACCGTTCGCGAAGTACAGGAATCGCTCGTCGATCGAGGTCAAAGCTGGCAGCGTTCGACGGTCATCACGCTTTTACAGCGACTGGAAAAGAAGGGCTACGTGTCGAGCGACAAGGATTCGCACGCGTTTGTTTTCAAAGCAATTGTCAGTCGAGATGACATGGTCTGTCAGCGACTGTCGGACGTCGCCCAAGAGTATTGTGCGGGTGCGTCGACTCCCTTGCTTCTGGCTTTCGCCAAGCGCCAGAAGTTTACTCCCGACGAAATCACGCAATTGAAGAATCTTGTTAAAGAATTAAGCGCGCGGCCTGACAAAGATCAAAAATAGAAACCTCGCGATCGAAAGAATTGACTGCATTTGAGAGTTTCCCGAATCGAAGGGACCATATGTTCTTACCATTCTGGCTGATTCAAAACGTGATCATCGTCTCGGCAGTCTTTCCTGCGGTTTACCTGGTCTGCCTGCCCCTCCGGCGGAAACCAGCCGTACAAAATGGCCTTTGGCTCGTTCTGCTGGTGAAGTTGATCCTGCCACCGGTGTTCACCTGGTCAATCGTCGCGCCACCGTTGATTGGGAACTCTCCGCCGCAAGTCACAAACAATCCCGCCAACGTCCCACGCGCCGAAACACCACCATTGGCAGGTCCGATCAAAGATCATACCGTCGACACGTCGATCACTTCTCCGCCTCCACACCGGCAGGATAAACGCTTATCGCAGCCCTCTGCCGGACGCATTGGTTACCTATCAACCGGACAATCGATCCTGGAACTCGTTTGGCTAACGGGAACTGCGGTTGGGTTGTTGTTGCTCGGGCGACGCGTTCATGCCACACGAGATTTGCTCAAGAATACCGCTGCCCCTTCGCCTGGTCTTCAGGCCGCTGTCGATCGATTCAATCATCGGACCGGCCGTCGGATCGCCGTGGTGACGTCAACTAATGTCGATTCACCCTCCGTCGTTGTCATCGGATCCGCAAGAATCGTCTGGCCACAAAGGCTGGACCATGTGGACTTCTCGCACGAGTTGGAGCCACTATTAGCGCACGAGTTCGCTCATGTGATGCGCCGAGATCATTGGGTCAAATGGCTCGAGTATTTTTCCGCCACGATTTATTGGTGGAATCCCGTCTACTGGATGATCTGCCATCAACTTCACGAATCGCGCGAAGCGGCATGCGATGCTTTGGCTCTTAAGATGACAGGTAGCGCTCCTCAGCAATATGCCAACCGACTATTGGAATTGGTCACGGGCATCAACCAAAGCGGATCCTCAAAACCAGCGTGCGCTTTAAATGTCAGCTCACATCGTTCAATGGAACGGAGATTAAAAATGATCTTTGAAACCAACATCTCGGGGCGTTTATCGCGATTATCGATCGTCGCCATTCTTCCGTTCGCGTTGGCGTTGATGCCCACCTGGGGACTCATCGAGCCGAAGCAGACAATCGCTGCCGAGGCGGTTGAACAAGCGGACGTCGCCACGCCAACCGATGACCAGAAGATTGAAAAGAAAGACGACGACGCGAAGAACCTATCCGATTCGAAAGCCGATCAACCCGTCGCGAAGCCTGAGAAACCAAAGCCGGTTTGGGCTCACGGAATGCTGATTGTATTTGGGAACGAATTAGCGATGAAGGAAATTGGCATGGAGAAAGAGACTCCGGAATACAATCGACTTCGTGAAATCTGGAGTCAATTCGGGCCCGAGTTCCAACGACGAGACCGAAATCCGACTGATGAGGACCGTGAACAAAAACTGACGGACAGCGATCTCTGGGGCAAAGTCGAGACCGAATACATTGAGAAGCTGAAACAGGCAATTGAACCACAGCAATACAAGCGACTACGAGAAATCTTTGTGCGATGGCAAGGGATTGCCGTGATACTCGCAGATGATTTTGCGATGGAACTCAAGCTGACTGATGAACAACGGCAGACTCTTCGGGCGATCAAAGCGGAGTTTGACGGCAAGGTTGCGAAGCTTCAAACCGAAAAACGAAACCTGCGTGACGCCAAGGAGAACACTGACGACGTTGACAAAAAGATTGAAGAGCAGAAACCGCTGCGTCTCGCGAAATACGAAAGTGTTCTGACGGACGAGCAACGTATTCGATTTACGGAACTCAAGGGAGCTCCTTTCGAATGGAAGGACAACCCGCAGCGACCGCTGCCTGTCAATCGAAATCCAGGCCTGCCGATTAGAATCCCCTTGGCTGAATTGTCGCAGATGGCACTTCGGCCACCTGTACTGGCGGAACTAGGAATCGCTGCCGATTCTGATTTGGCTGCAGAAATTCGAAAGCTGCTGGATGCAGAAATCAATGAGCACAAGCAGAGATCAACTGAACTCAGATCCGACGCACAAGTCGCGTTCGATCCGTATAAGCGCAGTGAAGTCTTAGCGCAGAAATATCATCCATTGCTTGAGAAGCTATTGACGACCGATAAGTTCATGCGAGTAAAGCAAATCCGATGGCAGCTCAGGGGTATGAAAAGCGTTGACGAAGACGTCGAAATGTCCAAAGCACTCGAAATGACGGAAGACCAGAAAAAGAAACTTCAGGAATTGCGGCTTGCTCATTTTCAGAAGTCGAGACAGTTGCTGAACCCGCCGGGTGGGCGGATCGTTGGAACACAAATTACCGACGAACAAACGGCAAAGGCGTATGAGCTTCTCGACGAATGGGAATTAAACGCGAGAAAGGTTTTCGACGAATCGCAGCGTGAGACCTTTCAGAAGTTGACTGGCAAACCATTCGACCTTGTCAAGCTGCGGTCCCCTCCGCAAAGAAACTGAGCAGGTAGAGTGTTTCTCGCCTTGAAATCGGCTCTTTGAAAGAGTGCCTTCGATCGATTAATACGACTCCAGGCTGACAGGTCTGGTGTAGGGGTCGGCAACGCAAGTACCTCAGACGCTTGCATTTGAAACATTCCTTCCGTTTAACTGATCGAATATGAAATCAGCAGTTCGATTAGCTTCGGAAGGTGCGGTGGCATCGGAATCGCTCGCGATTTGACGATTCGGTTCGGCAAATTTACTGCCGTCGAGAAGATGTCACTGAGCGTTACCCGTGGCAAAGTCATTGGAATGCTTGGCCCGATTGGATCCGAGTGACGTTATTCATTGCGGCGCACACCACTACATGGGACGAGTTGGTGGCGAAGATTTCGCTCAAGCATACAAAACCCCAGATGCAGTTGTCTTCTAAAACTTCAAAACACCGTGGGTGGTCAGAATGCCTGGACATGGAATGGAGTCGAGCTTCGCGAGATCTCCGCCAGAATTTAGGGCAAGTCCCAGCCCCGCCGAATCGTTCCTGCGGATGTCGATCGATGGGAAGACGCTCCGTGGACACTCGACGAAGTCGCACTGAGGCGAGTACCACCGTCACGCTTTATGGGAAGGAAAAAGACTATGCCACCAGTGCCCTCGCCCGCATGAACACGATCCTACATAACAACTACTGTATCGAGCAGTAATGGACCGCAACCATCAATCGTGCTTCGACTCACCGTTATCCACCTGTCGCCGCAAGCCGGCTCCCCAGCTTAGGACGCCGGTGTTTGCATGCTGTTGGTCCTGATAGGAACGGTGGCGATAAGGCGCGACCAACTTAATACGAAAACAAAGGGGTAATACGAAAACAAAGGGGACAGGTCCAGTTGTTTTCAATTCATTTAGCCACTAAAGGACCTGTCCCCTTTTTTTGCCCGCTGTCTTTAGTAAAAGTTTAGTTAACCCCGGGCGGATGGCGGCTGAAGTTTTGGCTTTCAAGTTAAAGTATTGTCAGTCGCGATTGATATGGGTTGAGTTTGTGATTCATGAGCTGGCGATCAGACACGAAAGTAGCCGACGGAAATGTCGTGGGATTCGGTTGTCTCGTCGCAAGTTGCGACAGCGCGCAGCGGTGAGCCGCCTCGAAGCCAAGGGCAACGAGTTATCTGAAATGAAGACAGGGATCGACTCATCCTCGATTCTGACGGTCCGGCCTCTGCCAAGCGTTTTGAGAAAGCCCTTTGAGCGACTGCGAAGGCTCACGCTTTGGCTTGGGCATACAGATGCGCTTGTCATTTGTGTTCTACCCAAAGCTCGAACAGAGTTGCCCGAATGTCAGCCACTGCCCCCATCTGGGTGGTGCGGCCATCGGTATGCATGGCAACATAAATGATGGTGACTGCGGCAGGCAGCCACATGGTCTCAAGACCAGCTTGCAATCCAACGATCCAGATCACCGCGTAAACCACCAAAGCTGTCCACATTGCGACGGCATCAATTGAAGCTTGTGTCCGCGTGCGAGCCACGAATGGATTCTCCGGAGCCGAACGTTCAAGGTAACGTGCACCGTACTCGGTGTCCCGTTGACCGTCTTGTTGGACAATTCGCTGCCTATTGCCCAGAGTCATCCAATTCGAATCGGTTATCGAAATGCCTTCGCTACGGTCGACGAACCGCAGCGGTGCCAGCGGACCCGACGACAGCCCCAGCAAATATCTTCACAATATCCAACCATTGAGTGCGAGTCGTTGAATCGAAGTACGCGAGCACGCCGAAAACAATAGCCATCACCGCAGCAACGAATGCGATTCCTGGTACGGACTCCAGCGTTGACCGGAGGAACGACTTCTGTGTTATCCCTTGTGCGCAAGCCACATCGGTGACGCCCTGAAGGATCTGACTAGATGTGGGGTTGTCGCCATGGGCGGACTGGATTTGGCTTTCAGACTGCGTCTTAACGCGCGTAATGTGCGTATCCAAAAGATTTTGAGCCTGTGCGTCGAAAGGCATTTGTTGACTCCTGGTTTGGTGTAGTCGCGCTGAGACAAATCTAGTCACGGATCATTTGGAATTCTGTTTTGGCTTCTTTCGTCCAACGTTCAAGGTAACGCGGGCGTACTCGCCTCGCGTTGACCGAATTGTTCGGCCATTTTATTGCCTTAATATGGAACCTAAAAACGAAAACGCTTGTTCAACGCAATCTCTTGGTCGCTAATCAAACTTATCATATTTTTAAAATCCATCATTCCGATTTGCCTTCGGCGACGATGCTTAGATTGAATGTCTGCTGCAGATCAGGTTCTCCAGCGCGTTTCCACACGAAGTTTTGAACAAGCTTATTCTTCGAAATCGTACCTGTTCCTGTAACGCCGCCGACTGCCGCAGGGTTAATGGCGCCTTTTGCAGCTTGAACTCGGCGCGTGTTCGTTATCTTGTATTTGTCGTTTCCGGTAAATTGGCACTCGTATTGCATAATTGCCCCGTTCTCAACCGAAGTCTCTAAGGTCATTGTTTTGCCATCCCGCGCTACCACCTTCGCTTCTGCGCTTTGAGAGATGCCTCCTCCCGTGTATTTTCCTTTCCAAACGGTCCCGAGCGCCGCAAGACTTTTCTTTTCTTTCTCGGCGGTACCGGGTTGATCGTCGCCAGCGGCATGAAGCTTCTCAATTTCCGCGTTCAGATCTTGATTCTTCCGTTCTGCCAATTGAAGTTTTGCTTCGAGCAACTCAATTTTATCTTTGAGTCGTTTGATCTCATCAGTGTCGTCGCACCGGCCGATCGATGCGCCCGACATAACAAATACAAGAATCAAAACGAAAAATCGCTGGTTCATAGAGTGGCCCCTCATAAACTGTGGAAACAGAATTCGGATGTGAAAAGTACGGTTCTATCGCCGAACGTTGAAGGTCAGCCGGTGGTACTCCGCTCGGCTGGACCGGCTTGTTAGACGCTTCGCTCGCGCCGTAGTTTTTCCGTCAATAGCTTCACAACTTCCTGGTGAGTAGTAGTTCGAAGATCGATATAGCCAACGGTTTCTTCAATTCCAGGCAACACGGTGTCATCGAGAC
>CAIULL010000189.1 GCA_903899985.1 uncultured Schlesneria sp.
AGTTCGATCGAGTTCGACCATTCCTCGTATTTCATAGGGTTTTAGCAACCGTTTTGCCGCGTTTTCGGGGTGTTCGAGTTCGATCAAGTTCGACGCAGTTCAACCGACTTCGAATCCCCCAGCCGTCTTCTGTCCGAAAAAGGGGACTTGCTCCGTCTGCGGTGCCTGTCCCCTTTTTCGCGATTCCCGCGTGACATCGAATTCGATCCAGGATGCCTGACTAAAGGATAACGCGAAATAAAAAGTCTGTTGATTTTTCTGATTAACGAAGATGAGTGCTGATGAGTGTTCCAACCCTCTTCCTTACCGCTGATTTCAAGTCGCCCCGAAATTTGATCGAAAAGTTCGCGCGAGTTCGCGCGACTTCGACCATTCCTCGTAATTCGCAGGGTTTTTCAAGCCAACTTCCATTCTGTCCTCGTAAAAAAGTTCGCGCGACTTCACCTGAGTTCGCGCGAGTTCAACTGAGTTCACCCGACTTCGCCATCCTTCACCCGTCCGATTTCACACAAAAGCCAGGATTTCGTTCGATTCGCATCCCCGAACAAAATGTTGGCCAGGTTGGCAAAGTTGGCCAAGTTCCATTTTTTCAGGCATTTTTCAAGTTTGAAGTTGGCCAACTTGGCCAACTTCACCCGCTCTGGCTTCCTGTTCGGGAGGCCGAGGTTCTACCCGAGCCATCTTTTCCGTTCTGCCGTCATCCGTTCGTTGAGAAATCTGGTGTCAAAGTTCGCGCGAGTTCGCGCGACTTCGACCATTCCTCGTATTTCGTAGGGTTTTGGCGACTGTTTCCCATATTTCCGTCGTGAAAAAGTTCACCAGAGTTCGCGCGACTTCACCAGAGTTCACCGGAGTTCGAATTCGACCATGGCCGTTGCGCGAGTTTCCCATGCACCGCACAGACTCAACCGCCGGTTCACCAGCCAAACAACGCAGCAAACAAAACCAGGACTGGCTATGAGCTCCCAGTCCGGTTTTTATTCGCCAAAAATAAAGCGACATATTTTTATGATGTTCTTTGTCACAAGTCAATAGAATCGTAAAATTAAATTCTTAACATTTGGAAGGCGTTCATGAGAAGGATTCTCGCCAGGGTCACGTACCCGATTCTGTCGTCTCGGTCACATGTTAATTGGACGATGTCACCGCGAACGAGACAACACGGACTTCGCCCGCAACCCCATCACAATAGAAATTCGAACCGCGAAAGACACGAAAAAACAGTCGAGGCGAGCCGAGGTGCGTCAGCCCCCGGACTCTTTTCTTCAATAAACCCGGACTCTTTTCTTCAATAAAATCGTCGCACAGTGCGAAAAAAACGTTCGCAGTACAAAGGAATCAGAAAACCAAATCGGTTTCACGCCACGCCGCAAAAGGAAGAAATCAATTGTTTTGTCTTCTTCGCGCCTCCGCGCCTTCGCGTGAAAAATCTTTTCTTAAGATCACAAATGCGCTGAATTGACTCTCACAGTTTTTCATGGGACGTATGCAACAAATTCCATCAGTCCCATCATCGCAGCACAAAAGTGTGTATCCCGACGGTGTTTTTTGCTTCTCGGTGATGAACATCCTTGCTACCTTAGCGTCCTGATCACGTCCCGATATCGTTGTTCAGAAGCAAATGGTCATGACAACCCCGCCCGGTTTTATTCCACCGCATGGCCACTACCAGGAACTGATTTGCTATCAGAAGTCTGAGGTCATCTTCGACCTGACGTTCCGCTTCTGCCAGCGGTTTCTGAATAAGGGAGATCGCACCGTCGATCAGATGGTGCAAGCCGCTCGTTCGGGAAAACAAAATATTGTCGAAGGAAGCCAGGCATCCGGCACTTCCAAGGAAATGGAAATCAAACTGACCAACGTCGCCCGAGCCAGTCTGGAAGAGCTTCTGACCGATTACAAAGACTTTTTGCGAGTGCGCGACTTGACGATGTGGGGAAAAGATTCGAAAGAAGCCCTTTACGTGCGAAACCTGGGAAAGTCGTCGCCCATAACATACGAGACCTATCGCGAGTTTTGCGAAACCCGCTCGTCGGAAGTCGTGGCCAACATCGCGATCTGCCTGATTCATCAGACGAACTTTTTATTGGATCAACAGATTCGCCGACTGGAACAAGACTTCTTAAAGCAAGGTGGATTGCGCGAAAGAATGACAAAAGCACGGCTACAGCAACGACGGAACAACGGCCAAACTTGATTGGGTGTTACCAAGGTGGTGATGTTTCGATCGATGATTGCTGTGCCTTCGATGTCGTTTTTCATGGGACTTATGGGACGAATGGGACCAATGGGACAGGAATTTCATTGGTCCCATTCGTCCTATGAGTCCCATTTCTTCGAAGTGTTCCCAAGGTGGTGATGTTTCCATCGTTGATTGCTGTGCCTTCGATGTTGTTCGTCATGGGACTTATGGGACACATGGGACCGATGGGACTGGTATTTCATTGGTCCCATTCGTCCCATAAGTCCCATTTCTTTCGAAGTGTTCCCAAGCTGGTGATGTTTCGATCGTTGATTGCAGTGCCTTCGGTGTCGTTCGTCATGGGACTTATGGGACACATGCGACCGACTGCAGGGCGCCTTCAATGAGTCACAATTTCACCGAAGTGCAGGATTCCCGGTCCCACCGACCAACCGCGGACGGGCGATGACAGTGTGTTGCTGAAGTCCTCAGGAAGGATTCCGCACTTCAACCAAACACAATCTGGTTCTCCAAGAGAACCCTTAAAATCCAATTAGCAATGGACTTACGTCGTTTTCCGGCAGATTCTGAAAAACTTCCTCGACTTCCGCAACGAACTTTTTTTCGCTGGATGTTGTTAATATTTCAGGGGATACTTCTCAACCTGGTTTTTTCGATCGAAAAACGAGTTGCGAACGGGATCTTCTTCGACTCTCGAGTTGTACAGGAGTGGCAGGTCATGGTACTCGGAATGACAACAATGAATTTCACTGGCTGGCAGGGTTTACAAACCCGGTTTTGTCGGCGGGCGATGACTTCTGGGGGATTCACGTCCCTGGTCGTCGCGGCGGCGCTGACACTGCCATTGGCGAACGTCGGTGCGAGTGAATCATTCACCACCGGTTCGTCGGACGTCATTATTCAAGAGATCAATTCTCAGATTCGGCAGACCTGGAAGGACAACGAAGTTGAGCCTTCTCCCGTGGCTGAAGACGCCGAATGGATGCGACGAGTGTATCTCGACGTTGTCGGGCACATTCCCGCCGTGGAAGACGTCGAAAAGTTTCTGGCAGATAAGGACAAAGCCAAGCGGACGAAACTGATCGAACGACTGCTTGATGATCCTGGTTACACTCGCAACTGGACCACGATCTGGACCAATCTGTGCATCGGTCAACAGACACCTCGTCGCGTCAGTCGCGAAGGGATGCAGAAATTCTTCCGTGAAGCATTCGGCAAAAACCGTCCCTGGAAGGATGTCGTTTCGGATCTGGTGACGGCTGAAGGTCACTACGAAGAAAACGGCGCCACCAATTTTCTGCTGGCTCAGATGCAGGATCAGGACGACGGTGCACAGATGACCGCCAAGACGACCCGGCTGTTCATGGGGATGCAGGTTCAATGCACTCAATGCCACGACCATCCGTTCAACGACTGGAAACAGGATCAGTTCTGGCAGTTCAACAGTTTCTTCCGTCAGACGGCAAAAGTGGATCATCGCCGGTTTGACCAGAAGACAGGCCGGATGGTTGACGACTATTCGGAAATTGTCGAAAGAAAT
This sequence comes from uncultured Schlesneria sp., assembly GCA_903899985.1. Lineage (GTDB taxonomy): Bacteria > Planctomycetota > Planctomycetia > Planctomycetales > Planctomycetaceae > Schlesneria. The sequence goes on from CAIULL010000189.1 coordinate 3,744, forward strand.
TTTTCGGGACCTGTTTACTTTGAAAAACGAAGCGGCCTGATGAAGGTTGCCTATCCCGCCTATTTCGGGACAGAAGTGAATCCCGACGAATCGACAGATCGTCGCAAGGAACTCGCTCGTTTAATGACAGCGGGCGAACGACCGATGATTGCCGTGGCCTACATCAACCGCTTGTGGGCTCACTTCTTCGGATTCGGATTCACCAATCCGATCGACGATATCAGTACTCACATTCCCGTGACGCATCCCGCCCTGTTTGATCGTCTTGGCGAAGAGTTTGTCAAAAGCGGCTACGACTGCAAACAAGCCATTCGGTGGATTGCCAACAGCGAGCCGTACAATCTGACCAGTCGCACCACGAAGAAAAACGCTCGGGATAATCCCGCGATCGGTGAAGCCGCATTGTTTACACACGTCTATGTCAAACCGATGACTGCCGAGCAACTGTATGATTCACTGATCATTGCGACGAACGCGCATAAATCGGGGCGATCAGGTTGGGAGCAGGCGGAAGCTCAACGTCATACGTGGCTGCAGAAGTTCGTCCAGACCTTCGGTACGGACGATGGGGGCGAATCAAGTTCTTTCGACGGGACGATTCCACAGGCCCTGATGATGATGAACGGACCGCTGGTTCAGGACGCCGTCAGCGTCAAAGCCGGAAGTCATCTGCACGAACTGTTGACCGGAAAAGGGAGCGAAAATCAGAAGATTCAGCGACTTTACATGACGGCGCTGGGACGGATGCCAACAAGATCTGAACTGGGTGCTGCCCAAAAATTCCTGAACAACAGCCATGATCCACTGACGGTCTATCAGGATCTGTTCTGGGCACTTTTGAATTCGAACGAGTTTATTATCAATCACTGACAGCCGCAGGCAGTCAATTCTTCCACTTATGTCGATCTCAATCATTGGAGCGAATTATGAGTCTTGTTACACCATCGGGCATGTCTCGGCGTCATTTCATGGGACATCTGGCGGCCGGCGCTGCGACGTTGCCCGCACTCGATTTTATTTCCCATGTGAAAGCGAATGCGGCTGATCTGAAACGACGTCAGAAGGCCTGTATTCTGATGTGGATGAGTGGTGGTCCACCATCGATCGACATCTGGGACTTGAAGCCCGATTCCAAAAACGGTGGTGAATTCAAGCCGATCAACACCAAGGGTGATCTGCAGATCAGCGAGCATATGCCGAAGACGGCGCAGGTCATGGACAACCTGTCGGTGATTCGCGCGATGAGTACTCGCGAAGCCGATCACGGTCGCGGTCGCTACTACATGCATACCTCTTACGTTCCCACCCCAACCGTGGTTCACCCCGCGTTTGGTTCGGTCGTCAGCTATGAATTAGGCTCCAAGCGAAAAGACCTTGAAATCCCCGCGTTCATCTCGATCGGTGGAGGTGGTTCAAGCCCTGGCTTCCTCGGAATGACGCACTCGCCATTTCTCGTCAATGGCACCGGTCAGATCGAAAACTCGGACCTGGGTGGTATCGGGCTGGATCGTCTGGATCAACGGCTGCGGATGCTGGGAACGGTCGAAGATAACTTCATCCATTCGCAACGTGGTGAATCAGGTCAGTCTCATAAAGACGTTTACGTCAAAGCGGTGAACCTGATGAAGTCGAAGCAGATGGACGCCTTCAAGATCAACGAAGAAAAGAAGGAAGTTCTAGACGCGTACTCCGGCGCACCGGCTCAGGGCGGGATGATGGGTGGCGGTGGACAGTTCGGCCGCAGCCTGTTGATGGCTCGTCGTCTGGTCGAAGCGGGCGTTCCGTTCGTCGAAGTCGACTTCGGCGGTTGGGACTTGCACGCGAACGTCTTCCAGACATTGAAGACTCAACGGCTCCCCGCTCTCGACGCGGGGATTGCCGCCCTGACCACTGACTTGAAACAGCGTGGTATGTTGAACGATGTGGTTCTCGTCTGGATGGGCGAGTTCGCTCGTACTCCGCGTATCAACCAGGATGTCGGTCGCGATCACTGGGCAAACAGCTGGTCAGTCATGATCGGTGGTGGTGGACTGAAGGGTGGAATGGCTGTTGGCGAAACCGATAAGGACGGTATTTCGGTTTCGAGCTCCAAGAGCTATCAGCCTGGCGACGTCTGGGCAACGGTTGCACACGCATTGGGAATTCCACTGGATACTGTCCACAAGTCAAAGAACGGTCGCCCGATGAAGCTGGCCAACGGCGGGACCGCAATTCAGGAATTGATCGGGTGATTTCTGCCCTGACAGACCTATCGTAAGATCGCGGGGGGCCAGTCATGGTCCCCCGCTGTCACGAACCGGACTGAACTTCCCGTAGAACAAACTTTTCTTTGCGCCATGCGCAGATTGAATACGGGAGGGCGAGGCTCCTGCCGAGCCGCGAAGTCGGTACACGCGTCAACATAGTGGCTCGGCAGGAGCCTCGCCCTCCGATGTTAACACCTGGTGATTTCGTGACGGATGAAGCGGCTGATGAAAAGCGGATCGAGACCTCACCCACCAGTGAGTTCGTCCAGCTATTTACTCATCATCAGCGACGTCTGTTTCTCTACATTTTATCGCAAGTCCATAATCCGGTAGATGCTGAAGAGATCCTGCAGGAAACGAATGTCGTTATCTGGAGTAAATGCTCGAAGTTTCAACCCGGTACAAACTTTCTCGCGTGGGTCAGTCAGATCGCCAACTTTGAAGTCATGAAATACCGCACGCGAAAGCGACGAGAAAAGCTGGTCTTCAGTGACGAGTTTTTAGAGGTTGTGGCCCAGACAAGCCTTGAGCGGTCAGAGGAACTGGAAACACGTCGGACAGCGTTGGCGGATTGCTTGAATAAGTTACGTCCGAAAGACCGAGAGTTAATTGAACAACGTTACGCCCCAGGGGAACGGGGTAAGCATCTGGCCGAGCAGATCGGGCGACCGGCAAATTCTGTCTATCAGTCATTAGGCAGGATTCGCAGGTCATTGCTCGACTGCATTCAACAGAGATTGACTGCCGAGGCTCCATCATGAGCAACGTTCAACAACCCCCGACCGAACTTCAAATATTGCTCGACGGGCTCTGTGAAGAGCAATTGACGCCAGACCAGTTGTCCCGGCTGGAGCAGCTGGTTTTGACATCGGCAGATGCTCGTTGGCAGTACCTGCAGTACATGGACCTGCACGGCACACTTTATTGGGACGCCGCCGGGGCGGGATCACCCGAGCCGCTTTCGTCTCATGAAATGCCCGCCTACGTCGCTCCAGCAGACATCACGCCCGCAGGTCGCCCTGCATCAAAAAAACTGTCTCGCCAGCGAATGCCGCTGGTCATTGGCGCAATGACGGCATGTCTGGCGATCATGCTTTTCACGGTCTGGCAACGGCCGACTCCCGTCAATCCACAAGTGGTCACTGTTCCAGACACCCCGTCAAAGAACATGGCAGGTGTCGCATCGACGGAATGGGTTCGCTCGACAATCCCACGTAAGCACGGCCCACCGATTTCGATTGACGAACCCGTGGTGGAGCCTGGCGCGGAAAACTTTGACGAGCCATTACTGGTGCAACAGTCAGAAACGACTGACGAACCGAAACCCGAAATTTCCCGGGCTGAGCCGGCGGCGTCTTCGCCTGTCAGAAGTGAAACAGTGATTGCCCGGATTGGTGAAGAACTTCAGTCACGGTGGAAGGCACTGGGGCTGCAGCCATCGGCCAGGGCAGACGATTCGGAGTGGTTGCGGCGAGTTTATCTCGACATTATCGGCCGGGTCCCCACTGTTGACGAAGCGCAAGCGTTTCTGGCTGACAAACGTGAGCAGAAGCGAGAGACGCTGGTCGACGAATTGTTGAACAACACGGGCTACGCTCGCAACTTTACCACCAAGTGGGCGAACCTGTTGATTGGCCGGTCATCAAATCCTCAGGTCAACCGCGAAGCCTTCGAAAAGTTTCTTAGGGTCAGTTTTACCGGGAATCGACCCTGGAATCAGATTGTCGCCGACCTGATTTCCGCAGAAGGGAATAACGCAGAAAACGGAGCGACGAATTTTCTGATCGCTCATCTGAATAACGATGCAACACCAGCGACTGCGGTCTGTTCAAAACTGTTTCTTGGCCGCCAGGTCCATTGCAATCAGTGTCATAACAACCCGTACGACAAGACAAAACAACTTGCGTTCTGGGAATTGAACAGCTTTTTCCAGCAGACAACCAGCGTTTATCGTCAACGGCGTGATCCCAATACAGGCCGCCTGTTATCAGGGTTTACCGAACTTGTAACACAAGACGCAGGGGGCCCGACGTATTTTGAGACTCAAACCGGTCTGATGCAGGTTGCCTACCCTCGCTACAACGGCAACGATGTCGATGCCAGTCCAGAGACAAACCGTCGCGTCGAACTGGCTCGATTAATGACCACGGGCGAACAACCCCAGCTTGCAGCCGCGTTCATCAATCGCATGTGGGAACACTTTTTCGGAATCGGGTTCACCCGTAGCGTCGACGATATGGGCCCGCATGATCCCGCCAGTCATCCCGAACTGCTCGCATCCCTGTCAGAGCAATTCATGCGAAGCGGCTATGATATGAAGCAGTTGATTCGCTGGATCTGCCTTTCGGAACCGTATCAACTGAGCAGTCGGTTTTCAGACTCGAACCAGAACGACGACCCGTCACTGGGTGAATTGCCAGCCTTCAGTCGCATGTATGTGAAGTCGATGACGGCCGAGCAGACATACGATTCTTTCCTTACCGCGACCAAGGCACATCAGGTGGGTGCCATCGACTGGACGCATGCCGAACGAAATCGTCAGCAATGGTTGCGTCAGTTTGTGGTCGCGTTCCACACGGATGAAAACGACGAAAAGATGGCATTCGACGGCTCCATCGGAAATGCACTCTCATTGATGAACGGTCCGTTAATCAGTAAAGCTCTTGATACTTCGGCGGGAAGTTTTCTGGGCGAGATCGTTCGACAAAAGTCGCCGGACACAGAAAAGATCCGGTTGCTGTGTCTGGCAACATTGTCGAGAACACCCAGTCCGAGTGAATTCTCTTCAATGAAGAAAATGCTACGCGAGGCGTCGGTCCCCCGCGACGGCCGGCTGCGGGTCAACGAAGCCTATCAGGATCTCTTCTGGGCGCTACTGAACTCCAATGAGTTCGCATCGGTGCACTGACGCGCCTTCTCATCGACGATCGCCCGTGCGCTAACCCATTTTGTGCGGGCTGAAAAAGGCCACACAAAAAACGGACGACCTCACTGAGTGTATATTCTGGAGAATCTGCGCATACTATTACGGAAAGTCCTGTTTCAAATCTGCGTAACAGAGGCTGATGAGGTGAGAGGGTTCACAGAGTTCGAATCCGTCTGCACGGCTCAAGTGGAACGCTGATTGACAGTACACGTGGTAGCGCACCCCTTACTCCTTTTGTCCGGAGATTATCATGCAACACGGCCCGGATTGCTCGAATCGCGACGATTTAACAGTCTCGCGACGTGAATTCGTTCAAACAGTTGGCGTGGCGGCAGCGGCTGTCGCGGCTGTTCCACATGTCGGAATGTCCGCCGAGTCGACCAAGGCAGCACCCGAATCTCTGGTCACCAAGCTTTACCATTCTTTAACACCCAACCAGAAGAAGAGCATCTGTTTCGACTGGGACCACAAGGATGATCGCGGGCTTTTGCGGATGCGTGTGTCGAATAACTGGCAGATCACGGGAGATCACAAGATTGCCAGCGGGTTCTACACAAAGGATCAGCAAGAGATCATCGAAGCCTTGTTTTGGGGGCTTTACTCACCCGACTGGCACGATCGGATCAAAAAACAATTGCAGGATGATGCGGGTGGATACGGCAAAGAACAATCGATTGCAATCTTCGGACAACCCGATACAGGAAAGTTCGAATTTGTGATGACGGGTCGGCACTTGACGATCCGGTGCGACGGGCACAGCGTTGAGCACGTTGCGTTCGGAGGACCAATTTTCTACGGGCACGCGGCATCGGGGTTTGATGAACGGATTGGGCACCCTGGTAACGTCTATTGGTATCAGGCGCAAAAGGCGAATGGTCTGTTCCAGATGCTCGACGGAAAACAGCGAGAACAAGCGCTGGTCGAAGACGCGCCAGACGAAAGCAAAGTTCACTTTGGCGGCCCCGATGGGCGACCACAGGGAATCGTCATCAGCGAACTCTCCTCCGATCAGAAAGAGCATGCTCAGAAGGTGCTGGATGCACTGGTCGAACCTTACCGAACCACTGATCGAGACGAAGTTTTCAAGTGCCTCAAGGCTCAAGGCGGCCTCGACAAGTGTCGATTGGCATTCTACAAGTCCGACGATCTCGGTAATGACGGCGAATGGGATAACTGGCGGCTGGAAGGCCCTTCGTTCGTCTGGCATTACCGGGGAACGCCGCATGTGCACGTCTGGGTCAATGTGGCAGATAATCCAACGGTGAAGATCACAACAGGAGGTTAACGAGAATATGACGACATCCAATCCGCTGCGCCTGCTTGTCATTGGTGCTCATCCGGATGACTGCGAGTTGAAAGCGGGCGGATTGGCGGCGCTCTATCGCGAGGCGGGACATCAGGTCAAGTACGTCAGCGTCACGAATGGCGAAGCCGGGCATCAGCGATTGAGCCCGCCCGAGCTTGCCACTGTCCGTCGCGCGGAAGCAGACGCGGTCGCTTCGTTAATGGGGATCGAATACGAAATTCTCGGCAACCGCGATGGACAGTTACAGCCAACGCTGGAGGCTCGCTTTGAATTGATCGGGCTGATCCGCCGCTATCAACCCGACTTGATCCTGACGCATCGTCCGAATGACTATCATCCCGATCATCGAGCGACCTCAACGCTCGTTTGCGATGCCGCCTATATGGTGATTGTTCCGCACATTGTTCCCGAAGTTCCCGCACTGCGGGTGAATCCGGTGATTGCATATCTGTCCGATCACTTTCAACGTCCCAGGCCGTTCCATCCAACTGTCGTTGTTGACGTGGAACCGGTTCTCGAACGAATCATTGACCAGATGGCATGCCACCGTTCCCAGTTCTTCGAATGGCTTCCGTACACCCTTTGCCAGGAACAGACTTTTCCACGCGATGCGGCTGCTGAGCGGCAGTATGCAAGGGAGTTTTACGAACAGTTCAATGGACCTCTCGCCGATCGATATCGGGAACTGATTGTCGAGACCTACGGTAAGAAACGCGGGAAAAAGATCCGTTGGATCGAGGCTTTTGAGCCATGTGAATACGGATCGCCACTGACAGAGGAAGCACGCAAGCGCTTGTTTCCCATGCTCCCTTGAACGATCTCAATCTCATGGCTGCTTCAGATCGTTCTCGGCATTCAGCTTCTGAATCAGAGAAACTCCGCCGATTTTGACATGACCCCCGCTTAAGAAGGGGCCCGATCCGTTCGTCAGATGGTTCGCTTCGATGACGCAGGCCGTGGGATGAGGCGGGGTCGCACCGGAGGCCAGTGTGCAGAGGATCGCCGGGGCTTGCCCGTCAATTTTTCGCCAGAAACTGTTTCCTCGAATGGAAGCGGCTCGCAGACGGCCGATTGTCATGAGAGGAAAATCAAAGCCGTAAGTTCCGATATTATTTGTTTCGATGACGGCACCAAACACGGCCTGTCCCGGATGGTCGGCGAGATTCATTGCCGAACCGATCACCAGCGGATGCTGAACATTTTCGAAATAATTACTGGCGATTCGAAGAGCATGACAGGCACCAGCACCTTCGACGTTTCCCGCGTCGGGTTGATCAAGCCGAATCCCGGAAGAGACCACCATTCCATAGACTCCCAGCTCGACAATATTCCCTTCCAGCTGGACATTAGCCGACTGCTCGATGTGGACAGCACCTCCCACATCGCCCCCACCAATGCGACAGCTCTGGATTCTCAACTTGTTACATTGCTGATAGGCCGTTACGGCAAATCCGCCACCGCTGCAACCGATCGTGGACTCGCGAATCGTCACATTATAACTTTCGCGAAGCCTGACAGCGGCGTCCGTGTTTTTGAGACTTCGCAACCAGCAATTGTCGACCATCGCATCGACACCACTCATTAAATCGAGAACGGGATTGCCAACGTTCAATGCCGAAAGTCCGATCAATTCAATCGCACGATTCTGGGGTGTTGATCCGCTGGCCACCAGCAGTGATTCGGAACCGTCACCCTGAATCAACGCGGGCTTACCCTGAAAGGCTCCGCCACCACGACAGGGACGATGCCCGATCAATCGCTTTCCTCCGGATTGATCACTCCCTCCGATTTTCAGCGATCCAACGACTCGGTAAAACGAGGTCACGTCGGGAAAATGAATTTCTTCGCCGGCGTCGATCGCAGCCTGGATGGCCGCCCGATCGTTGGTTTTGCCATCACCGACAGCGCCGAAATCAAGCACGCTGACACGACCGCCTGAAGCGGGTCGAACACCCTGACCGATTAACGGTCCGCCAAATTGACTGTAACAAACAAGAGATAAAAAACCGGAAACGACCAATCCGAATGTCGTCATTGTTCGATTCATGTTCCTCTTTCGAAAAGATAACCGGTTCCAGCGTGATACGACGAATTGAGGCTCGAATTCGCCTCAAAAAAAATGTCGATCACTGAGCGTAGCGAGTCAGTCGAAAACGTCATATCTTCGCAGTACTTCTAAATTTTAAACCGGAGAACTTACGATGACTGACACCCTGTTTTCTGTCGCTGATGCCGTGGTCCTTGTCTCGGGCGGAAGTCGTGGAATTGGTCGAGCCCTGGCCGAAGGTTTTGCTGAACGAGGCGCCCATGTCACCATTACCGGACGCGATGCGCAATCGCTTCAACAGACAGCGAGTGAAATCTCGAAAGGAAAGTATCCGGTGGACTACATCGTCTGCGATGTTGCACAGCCGGACGAGATTCCCCGAATGGTCGACGCCGCTGTGAAAAAGGCTGGCAAGATCGATTGCCTGCTGAACGTCGCGGGAGTCAACGTCCGCAAACGTGTCGAGCAATACACCGTTGCAGAATTTGATGGGATTCTCAACATCAATTTGAAAGGAGCGTTTCTCGTTGCACAGGAAGTCGGACGTCGATTGATCGCTCAGAAGACGGGTGGTTCGATCATCAATATTGACTCGTTGAATTCATTTCGTCCTCTCAAGGGGGTTCAGCCTTATGCCATGAGCAAGGCGGCGATTTCCGCAATGACTCGTGGCATGGCGATGGAATGGGGTGAACATCAAATCCGCGTGAACGCCATTGCCCCCGGCTTCATTTTAACCGACCTGACGAAGAAGCTGTGGTCCGATCCGAAGATGCAGGAATGGAACGACGCAAACTGTCCATTAAAACGCCTGGGCCAGACTGAAGATCTGGTTGGCACCGCGATTTTTCTGGCAAGCGACGCCGCCAAATTTTTGACGGGACAGGTGATTTACGTCGACGGAGGAATGACGTGCGGGATGCAATGGCCGATCCCTCTTTCGTAATGGCAGAGAATGTCGCGGGCTGACGCTGTCGAGGACGGGCAATCGTTCATCTCGAATCGACAGTGTTTTAACTTCGATCACCCGGGCCAGATTCCGAATTCAGGAGCTCAGCGACCTTCACACGGTTTCGATCAGGGGGAGGAATGAGGTGCTGCGGGAACGCCAGGGCGTTTTCGGGCTTGCTTAGGTGTCGCAGCGGTCTGTTTGGGTGTGATCGCACCCGACTTGAGCACTTTTCGTTTGCGTTTCTGAGGGGTCGTATCCAGGTGCGAACCAGACTCCGAAATGCCGACCGGTTCTGTTGAGTCTTCATCAGGCTCTTCCGTGGTAATCTCCGTCCCTTCGATCTCTCCCTTGGCATCGTATTTTGTGACGATGGTTTTGGTCGGGACCGGGTCGAGTTCACTCGTCGAGAGTTGCAACACGGTCATCGTAAATCGAGAGAGCCCTTCAACCCCGTCTGGAAGTACCCAGACATAGGTTTTCTGGTAGTGAGCTACGTAGCAAGCGTCGTTGGGAACATCCGATTTACACCCGAAAAAAAACCATCCTGTCGGAATCGCACAATCGAGTTGTTCTGGTTCACTCGGAATAAAACCATCCAGTGTCTTGAGGCAATCGTCGCAATTGGAACACTGGGGTCCTCCCACCAGAATCTGGAATGCGCAGCGAATCCGGCGAACTTTTTCGATGTCGGTCACCGGTGTCATTGTCCAGTTTTCGGTCAGATTGTGTGTGACGTTGGGGTTAACGATCATATTGAAAATCGGAAAACCACCAATTTGCTGGAACGACCCAATGGTGGGTGAATACGTTCCGACCCCGCCCAGACTCCCCTGGTCTGAGACAAGTACGTTGCCGCTGTTGACAACCGCCACGGAGGGCAACGTTGACGAATTACAGACAAACCGCGCCACGTTCTCAAGCACCTGCTGATAATTCAAGTCAGCGAGAGTGGCGGCCGTCTGCTGCGTATGGTCCTGCAATGCAAGGTGTGTTCGGCAGCCCGAAATGACCACGAGAATCAGCAATGGGATCGCCAGACGCATCCCTTATCCTCGACGAAAGTTCGTAAATGGTCAGGTGTTAAAAGTGCGCAAAACACCTAATGCGAGTCGGACCTTAACGGTTATATCGGTTATGCAGGGTCTGCACCTTGAGCATTTGGGAGCGAAAGGCACCAACACAAGAACTGAGGGTGTTTCAATTCACGCGAAATCGTGATCTGCGATCAACTTAAGTTTCATTCCCCGTCGGAAATCTGATCAACAAGAGTGAGCGATTTTCGCTTTGGGAGACTCCGTTCGATGTTGGCTGATGACACCGCTTTGGAGCGTATTTTCATGCCAAAATCTCAATTTTACGTTTTTTGGGAACTTGTTTGCCGGATTCTTCGTCGAATTTCAGTAGAATCGAATCGCCGCATCGGGACTTTTCACAGAGGTTCGCCCACCGAACGAACCGTCTTCAAAAAGACCCGTTGAATCGATGACCTTTTTTCTGTCCCCCTTCCCGGACGGTATAATTGGCACTCAATCGGCGATGGTCCTTTGATTGATCCCGTTCTTCTGGTTGACTTTGCTGCAATTCGTAAGTATCTCTTGATCTGGTAGTTTGGTTATAATCCTGGCTCGTTCTGCGCTCGTCCGTTCTGTTGTTTCATCAGCAGTTTGCTTTCGTGTCAATTCGTTAAAAATCATTTCCCCTTGAGATTTGAACGTCGCGTGAAGACGTTCCGGTCGAGGTGGATTCAATAGGCGATCGTTCGTCCCCCTGTGAGAAAGATTCAATCATGGCAGAAACTCAGGCGGCTTGGGGAATTGAAATCGGTCAGGCCGGTCTGAAGGCGATCAAGTTACGTTATGCAGAAGCAGCTCAGCAGGTTGTTGCTGTGGCATTTGATTACGTGCCACACGCGAAATTGCTCAACCAACCTGATGCGGTTCCCGACGAACTGATCCGTCAGGCGCTCGACACGTTTCTGTCTCGAAATCCGATCGGCTCTGATCTGGTGGCAATCAGCCTGCCCGGACAGAACGCCCTGGCGAAGTTCATCCAGTTACCCCCGGTCGAACAGAGTAAAGTTGCCGAAATCGTGAAATACGAAGCTCGGCAACAGATCCCTTTCCCGCTGGAAGAGGTGATCTGGGACTTCCAGGCGTTGGGTGGCGGAATCGAAGAAAGTGGCTATCTGCTGGATGGCGAAGTCGGCCTGTTCGCGATGAAACGCGAGCAAGTTCAACATCATCTGCAACCGTTTATTAATCGCAAGGTGGAAGTCGAACTGATCCAGATCGCTCCGCTGTCACTCTACAACTTCTTGTGCTACGACCGGCTTGGTTACCGTAAAAATCAGCCCCGTGAAGCGAGCGAAGACTATTCGGTTGTCGTCGACATGGGTTCCGATGCGACGACGTTGATGGTCACCAACGGAAAGAAGATCTGGATTCGCAACATGCCTGTGGGAGGAAACCATTTCACCCGGGCACTGACAAAAGAAATGAAGCTGACGTTCGCCAAGGCTGAGCATTTGAAATGCAATGCGACGAAGTCACCTGATCCGCGAGCCGTATTTCAGGCGTTGCGCCCCGTTTTCAACGATTATGTCGCAGAAATTCAGCGGTCGATCGGATTCTTCTCCAGCGTGAATCGCAGCGCGAAGATTTCGCGGCTGGTCGGTGTCGGAAATGGATTCCGGCTGGCCGGTTTGCAGAAGTTCCTGCAACAGAATCTGCAATATGATGTCGAACGCGTGGATACTTTCCAGGCTTTGGTCGGGGACAACGTGCTGAATGCACCGTTGTTCCAGGACAACCTGCTGACGTTCTGCGTACCTTACGGACTGGCACTTCAATGTCTGAAGCTCACCGACATTCATACAACGTTGTTGCCTCCTGAAATCGCGATCGCCCGCAAGATTCGTCGGAAGAAGCCTTGGGCGGTGGCAACAGCGGCGACGTTACTGCTGGGACTGGCGACATCCGCAGCAGGGTTCGGCAATGTCTTGCAGTCGGTCAGCACGTCCCGATTCGGCGAAGCCGAGGCCGAGGCCGAAAAGATCGCTGGCGAAGCGAAAAAACTGGCGGCGGATTATGCGGGCCAGGAAGGTAAAAACAAAACGCTGAAGGATTCGGGGCTGCTTCTCGTCAATGCCTTAGATCGGCGCGAATATTGGCTGGAGGTTTACAAGGCGATTGACGAATGCCTTCCGCGAGATACCGATAATCGACTGGACGAAAGCGAACTGGCCAAACTGGACCGGATTTCAATTCGCAGTATCACAACGAAGGGCTATTCGAATCTGGGCGACTGGTTTAATGAAGCGGATATTGCCCGGGCAGACGGTCCTGCGAAACTCTACTCGCGTGAAGATAAAGATCCCGAACAGGTGGCAAAATTCCCGGATAAGATCACCAAGCCCGAATACGAAATTAACGATCGATCAGTGGCTCCGACGGGTGCTGGATTTGTTTTCACGTTGCATGGTGTGCATTACCACCATGAAGAAAAAAATCCCAAAGGCAAAGGGGCAACTTACGTTGATGAAAAGTTCCTCAAGAATCTACAAAGCTGGACGGTCAAACGAGAGGACGCGAATGGCGGCCCACCGATTGAAACACCTGTGCGGCTGATTGGAATTACGCACGCGACATTGCCCGAAGCAACAGCGTCGACGCCAATCCCGTTCTATCCAGGCCGAAAATCAGGTTCTATTTCGGGTCGACCCGCCTCTGGCCTGGGTGGCATGGCATCGTCCTTAGGAAGCGGGGGTGCGTCCGGATATACACCACCGGGCTTTGCTGGTGCAACACCCGGTTTCCCCGGCAGTGGACCAGGCTTCCCACCCGGGGGAGCTCAACGCCCCGGGAGTGAAGAAGGACCAGACAAACCGATTATTCTTCAGCGGACGGTCTTTACCGTTGTGTTTGCGTGGAAGCCAACTCCCGTGTCAGAGCGAAAGCCATGGCCCGTCGAACAGCCCGCGGCTGGTGCGGCTCCTGCCGACGGGATGCTCGCTCCCACGAATCCACCCGGCGGTGCTCACTGATCTTCGTCGCCTCACGAAACACGATTTATTCAAAATATCATAAGACAGACAGCAGAATTTTCTGAAAGGCCATACCATGGAAGCCCTCGAACCCGTACTGAAACAGAAGTTTTGGATTCTGCTGGGCATGGGTATTTTGATGACGTTCATCGGCTGGTGGATGGCCACTGGTCAGATCGCTCAGGCCATCACCGAGCGGAAGACCAAGATTGAAGCAGCGGAAAGCAGCATCCCGAAAGGGGATATCCCGAACGACAATTGGACGAAGCGGCTGTCTGAAGTCAATGACCGGCAGGATAATTCGATCAAGCAAACACAACTTGGCTTGTGGAAGCGCCAACTCGAACGAATGGAATTGCCGCAAGGCCTGGCAAAGGTCGAGTACCAGGGAACATTTCAGAATGCTGACCGGGAACTGTTTCGCGATGCCTACGTCGACGAAGTTCGTAAAGTCTGGAAGATGCTGAACCCCATGGATGTTGATGGGACTGGTGTCGTCAAATTCTCGCTGAACCAGATGTTCAAAGTCATGAATCAGAGGCCCTGGATCGTGGCCCCGCCAAAATCGGAAATTATCTGGGAGGTGATGGAAGACCTTTGGCTTTTAGAAGGCCTGTTCCAGTCGATCGCCGAAGTCAATGGTGGTCCACAAGCGAGTCGGACTGAGGCCGTGATCCATCAGATCGACAAACTCGAACTCCGCGGCGGTGGCGACAAGGTTGCCTCGGGTGGTGGTGGTGGAGCTGGTGGTGGTGGCATGGGTAACGACATGATGATGGGTGGAGCCGGAGCCATGGGAATGGGCATGGGTGGACCACCGCGAGGTTATTCTGGTGGCGATATGATCGGTGCTGGAGCAGGAGGTGGTGCCGTGGCCAGCCTGCCAGTCATTTCGGCCGAATTTGACCCGAAGGAAGAGTTCGGAGATGACGGAAGTGGATCAGGAGCCACTTATGGTGGCGGCGGTTTTGGCGGAGGCGGCAATAACATGGGCGCGATGGGAATGGGCGGTAGCGGCGTTCCCGATGCAACCACTGAACGAGCGGTAAAGCGATATGTGAGTAATGAAGAACGTTTGCCGTATAAAACTCGAGGGTTTTATATATCTGTAAAAATGGACCATCGACGAATTCCTCAGTTCCTCGCAGAACTCACGGCAAACGACAAATCGGTCTGGCCGGTTGAAATTCTTCGAGTCCAGATGTCGCGCCTTCACGAATCAGACAGTCCTGGCTCCACCATGGGCGGCGGTTTAATGGGGGGTGGCATGGATTACGGTAACCGAATGCCACCGGGACAAGGTTCCATGGGACTGGGGGGCATGCCGCTCCCTGGCGGCGCTGATGATGGATTGTCTGGTTTTACCGAGTCCTCTACGGGCCCGGCAGCAGGCTCAGCAGCAACTCTTTTACAGCAAAAGGTGGCAGCAGAGTTGTTGGATATCGCCATAAAAGACCCTTATATGGCTCAAGTCACTGTTTGTGGCGTTTTCACCATGTACCGCAAGGTTGAACAACCAAAGGTCGAGCCTCCCGTAGAAACCAAGCCGGCCACGCCAGCTGAAGCGACCGAAGAAGCGTCCAGCCCTGACGCCAAGGGAGCTGTGGCGACTGACGAGAAAACAGGCAATGAAACTGACCCACAAACGGCTGCTGAACCAGCGACGGCACCAGCCATGCAAGGGGACGAGCCTGCTGGTTCAGAACCGGCGAGCGAATTCGGTGAACGATCTGAATCGCCACCAGCAAAAACGAATAATGAGAACGACGAGAAGTAGTGCTGTATTTGGATGAGTCGATTTCCGGTCCGCAAATTCTCTGCCGTCTTAAAGACGGAGGACACTGATTATGAAAAAGCTGAACATCAAAGCATTGTTGATCGATCACGTCGAAAAATTCGTCTTTGGTTTTTTTGCCTTAATTGTGCTGGGTGTCCTTCTGGGAGGAACCTCGTGGGCTCGTTATTCCAAGACGACCCCCGATGAAATCAAACGTAATATCGCGAACGTTCGGGCAAAGATTGCTGCCAACAGTGTCTGGCCAAAAGAAAAGGAAGCTTCGTTCGCGATTGTCGACTTCACAGAAAAGGCGAGACAGTTATTCTCGATGCCTTCTCTTGTTCGCTACGACTTCTCGCAATGGCTGTTTCATCCGCTTTACCGCAAGAATGAACCCAAAAGAGAACCAACCTACGAAGCTGTTCAAAACCTGATTGCCAAGGCCGCATTGGTACCACTCAGCGTCCTTTCCGAAGAGGCTCGGCAACTTCTGGATGCGCAACCGGCAGAAGGTGACGCGGTCGCTGCGACATCCGAAATGCCTGCTGGTAACGACGAATTCGAAGTTCGCAGCAACGCCGCTGGAAACGGCCGATTTCCTGGCCGTCCGAATGACGGAATGCCAGTTGGTCGAACGCCTGGCATGCCGGGTGCTCCCGGAAGCGGGGGTCATGCGGCTCCTCCCACAAAGCCGCCCGGTGGCCCAAAACCTGGCGCCCCCTCAGGTGGACATGGTAAAGGTGGTCGTCCCGGAATGCTGGGACTGCCAGCCAATCCAGGGGAAACACCCGGTAGTCTGGGCATGGCCGCCAGCATGCCGGGCATGGCCGGTATGCCCGGAATGCCTGGCATGATGGGGACAGGGATGAACATGGGTGCTGCGTCAGGTGCAACGGCTCGCGGCGTCAGGATGATTGCCGTTCGAGGCGTGTTCCCCGTTCGAAAACAGATCGAGAACTATCGAAATGCGCTGCACGTCACTCAAGCCGAAGCGGAAGACCTGCTGGAAATCACCGACTTCATTCTAGAACGTCAATCTGCACAGGCAGGTGCCGATCCATGGAAAGACAGTAAATGGGTGGTCGTCGACATTCAGAGTGCAATTGATGTTCTCAATGAATGTTCAGATCTCGATCTCGAAGATCCCGTTCCCACGGCACTCCGCGATGCAGTGATCACCATGGACCTGCCGCTGAACTTACTTGGCTTATGGAAAGATTACGCAACGCATCCTCGGATCAAAGATGAAGAACTCAGCCCTGAAGCGATGGAAGCAGAAAACAAATTGCTGGAATCGCTGGCTGACGCCGCCGACAGCACCAAACTCGGTGAAGCAGCACCACGACGTAAGGGTCTGGCTGCGGCTCAACGAGATTTCAAAGGTCTCGTGAATCAGGTGAAATCCAATCCTGAAGGCCGGAACATGATGGACGATATCGTGAAACAAATGGCCATTTCCACCAATAATTCACGGGCACCTGGAATGGGTTCCTCGGGTGGTGCTGCAATGCCGCCGGGGGGGATGATGATGGGGGGCGCCATGGGTGGCATGCGTGGGGTGGCCGCCATCGACCGTCTGGTCGCCAGAAAGAAGTTTCTGCTGTTCCGTTATTTTGATTTCGATGTGGAATCGGGAATGGCCTACCGATATCGCGTTCGCCTGAAGTTACGGAATCCCAATTTCGAACGGACTGCGGAAGAGCTTGCCGGAGCTGACATCGAAATTTCCAAAGGGGAAGAACGTGAGACACCCTGGAGCAATATTTCGAATCCGGACTATGTCCGTTCAACGTCGAATTATTTTTTGAAAGATGTTGAACGCGAACCTTATCTTGAAGACAAAGTGAAGGCGACCACCCGGCCAGTTGCCGCGTTGTCGATGTACGACTGGGACACAAAGCTGGGGGCCGTCTTCAGCGATGTCCTGAATCTTACGGCAATCGGTGGTTTTATCAGCGAAGTCAAGAAAGCCACGATGATACCCGATCTGGTTGCTGGAACGCTGGAAAAGGGGGAACACACTTTTGTCACACAAGATGCACTGATCGATGTCGAGTCTGACGTTGATGTTTCGCCAGACCAGCATCCCGATCTCAAGCTTTCCACTGAAAAAAACCATATCACAGCGAAACTTGGCCTGCTTGAAACAGCCCTGGTTGTTACGGGTCACGGCGAATTGAGAACTTTGGGAAATCCCGTCAGCGATGCGGAACGGGATGACTTGAAGTACTGGAAACAACGCGAAGAATTTGAACACAAGATCATCAAAGCCAAAGAGACATCGACGACAAGAGGTCTCGCGGGTGCCATGGGAATGGTCGGAGACGATGGAGTGCCGATAACACCGTCGAAAAATCCACGCCGTGGACGACGTGGCGCACAAGGTGGAATGCCAGGTATGCCGGGAATGCCCGGTATGCAACCTGGTGGATCATCGGGCATGCCACCCGGTTCTGGTATGCCTCCATCAAATCGAGGCAATCGAGGGGGTTCCAGAGGGGGTTGATCCTTCTAGAATTCGATTTCGAAGGTTTGCTTTTCTTTCAGGATTTTCGACTCAACCCGAATGGTGTCGCGGATCAGTCGAGCGGCACCAGGGACGAAAATCCTCATTTGAACGGCACCCTCTTCAACATCTAACGTTTCATTTGCCTTGAATCGGATCGCCTGGCGGTAGCCGTCAGTTCCGATGACATTCCCTGAAACATCCGACCCTCGGTATTTGGTGATGTTCTTAGGCAATCGAATCTGGATCACGATGAAGTAATCTTCGCCCGGTTTTGGATCGCGAGGATCGGGCCAGGCACTGAAACTTCCTTTTGTCTGGGCGTGGCCGGGGACTTTAGGGCCGGCAACACCCATCCCGCTTCCGTCTCCGGATTCACCGCGACCGTGGCCGTTGCCGCCACCAAGACCGCCGACCCGCGTCGATTCTGCGACCACACCCATCGGTCCAATCGAATCAAGCGCCTCGGAAACATTGGTCATTTGCAAGGGGGCTGACTCACCGGCATCAATGTCCCCTGGTAAATCGGTTTCGATGACCGTATCAGTGACTTCGTCGGAATTCCCCGCCGTACCCCAAAGGCTCACTTCATCGACTTTACGTACCTGACTGACGTAGATGCACGCCAGAATCAATAATGCCAGTGTATGGACCAGTAACGAAAAACCTATCCCGATCATTCCCTGGTTTGAAATCCAGCGTTTCAACCAGCCTTCCGATGAAGCAGGGACTTCCGCCTGGACAGGAGAAACCGTGATAATCGGTTTGGGAATTTTTCGCTTCGATGAAGGAAGTACCGGCGGGGTCAAACTAGGAGACGGAACTTGGGGCGATTTCTCGATTGACGGTGTCCCCACAACTTCGGCAGGTCGTTCACGACGAGCAGCAAGCCACGCGGGAACCTCAGCCTGCGGATCAACCGGACGTGAAACCGCATCCTTAAGTTCTTGAGGAGCTTGATTCGTTTTACCAATCCCGACCGGCATGTTCGCTGCCTTGAGGAAAAAGTTCTTAAGCGTCAAAGTCGTTGCTGACGGACAAATCGGCAGAGAACGACCAGACGGTTTGATTATACATCGTCCTCAGCGGATTCGTGACATAAAAATTTGATTTACAGAACGGATACCCATGTCAGATATTGAACGAATTGGTGTCACGCGTCGATGGTCCGACGCAGTTATTCATCGTGGAACCGCATATTTCGTCGAAGTCGCAGACGATCCAAATCAGGATGTACGTGGTCAGATTGCACAAATCCTGGCTCAGATTGACGCTCGATTAGCCCTGTTTGGCAGCGATCGAACGCAACTTCTGCAGGTTTTGGTTTATCTTGCAGATTTGGCAGACGGTGCGACCTTGAACGAGCTCTGGGACAATTGGGTTCCTATGGGACACGCTCCAGCCCGAGCCTGCGTTCAAGTCGGACTGTCACCTGGTTATCGAGTCGAAATGGTCATCACAGCCGCAACAAAATCATAAATTGCTGAAGATTACGAGTGGCCCACCCACCAGATATCTGCCAATCCCATGATCAGTAAGCCAATACTGACGACGGCATTCACATTAAAAAATGCGATATTCACGCGAGTCAGGTCCGCAGGAGTGACCAGCCAATGCTCGTAGATCAACAATCCCGCCACAATCAGGCTGCCCGCGAGAAAGACCGGCCCCAACCCCGCGAAGTACCAAAGTGAAAACAGGCTGGCAATGGTCAGGAGATGACTGAAGAACGCGATTCGTAATGCTGTCTTGATTCCCCATCTTGCCGGGATGCTGAAGAGCTTTTGATCACGGTCAAAATCGGCGTCCTGGCAGGCATAAAGGATGTCAAATCCGCCGACCCAGAAAAAGATAATTGCTGACAGAAGTGCCGGCGTGATCGCCAGTTCTCCTCGAATCGCAATCCAGGCCGCAATCGGCGAAAGCATCAGAGCTGCGGATAACCAATAATGGCACCAGATGGTGAAGCGTTTCGCGTACGAATAGCCCATCAGAAACAGCAGAACCGGAATTGAGAGTCGAATTGGCCACGGGTTTGGCAAAAAGATCAGCGTCGATGCGATAAACCCCGCACTGCTGATCAGCATAAACACGATCACGGTCGTCAGGCTGAGCAGGCCCGCGGGGATATGCCGCTTTTGCGTCCTCGGATTCTCGGCATCGATTCGGCGGTCGACAATTCGGTTAAACGCCATGGCCGCGGAACGAGCAAAGACCATGCAAAGGACAATGCCCGACAGTTGTGTCAACGAAAAAGGGGTGTCAGGCATCCGCCACGCCAATGACGCCGAAAGCAAGGCAAACGGCAAGGCGAATACGGTATGACTGAACCGGATTAATTCCAGCAAATGACGGACTTTTGAAAGCATTTCCGCACACACAATCAACAAAATGATTCGACCGACTCAATGGGATTCTATTCCCAATTGACTATCCGACCACTTCGAAGAGGCGTCGATACTCTTCAATCGTCTGTCGCGCCGCCCCAAGCGATTCGGGCCAGGGAAACGCCTCAGCGGAAAGATAACCTTCATAATTGATGGACTTGAGCGCCGCGATGATCGGCGGATAACTGAGATGTCCGTAGCCCGCTGGTCGACGATTGGAATCGACGAAATGAATATGCCCGATCCAGCGACCGCCCGCTTTCAAAGCTGCAGCCAGATCGGATTCTTCGATATTCATGTGAAACAGATCCGCCAGCAGACGGACGTTGTCTGTCTGCAATGATTCCATCAGTTCGACGCCCGTCGAAACATGGTTGACCAGATTGGTCTCGTATCGATTCAGTGGTTCATAGATCAGGGGAATGCCGTAACGTTTGGCGTGGGGCCCAAGTTCGTTGAGAGCTTCACCAAGCCAGCTCATGGCCTGTTCCCTGGAGACCCCCTCGCCCCATCGGCCCTGCATGGAACCGATAATGGCCGGGGCGCCGTGGACCCCTCCGAAATCGATCATGGAACGAATGAATTCGATCGCTCGTTGTCGGATCGACTGGTCAGGGCTTGTCAGCGTCAGTTTGTGCTTAACCCAGCCCGCTCCGGTACCAACCGCCGCCAGCTTCAGTCGATGCGATTGAAGTAGCGAGGACAATTCCTGTTGCGAGACAGCGTCGGGACCCGGAGCAAACAGTTCGATGGCGTCAAACCCGAGTTCTGCGGCATGGCGGCAGGCTCCGGGTAGATCGTCCCAGAAAACGAACGGGCCACCTTTCGCTTCGATGACAAGACTGACGGTAACGGCAGAACGGGGCATGACAGATCCAGCGAGGCCCAGCCTCTAAATGATGAACGCTATTCGAGTGTAATCAGCAAATCGCCAGCAGCGACTTGAGTTCCTCGTTTCACGAGGACTTGACCAATCTTTCCATCGCGGTCAGCCGTGATATTGGTCTCCATTTTCATGGCTTCCAGACTGAGCAGTTTCTGACCTTTTGTGACGTTATCACCTGCGTGAACGGCAATCGTCGAAATCATGCCCGGCATACTCGCGCCAATGTGTTTGGCGTTCGCCGTATCCGCCTTGATATTTGCCGAAGCCTTCGGTTCCAGTGATTTGTCAATCACCGTCACGTCGCGCGGCTGGCCGTTCAATTCGAAAAAGACCGTTCGCTTTCCATCGGGATGCGGATCGCTGATCGACAGGAATTTGACGATCAATCGCTTGCCTGGTTCGATATCGAACGAGATTTCCTCGCCAGGAGCCTGTCCGTAAAAGAAGACAGGTGTCGGTAGACAACTGGTGTCTGAATTCAGTTGCTGGTGCGCGACGAATTCTTCGTAAACCTTGGGATACAGCAACCAGGTCACGACTTCACAGTTTGACGGATCTCGTTTAAGCAGCTGCCGAACCTTTTCTGCCGCTGCGGTAAAGTCGGCAGGAAGCAGACTTTCGCCGGGTCGTCCCGAAACGAGAGGCTTGTCTCGCAGAATTCGGCGTTGAACGGCCAGAGGAAACCCGCCCGGCGGCTGGCCCATCTTGCCGCTGATCAGATCAATCACGCTTTCGGGGAATGACAGATCTTTCTTTTCGTTCAAGATATCAGCCGATGTCAGGTTATTTGCCACCATGAACAAGGCCATATCCCCCACACTTTTGGAACTTGGGGTCACTTTGACAATGTCACCGAACAGCTGATTCACCTCAGCGTACATCTGACAGACGTCAGTCCACCGGTCAGCCATGCCAAGCGCCTTCGCCTGTTGATAGAGATTCGTGTACTGGCCACCTGGCATTTCGTGTTGATACAAGTCGGCGGTGGCTGGCAGCATGACCGTCTCAAACGGTTGGTAATACTGCCTGACAACTTCCCAGTACCGTGCCAGCGAATCCAGATGCTCGGTCTGTAACCCGGGGTTGCGATCCGAAAACCGTACCGCCTCGACGATCGTATTGAGGTTTGGTTGCGACGTTCCCCCCGACATCGGAGCGAGTGCCGCA
This sequence comes from uncultured Schlesneria sp., assembly GCA_903899985.1. Classification (GTDB taxonomy): domain Bacteria; phylum Planctomycetota; class Planctomycetia; order Planctomycetales; family Planctomycetaceae; genus Schlesneria. The sequence goes on from CAIULL010000189.1 coordinate 25,986, forward strand.
TCGGCAATGTCGAGCCCGACCTCGCTGGCCATCAAGATCGATGCAGCTTGAATACCGGCTGTATCGTGCGTATGGAAATGAATCGGGATCCCGATTTCCTGCTTCAACGTCTGCACAAGTTTGGCTGCCGCCGCAGGCTTGCACAGCCCTGCCATATCCTTGATGGCCAGCAGATGAGCTCCCCCCTTCTCCAGTTCCTTGGCAAGCGTCACGTAATATTTGAGGTCATACTTCGGGCGACCCGGGTTGAGAATATCGCCCGTGTAACAAATCGCGGCTTCGCACAGCATGCCTGTTTCACAGACCGCATCCATCGCGACTCGCATGTTCGGTGCCCAGTTCAGCGAATCGAAGACACGGAAAATATCCATCCCGGCCGAGGCCGCCTCTTTGACAAACTCGACCACGATATTGTCGGGATAGTTCGTGTATCCGACGGCGTTCGAAGCTCGCAGCAGCATTTGAAACAGGATGTTGGGAATCCGTTCGCGAAGCTGAGCCAGGCGATCCCAGGGACATTCTTTATTGAATCGCATCGCCGTATCGAAGGTGGCTCCGCCCCACATTTCCAGCGAAAAGAACTGCGGACAAAGTCGAGCGTAAGCATCGGCGACATTCAGCAGGTCATGCGTTCGGAACCGCGTTGCAAGCAATGACTGGTGCGCATCACGCATCGTGGTATCGGTGATCAACAACGGCTTTTGAGCGAGAACCCACTCGGAAAACTTCTTCGGTCCCAGCTCTTTGAACTTGTCTCGGGTCCCTTTGGGAATCGGCAAGTTCAAATCCAGCGTTGGCAGGGGCGCGGGCGATCGATCGACCTTCGTCGCGGCAACAGCGTGCGTTTTTCCCGTATTAAGAATTGTATCGGCAAGAAACGTCAGCAGTTTCGTCGCTCGGTCTTTACGTGGGGCGAACTGGAACAGTTCGGGGGTCTCGTCAATAAACCGGGTGGTAAAGCCACCCTCGATGAACTTGGGGTGAGTCATGACCTTGATCAGGAACGGGATATTCGTCTTCACACCCCGGATACGAAACTCTTGTAGGACTCGTTCCATACGATTTGCCGCGTCAATAAATCGCCGTCCCCTGACCGACACCTTCACGAGCAGAGAATCATAAAACGGATTGATCACGGCACCGGAAAACGCACTTCCTCCATCCAGCCGAACCCCTGCCCCGCCCGCTGATCGATAGTGTGAAACCCGCCCGTAATCGGGCATGAAGTTGTTCGCAGGGTCTTCGGTCGTCACCCGGCATTGAATCGCGTAACCGTTGGTCTTGATATCCGCCTGTGAACCAAGATTGATTTCGGGATCAGACAACGGCGTCCCTTGAGCGACCAGAATCTGCGATTTGACAATGTCGATTCCGGTGACTTCTTCGGTCACGGTATGTTCGACTTGGATGCGGGGATTGACTTCGATGAAGTAGAAGTCGTTCTTAGCCGTATCAAACAGGAACTCGACGGTCCCGGCATTCTGATAGCCGACCGCATGCCCGATCTTCAGGGCCGCTTCGCAGATCGCATCACGAATCCTGGCGTCAAGAAACGGCGCGGGCGCGATCTCAACAACTTTCTGATGCCGCCTTTGAACCGAACAATCTCGTTCGTAAAGATGGACCAGATTTCCATGTTTATCCCCCAGCAACTGCACTTCGATGTGCCGTGGCTGCTGGATGAACTTTTCGACAAAGATATCAGGCGAACCGAATGCCGACATCGATTCACGTTGTGCCTGATCGAACAGACCCGGCAGATCTTCGGGTTTCATGACAACGCGCATCCCGCGTCCACCCCCGCCGTTGGCAGCCTTAAGAATCACCGGATATCCGGTCGCCTCTGCCAGCTTCTGTCCGTCGGCGACATCGGCAATCGGTTTTGAGCTGCCACCGAGAACCGGTACACCGGCCGCGCGAGCGATTTCGCGAGCGGTGATCTTGTTCCCCAGTGATTCCAGAATCTGGACGGATGGCCCGACAAACACGATCCCCGCTTCGTCACAGGCGGCTGCGAGGGCTGGGTTTTCCGAGAGGAATCCGTATCCCGGATGAATGGCGTCGACATTCGCTTCTTTGGCAATTCGAATGATTGCCGGGATATCCAGGTAGGCACGAATCGGTTCGCCCGGTTGACCAATCTGATAGGCTTCATCTGCTTTGAAGCGATGCAGAGCGTAACGATCTTCGTAGGTATAAATCGCCACCGTGCGGATATGCAGCTCATGAGCTGAGCGACAGACGCGAATGGCAATCTCACTTCGATTGGCAACCAATAACTTCTTGATAGGCTTCATGCGCGGAAATTCTCTATGTCTGGAGCGAACAAACAATGGGATTCAATTTGAGAAGGATACTGGACCGGACTTCCGACTGGCAATTGAACCCGTCTTCATTGTCCCGTCGGAAACTCGCAGGCTGGGCCAACTCTTCGAAGTCCCAACAGAATCAGCCTGAAGACCGGAGCAAAAGAGGATTTGTCACCACGAATCTGAAGAATCCCACGAATAAGAATCAGGAGAAATCAAAAAACGATTTGAGTTTCCTGCGTTGATAGTCTTCTACGTTAACTCCTTGACTGCGTGGTAAAATCGGTCTTCTGTTGGGGGTCTAGACAACGGGGTCCCCCGTACCATGTTGTTCCGAGGCAAAGCTCCGGGGCTTGCGCGTCAGGCTACGATCGGGTTATAGAACTCGACCATATTTCTCAGAATATTTTTTTCGAGAAACGTCCGTTTTTACTCGAACCGTGGACGAGACTTCAGTTACACTGTGCAAAATCCATAGAGAACTTCGAATCAATTTGTACGGAAAGTCGGCGGCGTTTTTAGCGTCCGTCAGATCGATGTACGAACAATGACCCTTACACCGTTCAGGCCACCGATCATTGGGGCAGACGGCTGTAAATAGAGAGCAATTTAACACTTTCGTCACATGTCACGCCTTTGCTTTTTGTTAACCCTTCGACTGACACAGAAAGAGGTTCAAACGATGCGACGCAATTGGATTCAACGACTGTTTTCTTTACTACAAGGCCAGACAAAACAGTCGTCCGCGCCTCGGGCGGCTCGACGCAGTCGAATCAGCCTCGATCGTCATGGCGCGTACGTCTCGCGTCTCGAAGTTCTTGAGCCACGCGCGCTGCTGTCGACGGTACCGGTTGTTACTGCGACGAACATCATTGCTGTCAGCGTTGTTAATTCGAATACTGGCACTGCCATCACTCTCAACGACGTCACGCCACGAAGCGTTAAGGCCTATGACACATTCACTGTGACTGAATTCCCCGGGACGATCTTCTCGGGCCATTACGGAGGGATCATTCTGGACGCAGCGCCGGGAACAGCGTTTCGATTACCAGATGGTACGCAGGTCGTTCATGACACGATTGACGCGACAGGTCCGACCTCGTTGTCGATGAATCTGAATCCGTTTGGCAACACGGTCAATATCGTCGGCCCCGGGTTCGGGTTTATGCCCACGTTTGACATACCAGTGGGCTTTAACGCGTTAAACGTCAATTTCGGTGGGGGAACGAATCACAACGGTCTGTCCTTGAAGAACCTGAATGCAGACGTGGTCAATGTCACAAACGGCGGAACGAGTACGGTTGGCGTGACCATCGACCACTGCGAGATTGGAACCTTGAACGACACGACAACAGGGGTTAACAGCTCTTTTGCGACAACCGCATCAATTTACGCGGGCTCAGCGACCATCACGCTGGGAGCGGGTGGTGTCGTGGGTCTGTACGGTTCGCCTGACGTACTGTTTCCCGGTCCCGGGCCAACCGGCGCTAATCATTTCGAGAAAAACCTGACGATCAACGGGCAATCCAGGAACAAGGCGACGGTTTATGAAGCGACGCCTTTGGCGACGTCTTTCGTTATCGACGGCAAGTTGACCTTAAACAGCGTCAACGCGACGATGCTAAAAGCGAATCTAATCCTCCCGACCGTGACCGATCCGAATTCATTGAGTTTAACGCCAACGATTACCGGGACTTGTGATACAGGTACGGTTCAATTGGTGGTTAACGTCGGAGGCATACCTTATTTCGTACAAACAAACGGATTGCGTACGTGGAGTCTTGCACTGTTAGTGCCGCTCCCGGCAAACAAAGCAACGGTCGTGACGCTCACTGCGTTCGATAAGAATAGCAGCAGCGTGTCAAACACGGGGACAGTGACAACCCACACGTTGGTTTCATGAAGCGACAGTCTTAGCCCGGATTATTCGTTAGCCTGACGCTCTAGCGAGGGATCTTCTCTTCTTTGATTGGGAATTAGATCCCTCGCTTGAGCGTCGCGCGAACCTGTCAGGGACTTCGTTGAAGATCGGATTACTTTTGCTTGATTCCAGGCGCAAGTTCACTCAGTATCTGGTTCACATCAGGGCGGAGAAAATCGACGGGATGAATTTCCGCGGCCGCGTGCTGATGTTTTTCAATCGCTCGAACACCTTTCTCTTTTCCTTCTCGCTTTTTGAGATCCCTGGGAATTTCCTTTTCCAGGGATTCCCGCAATTTGATCGCAGGTGAATACTTCCGATTAAACTCGCTCGCGATCAAATTATACTTGTTTTTTGCGGTGTCATATTGATTCTGGATGGGTCGCAGGCTGTCCTCAAGCGTCTTGAGTTGTTTTTCCGCATGGTCCAGGCTCGTTCGATCAACATTTCCGGCCGCCTGGCCTTTGGGTGCATTTCTCTGGTTTGCCTTCCTCAATTCATAGTCCGCGCGTTTGCTATCCACGGATTTCCTCGCATCGTCGACCCACTGTTGATGTTTCAGCAAATCAGGTTCTAAACGGTTCACGATAGCAACGGTTGGAGCAATTGCTTGCTCAAATTCCGCTTGGACCGGGGCAAGAGTTTCGTTCAACTCGGCCAGCTTTTCCTTCTTTTTCTGAATCCCTTCCTCCAATTTGAGCAATTCCTTATGCGATTTTTCCATTGGCAACTCGATCTTCGTGGCGGCCGCTTGTTTGTCGACTGCGAGAGTTTTCGCATGAAGTCTTGCGGCCTGCTCCCCGTCAGCTAAATCCTTTTCATAAGCACTTAGTGTTTTTTCACAGGACTGCAACGCTTCCTTCACGTCGGAATGATCCGGCTGAGATAAACGGAGTCCCTCCAGTGCGTGGCCCAACCACATCACATTTGCGCGTAACACTTCCGCTCGCGACTCTTTTTGAATAAGTGCTTCTGACATCGCGAATAGCTGTCTGGCAACCACTGCTTCTGGCTGATCTGTCGATAGCAGAAAAATCTTCAATCGATAAGCAGGCCAATACGTGGCAAGCTCCGCTTTCATTCGCTGGTCGAGGTGTTTTTTTGCCACCGACCCCAAGCCAACGTGAATCAATTCGCACGAATAAATCAAATCAATCTCAGGTGCGCGCTTGAACTTCTCACTTAAGTTTCGGTAGCACGCTTCCAGCTTCTTTTGTCGCGACGCAGGGGCGTCGCTCGCGGCAAGATGAAACTGCTTCAGCACATCTTCGAGCGATCGGTCGTCGATTTGCCCCGTCCGGATATCCACAGTCCAGTTGATCGCAGGCTGTTCTTTGGTTGGCTCCGACACCGGTAGACTGTCCCCTGCCTGCGCAAGGACGATGCAAGAATGGAATATCAACTCAACAATGCGCATGATTCGTTCCAAGTAGTTGGAATCCCGGCCGTGTGTCAGACCGCTCGTCGACTGGTTTTGCTAAAACTCTTAACGCTACCGATGTTTCTCGTATTTTGTCAAACTTTTGATTTTAGTAACGATCGATTTCCGTTCGTTCGTAAAAGAAAATTCATGGCACAATTTCACTTCATTTCAAACACAGGACTGGATGGACCTGTTGAGGCAGAAGTGATTGAAGGCGATCTCTTTAAAATCATCGATGACTGCCGATTGATGATCGGCGACGACGATTATCAATTCAAAGTCACTCCTGGCCTGGGTGATCTTATCCGAGCCGAAATCAATGCCGACGGTCAACTTGTCTTTAAAGAGCTTGTTAAGCCTGCTGTTTTGAAATCCATGCATTTCATATTAAGCCTGGAAACGGCAGAGTCGGTCGAGTTACAGAGCATTCTTAACCGGCTTCACGCCGATGAAGGATTCTGGGAGAGAAGCTTTGTTGGACTGCTTATCATTCATGTTCCTCCCTCACTTTCCTGGGATCCTGTCTCAGAAATCTGTGACTTGGAAAACCAGAAAAGAAAAGAAGCCCGAGCAAAACAACAGGGCCAATAGGCGCATTCCCAGTAGAGGGCTTTCCAGGTCTGAGTCGCGTATTGAACAGCCCGGTTCAAACATCAACATTTCCTGTGGATGTCCGAAAGGTCCCGGCGGAAGGAACGAACAAAGCGTCAATGCTGTCGGCTGGCAGTCAATAATCTGTCCAAGGTGATCTTTTCGCTGCCGGAGTTTCGGGTGAGCGACGAAGCTCTCCTGAAAATTACGATTGTTCCCTTGTTGCGTGTCTTCGCGAAAGTCCATCGAGTCATTCTGATGTCGCACAATGCTTCGTCCGGCCACCTCGGCGATACGCCGCCTCGCCATTGGACCATGCATCGCCTGTGGTGGGTCTCGTGCCTCGTCGCCATTCTCGTCGTTGCCATGGCATTTGCCATGCAGTTCGATTGGGTTTCTTCAACCAGTCTTTATCAAGAGTCAAAGAACGCCCTGAAACGAGGTGATTATGTCGAGTCGTTGAAGCTGGGACGCCGCCTGATGCTCCGCGATTCGCATCGCGCTGAAGGAATGCTGTTTGTCGCAGAATCGTGTGCGAAGCTGGGTCAGCAGGCCGAAGCGCTTCAACTGCTGGAACAAGTTCGTACCGAGAAGCCGTCATTGAGTGAAATTGCCCTGTTGATGACGGCCCGCATCCAATGCGACGATTTGCATCGCCCTTTTGACGCGGAGCAGTCCTTGCGGGAAGCGCTTCGCGTTAATCCGGCGTCGTTGTCGGCTCATGAAAAGTTAGCATTCATCCTGGGACTGGCCGGACGAAGTTGGGAAGCCACACGGCATCGACTGTTCCTCGTCTCTCAGGATGAGATACCGCTGCAACATTTGAGTTTGCTGGCGCTGGGAAGCACTGCCGCTGAAAATCCAGAAATCTTAAAGGAATACGTTCAGACTTCGCCGGATGATGTGTTGATTAAGTGCCGACTTTCCAGAATCGCCACGCGAGACGGTCGCATCGACGAAGCTGAAAAGCTGATCGACGAAGTGATCCAGTGTCAGCCTTCGTTGCTGGCCGCACAGGCGTGGAAAGGTGAATTGCTTCTGCATCACGAGGATGATTCCGGCCTTGCTCAATGGCAGAAAGCGCTCCCGGCTAATGCGAACGAGTTTCCCGATATCTGGTTTGTCCTGGGAGGTTGGGCGGCGCGCTGTCACGAGCCGCGCGCTGCGGTCCGATGCTACTGGGAATGCCTGCGAAGGGATGCGAACCACCAGTCGGCCAGTTACCAGATGTCTCAAATCCTTGAGCAGTTGGGAGAATCAGATTCCGCCAGCGTGTTTCGGCAACATGCACACTTGATCGGCGATTTGATTACAGCCGCGAAGACCGTTGAAATCTCGGGTTCCTTTGAGGCCGCAAAGCGTGCCGTCGTGCTTTGTGATGAATTGGGACTGAAAGTCGAAGCGGATGCGTGGCGCAAGGTCATATGGCAGTCTGATCCAAACGCTCGTTGGCAAGAGGAATTGCCAACCCGATCGCGGCGCAGGAAAGGGGCACCTCGTACTGACGATCAGAGCAATCCTGCATTAAACATCGACTTCGCTGCGTATCCCCTTCCCCAGTTGTACAAGGAACGAACTTTCGCTACCGGCGGAATCTCCGGCAGTATCAGTAACGATCACATCCGATTTGCCGAACAGGCACTCGCGGTTGGAATCGACTTCACCTATCGAAATGGAAGCGGGCCTGCCAGCGGCGGTGAATACATGTACGAATTCAGCGGCGGGGGAGTGGTCGCGGTCGATTATGATCTCGACGGATGGCCAGACCTCTACTTCAGTCAGGGCTCGGAAAGCTCACCGCTTGTCGAACAAGATCAGTTGCTTGATCGGATCTATCGAAACCTCGGAGGGAGTACGTTTTCCGACTGCACAACGGCTAGCGGCATTCGCGAGCCGGGATTCAGTCAAGGATGCGCTGCTGGCGACTTTGACAACGATGGATTCCCCGATCTGTATGTGGCGAACATCGGAGCCAATCGGTTCTTTCATAACAATGGCGATGGCACATTCACCGACGTCACCAGCCAGACTGGAACAGCAGGCGATCGCTGGACAACAAGTTGTGCGATCGCCGACTTGAACGGAGATGGAAACCCTGACCTGTTCACGGTGAATTACGTGACGGGAAAGGGCCTGCTGACGACCGCTTGTCGAATGCCCGATGGATCAACGCGACTATGTACTCCTCACGAATTTCCTGCCGCTCACGATCAGTTGTTCATTAATCTCGGCGACGGTCGCTTCCAGGATCAGTCACAATCGGCTGGCATAGAAGCCCCGGAGGGAAAGGGACTGGGATTGGTTGTCGGATCATTCGATTCTTCGGGTCGCCTCAGCCTGTTCGTTGCCAATGATGCCGTACCAAATTTCTATTTCGCCAATGTCACGGCGAAACGAGGGGATTCGCCACAATTTGAGGAACGCGGATATCTCTCGGGATTAGCGGTCGACGCTGACGGTCAGCCCCAGGCCTGCATGGGGGTCGCTGCGGGGGATGCGAACGGTGACGGTCTATTGGATCTTTATGTCACCAACTTTCGGAACGAGTCAAACACGTTGTACCTGCAGCAATCGGACGGTGGGTTCATCGACGCGACGCGCTCTTCAGGCTTGCGTGAGCCCAGTTTTGCGATGCTTGGCTTCGGCACACAGTTTCTAGACGCCGATCTGGATGGCTGGCAGGATCTGATCGTCACCAACGGGCATGTTGGCAACCTGAAGCATCATGGCGTCCCCTATGAAATGCCGCCGCAATTCTACCGGAACCTGGGAAAAGGAAGTTTTGCCGAACTGCCGGCGTCGACGCTGGGATCATTTTTCAGTGGACAGTATCTGGGCCGGGGACTGGCCCGTCTGGATTGGAACCGCGATGGCCGAGACGACTTTGCGATTTCCCACGTCAACTCGTCTGCCGCCCTGGTGACAAACCAGACAATCACTGCAGGTCACTTTCTGACAGTGCAACTGAGAGGCGTCGAATCGGATCGCGATGCGATTGGCAGCATTGTCACGGTTCATGCTGGACCTCAGCGATTGGTTCAGCATCTGACTGCCGGAGACGGTTATCAAGCCTGCAATCAACGCCAATTGATTTTTGGACTGGGGGATTTCAACGCAATCGACAGCCTCGAAGTCCAATGGCCAACGGGGAAGATTCAGCGTGTGACGCCTGTGCCGATCGACGGTACCTTGCTGTTGATCGAAGGCAAAAATGATACGACAGTCATTTCTAATCCCTGATACCGATCAGGACGACAATTTTCACGGCATCGATCGCTGTTGAACTAAGCAGCCGGGTGATACGCCGCGAGTCACTTGCCATTCTAAGTCTTCGGCTTGCCGATCTTAATTCAGGTTTCAGATCATGCGGAATCATAATTGCTCTTTTTGATCGGTGTTCGCTCGACCGGTCGGCGATTTCGAAGACCGTTTTTTTACGTTGATAAATGAAACAGATGACGATGTGTTCTCCTTACTTCAAATGTACGCTTCTAGACAGGATGCCTCAACATGGCGACACGCTTATTACGCAAATTCGGGTTTACATTAATTGAATTACTAGTCGTGATTGCGATTATCGCAGTATTAATTGCTCTTCTATTGCCTGCCGTACAACAGGCCCGTGAGGCGGCTCGTCGAACGCAGTGCAAGAACTTTCTGAAGCAGATGGGTTTAGCGCTGCACAATTACCACGATATTTTTAATCGGCTGCCGATTGGAGCACAGGCCGACCCGGTCGTGAGTGCAGCGGCGGGACAGAACGACAGGCCCAATTGGCGCGTGGCGATTTTCCCACAGATGGATCAGGCACCATTGTTCAATCAGCTTTCGTTCGCGAGCGTGCATGGCTTTACGGCACCCTATTCCGGACCCAACGTAATCTTGCAGGGGATTCATGTTCCCGGTTGGAACTGTCCATCCAGCCCTTGCCAGACAACAGGCATCTCGGGTTCAGAACAATGCTGGAACGGTGGAAACCCTCAGCTTGCAGACTATGTGGGAATTGGCGGGGCCGCCCCTGATCCCGGCGGGCGGGCAGGCGTGGTCAGTTCAAGCAATTACGATGGTGGGCTCTACAGCTCCAATGGCCTTCTCAGCGGAGCGAACTCCGTGAATTTCTCCAGAGCCAGTGATGGACTGTCGAACACACTTCTGGTCGGCGAAAACTCCGACAATACGATCAGTAACGGGACAAAAATTGATATTCGCTCGAACTATTACGGTGCCTGGTCGGGATTCACCGTACCGAATAATCCCTGGTCGGGATCGCCCGACTCGTGGAGCACAGGGATTACAACGGTGCGTTATCCGATTAATACTCAAGGGACACCTGCCGGCGCTGTTCACACGTGGGAGGCAAATCTTCCGCTTCGTTCAGCTCACGTCGGAGGGGCTCAGGTCCTTCTGGCTGATGGTTCCGCTCGATTCCTTTCAAATAATCTCGACCTCAACACGCTCTTGAAACTTTCAGCGATGGATGATGGAGGCATCGTCGGAGATTTTTAGAGTATGCTTCAGGTCAACACTTTTTTAAAGGGGAGATCGTGTATCACTTCACAAGGAAATGTTTTGTAATTTGTATTATCTCAGTAGCTCTCGTAACGGGTTGTGGTAAATCTTACTCCCCCCCACCGTCGGCGAAGGCTAGTGGTCAGGTCACTTACAAGGGTAAGCCTGTCACGGCCGGGGAGATCTACTTTGTGGCGGCAGAGAAGGGATTTTCTGCGAACGGGACTTTGGATTCGGAGGGCAAATACCAGCTTTCCAGCGGACTTCCGTCGGCCTCTTATAAAGTCTACTTCGCTGGCCCCAAAGTCGTCCAACCACCGAGGCCCGGGGTTAAAGCGCCCAAACTGGACCCTTTCGTATTGCCCGCGAAGTATCTGCGGGAAGCAACCAGTGGTCAGTTCGCAGACATTAAAGCTGGCGATAATAAGGTCGATTTCAAACTCGAATAGCGATTTCCATTCAGAACCGTCCAGTGCGCCGACATCCACTTTCCAGATCAGTCAGCAGATGGTTTGTTATCCGGTGGTGGATTGTGGGCTTAATGACGGGCTGCGATGCGACCCGGCCCGCGACGGATTCCATTCATCCGAATCCATCAGCTCACAGTAAGTCAGATCCGTCGATACAAATTGAAACCACAAATCTGGAAACATTGTCAGTTTCCCCTCGCGAAGACGACTGGTTTGAGGATGTCACGTTACGTTCGGGAATTGAGTGGACTTACCGGAATGGGCGTGAAGCGGGTCGGTACTTGATGATCGAAAGCTTTGGAGGGGGAGCTGCTGTCATCGATTTCGATCGCGATGGCCAATGTGACCTGTTCATGACGGGCGGCGGGACGATTTCCAGTGATGCTTCGATCACGATCGGTGGACGACCGTCAGTTCTGTTTCGCAATCACGGAGACTGGCAGTTCGACAATGTCACGTCCCGATCGGGATTGTCAGCAGCCCCCTGCTATTCACAGGGATGTGCGGTCGGGGATTTTGACGCAGACGGTTTTCCTGATTTGTTTGTCTGTGGCTACAAGGGGAGCACTCTTTATCGAAACTGTGGTGACGGGACTTATTTCGAAATTGATCCGTGGGGGCCGTCATTGTCCGATGATTGGACGACTGCGGCGGTGTTTGCGGACTTCGATCACGATACTTTGCCCGATCTCGTGATCGCCCGGTATGCGAAATGGAGTCCGGAGACGGACGTGAAGTGTTCCAAAGGGGGTGTCCGGGATTTGTGTGGTCCGACATCGTACCTTGGGACGACGTGTCTGGCATTTCGCAATTCTGGCGATTGTCAGTTTGAAGAATATTCAACACAAGCTGGCATCCAGGGAAGCGTCCACGGGCTGGCAGTTGTGGCGGCCGACTTGAATCTGGATGGTTGGGTCGACTTTTATGTCGCCAGCGATGTCACTCCAAATCAGTTGTACCTGGGAGGTTCTCGCTTGCCGCTACTGGAACGGGGCGTTTCTGCGGGCGTTGCGTTCAACGAATGGGGCCAGGCAGAAGGGAGCATGGGTACGGATATCGCGGATTTTGATGGCGATGGTCGCCCCGACATCTGGGTGACGAATTTCGAAAGAGAGGATAACGCACTCTATCGCAGCTTGGACAACGGCATGTTTCTTCATGCCACGGCAGTGGCCGGACTGTCTGGCGTGTCCCGAATGTTAGTAGGCTTCGGAACGGCCATGACCGATTTTGACGGCGATGGGTGGCCCGATCTTTTCGTTCTTAACGGCAATCCTATCTATTCCTTGGCGGAGTCTCCGTTCAAGCAGAAGCCTCAGTTATTTCGCAATCTCGGTGGACGATTTACGGACGTTACAGACAAGGGAGGAACATTCTTTCGCGACGTCCACTCGGGACGGGGAAGCGCGGTCGCGGATTTTGATGACGATGGTGCACTGGACATTGTCGCAATTCCCATGAACGATCCAGTGCAAATCCTCCGTAACCGCAAGTCGCCTGAAAACTTTATCCGTGTTCAACTGGCCCCAAGAAACGGCGAACCTGACGCCACAGGTGCCACAGTCTCAGCGGATTTCCAGGGACGAATGCTGACTCGCTTTGCCGTACGAGGAACGGGATTCTTTTCGCAGTCAGACTCGAGAATGATCTTTCCCCTGGCTCCTGAATTGGAAACTGCCGAAATCACGGTCAGTTGGCCGGCGCGCGACCGCGAGATCTTTCGGGGACTTACCGTAAGAAAAACTCACCTATTAATTGAAGGTCAGGGGGAGGCCGTGCGTGACTGAGGTTAATGCGTCGCCTGTTCGTATTAACTTTCGCCGTCTGAAAGTTTCTGTTTGTGCCGCAGCTGGAATGATCGTCATCGCAGCGATCTGCTGGCGATTGTCGCAGTCCACCCCGGTACAGTTACTTGAACGTGGTCTGGCAGAATCAGAGCACGACCCCGTGGTCGCCGCGCAGTTGTTTCATCGCGCGGTGGATGCCGCTGGCGGAGATTATCCCGACGCCCAGATTGCGCTCTGCCGCCTGCTGCTCCGAAGAAACGCCAGACAAGAGGCGGCAGGGTTATTCAGCACAACCAACTATTCCAAATGTCGTACTGACCTGTTGCTCGGGTTTGGCCGGGACGCGTTGCGGATGAAGCAGCGAACTGAGGGACTTTCAGCACTGGAGGCGGTCGCCCGGCACAATGGCCCCGAAAGGCTGGTCGCACTGGAATTGTTGATGTCCGACTATCAGGAATGGGGACAACGCCCCAAACAACTGCAAACCGCCGAATCACTAATGGAATTACAACCGCAGAACCCGCAGCGATGGGCTGACTTGATTGAATTACAGACAAGCTTGGCACGGGAATCGGAATGCGTCGTAACGATTCAACGGGCACTGACTCAGGATTTTCCCGTCGAGTTCCGTAGCCATCTGCAAAATACGCTCGTTCAACAACTGGTGAATCAAGGGGACGCACGCGAAGCACGACGTGAACTGGAAAACCTGCGGAAACTGGAAAATGATTCTCTCCGAGTGCGCGGGTCGGAAGTTTACGTCTGTCGTCTGGAAGGTGATTTGGAGAAGGCACTGCAAATCGTGACAACGATTGTCGACGACGCACCCGATCTTCCATTCCCTCGTTTCACAAGAGGATTCGTCTTGCTCGACTTGCGTCAATTCAAGGAAGCGACCGACGACTTAGAAAGGGTGATTGCGACTCAGCCATTTAACGCTCCGGCACACTTCAAGCTCTCAGAAGCCTATCGCGGATTGGGAAATGGCGACCTGGCAGCAAAGCATCAACGACTTGCCTCCGAGATCGCTGGTAAACAAATTCGAATGACATCGCTGTTGAAGCAGCGAGACGAAGACCCTTACGATCCGCTGATTTATCGTGAACTGGAACAACTTCATCGCGAACTGGGGGATCTTGAAGCGGCAAAACTTTGGCACCGATGGGCAGTCCGTGTCAGTCCGCAACACAGTTTGATTCCGTCATCACAAATTCCAGGAGGCTGAAGCGACTTGGAAGACGACTTATTCGATCTCCCGACGCGCGCGTCGGGAGATCGTGGGGTCCGAAGCGGCCGAAGCAAAAATGACTCTATTTTTCAAAGATGAACACATGCGCTTCGCCGTCGCTGGTGATGTATCCCCGGTACATCCCTTCTGTGTTGTACGAGAAGGCCCCCTCTCCTTTTCGGGTCAGCACGATCACGGCACCGTCGCCCCCTTCGGTTTTGATCTGGCTCATTACCTGCTTGCTGGCATTCGCGATGGAAAGCCCTTTGTATTTTACCAGGGAACTGATTTCATGTGCTGCGACGGCTCGAAGGAAGAACTCGCCGTCGCCGGTAGACGAGATGGCACATGAGTCATTGTCAGCATAATTCCCTGCGCCGATAATTGGCGCATCGCCGACTCGTCCGTGCCGTTTGTTATTCAGTCCACCGGTTGACGTACCTGCCGCCACATTTCCCGCACGGTCGATGGCCACAGCGCCAACGGTTCCAACTCGGTCCTCTGTCCTTCGTCGAAAGGCGACAGGATACACCGAATCAGGATTTGCTGCTTTTCCCAACTCCTTGCCCTTCGCGGCTTTTTCTCTCTCTTGAAGTTCCTGTTCTTCCTTCAGACCTCGCTCGTGCTGTTTCCAGCGGTACTCGGTTTTGAAATAGGAAGGATCGACAATTTCAATTCCCGACGCTTTGGCAAACTGGTCGGCTCCCTCTCCGACCATCAGCACGTGACCGGATTTCTCCAGGACGACTCGGGCTGCGGTAATGGGATTTTTGATTATTGTCGTACTGGCGACAGCACCAGCTTGCTTACTTTTTCCATCCATGATCGAAGCGTCGAGCTCATTCTTCCCTTCGCGAGTGAAGACCGAGCCCTTGCCGGCATTGAACAAAGGCGAATCTTCCAGGACCTTGATTGCTTCGACAACTCCATCAAGACTGACCGCATTGGGCTTTTGGAGTGCAGCATAGCCCGCACGAAGTGACGATTTCAGAACTTCGCGATGTTCCTCTGCCAGCTTGTCTGACATCTTGTCACGTGGGATCACTCCACAACCTCCGTGAATCATCAGCACCACTTTTACGCCTGACGGAGACGACCAGCTTTGGACCGGCTGGTCTCCCGCTGGTTGAACGGGATTGTCTGCGAGAGCAACAACCGATCGATTCGGACTGATTGCCTCTTCACACCACGCAGGAACGATTGGAAACACGCTGGCCAGAACTGTCGCCAGGACAAGGGAACAGGCTCGATTCATGACAGTCTTCCTTTATTTCTGGTGGGTTAATCCATAACTCCGTTTCGTGAGGCTATTTCCAGCCGCCCGAACTGCAGTGCCTGGCAACAAATACTCTTCGTACAAAACAGCGTCGATGATATCTGTAGAAAATCCGTTTCGCGACAGGTCTCTGCGGGCAAACCGTCAATTTTGGCGAGTTGGCTTTGCGCCGTCCTGGTTCAGTCTGACACCACAACCGTTTTCCGCTGAGAAGTGGCAGACACCTTGTTCGACAGTCACGCCGGTCGCGACGTCTTCGGCAAGCAGCAACGCGCCATCCATGTCGACGTAGTCGAGTAATGGCAAGAGCTGGGCAATCGAAGAAATTCCGACTGTCGACTCCGTCATGCATCCGACCATGACTTTCAATCCGAGCTCACGAGCACGGACGATCATTCTGCGGGCTGGAGTGAAGCCGCCGCATTTGACGAGCTTGATATTGATACCGTGGAAATGACCTGCGCATCGCTCCACATCCGCCTCACGCTGGCAACTCTCGTCAGCGATCACGGGCAACGCGGACTGCTGGTAGACTCGACGCATCTCGTCCCATTCATCTGGTGGCAACGGTTGTTCGATGAACTCGACACCCAATTCAGCTAGTCCCCGCGAGTTTCGGATCGTCTCGTCTGCTGTCCAGGCGCAATTGGCGTCAACGCGGAAGACGGCGTTTGTATGCCGACGGAGTTCCCGCATGATCGCCAGGTCATCTTTTGTTCCAAGCTTAATCTTATAGATCGGCCAGTTCGGAAACTCCTGCATGTGAGCGACCATCGTGTCGACGGTGTCGATGCCGATCGTATAGTTCGTCAGTGGCAGTTTCTCTGCCGATAGCCCCCAGGCTTTCCAGGTCGGCTTTCCCAGCTTTTTTCCCCACAGGTCGTAAGCCGCTTCGTCCAACGCACATTGTGCAAACGGATTTTTACCGAGCCGAGGTGAAAGCTTTTCCCAGAGCTGGGCCGGGTCGTCCAGTGTCCAATGTTCAAGATCAGCTCGCACCGCATCCAGGGCTGCAGACATTTCGGCGATCGTCGCACCGTAGTAATCGTCCGACGTGGCTTCGCCGTATCCGCGCAGTCCATCTTCCTCCAGTTCCACGATCAACGTCGGCTGGATCTCGACAGACTCGCGTGAAATCGTAAAGACGTGGCGCAAGCGCAGTTCGAACGTGTGAAGTTTAAGTTTCATCTCGGCTAAGGCCTTTGCCAAACACCCGAAGCTTTGAACTTCAGAATCGCGTCCACTAACTCATCAGGTCCGTGTCGGATCACGTCACAGACGGGAAGTCCGAATTCGGCTCTTACTCGTTCCCGCTCTTTTTCCGCATCCGCAGCCGAAAGACGACGGCTGTTCATCGCAATCCCGATGACACGACAGTCGTACTCGACGTTGACGTTGGCCATCACTTCATAGATTCGCCGAATCTCGGCCAGTGGCGGGATCGGTACGTGTTCGACATCTGTGACCACATTGCGGCCCACTTCGTAGACCAGGATTAACGCATGCGGGGCACAGCCGTGCAACAAACTGAGCGTGACACCGGAGTACGATGGATGGACAAGACTCCCTTGTCCTTCGACAACGAGGATTTCGTGATGCTGGTTCTTCAGCATCATTTTTTCGACCGCCCCGGAAACGAAGTCGGCGACGACACAGTCGATAGGACAACCGTCACCTTCGACCATAATTCCGGTCTGTCCGGTGGCAATGAATTTTGCGTCTTGACCGCGTTGCTTCAATCCATTCGTCAGTTCGACCGAAGCCACCATCTTGCCAACACTGCAATCGTGGCCGACGGTATGAATTCGAAGGCAGTCCCCTCGCAGCCCCTTCCGGCTGGCGACATCACGTTCGCTGTTCTTGCGGACGTCGATCAATTGCACACCATGTTTTGCGGCCGATGCCACAAATTCTGCATCGTTCGAGAGAAATTCGTGAAGACCAGACCAGATATTCATCCCGCGAGAAATGGCTTCCAGGATAATGGCACGCCAGGGTGCGGGGATCTTTCCGCCGGCGGGAGCAGTCCCGAGGAGAAGAGTATTGGCGGGGGGAGCTTCTGCGAGCGATCCCACAACCGGTAGTTTGCCACCAACTCCCAGCAGGTCCTGTGAGGTTTTTCCGCGTTGGGTTCCGTCCAGAACCGCCACGATTTCGTCGGGTCTGTAACGAATCATACAGCTTGCCGTCTTGGCGTTTTCGGGATCGGTCTGTCCTTCGGTTAAAACGACGATCCGTCGCGTTTGAGTCATGTTTTCACTCCTTATTCCCGTCTCAGCCATCCTGAAATCACTTTTCGCACTTGCGGAATCGACACCGACACCCCATCGGAAAGCGGTTATTCCGATCGCGGCCAATCTGCCGCAGTTTTACCGATTGTTCTACGTTACTTCCGGAACGAGGTCAGTGGCGAGTCGACCAAGGCTCGTCGGTCATCGACTGTCTCGTTGGCAGCGGTTCCTGACGGGCTGGGTGTTTCCTGCATCAGATGCGGAATCCCTTCACCATCCATATGAGCGACGACCGTGTCCCAAGCAACGAGTCCTTGTTTGTTGAGCCTCAACCGCAGCAGCCAGCCGATACGCCCCGGTCCTTCTTCGAATCCATCGAACACAAAATTTCCAATGCTATGGACGATCAATTTCCCTTTGTAGTATTCGGTGGCTTGCGTGACATGCGGGTGACCTCCCACGACGATATCGGCCCCCGCGTCAATCATCAGCCTTGCGAATTGCTTCTGGCGGTCGGTGGCAGGGTCGTACTCAGAACCCCAATGCAAGAACGGAATGACAAGGTCGGCTTTGGAGATCGTACGTGCGGCCTGGATGTCAGCGACAACCTGTTCATCGACGCCCCACGCGGTCCCCGGCCAGTTCGGACCTGCTTCGAAAATGCGAGGCTTGAATTCGTTGTATCCCAATAGAGCGATCCGCACCCCTTTAATTTCCAGAATATGCGGAGTCCGAGCGTGGGCACAGTTGCGACCGCCGCCGAAATAGGGCAGCTTCTGCTTCTCGAGCAAATCCAGTTGTTCCAGAAAGGCGGAGTGGCCGAAGTCACCCGTGTGGTTGTTCGCCAGCGAGACAACATTGATGTGACGGGTCAGAACCGGCAGGACTTTCGGATCGGCCCTGAAGACCCACGGCTTTTTGATTGGTGATCCACCGGTTGCGATTACGCATTCCAGATTTCCAATGTTGCAGTCTGCCCCCTTGAAGATCTCTGCAAATTCGGCAAAGGGATCAACCCCTTTAGCCATCGCCTTGCCGGGACCGTCGGCAAGCATGATGTCTCCCGCAAAGACGAGCAGTAGATCTGACTGAGGTCCACCGCCTGCAGCGGCTGCGGCACCGGTCCCTGCTGCACCGTTCTGTCGATTGTTTTCCGTAGCCCGAGACCGAGAGTCTGAACCAATCGAACTCCAGAACGCTGCGGCGCAAAAAATCAGGATCGCGCCAATTGATGCCATGGATCGTTGTTGGGAAGTTTTCATGGAAGACCTCCTTGAGAATTTGATGAAACAGGACACGTTAGAAGACCGAAACCGCTATCCGGTCTTACCATGAGGCGACTGCAGTCGCAGTGTGGCAACTTCCCGCTCGTCAGGCAATCACGCGTCGAAAGAATTGTCATTCGTCCCGATCATACAGCGGTCCGTCGATGCGGATGGGACGGATGTCCAGCCGGATATTGACCACCGTGTAATCATCACCGCCATATGTTTCGGTGTACCAGGCGACGCTTTCATCATCGCGAGTGAATTTGAATTCGAAACCGTCGACCGATTGCTTCCTGGCAGCATGACCATCGAACGCCAGTCCAGTCGCGACCGGGCTGACGCTTTCCATCAGTGCCCCCATCAGGTCGATCACCGTCGTATTCCCAAGAATGTCATTGGTGAATAACGGTGTCCGCGTTGTCGGACGAAAATCAGGAGACTTGGGGTCGAGTTTTTCATCGTCCAGTTTTTCCTGAGCCGGGATGACTTCGAGTGTCTTCAGATCGAAGCGATCGCCACGATCGAGGTAAGTCAGTCGGGCATTTCTCAAGTTAAAACGTCCGAGCGTCTTATCGTGTTCAGCCCGAGACAGGTCGAGGACGAGTGCTCCTTTGTGTCCGATGACGCGAACATCCTTGCCGTTCGTCACGATAATTGCGGAGTTCTCGTCGACGCCAATACCGTATTGAAACCCCTGGTCCTGCATGGCAACCAGGGTCCTGGCAAAACGGCCGCGAACAAACAGATGCTGATCGACGAACCAGTTTTCATCGATAAAGCCGAGACCGCGATCGATTTCCTTACCCCAACGAACACCGTGCAGCATCGTGTCGAGTACCGACCCTGCGTCGCGGTACATGACACGACTCATCACTGCGGCCCCTGCGCTCGTTCCGGCGATGACCCCTCCTTTTCGGTAGACTTCCCAGATGGCGTCGAGCATCGGCGTGTGTTGACCGTTTGGTTGATAAAGCGCTTTGACAATCTTGTCCTGCGCGCCGCCGATCAGAAACACTCCTGTGGACTCACGGACTTGAGCAACCAGGTCTGGATCGGAAACTGTTTCCACGGGTGTTCGGTCGAGTTTTTTCCATGCGACGGGAACCAGGAAAGCATCGGCACCGGCTTTGTTAAGCGCCGTGATGACCCAGCCACCCTTTTTCACCGGATCGCCGCTGGCGGTTGGAAAGACAGCAATGCGCGCTCCGGGCCCGCCCGCCAATTCCACGATTTCTTCCCAGTACTCGCGATTATTATACCGTTCGGAACCGCCAATGATGACGAGTGATCCCGCGACCTTGGCGTCATTCTGGCTTGCCTCTTGAATTGCAATATCTTCCGCAGCACTCAAGTTCACGATGAAACTGAAGCAGAGGGAGGCAAGTATCCAAAGTCGCAACCTCCTGCTCGTTATGGCACGGCAAGGTATCGAAGTCCGCAAACCGCTGACGTGGACGACGACCGCTTCGCAGTCTGACGCAACCTGCTTTTGAAAACCGGAGCGGGTTGCACTGCCGAGGCTCAGCGTGCTGTTAGCGGAGAATTTCGGCGACCCAAAAATGCGATAACTCCTGATAAAAAAGGGAATCATCCTCTCCCCACGTCCATGTGATACGGCGAATCTTCAAGGAGACCAGTCGCAAGTGGTCTTTCGTCTGCACGTTGAGCAACCTCGTGACCACACAGAGGCAATCCCAACACCATGAAGCTTACCGTTCCAGAGGGAGGTCGTGAAGTCGGGGCGTCCATGTCGTTCATTTAGAATTTAGAGTGTCAGACAAATTGCGCCCGGCCCTCATGCGCAAACAAGTCACATCGATCGACGGAAGTTCGATTCGTTCCCGAATTAATAACAAAGATGAGTTGTGGTAACGGCTGTCGTCCACTTCATATAATCACGACAGCGAAGCTGATCCACAAAATCGCGACGTGAAACATTCGTCACAATGTCGCCAAGACCGTATCTCGACCTCGTCATTTCGAATAACGAAGGATCGCTATTGTGAATAGATTTTGTGAAATTGCGACGCTTCTGACGGTTTCATGCGTCTTTTGTGGTTGCGATGGAGTGACTCGGATAAGTGGGGTCGTCACGGATTACGACACCAAACCGATTTCCGGTGCAAAAGTCAGCGTGGTCCCCTCGGGTAAGTTCCGTCCCCCTCCGACAAAAACTACAGATGCCAACGGGGCCTTTGACATAGATTTTACCCATGCCCGTGTGGCAAGCACTTTTAAGTTGATCGTCACTCACGCGGATTATCAGACCGTGGAGGAAACGATGAAAACTGGGCCACATCCGAACCACGATATTCGGATGGCAACGAATACCGACATCGAAAAAGGACTTGGATATGGCGCTCCGCAGGCGACAGCGCCTCCATCGAAATGAAGACCAGGCAACGATCTGGCTGCAAACATTCCGAAACAGAAAGTTCTATGAGGCGTCGCTGACGCGTCCTTTATTCCGTTGAATGCACGGCAGCCACACGGAAGCCGGAAGCGCGGCTTCTAAAACCAGATGAAAGCCCCCAACGGTTTGCAGAAACGCAATTGGATGCGGGTTGATACCAGCAGCCGCCCCGGGTCACTCGGGTCCCCAGGAATTGATTTTGCTCGAACGGGTCGCGACCACCGGGAAGTTTCGCCATATCCCAATCCAAGCACCACTCTGAAGTATTCCCGTGCATGTCCCTCAGGCCCCACCCGTTTGGCTCCTTCTGGCCGACTTGGTGGGCATATTTTTCGCCTGCATTCAACGAGTTGTCGTTAAACCAGGCATATTGCCCAAGCGACGACTTGTCGTCCCCGAATGAATAGTCTGTCTTTGTCCCTGCACGACACGCATATTCCCATTGCGCTCCCGTCGGCAACGCGAAGGTCCATCCCCTGGGCAATCGTCCGGCAGTCAGTTCCTTTTTCGTCAGCTTCTGACAGAACTCCATCGCGTCATCATGACTGATGAAACTTGCCGGAAAGTCATCTCCCTCCTTTACATCTTCCTGCCCCTTCCATGGAACGGATTTCATCACTTTCTTCCACTGCGCTTGAGTTAATTCCGTTTCAGCCAGCCAGAAGCCCTGCGTCAGGGTGACCTCAACTGCGAACTCATTACCCGTTTCAATGGTCGTTCCCATCGTGAAACTTCCGGCAGGACACCATCGAAAACTCATCCCGGGAACCAATGTCTTCGCTTCCCCCGCCGTTGTGGCTGCAAAGTTTTCAAGAATTGCCGCTTCTGACGGCTTGGTTTGGCCACAGGATGTTAAGAATACGGGTAAAGAAACCAGTGCGAGCAGGTAGAAGCTCAAACGCCAGATACCAGTCCAACGTACTGCGATCGATTTCAACAACGTACCGACAGGCGTTTTTTTGGAAACAAACGATTCCAGAGAGCCTAAGATACGAGCGTTATTCTTGCGTGATTCGCCCATTATTTGGCCTCAACTGGAAAGGAAATGTGAAACGCTCTAATCACTATCAACTGCGAAATGTCATCCTATTTCAACCAGATGAACAGAGATAGGGTTCACGGCAAACGCGAGAAGAAGATCCCCGGATTTCGACGGTAACTGCTTCAGAAGTCTCAGTTTTAGTCGGTTTAATCGATTTTCTTGTATTTTCACCTAAAAACGGACGACAAACCCGCTTCTTTCGCGACATTTCAGTTTGGAAATGTGGGCGAATTGACACTCCCGAGTCGCCATCCCTAGAATTTCAGTTTTTCCGTTTTGTCGCGCACCTTGCAGCCCAGATAATTATGACCCAAAACTTAGATGAAGCCGTTCGCAAGGCCGATGTCCTTTTGGAGGCATTGTCCTGGATTCGCCAGTTTCGTGGTCGCCATGTCGTGATCAAACTTGGCGGCAGCGCGATGGAAGAGACCGAAGCCGTAAAACATTTCCTTTCGGACGTGATTTTCATGTCATCGGTCGGAATGCGGCCGATTCTGGTGCATGGCGGTGGCAAAGCGATTAATGCCGCCATGACCAAGGCAGGTATTGCCCCTCGGTGGGTGCAGGGGCGTCGATATACCGACGATGAAACACTGGAAATTGTGGCCAATGTTCTCGCGGGGGAAATTTGCCAGAGCCTGGTGGATGAAATCATTCGTCAGGGTGGTGACGCTCGGGGCCTCAGTTTTCAGACGATGAACTGTCTGATCGGTAAACGATTGACTCTTCCCGGCGAAAACGGCGAACCGATCGATCTCGGCCGTGTCGGAGAGGTGACCGACATCGATCGAGACTTGTTGTTAATGACCTGCCGAAACGAACAGATTCCAGTTCTTCCTTCCGTTGCGCTCGACGCCGAGGGTGGAAAGCTGAACGTCAATGCAGATACGGCAGCGGCAGCGGTGGCTCGTTTGATTCAGGCAGAAAAGCTCGTTTTCTTGAGCGATGTTCCGGGGATTTTTCTCGATCGGAAAGACCCCTCGACATTGCAGTCGCATCTGAATGCCGCTCGCTGCCGAGAACTGATTCGAGAAGGCATTATCGACGCGGGAATGGTCCCGAAAGTCGAAGCCGCCTTGGAAGCGCTGGAAGCAGGCGTCAAAAAAGTGCACATTATTGACGCGAGAATCCCTCATTCGGTTTTGCTCGAGATCTACTCGAATGAGGGGATCGGAACCGAGATTGTCCTTTAGAGAAACAGGCCCAGGAGACACCATGCATCCCGCCGCGACTCGTTCCAGCCAGAAAACTATTGATCAGTTCGCGAAGTACGTGATTCCCAATTACAAACGCTATCCCGTGAGTCTGGTTCACGGTGAGGGGAGCTACGTCTGGGATGCCGAGGGCAAGAAGTATCTTGATCTGTTTCCTGGTTGGGGCTGTGATATTCTGGGACATAGCCCCCCCAAAGTGGTGAAGGCAATCCAGAAGCAGGTCGATCACCTGATTCATATCCCGAACACCTGGTACACCGAGGCCCAGGGAGATTTTGCCGAAGCGATTGTCACGCGAAGTTTTGGTAAGGTCTTTTTTGCGAACAGTGGAACCGAGGCGAACGAAGGTGCAATCAAGCTTGCTCGGTTGCATTATGCGAACAAGTCGGGTGGAACGCAGAAGTACCGTATCATCACGTTCGAAAACGGGTTTCATGGAAGAACGTTCGGCTCAGTAACCGCGACGGCTCAACCAAAATATCACGAAGGCCTGGGACCGCTGCTTCCCGGTTTTCGATACGCGCCATACAACGATCTGGAAGCGGTCAAAGCTCTGATCGATAACGAAACCTGCGCCATTATGCTGGAGCCAATCCAGGGCGAAGGTGGAGTCAACATCGCCAGTGATGACTTTTTAAAGGGGCTTCGCCAGTTATGCGATCAACACAATCTGCTGTTGATTCTCGATGAAGTTCAAACAGGGATGGGCCGGACCGGTCACTGGTTTGCCTATCAGCATTCGGGAGTCCAGCCCGATATCATGACGCTCGCCAAAGGGTTGGCCGCAGGGGTCGCATGCGGTGCCCTCGTCTGCCAGGACCATATCGCACCAAGCCTCAGACCAGGTATGCATGGAACGACGTTCGGTGGCAATCCGCTGGCGATGTCCGCGGGAATTGCCACGATGAAGACGATTGAAGATGAGGGATTACTCGAGCATTGCCGTGAAATGTCGACCCGATTCCACCATCATTTTGCTCAACTGAAAGAGTCACTTCCGATCATTAAAGAAGTCCGTTCGCGCGGAATGATGATCGGAATTGAGTTGAACATCCCTGCGACGCCAGCGGTTGGCCAGTGCATGGAACGAGGCGTTCTGATCAATGCGACGCACGATACAGTTGTCAGATTGTTGCCTGCATTGAACATCTCGAAAACCCAGGTCGACGAAGGTTGTCACGTGATCGCCGACGTTCTTAAACAGATGGGGAAAGAGGCTTAAGCGGCCCCCAAACGAGTATTCCCTTTTTAATCAAAAAAGACGAAGTCGAAGCGGCGTAAGCGTAATTCCGCTGAATCGTCGGCTGCGACAGAAAATTGAAAACTGCCAATCTGGCTTGGAACTGACTTTGTCATGCGTCATTTGAATTCGCTTCTGGAATTGAAACGATCCGATGTTGAATCGATCTTTGGATTGGCTCGTACCTTAAAGGACCGCCTGAAAAAGGGCGAACGGCCTCAGATCTTATCCGGCTTCGTGATGGCTCAGGTGTTCGAGAAGCCGTCGCTGCGAACTCGACTGAGCTTTGACGCGGCGATGATGCAGCTTGGCGGCGCAAGCATTTTTCTCAATGCCAAAGACGCAGGCTTGGGTGGACGAGAGGCCGTTCCTGACGTCGCCAGGGTCATCGGTGGTTACAGCGATGTCATCACGCTGCGCACGTTTTCTCAAAAATTGATTGACGCCTTCATCGAACATTCCGGCGTTGCTGTCATCAATGGACTGTCGGACGAGCGACATCCGTGTCAGGCGTTGACAGATGTTTTCACAATGCAAGAGGTGATTGGGGACCTTCGCGGCAAGAAATGCGTGTTCGTCGGTGATGGCAATAACGTCGCCAATTCGCTGGCGATCGCCGCGTCGCTGTGTGGAATGCCGTTCACGGTTTGCGCGCCAGAGAACTATCGGCTGGACGAGAAATATCTCAAGTCATTAACGAAGCGGATTCCCACGGCTGAAGTCGTCCAGACGGACAACTTCAAATCCGCATTAAAGGATGCAGCAATCGTCTACACCGACGTCTGGACCAGCATGGGTCAGGAAGCCGAGGCGGAAGAGCGAAAGAAAATCTTCGGTCGGTACCAGGTCAACGAAAAGCTGATGAAACTGGCTCCTAAGAGCTGTCGGTTCATGCATTGTCTGCCGGCCAAACGGGGCCAGGAAGTCACAGACGATGTCATTGATGGATCCCAGAGCATCGTCTTTGAACAGGCTCAGAACCGCATGCATCTTGCCAAAGGCTTGCTGCTGTGGGTCCTGGAAAAAAAGATCTGATCCAATGAATCAGTTCCGACGCTAGAATAAAATCCGGTCAGTGCTTCGCATCGGTTTCTCGCGATTGGAGCTGGTTTGCATGGATGCTGTTTGTTTGTCCGAAGACATTAAAGTTGGCGGTCGCTCGCGCGGGGTGACTCAGTTAAGCCTCCCTCTTGCATGTGCTCTCGCAAGCATTTTGGCACTGTCGATCGATATTCCAGTTGCTTCCCTTTTCAAGAACGGACTGCCACGTTCGTTTCACTCGTTGGGTGAGTTTCTGGAAAACTGTGAGACGTTCGGACATGGCTATGGCGTGACGTTAATTCTGATCGCCGTTGTTGTCCTTGATCCTCTAAAATGGAAATGCATTCCCTGGCTGATCTCTGGATCATTGGGTTCGGGGATGATGGCCAACCTGCTGAAATTGACGATACATCGATTTCGACCTCGCGATTTTGATCTCGTGAATGCAACCGTCTGGGAGACGTTTCGTTCGATTGGGACTGACTTCAAAGGGATGCAAAGCATGCCTTCTGCCCACACGGCAACCGCCGTGGGACTGGCGATCATGCTTTCGACAATTTACCCTCGAGGTCGTTGGTTTTTCACGATGCTGGCAATTCTGGTCGGCCTGCAACGGATCGTGACTTCGGCACATTTCCCCAGCGACGTCTGTGCCGGGGCGGCTGTCGGCTGCGTGTTTGGACTGATTTCGTGTACGTCGATGAAACCAAACCCCACCCCCCCTGCGGGGGTGGTTAACGGGCCTTTGCCCTAGGATTTTACATTCAAACGTAACGGTGAACTGTGGACCGCTGCTGGTCCAAAGGCCCGTTAACCACCGCCACGAAGGCAGTGTCAGGTTTGTGACTTGAAGGAAACAACCATCGGATGTTTGGACGTGCGAACGCTCAATGATTGCCGTGCGTCTCTTCTTCTATGGTCGGTCGCGTCGACAGCGCACTTCGCTCCCGCAGAATTCTGACCGCAGCCCGATGACGCGAACTGACGTTATATTGGGGGATGAGTCCTCCAATCAGAATCAGGGCCGTTAGTGAAATGACGGCAAACTTCTCTCGCTTACCGATCCCCAGTGAGACCAGCGAGGTATGCCGCGTTCCCGTAAAAAGTCGAAAATAGGCATGAACTACGGCAATTCCATTCAACGCTGACGCGAAGACGATGGCGACCCCGACATAGGGAAACGCTTCAACGGCACCGTCGACAAGCATCTCTGTTCCGACAAAACCAAACGTCCCGGGAAAACCGACGCTGGCGAGGCCAGTGATCATAAACAGGACCGCGAGTGCGGGAGTATGATCATAAAGTCCCTGAAAATTCTGCAATGACAACCGGCCGCGACGAGCTTCCAAGGCGCGTAGGGTCAGGCCAAATCCTCCGAGTGAAATACTGACAGCCATCCAGACGCAGAGCGCACCCGTCAGGCTGATCGGAGTCACCGCTTCCAGACCGGCAAGAACAATTGCCGAATAACTGAGGAACAAATAACAGAAGAACCGACGAGCGTCTGTCTGAACAAGTGCAATTCCTGCGGCATAGACGGCAGAAATCAGTGACAATAATCCGATCGTCCTTAAAACCCAGTCAGGCGCGATGGGAAGCACCAGGCGTATCGTGGCGTAAGCGCCAACGAGTGGCATCGCGACGAGCAAGGCGGTTCCAAAAGTTGCCCGGTCGAATAAGTCGCTCAGCCAGCAATGGAACGGGGCGATCCCCGTTCGAATGAAGATCGCGATCAATAGTGGAATGATCGCCCACAAGGAATGAACCGGCCCTTCACTCCCCTCGTAATCCACGAACGACTGACCGATGACCAGCATGGCAATAAAAAGAGCCATGTGTTTCACGTAAACTCCCGTGTTCTGTCCGCGGGCACGCAATTCCAGGTACGGTTGCACTGTGCCGCCAGCCAGTAATCCAATGATCAGCCAGGGTGATTCGCAGCAGAACGTGGCGAGCACGATCGCTTCTGAGGCGAGAGTCCAGGCAAAACTGAATCGACGGATTTTCGTCCTTAAGGTCGTGAGTGAGACAAGAAAATATAACAGCGCCACAAGCGACAACAGAGGGGCACTCAAGGGGTCCATGATAAAGACGGGGCGCCCCATCAGTTTCGTCAGTGGATTCCAGAAGTCTTGTGCTTCGCTGGGCGGCCGTCCGGCAGGATTGATAAATTCGTAATCGATCCACGCTCCCACAGTCGTAATCAACACAAGCGTGTTAAAGAACAGTGAATGGCGGCTGGCAACAAACTGATCTCGCAGCCGTCCCACCCAGATGGCCCCGATCAAGGCAAGCAGCACTGACATTTCCAGCCAGGGAAAATGCAATTCACTCATAATAGCTCCTCAAGAGTCGGTGAGGCCTCTGAGGTCGGGGCTTTTTTTGACGGTTCGTTTCCAGCGAGCATTTTTGTCCATGCATGTTCGAGAGCGTCACATCGTCGCAAAAAGACAAGAAATGGATAAACAATGTAGTTTTTCAAGATGGAATCCAGATATCCTCGCTCGATTGCCAGGCGGTAATACCAGGTTCGCACCGATTCTTCGGCTCGGCTTAGCCACGCACCGGAAATCTTGGGCAACCGTTCGCCAATCGCATCTTCCATCGTCCGATAGTCGTAAAGCAAAGTTGGTGCTCTGAGGAACTGGAGAGTTCGCACGCAGCCGTGACCCAGAATGTGAACCAGAGCGATGTACCGAAATCCGAATCCGATTTCGGCGAAAATCAGTCCGACTTGCGACAGCGATGCGAACGACAGCACGCTCTTAATGTCGGTCTGGACCGTCCCGGCAAAGTACGCAAACACGGCAGTTAACACGCCTACGACGACAATCAATCCTCGTAGCGCAATCGATTGTTCCAGAAGCGGGCTAAAGCGAAGCAACAGAAACGCACCCAAATGGACTGAAAGCGCACCGTAAAAAATTGCACTCGAGGGAGTTGGGCCTTCCATGGCCCGAGGCAACCAGCCTGAAAATGGAACCATCGCCGATTTCCCCATCGCGGCGACAAGAAGCAGCACACCGACAAAAAAAGCTTGATTCGGTTCGAGAGGCGTCCCCACCATTGGCCATTCGCCCGTCAGAAGTTTGTCGAAATCACCTTCACCTTTCATGTGATGCAATGCGACCGACGCGAGAAGCAGTGCCGCATCAGACACACGATAAACGATCCAGACATGCAACCCGTTTGTCGCCGGGGCTGGACGCTCGTGAAAGAACGCCACCAATAACGCAGACGACAGACCCACCAGCTCCCATCCAGTGAAGAGCGTTTCCACGGTCCCGGCGAGTGAAGTCGTGACCATCCCGACAACGAACAGCGACAAAAGCACGAAAAACCGATTAAAACCCCGTTCCCGATGAAGATACCGGTTCGCGAAGGCACCAATCGTTCCGCACAAAATGAAGGTCAGGATGACAAACGGAACCGACAGTTTATCGAACTCGAATTTAAAAACGAAATGGTAGTCTTTGACATGCACCCAACTTCCGAATTCAATGGGAACCTGCGTGTCGTTCCAGAAAAGCATCAAACCCAGCATGGAAATTGATGCGATAAGACCGGTGATGATCCCCGTCTGAACACACCGTGCGATGACACGTTCGCTGAGAGGCCGATCGCGTAATAGAGAAGCG
This sequence comes from uncultured Schlesneria sp., assembly GCA_903899985.1. Classification (GTDB taxonomy): domain Bacteria; phylum Planctomycetota; class Planctomycetia; order Planctomycetales; family Planctomycetaceae; genus Schlesneria. The sequence goes on from CAIULL010000189.1 coordinate 55,587, forward strand.
ATACCGAGCGTTGCGAACATCACGACGGGTGCACCGACCACCAGCAGCCCGAGCACTTTGAAGACCAATGCAACGTCTTCGATTTCGGTGAGCTGATGTCCGGTTCCTTCGGCAAGGAGTCCGAGCAAATGAAAAGCATCAAACATAGTTCTGGTTTCTTCTCCGAATACAGTCTGCATTTGATGCAACATCACGACCCAATTTGAGCAAACCCCAGATGTTCACGCCATCCGCGATACCAATCAGCCGAAGTCGGTGCTTTGGGTAAGTCTGTGATCGACGGTTCATACACGTGGAATTCATCGTCCCGGTAAACAAGGATTCGATTGGAGTCAGCATCCAACAGCGCCAACTGGACCCATCCATTTTTGATAATATTGCTGACGACGGGGCTGCGGGACATGATTCGTCGAATACCGTCGGGTGTCGTTTCAATGATAATCAGCAATCGTACTGGTTCGTGAATCTCAACCCCTTGCCACGGTAATCCAGGACGCAAATCACTGGCGGCACCATCCATAACGCCAAGTAGCGACGTAATGTTGTGCGGCAATTTGGTTCCACATCCCCAACCGGGCGAGTCGATATACGAGAAAAAGTATTGCAGATTGATACCGGAACAGACGGGAACAACGGCTCCGAGAATTCGACCGAGGATCGTGCATTCGGCATCGTCCGCATGGGGTTCGTAGGAGTGCAGGAAGCATCGGCGATCGAGATACAACCCGCGAAGTCTGGCTCGGCGACCGACGAAGCAGATTGCGTTCGAAGCATTTCCGAATTCCGGTCGCGTCTGTGCCAGGTCTTCAGATCGACCTTCGACGTGCCGACGCGCTGCGGCAAACGAAAGGTCAAGTGGTGCCGATTGAAACCGTCGACACCGTTCGTGCGCATTTCTTTCACAGGCGTCTTCCAACGCTGCTTTGGCGTACTCAAGATCCGCCTGATGTGATTCTGGTAGCCGATCAACGTCGTGAAACGTGATCGAGTCGCGACAGGTATTGTGAAGTCCACCCAGGAAATGAACGTCATTCGGGATATGCAAACCACGGCTATCGAGAATCTCACGAACTCGCGGATCGTTCAGAATTGCAGCCAGTGCACGGGCGTTGGGAGACCCGGCACTTCCCGAACAGGCGCCGCAGTCGTAACACGACTTGTGCGGATTGTTCAAGCAGAATGAACCGTGGCCGAAGAATAACACGATTCTTGCAAATCCCGACGTCAGACCAATATCTCGCAACAATCGTTCGCCCATTGTCGCCATTTCATTGACACTAAAACCGATTCCGTCACCCTTGGGACCCGGTGTTTCAGACTTCCGTTCAAGATGCAGACGCGTCATCGGTGGGGGTTCGACAAATCGACCGGCACGTCGCCGAATATCGGCCGTCAGTCGGGGAAACAGCACCCGCGCAACCAGCGGGATTGAAGCCAGGACTCCGAAGCTTGCGGTTAAAACCGCTCCCCCTGCGACACTCCGGGTCCCCTGGTGGACATTGTGAGAAGCCGTTCCGATGACCCGCCGGGTTTTCGCACGTCTTCGATTCTCCGCTTCCAGGGTTGGATCGACCTCTTCGGTGATCCAATGCTGCGGTTTGATCACGATTGGACAGAGAGCCGCGTAGTGAGCGTCGGCGACACCCTTGTAATACATCGGCACGCTGAAGAACCCGGCGGCACCAAACGTTTCGACATCGGGAGCCACTTCTTCAAGGTGTCGGCGAAATGATTCCTCTCGCGTATCGATACAGAACACGGCCTGAAAACGCGGAGAACTGACTCGATTCGGCGTTCGAACAGTCTGGACGGAAATTGCATCGAGCGTTTGAACTCGAAAATGTCGCTCAAATGCCTGATGAAAGATCCGACGTCGTTCCATACTCGTGAAAGACTCGATCTCATGAATCAGATCGGTCCAATCCTGGGGACCAAGATGACACAATGTCGCAGGCGACCAGCCAAGTACTTGAGCCAGTTGGAAAATTAAAAACGCACGCTGTTCGACGCTGGAATGAGAAAGCTTTTCGAGACCCGATCCAGCCACTTGGCGTAACTCGCTGAGCGGACCTGCATAATTCAAAGATTGTTTGGCGGCATAAGTGAGAGCAAGGCGTTCAAGGATCAGCCGAATCGCGAGGAACTCGATCAAGCAGCCGGGGGTTGCCGAAATGGCCTGTCGATCCGGGCGAACTTCTAATTGCCAGATGAGACCTGCCCAGCCCCGCAGCGCAAGCAGGCTTGCAGTAATAAAGTCTTCCCATTCCGCGTGGGGTACACCCAGCAGCTCAAGCGACTCGATCAGCGAATCCATCGGCCCCATTTTCGCCTGAGTGATCCGGGTCAACTCCTCAGGCAATTTATGCATCCATTGTTCCGGCGGACCACCCTTCTGCGAATAAACGGCCAGAAACGATTTATAGAATCCTTCGTCTCGATGCGGTAACGACCAATTCGCATATCCCTGATCGGCGAACGCCGCACAGAAGCGGATGAGAACCGGATGGACCAGACTGTCGGTATCGAAGTTGGAAGCTTCCCGCAAAACGTCTCGATGCCGAATGATGGGAACTTTCACTTCAACATGCGGAGCAACACCAAAGACTCCGTTTCGACAAGTACGCCAAAGCGCTTGCAAAGCGAAAGCCTGCCAGGTCGCAGAGCTCCATCGTTCGATCGAGGACTTTCCAAACCGATCGAACAATTCAATAATCGGCAACGGATGATCACTGCGCAAACCGGGATCAATCGGACCGGAAGTGTGCGCGACAGATGTCCTGAGATCACGCATGACCCAGTGTTTGGTTTCTGTCAAAAAACGATCGCGGATCGCTGGCGGCGCATCGGGCCGCAGGCGCGTCAGCGCGTCCGTTTCCGCAACAAACCACTGCAATTCTTCGGTTGGCCCCGTTCGCACAGGATACTGGAGCATGGCCAAACGGAGTTGATGCCGCGTTGTTACCCTGGCAATTGAAACGTCGCCCTGTTCTTTCAAATCTCGCTGCAGGGCCAGCGCCAGATCGGTGAGATGAATTCGGTCTTGAGCCAGCTTTTCACGGTACGTGTCTTCAGTCAAATAGGGCTGGCAACCAAAAAGCCTGCCACCTTTCTGAACACCTTCATCAAACGGAAGATCTTCAAGCGCTTGCAGCGTGTTGAGAAAGACAAATGCCGTAATCGGGCCCTGAGAGGGAAGCAGTGACGCTGCTTTTTCAATCAGGCGTTTAAGTTCGGCGGCCACAACAGGATTGCTGCCGGTTGAGGTCGGTGAATCTGTCTGGTTGATGGAATCTTGCACGTGAACCGCTTTGCTCCTTCGTTCCACCCGGAATTCTCAAACAACGCCTTAATATAGGCCACCGCGAAATCTGCGAGAAGGAACGATAGACTTACAACCCTGACAGGTGCAATCATTACGGTGTCCTAAAGATGCGAATTCTGTTCAGATATTTCGGTCCGCGTATTTTCAGGTAGGATTTCGACTTTTGCATGTCGAGGAATTGAAAAATGCGAGTTTTAGTAATTGAAGACGACCTGGCCATCGGCAAAGCCTTATTGAAAGGTTTCACCGAAGCAGGATATCAATGCGATTGGATGCAGGACGGCGAAACAGGCGTGACTGCGGCCCGTTCCCAGCAGGCGGACGCCATTGTGCTGGACCAGATGCTTCCTAAACTGAGCGGTCTGGAATTACTGCGTGAAATCCGGGCAGCCGGCGTCATGACCCCCGTGATTCTGCTCACCGCCATGGGTTCGGTGCAGGACAGGATCGTTGGTCTGAATACGGGCGCCGACGATTACATGCCAAAACCGTTTGAGTTCGCCGAGCTTCTTGCGAGACTGAACGCCGTCGTCCGTCGCACGAGCGTCAGGCCGATACCAATGCTGACCGTCAATGATCTAACGCTCGATCTGACGACTCGACGAGTGGCTCGTGCTGGCGGCGATGTTGATCTGACCCCCATCGAATTCAGCCTGCTGGAACTCTTGATGCGATATTCGGGTCAGGTCGTCACGCGGAAAATGCTTTGTGAGCACGTCTGGGGATTCAATTGGGACGGCACGACAAATGTCATCGAAGTTCACGTAAATCGGCTCAGGGGTAAACTTGATCAAGGCCGACAGGATTCGATCATCAAGACAATTCGCGGTCGCGGATATTCCATTGCAGCCGATGACAATCCCGTCCCCGAAAAGACAACACCCTGAGGGTTTTTCGTACAAAAAATGGCGACGCGCCGCTAAGTCCTTTGACACATCGATTCCGACTCGATCAAGCCGTGCTCTCCAATATTGGCATGCTTCTATGTTTCACGATTTCAGTGCCTGATCATTTTAAAGCCAAACTGTGCATACGATCTTACCTCGTTTCGTCGATTTCGCTCGGTCACTCCGCTTCCGGCTCACGGTTTGGAATACACTTGTCGTTCTTGTCACGGTGATCGTCGCACTGGTCGCCGTTCGAGAAGGATTGCGATACTACCTTCTGGTCGAAACAGACGCGGTTCTCGATGACGAAGTCAAAGAGATCGTGCTGATGCTCAAGAAATTCTATCCCGATCGGGATCAGTTTATTCAAGCGCTGGAACGTAAAGACGAAGCACATCATGATCGCGGTTGGCATATCCATTGGCTGGATGAACACGGACAGACGATCTGGGCCAGTACACTTGCTCCTGAAAAACCACTGTCAACTCTGTTGAACCCCGGCAATGATCGAAACGTCTGGGGATCAGATATTCATCGTGCAATCGAACGAGAGATCGAAGAACCCGGTGTCCCCAATTATAAAATTCGCGTCGGTACGTTGATGAAGTTCATCGAAGAAGACGTCGACCGCCTGACACGAATCCTTGCTCCCGTTGGCCTGTTAATCTTGTTGCTCGCACCCCTCGGCGGACTGCTTCTTGCGAAACAAGCCATTGAGCCTCTGCAACGTTTGATCAAAACCACCGAGCGATTGCGTCCGAGCCATCTTGACGAGCGATTGGAATTGCGCGGTGTCGGCGATGAACTCGATCAGCTGGCGGGAAAAATCAATACGTTCCTCGACCAGATTGCAGATCATTTGCAGAAGAATCGTGAGTTCGTTGCCAACGCCGCACATGACCTCCGTTCACCGTTAGCGGCAATCCAAAGTTCTGTCGAGGTGACGCTGGAGAAATCTCGTTCGGTCAATGAATACGAAGAACTTCTCTACCAGATTACCGACGAAGTCCACCACCTGGGACAGCTTGTCAATCAGTTGCTGCAACTGGCTGAAACCGAAGCAACGGAAACAGAAATCGCGTTGGAATCCGTTCCACTGGCCGATATCGTCGTGAAGACCATCGAGATGTTTGAACCGGTTGCTGACGAAGCCGGTGTGCGCCTGTTGTTTGAGCCCTCGAAAGAAATCGTTGTCATGGGCCAGCCGCGACAACTGCGCCAAGTCCTGACGAATCTGGTCGACAACGCGATTAAATTCACCGAAAAAGGTGGTTCCGTCACCATTGGTCTTGATTTTGATTCGAAGCACGAACGCGGCCTGTTGACCGTCAGCGATACGGGAATTGGTATCCCGCCGGAGGCTGTTGACAGAGTGTTCGATCGCTTTTATCAAGTGGAAAAGTCTCGTCAACGGTTTGGCGGAAAGCGAGGCAATGGATTGGGACTCAGCATTTGCCAGTCGATCGTTCAATCCAACGGAGGGACAATCGCAGTTGCAAGTCAGCTTGGCAAAGGAACGACTTTTTCGGTTTCACTGCCGCTTGCAAATCGATATTGATATACCCTGACTTGATATAACCTGTAGGACTTATGCGGCTCATAGGACCTCTGATTCTTAATTGCGACAGTCGCCAGTTTGTTTCACTTTCCAACTGATCCCCGGCAAACCAGTCCATTGCATCACATGATCGCGAACGAAACCGCCAATCCCGCTAGTGTGACTGCAGCCGACGGCGGTTTTACGATCGGCGATCGCCCGATTCCGTTCCGGTACTTTCTTGCTCCACTGGCGGGTTACACCCATCTGGCCTTCCGTCGCGCGATTCGCGAGTTGGGTGGTCTGGGACTGGCGACAACCGATCTCGTCCATGCCACACAACTTTGCTCGGGACACCGTCATTCGCTGGAACTCATTACGACTCATTCGGAAGATCTGCCGCTGAGTGTTCAGATCTTTGGAGGTGATGCCGAGCATCTTGCCGCGGCCGCCAGATGGCTTGAGAATCACGGCTACACGGGCATTGATATCAACATGGGTTGCCCTATGGCGAAGGTCAATGGACAAGGAGGTGGTGCCCGGCTGCTGTGCGACGCAGACCAGGCATGTCGTCTTGTCGAAAAAGTTGTCGCCGCAGTATCGCTTCCCGTAACCGTCAAGATGCGTCTTGGGTGGGATCGCGATTCAATCACGTCGCCGTATCTTGCACGCCGATTTGAAGCAGCCGGCATCCAGGGAATCACCGTTCACGGCAGGACTCGTCAACAAGGCTTTCAGGGAGGCGTTGATCTGGATGGAATCTCGGCAACGGTCGATGCTGTTGAGCGAATTCCTGTGATTGGCAACGGAGATGTCCGGTCGGTCGATGACGCCCTCCACATGCGGCGGACAACCGGCTGTGCAGCAGTTGCTATTGGTCGAGGAGCCATGCTTGACCCGTGGATTTTTCGCAAGCTTGCCGATCATCACGAAGGAAGGGTCCCGAGAGAACCATCGCGGGACGAACAGATTGATTTTCTCGTCCGGCATTTTACCCTGATGAGGGAACAGCACGCCGAACGAAGCTGTATCTTGATCCGGAAATTCGCCGCCTGGTACGGAGCCAGACTCGGAATTCCTGAAGACCTGGAAAACAGGCTACGGCTGTTTTCAGACGCCACCGAATTTGAATCCATCGTTTCAGAAATCCGCCGCCGTCATGGCGAACGGCAAACGAACTTGGCGACCGCCCTCATCAAAGTTCCCAACGGGCCGGTTGAACGGTGGTAACATGTGAGACGGAAGCCCCCAGTTTTAAGTATTTGTGTCGGAGCTAAACGGCGAGATCGAGTGGAAGGTCAGAGATGTCCTTTAATCTTTTCCCATTGACCATGATGTTGAGGATTTCCAGCGCGTCTTCGAGACCCAGACCCTCAAGTGTCTGTTTCAACTCATGAAGTGCGAAATGGTAGACGCAATCGATATCACCTGTTCCCAGCGCGATTGATGCAATTCTTGATGGAAGCGGTTCGGCGGTAATCACCGCCACATGAGGCAGTCGGCCCTTTCGATTTCGAATCAGGTTCAGGGCCTCTGATCGCGAATTTTGTGCTCGGTCACTTCGAATTGTCCACTTGCAAGAGATGCTCGCATGTAACAACGGAGCGCCTCCGTTCTGTTGTCGCAGACTCGCAAACGTGGCGACGGTGGAATCTACGAGAGTCTTCGGCATGTTGATTACCGCATCTGTTTCAGTTTCTCTCACAACGACAATGTCAGGTGTAATCGTGTAGTCACTTCCGAGCGCTGCGGCGAGGTCAGGATTATTTCGAGTCGCCATGTCGAGCGCAATCAGGTGAGAATATTGTTCATACTTCGCGATTTCGAGACGATCTCGGCCGCTGACACGATGAACGTTCCAACGCCCAGGTCGAAGATGTCCTAATCGGTGGAACGTCGATTCCACAAATTCGGCACAGGCATCCTCGAACAACCAGCCGGAGGTTTGACCTGCCAGGCGGTCAGAGGTGACTTCGGACTTCAGTAATTGAGCAATCCCCAAAGCAATCCGAACGCTACTCTTGCTGTGCTTGTCAGCGTTACTCGGAATCCCTTCGCTGTTGACTCCAAGAACGTTTGTGAGCAAAGATGCGTGATACGCGAGTCGAGCCTTAGCAAACTGTGCTGCAGACATTATGGGTTTTGGCCTTACCTGGCAGTTTTCATCGCGGAGTTTTTCTTGCCGTTTCGCGGCTGGTCTTGAATTCTCATGTTCGCATATTCGGGGTTCAACTCGATCAGAATGGAAAAGCGTCGCATTTCATCAGCCGCGACTCCGGTTGTTCCGCAACCCCCGAACGGATCAAGTACGATGTCCCCCTCGCGTGATCCCAATGCGATGCATCGCCGAGCCAATTCTCTTGGAAAAGCAGCGGGGTGTCCGTAGGTACTTGGGTCCGGTCCCAAAATCCAATAGTTTCGCAGGTTCGCACCGGTCTCTTCCCTTACGCCATTCGGGTCATAGAAATAAGACGGCGTCTTCGCAAACAGGAAGATCTCTTCCGTTGCCGATGTAGGACGATTTTTGACACTTTCCGGCATGGCTGTCTTCTTGATCCATGTAATACGTGATCGCAAAATCCAACCATCTGCCTGCAATGCAAACGCGACCCGCCACGGCATTCCCATCAAGTCGCGATCCTTCAGCCCCCAAACCGCTGGGACTTTGCAGTTCCGTTTCTGAATCAGTTTTTTGGTATTCCCAACAACAGCATTCGGCCCACAGTTACCCGTACCACCATTACGAGCGTAGCCATCGCCAACATTCAGCCACAGTGTACCGTCGTTTCTGAGGACACGCCGAACTTCTTGAAAGATTGAAACAAGGTCTGACACATAAAGATCCGGGGACGCCTCAGTGCCGACCTGTTCTGGATGGTCGTAGTCCCGCAACCCCCAATACGGAGGAGATGTAACACAGCACTGAACCGACTCGGCTTCCAAGGTTGGCAGAATGAGGCGACAGTCGCCGACCAGCGTCTTGGATGTCGGAGGATCAAATTGAAAAACTGCTTGTCTCGCCACCGGCGTCAGACCCCCATGCTATTCGAAAACACATCACGCGACTGATATTTAGGCTAACAAGTCCAAACAAACAGTTGTAGACCTGAGGGTGCGAGTAGATGCTAGCCAATGTTTACCGAAGACCAAATTCGTTATCTTCACATAGACATCGCCCGCTGTTTGAAAATTGAAAAAGGTAGCGCCCGCCCGGAATCCCATAAGAAGACCGCAGCGCGGTTTGGTGCCGGTCGAACGGTCCTAGCCTCCGGACCTGAAGACTCGTCCTCCATAAGCACAACTATCAATACAGATTGATGTTGCGACGAGACAAGTTTACAGATGCCAAATTTAAAGCGTCTGAATCAAACGCTCAAACCCAGATTGACCGTCTTTCGAGACCCAAGTACACTTCGCCCCCTTAGCCAGGACGGCTTTGGGATGCTCTGCAAGGATGCGACCCGATGAGCTCTGCTGTTGAACACATTGTTGTTCCGTTTACGCACTTGGAACAGTTGCGTGAGGCTCGCGCCATCCTTGCTCTCGAAGGGAGCGCGCTGACTGAGTTGTCTCAGCGGCTTGATCTTCGATTCTGCGCCGCCGTGGATCTGCTTGCGACCTGCCGTGGTTGTGTCATCGTCACCGGCGTTGGCAAAGCGGGACTGATCGGACAAAAGACGGCCGCAACCCTTTCATCGACCGGTACCAGGGCCTATTTCCTGCATCCGACGGAAGCTTTGCACGGCGATCTTGGTTGCGTAGGCTCCGAAGATGTCTGGTTAGTCTTTTCCAATAGTGGCGAGACCGAAGAACTGACACGGTTATTGCCAATCATCCGCAGTCAGCAGCAACCCCTCATCGCGGTCACGGCCAGTGACGCCAGTACGTTGGGTGCCCAGGCCGATGCCACGATTTGTCTCGGACGACTGATTGAAGCGGGCGCTCATGGATTGGCTCCGTCGACCAGTACCACCGCCATGCTCGCTATTGGTGATGCCCTGGCATTGGTTGCGAGTCAGAGAAAACAGTTCACTCCGCGTCAATTCGCCGCTTTTCATCCGGGCGGCAGCCTTGGCCGTCGACTGGCGTCAGTCAAAGATGTGATGCGACCTGTCGAACAAGTTCGAATCGCGTTTGAAACCGCGACGATTCGTGAGGTGTTTGTCAGTCTTTCTCGTCCCGGTCGGCGAACGGGTGCAGTGATGCTGGTTGATGAACAGGGAAAACTGTCGGGACTCTTCACAGACAGTGATCTGGCCCGATTGCTTGAACAACGACGGGACGACCAGTTCGATCGACCGATTTCCGAAGTGATGACGGTCCGTCCGTTAACGGTTGGTCCCGATGCAATTCTGGAAGAAGCTTTGCAACTGTTAAGCGCCAAGCACGTCAGCGAACTTCCCGTTGTCGATGCGGACGATGTTCCGCTGGGAATGATTGATATCACCGATGTGATCGGGTTGGGCAAAGACACGAAACAAAACACGTAACGCCGAGAACACGCCTGACAGCGGGTCATTCAAATCGCGAGCCAATCATGTTGCAACGTCTGGTCCTGACCGTCGTGACCGCCATCAGCCTGACAGTGCTGTATGGAATTTATTCCGTCGCGATTCGACCTGTCGTGGCAGTCCCTGCAAAGCCCGATCAATCGATCGAAAAAGACGATTACAGTGAGGCCCAGCGACCGGCAGAAAACGTACGGGTCGCGGCGACCTACATCCCCGCTTCCGAATGGGCCAAAAAATCCAAGTACATGCTGCGCGCCGAACAAGCATTCGTGTTTACCGAGCACTGGAGGCAGGAACCCGGAAATGACAAACGGATTCGGTTTGAAAAATTTGCCGTCGTCTGGGTTTCGATCGATAAAGAGGGGAACGAGCAAGCCTTCTCGATTGTAAGCCATGAGGCCCTGGTGGAATTCGCATCGGCGTTTGATGAAAAAACGCCGAACCCGGGCCGCGTCGTTCGGGCCGTGCTGGTTGGTGACGTCGAAATTTCTGGACCGGACGGCCTTTCGGTCATTGGTCAAAACTTTATCTTCGACGAAACCGAGCTGAATCTCTACACCCTGAACCCCGTTCACTTTCGGTTTCAGTCGCATCGAGGATCGGCCTCGCGAATGACGATGAAATTAATTCCTGCTGAAGGACTACCGGGGCGAGATCGGCCTCACGTTTACGGCGTCGAATCGATGTCCCTGATCGCGAACCCAAGCCTGCCGAAGAATAATCACGTCCGATTAGAAATCCAGATGCCTCAGGGAAATGAACTGATGCCCGTCAACGTGCAGTGTGACGGCGATTTAGAATATACCGTTGAGTCTAACACAGCCGTTTTGACAGACGAAGTTATCGTTCAGACCGGAGCTAAGGACAAACTTGATCGATTGAACTGTCACAAATTGACGCTGCAGTTCACTCCAAAGAAACGTAAGGACATTAACGCCACAGTCGATACGAAATCGGAGGACCAGAAAAAGCGAGAGAAAGAATTTCAACAGATCGAAAGCGATCTGGAATTCAGCCGGCTTGAGGCGGAAGGTCGACAGGGGCAACAGGTCAAAATCGTCTCGAATTCGCAAAAAGCTAAGGCGTACATGGATCGCCTGACCTATAGCGCTGAGACGGGGATCCTGTCAATGAGTACTATCGACCCCAGGAATGTCGTCACAGTCCTGCAAAATGGCTCGGAACTTAAGGTACCGACCATCGAGGCTCAGTTAGGACAAGCTTCTGGCAACCAGATCAGTCTCGATTCGTTGATCTGTCTTGGCGCCGGAGAACTGAGTTACGTCGATGACAAAACAGGTAAGCTGGCTTTTGTCGCAACGTGGCAGACGCAACTCAGTAAAACAACGGACCCTGAAACACAACTGGATCTGGTAGAACTACAAGACAAAGCCCATTTTGGACAACCTGAACTCGGAACGGGTTTGATTGCCGAATCGATCAGGATCTGGCTTGTTCCCTTCAAGATTTCGTCACCTGCTCCAGGGGACAGTTCAGCGAAGGAAACCCCCGCACCGGAGCCAAAGCGGCTGTTAGCCCAACGCGGTGTCGCACTGAAAAGCCCTCAAATGCAGATCCATCGAACTGACGAACTCGATATCCGCTTCGAAGACGACGACATCGAAACTCAAGCGGCCTCCGGAAGACAAAAATCGCGATCCGGGTTTCGACCCGCCTCGTTTGTGACTTACGACGACCAACAGGTGGGATTTGCAAACATCCCCGTCGAACGGAATGTCAGTCGAAGCAAATCATCCACCGAACGCGATTCGAAAAACAGTAAACTGGGATCATCGCAAAATTCGCTGAACCCTTCGGACAAACCGATCATCGTATCGGCAGACAAGATCGGGGTTCGAATGCGGCGTCTGCAAGAAAAGCAAGATCCCGAATTGATCGCCGTCCACTCGGAAGGAAAAGTCGAAATCTCGCAGGAACGGGTCCCAGGCGAAAAACCGCTGGAACTTGAAGGAGACCAGGTCGATCTCGAAAACCAGTCTTTGAACCACGAAATTATTCATATTTTCGGATCCCCCGCCAAGATTCGCGATCAGCGATTCAAACTGGAAGGGAAAGAAATTCACTTCAATCGGGGCGAGAACCGAGCATGGGTGAATGGATCAGGCTGGATGAAATTTCCAATTCCCAATCAGGCCCAAATGCCGCCTGGCATGGAAGGGATGGCAAATCGCGATCTGAATGTTCATTGGGACGAGTCGATGAACTTCAATGGTCTGGAAGCGGAATTCGTGGGACGGGTCGAAGCAAAGCTTGGGCTTGCCATTATGCACTGCGAAAAAATGGAAGTTGAGTTACTGGAGCGACTCTCGTTTCAGTCAACAACACTCGAATCCAATCCCGCTCTGAAAATCATTCATTGTCATCAGAACGTCAGGTTTGAAAACTCAACCTATTTCGAGAAGAAACTGATCGATAAATATCGCGGTCGCGTCGGCGAATTCGAGTGGAATCATTCCACAGGAAACGTGATCGCGCAGGGTCCCGGTGAAGTCCAGTTATGGCGACGACAGCAAAAGGGAGGCAGCGGTTTCGCCCCGAAAGATACAATTCAGGCGAACCGGCCGATTCCCGTCGAAATCGCGGAATGGGATTACACGCGAATTCAATTCGAAGGGAAATTAACCGGACACGTTGATGGAAATTTAAGCGGCGCGTCAGAACGGCAAACGGCCACAATCGATGATCGGGTTGAAGTGATCCACGGTCCGGTCAGACTCCCCAACGAAAAAGTTGATCAGGATAACCTTCCCTCTAAAGCCGGGACCATGCGCTGCGATAAGCTTCAGTTTATGAACTACCCTAAGACGAACCGCAATCCCGTTGAATACCGCCAACTGATTGGAATCGGCAACGCCGAAGTCGAAGGACAGGTCGATGGGCGTCGATTTACGGCCTCGGCCGATGATATCAGCTTCGACGGTTCCAAAGGGCTTTATATTCTTCTCGCACACGGCAAGCGAAACGCGCGACTGACGGAAATCGGTTCCAGCAACATTGCCGGGCGACGAATTGAGTTCAACCCACAACTCAGAAGTCTACGAGGCGACCAGGTGATCGAAGGCCAGGGTTCGCAATCGCAATAAGTGCCGAAGTCTTGATACCATGACGGCATGGAAACCGACTTCACACCACCGAACAAACTTTCCGAACAGCCTTTGTCTGAATTGGACATTCTGCTGGAGGATGGGCCCTTAATCGCCGTTAACAAACCTCCGGGATTGCTGACCCAAGGAGTTCCACATGCTCAACCTTCGCTGGAAGGGCATGTCAAAGCCTATCTGAAACAAAAGCTGGCGAAACCGGGAAATGTTTATCTCGGTGTACCGCATCGTCTGGACCGGCCGGTCTCGGGCATTGTGATCTTTGCGAAGAACTCAAAGGCTGCGGCTCGCCTTGCTGAACAGTTTCGCGAACGTTCGATCCAGAAAATCTATCTTGCCGTCACCGAAACCGTTCCCGTTCCGAGCGAAGGGAGACTGGTTGACTGGTTGCTGAAAGATGCGGAAGCGGCTCATGTCAGTGTTGTCTCCGAAGGAACGGAAGGTGCCCGGCAAGCGGTCCTCGACTATGCCGTGATTGCCGTCAAAGATGGCCGTGCGTTGATTCAGATTGAATTACATACAGGCCGCATGCATCAGATTCGCGTGCAGCTCGCATCGCGGGGATGGCCGATTGTCGATGACCGTCAATACGGAGCAACACTCTCATCGGAACCAGCGGCGACCTACGATCCCCAGAAATCTCCGATCGCGCTTCACGCACGGCGATTAATCCTGAAACATCCGGTTCGTTACGATACCATTCGACTTGAAGCACCTGTTCCACCAGCCTGGTCGCGGTTCGGGTTCGTGTTACCGAAGGGAATGTAACCGAGCTTCGTGCCACAATGGTTTCAGTGGCTCGACTTTACTCATGTCATCGGATTGAATGACAGACAGTTGCCGACTTCTTGTCACGTGTATGCTTAATGAGAACCGCCGTGAATCGACTGCTGCCAAGACTGACTTCCATTCTGATCGTTGTTGTTTCGATGCTCGGATCGTCAGTTTTCGCATCAGACGCCGGGGACGGGGCCCACTCGCCCGAGAAACTGGGCGACATGATGAACGTGGTGGCGATTGCACCCTTTGCACTCCTGCTGATGTGTATCGCGTTATTTCCGCTATTGAACCCGCACTGGTGGGAGCATAACCGGAACAAGGGAATCATCGTCGCGTCGCTTGGCCTCCCCGTGATCGCATATCTGCTCACCTTTGGCCATCACGGCGTCGAAGCCATGGAGCATTCGGGTAAGGAATACGTGTCGTTCCTACTGCTGCTTGGTTCGTTGTTCATTATCAGCGGCGGTATCTATGTCAAAGGGGCACTACATGGTTCGCCCTTGCTCAATACGTTGTTTATGGCTTTGGGGGCCTGTATTGCCAGCTTTATCGGAACCACCGGTGCCTCGATGCTGCTGATTCGTCCGCTGTTACGGGCCAACGAACGACGGACTCGCGTGGCGCATGTCGTGGTCTTCTTTATTTTCGTTGTTTCGAACTGTGGCGGGTTACTAACGCCGCTTGGTGATCCTCCCTTGTTTCTTGGTTTTCTGATGGGCGTTCCCTTTGAATGGACACTGCGCCTGACACCGCAGTGGGCGGTGGTGAACGGAACGCTGCTGGTCGTATTCTTCATCTGGGACTGGTTGGCGGTTCACCGGGAAGCCTCGACCCCCGAACAGGAAGAAGAGTTGGAAACACCCGTTTCGCCCGAGCCATTCGGAATCGAAGGAAAGCACAACTTTCTGGGACTCGCCGCCATCGTCGCGATCATTTATTGCTGCGGCCAGGGGTACGGAAATGCGTTCTTTCAGAAGATACTTCCGGGCGGCGGTGAAACGTGGCCGTTCGGTGTTCAGGAAACATTGATGGCTTTGACCGCGCTTACCTGCTACCTGATGACATCGAATGCGACACGTGAAAAGAATCGCTTCGGTCTTGGTCCAATCATCGAAGTGGCAGTCCTGTTCGCCGGTATCTTCATCACAATGATCCCTGCCCTGGCGATCTTGAACGTCAAAGGGAAGACGCTTGGGGTCGATACGCCCGCCGAATTCTTCTGGGCCTCAGGAATTCTTTCCAGCTTCCTCGATAACGCCCCGACGTATCTGACATTCGCTGTGACCGCCTGCGGCATGTACGGTGTTAATGCGGAAGAAGGGCGATATCTGCATCACTTTCTCAATCTGCCCGAAGCGGTTGAAACTGCTAAAATTCTCGCTGCCATCTCGTGCGGTTCGGTCTTCATGGGTGCCAACACATACATCGGCAACGGTCCCAATTTCATGGTGAAGGCGATCGCTGAAGAGAACAACGTCAAAATGCCGGGCTTCTTCGGTTATATGCTCTACTCAGGCGGCATCCTGATCCCGATCTTTATCATGGTGACGTTTCTGTTTTTCGTCTGAGACTAACTGGTCTTATTGTCATCGGCTGACGTGAAGATGAATTCCATTCATAAAAATGTACGACACGAAAAGGCCTTAGTTTCAAGATCTTGCCGAAGACGAACGTTAACTCTGCTGAGTCTTGCTGTATGGGTCTTCGTGTCCTGCTCGCGCCTCTCGTACGCCGCTTCGTTATTGGCGGGTGCTGCCAAAGTCGACATCACGAATGTCGAAGCAGGGCCGGTGAATGACCCCCTGTACGCGAAGGCTCTTGTCATTAAAAGCGACGCAACGACGGTCGTGATCGTCACGGTCGATGCCGTTGCTGTTGGTGAAATCGGGCACATCAAAAATGATTACCTTCCCAAAGTTCGGGCGCGGCTTGAAAAGGAACTGAACGTTTCTCCGAAAAACGTTTTGATCAATGCCAGCCATTGTCACGGCGTGGTCTGTTCCGACGTGGATGAACGGACTGTTCAAGCCGTCAAACTCGCGATGCAGAAACTAACCCCGGTCCGAACGGGCGTTGGTACCGGCCGCGAAGACCGCATTATGGAGAATCGGCGACTGAAGCTGAAAAACGGCACCGTCGTGGATGTCCGTCACGCCTATTCAATGCCCGCCGACGAAGATATTGCCGACGTCGGACCGATTGATCCTGAGATCGGAATTCTACGTCTGGACCGCATGGATGGGTCCAATCTCGCTGTGGTTTACAACTTCGCCTGCCATCCCATCCAGGGAGTTCCCAACGGCGGAAACACGGCGGATGTGACTGGTTTCGCCAGCCGGGTCATCGAAGACAACCTGAGCGACGGAGCCATCGCATTATTCGTGCAGGGGTGTGGCGGGGACATCAATCCCATCTTGTATAAGGACGTCGATCATCCGCGAAATGCCGAACCGCTGGGAAACATGCTGGGCCTCAGTACCTTGAAGGGGATGAGAAAAATCGCCTGCAAAGATGACAATCGGCTACAGGTGATAAATGAAACGCTGACGCTTCCCCGAGCGGACGTGGCCGAGCGAATTTCCGCCATGGAGGCCGAACAGCAGCGGCTGGTTCAGTCCTTGAAAGGGACCAGCCTGAATTTGAAGACGTTTTTACCCTTGATTGTGAAATACAATCTCGCAGAAGAATTTCCTTCGTATTACTCACATCTTTATCTGCACGAGAAGAAGCTCGGTCGATCAGACGTAAGTAAACTCGATACCGATAACCGTCGTAATATGAAGCAGTACATCGACAACATTCTGACGATGGAACAGTTAACTCGAACGCAAACAAATCTGGCGTTACTCAAGAAACATCAGGCGGAAAACATCGCGGCTGGAAAACGAACAATCGACGTCGAAGTGGCTGGTCTGCGAGTCGGCGATTTTACGCTGATCACTTTTCCGGGCGAGCTGACAGTACAGATCGGGCTGAATATCAAAGCTAGGTCACCGCACAAGCCAACCTTCGTGGCCGGATACACGAACGGTTATATCTATTACGCACCGACATCGGAACAACTTCTGAATGTCGGCGGCGCTCAAGAGGACTGCGACTGCATCCTCGCCCCCGAATGGCAGGCCCTGTTCGAGGCGAAAGCCGCCGAGATTTTGAAGCGGCTGTGACGCTCAAACAAATGGCTGGGGGCTGAGGACAGACTTCGTTTCCCTTGCGTCAGCGAAACACGGACATATTCGCCGGTCACGGGCTAACCGCTTCAACAGAAACGTGAACCGCAATTGTTTTGAATCGAGCGAGTTTGTTACACCAAAACTCATCGGAATTTCGGAACATAACTCGAATTCTTAAATTCAAGGGTGTTATCACATTCGGTGCGGATGAAAGGGTCAGGTCGATGACAGTGACCGTTCTTGTTGAAGAATCGAACGGGCAGTTCAACGCCAGCTTGTTGGGATCATCAACATTGCATGCTGTCCGCGCCTCGCGCGGCGAAGCTATCGCTGCACTTGAACGCGAATTGGCCGAAAAGATCGCTGCAGGCGAACTGATCGATCTTGAAGTTCGGCCGGGTGGCGTGGCGGCATTATCAGGCATCTTTCGCGATGATCCCGTGCTCAATGACATCTGCAACGAAATCTACAGCCAACGTGATGCCCAGCGGCTAGAATTGAGTTAACACTAACGGCATTTCGACAAATCATCGTCCTTTCATAGGCACCGGAAGCCGACCTTTTGTTTCAGCAGTGGCGAAGTCGGAATGTACGGATCGGTTCCGAAGACTTGTTCGCTTTCCCAACGCGTTCCGAATGCTTGAGAAAACCCCTGTTTTGCAGGGGTTTTCTTTTTGACTACGCTTCGACAAGACGTTGCTAAAACGCAGCTTTCGTGCATTAGTGGGGGGATTAATGGGGGGAGGGCCGAAGCATGATGTCGGCGTCGAAATCGGTCATTGGGAAGAAAAGGCACTCGCAAATTAACAACGGGACGGTCTCCGAACTTGCAAAGTTCGGAGACCGTCCCCATTGACGTCAGTTTCAGGCGGATTGTAGACGTGGCAGATTTCAGTTGACGTTCGCGCCAAGTCTGCCGACAATCGATACATGTCCACAGAATCCATCACCACCGAAGTCACGAAACAACAGGTCGATGAACTCATCGCCAAGTTGATGAGGGGCGAACCTCGTGACCCCGAAGAAATGAGGAAGTCGTGGGAGCGGATGGATTTCATGCGTGAGGAGACAAGAAAGAGGGTCGGGACGGTGGATGTCGCCGTGAAATATACGCGTGAGTTGCGTGATTGATTGGCCTCGTTGGTCAGAAAGTGATTGAAAAATGACAACTGTGACTCTCGAAGAGGCTCAGGCCAATTTGCCGGAACTGATCGATCACTTGGCATCGGGTGAGTTCCTGGTGATTACTCGCAATCATCAGCCGATTGCCCGTTTGCAGGCCGAAGAACCACCGCTACGCAAACCCCGAAAGGCAGGGAGCGCTAAGGGTTTACTAACAATTCTCCTCGAAGACAACAACGAATAACGTTGAGTTGAAGGAACCGATCCATGAATGTTCGTGTTGCCATTTCTCTTTTCCTGATTACTTGGGTTTATGATCTGAACACTAACGCGGAAGATCAAACCGCAAAGCTACCCGACGACGGTTGGTGGATCAGATATTCATGGAATGAGAAGACGGAAGTCAATGGGGTGTTCCGAGGAGAATATACGGAAAAAATGACGTGTTCTCTCGTAGGCACCAGAACTGAAGATGGCGAGAAATGCCGATGGGTCGAACTGAACCGTGTTTGGTCACTGGAAAATAAAGAGAGAATTTCATTGTATAAGATTCTCATCCCTGAAAAGGATTTGCTCGAAAGTGAAAAGCCGCTCGGAGGTCTCAAGCGTGGCTGGTTTAAAAACGGTGACTTCGATGTGCGAGCGATAAAACTTGGGCAAGAAATCAAATCAAACAGCAACCTTCTGAGGTTTTTTCCCGGTAGGTGGCAGAAAACAGAACGTCTGGACAAAGCGCGTAATGTCGATTATCAAAAAGGACGCTTGTCGATTTCAGAGGCGCGGACAAGAACGGACAAGACGGCAATCACGACTCGCGCACAGATTGAGGAGTCCACTGCCTGGTTTGATCCAATCACTGCGCCTGTCTTTTCCTTTGCTTGTTTTCGAATCAAAAACGATGAAAACGACGACAAACTGAATTTTTCGAAGGAAATCGAGATGGTTATTGAGGACATCGGCAACGAAGCCCAGTCGAAGATGCCGGATAACAATTGAGATGGCCGAAAAAAAGGGGAATGATATACCTGACTCACCACGGCTATGTGGTCTGAAAATCTGATGTCGGCTTCACACTTCGCGGCGTGCTGAGTAGCGAATACGTCGAGAGCAGCGTCAGCGGAAGGGTCATGAACCAATGTGGAATTAACCACCAGCCTAGCCTAGTCGACTCCTGAGGTTCGGAGTCATTGAGTTGGCCGAGATCAAATCCGCTCCACCTCCATCTCCAATTGATCCCGCGAGCCATGTTTATAAATCTGGTCGGATCCTCCGTGTCGCTTGGGCCAACTGCGGTGCGACGCCATCCTGGATTGCATCTTATTTGACCGATGTTCCCCGGTCCAGATGGGTGTGTTGTTATCCGTATACAAAGCACCCCCACCGGAAATGTCCTGAAGTGATTCGCTTTACCTTGACAACAACCAGATCACGGATATTGGATTGAAAGAACTCGGCGGACTCAAAAACATCGTCATGCTTTCGTCAGGGGATACACAAACTACTGATGCGGGATAAACGAACTCCAAGAATCGCTGCCAAATCTGAAAATCAGCCGATGAGAAATCACCTTTCCATCGTTGTTAGCCAATTCCTAGGGTCACTGTGACGGGAAGCCATGTCACGAAGCCCTGACTTAAAGGCCTGAATACCCTTCATTGACATTTCTGGCCGAAGCCAAAAATCATTGGCCAATATCATATTGGGAATCCGTCAAGGCTGCCGGATTTGGGCCCAAGCGGAAGGGCCTTTGAAACAACTCTTCAGCGGCGAAGCCATCCGAATTGAGCTGAATGAACGGCGATGTCTGCCGGTTTCGATCTGCCGTCTTCGTCCGTCGCGGTTAGGGCTCGTGTGGGGTTCCCTGGCCGCGACGGACGAAGACGGTCAGACAAGCGGCCTCGTCGTGCAAGGTGCATTTGCGTGAGGGATCGCAGCGGAGATGTCTTCATCGTAGCGGAGAGCCCGACCCGCCAGGGGCACGCCCGAAGCGAGACCAGAAATGAGGGATTTTAGGAAAAGGCTAACATTATGGAAAAAATAATTAGTCCAAAAGAATGTCTGTAGGTCGCATCGAACACTTCACGATATTCCAAATAGGTCAACGTTGTCCGCATCCCTAAAGCGGCTTCTGCTCGATGTATGCCCTTGGACGGTCCACGGGAGAGCAATCGCAAGTCAACAAGGGTGCCGATTTGGTGAAGGACACCAATCGGAAGGCGAAGCGTCGAATTGAATGCCGAACGTTCCAATATAAAAAACAAGCACACACTTTAACAACACATTAAAACTACACACCGGGCCAAACCGAATAAAAAATTTCGCCGTCGAGAAAGAATCGATGGTACCCAAAAATAAAATAACCGGCCCAACCTAAAAAACTCACCCACCACTCCCCAAGTGCACCACCGAATCACGGAACGACGGCAAATCTACTGGATCAATCCAGTTAGGCAAGGGCGTCTATTGCACAAAAGGGAGTTTCTTTATGGACGATTCTACGTCCCTGGGTGCGCCACATCCGGCGAATGTTGCATCTGCGGTCACTGCTGACGACAGCAATAACCATGGAAGCGTATCGAATGCAACAAATGCAGAGGTCGCCGGGAGCCGCGGATACGCGGGCGAACCGGCGACCGTCGCATTTGATCGGGGGGCGTTATTTGTAACACGCCCCCCTAAAGTTTCAGTAGGGGGGAAGAAGGATTTAAAGGGGAAAGTTTATAGTTCAGTAGAGAGCGATCAATTAGTTCAGATAGGCGATAAGGGGACAAGAGTTCTTTTGTCGGGGGTCGATACGCTGGATGTAAACCTATACGTCGAATTCGCCGAAGATTGGCCGCGAATCGTGGCGAAGCTCGGAGAATTGAAACGGAAAGCGTCCCGAAACGGTGGTCAAGTCGCGGGTGATGGACGCTGCCAGGTGCTTGCCAGTGGGAAGCCGAATTTCCCATTCCATGTTCAGTTCCCTGACTTTCAGTTGTACCTGTCTCGCACCGGAGGGCCGATCGGCGATACTCCGAATGTGTTCGTCTCGGTGAGCGCGCAGCTTCTATGGGCGAAAGGACCGAGGGCCGCTATTGACCACGTGCGGAGCAAGTTGGCTGCACTGGCTGAAGGAGTGGTGAGAGAGGAACGCATCAACCGATGTGACCTGTGCGTCGATATGCTAATTCCCGGCGGCTTGACGGATGAGTTTCTACGGCGTCATGCAGTGTGTCGAAGTAAAGATCGGAGGATTCACCTCGGAAGCGATGATTTGCGTACGTTCTATCAAGGACAACCAGGTGCGGAGATCATGCTTCGTGTTTACGACAAGTCCGTAGAAATTGAAGCGAGCGGAAAGACATGGTTTCTTCCGCTATGGCAA
>CAIULL010000190.1 GCA_903899985.1 uncultured Schlesneria sp.
CGACCAGGAAATTGTCGAAGCGCTTGAGGGCTTTTATGAGCTCAACGTGCTGCGCAACGAATCGCTTCGAGAACAACTGATCGAGATCACGGAACTGCTTAACGCCGCTCGAATCATTCCGGTGTGGTTGAAAGGGGCAACGTACCTCCTCAGTCCCGAATGGAAATCCTCCGGCAGAATGATGCTTGACCTTGATTTCTGGATTCCGGATCCTCAGGATCAGCAGACATCATTATTGGAACTGAAGCGTGCGGGCTACGGAAGAATGCCCGAATACGACAGTGACGACCCGTATGGCGCCATGCACCATCATTTTGCACCCATGATCCGTGCGGATCGCCCCGCGCCGCTGGAGTTGCATCGCAACGTGGTATCCGAGCCGTTTCGATTGCTATTGCCGGATTCCCGTGCGTTACAGCACACACAGTGGCAGACATGGAATGGAAGACGCATTGGCGTGCTCTCGCCATGCGATCGTGCAACGCAGGCCTATATTCAATGCGCAGAAATGGACGCATGTTTTTGGCTTGACCCCCGCTTCTCTTCATCATTGATGAAAATAGGTGAGCTTCAGAGCCGCCTGGCTGAATTGAGCGACGACGACCTCGCCTTTGCGTTCCTGTCTCCGTTAAAACAGGCTCCCTGGATTACTTTCGCGAGTGAACTATTTACGTTGCTTGAGCGAGATTTTGGCAGCGAGTTCGACTTCCCAACAAATCCAAGTTCCCTTAAACGCGATGAACTAAAATTTACCCAGTTGTCGCTGAGACGCAGGGAGTTTGTCGATCGACATCCGAGGATTTTGTATAGTGAGGTTCCCTCTGTATTTCGTCTACCAAAGGGTTCGTTTCATGCTGCCAACTTGTCCTTTGCCTGCTGACGGAGCCAGTTTTGCAGGAACTTGCTGGGCGACAAATATCTGAGAGTTGAATGCTGTCTTTTCCGATTGTAAAAAACCTCGATATATTCAAAGCTGACGTCACGCACCTCGGCGCGGGTCGGGAATCGCCTGCCGAAGATCCGCTCGTTCTTGAAGCTGTTGAACCAGCTTTCGGTCGGCGCGTTGTCCCAGCAGTTTCCCTTGCGACTCATCGAACAGATCATTCCGTACTCGGTCAGCAGTGTCTGAAAGTCATGGCTCGCATACTGGCTTCCCCGGTCAGAGTGATGCATCAGCCCCGCAGGCGGACGACGCCGGAACCACGCCATGGTCAGCGCATCCGTCGCCAGGTCGGCCTTCATTCGAGGCTTCAGCGACCAGCCCACGACCTCGCGATTAAACAGATCCAGAACGATGGCCAGGTACATCCAGCCCTCGTCGGTCCACAGGTAGGTGATGTCGGACGTCCAGACCTGATTTGGTCCGCTGGGCGTGAACTGGCGGTCCAGCAGGTTCTTAGCCACCGGCAGATCGTGCTTCGAGTCCGTTGTCGCCTTGTAGCGGCGCTTGTGACGCGCCCGGATATTGTGGTCGTGCATCAGCCGCTCAATCCGCGCCTTACTGGCCGGGACGCCGCGGTTTCGCAATTCCCGCAGCATGCGCGGGCTGCCATAGGCTCCCTTGAGTTCGGCATGAATGGCCTTGATCAGTGCCAGCATCTGCGTGTCCGTCAGACGCTTGCGCACAGGCGTGCCGCCCCGTTTCCAGGATCGGTAGCCACTCGTACTGACCGCCAATACGCCGCACATCTCTGCCAAACCGTATTCCCGTCGATGCTGATCAATCCAGGCGTACTTCACAAAACATCTTTCGCGAAGTACGCCGCTGCTTTTTTTATGATTTCGTTCTCCCGCTTGAGCCGGATGTTTTCCGCCCGCAACCGTGAGAGCTCCATCTGTTCCTCGGTGACGGCCTTCGTTGCCGAACCGGCCAGCGCACCGCGTGCCGCCGCACCAATCCAGTTGCGCAGGGTCTGGGCACTAATGCCCAACTCCTTGGCCACGGAGGCGATCGGTTGTCCGTCCTTGATCCGCTTGACTGCCAGTTCCTTGAACTCCAGCGTGTATTCCTGTCTAGGTATCTTCATTGCCTGTCTTCCTTCTGGTGACGTAAATAATAAGTCACCCTGTTGGAAGACGAAATATCAGGGGAAGCTCATTCCGTTCCGCAGACAACATTAATAAGACCATCGAAACGTGTCAGGGCCTCAGTAGCAACGTCGTGGTGGAAATAACGGAACGTGTTCTGATGGACGACGCGCCAAACACCACCACTAACGTGATGAAGTTGCGCGAAGCAGGATTCGCGATCGCTCTGGATGATTTCGGCACGGGATACTCGTCCATGTCCTATATTGCGCGATATCCGGTGTCCTATCTGAAGATCGACCAGGTTTTTGTGAGCGCATTGCTTCGATCCGAGTCCCAAACGAAGGAAGCCGCATTATGTGAAAGCATGGTTCTATTGGCGCATAAATTGGGCATTAAGGTGATTGCCGAAGGCGTCGAAACTCAGGAACAAAACGATTGGCTTGCTAGCATTGGCTGCGACTACGTGCAAGGGTATCTGTATTA
>CAIULL010000191.1 GCA_903899985.1 uncultured Schlesneria sp.
CACTTCGCGCTCTTGAAGACAAGCTACCCACCATCATCTGCGACAAGTGGGCTGTCTTCAGCGACAAGATAGTCGGACGACTCCCGAACGTGAGCGATCTCGATGCCTTCCTTGAAACCGAGACACGACTCAAGTTCAGCGTCCGCACCGACCAACTCGCCTTCCCCGATTCGCAACCTCCAGTCAAACAGCAAGCCGGCAACAAGGGACAGGGCAAGCCTTCACCTCCAGGTCGAGGCCCACGTATCCATGCAACCTCTGTCGCCGACGTCGCGTGCGCAGTCTGCCCCGGCAACCACCTGGTTCCCAGCTGCGCTCAGTTCTTGAGTCTGTCTCTGGAGAAACGCGGGGAAATCGTCAAAGAAAAGCGGCTCTGTTTCCGGTGCCTCGGGACAGGCCATATCGCTTCGGAGTGCCCAAGTACTGAAGCCTGTGGCAAGGGTGGATGTAAATCTCGGCACCATTCGTTAATGCACGGGGTTCCTCGACTCCATCCAGCCACCAGCAAGTATGGAAAATCAGTCGAGGCGCCCGAAACCTCGAAAGAATCGGACAGCGAATCCCCAACGGAGAAGGAGGAGTCGAAAACGTTTTCCGGCGCCTTGACCGTCGCGACCGGCAAAACTACGTCACTACTCCCCATCGTAGCTGTCATCCTTCGTTCGCACAAACACTCCATCAAAACCTACGCACTCCTGGACACCGGTAGCGAAGCAACTCTAATCCGCCAAGATGTCGCAGAGGAGTTGGCACTCGAAGGTCCCACCGAACCGTCTCGCATCTGCACGTACCACGCAGACGACCCGAAGGCGACGACCAAACGAGTAGACTTCCAGATTCACTCGGCCGACGGAAGAAATCGCTTTGAAGTTCGCCACGCTCGCACGGTGCCTCGAATTCACCTCAAGAGGACAGCAGTCGCATGGAGTGGTGTATTGGATCGATGGCCGCATTTGTACGGACTGAAATATCCAACGCACAAATCGAATGACGTCACGGTCATAATTGGGTACGACCACCCAGATCTGCTCGACGTCATTAAAACCCGCAAAGATCCACACAATTCCGGCTCCCCACGCGCCTTACTTACGCCTTTCGGCTGGTGCGTGGTGGGACCAGTGCCCGAAGTGTGTGGTACCGAGAAGATCAGCTGCAATGTGATTACCATCACAGATCCCGCAGCGATATTCAACCGACCGGCAGAAGAAATCCCTTTGAACGACACCTTCAGCGCTAAACCCGACGTCAATCTACCGGTTGGAGCTGAAGAGGAGAACGCGTCAGTAATCCTCGAGGAGGAGACGCAGTTCTGCAGTCGGCGGCACGAAGTTGGTCTGTTGTGGCAAGCAGACAAGGTTCAACTTCCGGACACTCGGTCCGCCGCACTGAGAAGATTGCAGTCGTCTGAAAGGAAATACGAAGCCGCCACCATTCACCGCGTCCAAATCGAACGCGGTGCTAAACTCGCAATATCGAGATCTTCGAGTCCAGCGGACCTGAAGTTGTTGCCCGATGCAGCAGCATCTACGCACGCTCAGGACCCAGAAGATCTACCAGTCAAGCAGACGATCAGCCTAGTTCGGGACTTCAATCAAGATGCCTTTTTGAGGCATCCGAAAGCCCCAGACAACGGTGATCATTTGCCCGTGTTGTATCCAGCTGAACAGAGTTCTGGACTTACTTCATACCCAGCTGCCCGCGACAGCGATCGCTGGAATGACGCACCCGACCCCGACACGATCCAGGAGTGGCAGAACTGGACCATCGGTCAATCGTGTCCTGAACCGCTCGCCGTTCTCAGCTACGTTATGTACAACACGGACAACCCTTTCGTCATTGACATGCTAACATTCTCGTCTACGAACGAGCTTGCAATCGTCAAAGCGAAAATTCGTACTTCGCACAAAAACGTTATGTTCTATTCAGGCTGGAGTTCATTGTCGAGCCGCTTGCAGCCTTCACGCAGTTGTCAAGAAAGAAGGACATCTTTCTATTCGGCGATCCATTCCCTAATCGGAATTTACGACAGCGCTCAAGATGCCGACAACACTCGAACAGCTCCAGCCTTCTTCTTATGCACCCGCAATCGTAAAATCCGAATAACCTGTGATCACGGCATCGTCACACAGGAAAAGAAACACTCGATCGTCTTTCCCGCTACAGCTCGAATCCTGATGTTATTGGTATACGATTCGAGCGCTCGTTATTGAACCACACTCGACACGACTTAAAAATGTTATTGAATACCGCGTGGCAGGCAAATCGTCAACGCAAGTTCGTGAAAAAGTGTGGTTATCCAGAAAATCACGTTCCCGCACGAGACCAGACGTTGGCTACAATTAGGCCTAGGCCTAAAGAGTGCCGACTACGTAAACTGTCTCGTAAACTTTCACCGGTTGTCGTATTGTTCAAGTTTCGTAATTAAATATGTTTCGTTTCCCAACTTGCATTTCACCCGTCAGTACAGGTGGCAGACTGTAGCCCGGGTGACTCGCAGAAATCTGTCGAATTGTTGTTTATCCCGTTCGAAATTCCCCGTTTCCCAAAATTGTTACTCCATATCGTGTTAATTTTTGATTAAATTCGTTCGTTTCTAAGTTCAAAAATTCCCGTCAGTACAATTGGCAACTATACCCCGGGTAAAAATCGATATTGTTGAAAATCCCATGATAATTTTCTGTTTTTCCCTCCACAGTTTGTAGTTTGTTCAAATGGAGAGAACTTGTAAGCAAATTTTTCCTTCGTCACTAAGAAGCTGATTTCTCGGCTTCAGTGAAATTCCCGTCTAAATTCAGTATGCATATAGAAAAATCACGTTCGTATCCCGTATTTGTGTTCCCTCCCGTATTCTCGCTGACAGTCATTTGCATACCCTACGACTTTGTCAAGCAACTGGCCAATCATTCGACCTTGATTGGTCCGACCAGTTACCACCCGTCACACGTGTCACCCCTTTACCACCCTCTTTGCACTCGCCAATTCCCCCCCCCCTTTTTTCCCACGGCCTGACGGCTTCTGACGAATTCGCCATTTCGCGTCTCCTCGTCGTGCTGTCAAGTCGTACTTGCCCCTCGTTGTAACCCGTAACCGAAACTGTAAGTAAACTAAACCTGAATTGCCTGGTCCATAAATTTACTTGCCCGTGTACGATAGTGTGTATGTAGTTTAAAATTCGTGTTTGTCTCCCGTAAAATAGTCATGTCCACCCGTGACCAAATTGATCGTGTCCGCGTGCTTCTAGCACGCGTCGACGAAGCCGAAAAGGCGCTTGACGCATTCGACAACATCGAGATCCCGAATCGCCGTGACGTCCTGATCCGCCGCGTGGACGCGGCCCGAGACGAGTTGATCGACTTCGTGGCCAAGCCAGAGGAGGCGCCCGTAACGCCCCCTCTGGCAACGGCCATGAAAACCCTACGATTCGTGTTGCCAGACGGAAAGCCCGTCGTGTTCTGTCCCAAAA
>CAIULL010000192.1 GCA_903899985.1 uncultured Schlesneria sp.
CTCGCCCTCCCATTGGGTTGAAGGCGAAGCCCGAGCTGGGTCCTTTGTGGTTATCTCATGGTTGCCCGCATAGTCAATTGCCCGCGACAGCATCGTTGAGATTAAACGCCGCGCCGAAATGGGGCGAAGTACTCATCCACGAATTTGCCTAAAACCTGCAACAAGTTTCAGGTTCCACGATTCGCGATACAACCTCTTTTAATCGTTGCAAGATCTTATATTTCAGCCGGGAAATTGTAGCCGATTCGATTTCGACTTCTGTGGCGACGAGACTCGGTTTTTGCCCCTGAACCAGAACTTTCTCAAGTATCACAATTTCGTGCGGCGCCAATTCCATTTTGAGCCGCGCGATCGCGACTTCCACTGCGTGAAGATGAAATTCACGATCCCAATCGGTTCGATCATCCTCCATCACTTCTTCGGAAACATGCTCCAATTCAATCGAATTGGCGTCTTGCAGTCGCGTATCCCGAAATTTCGCGATTTCTCGTCTGATGATCATCGCGAACCATCCGCGAAACCTTCCCTTCTTAAAGTCAAAGTTATGCAGGCTTCTGCGCATTTGGAGCAATGCGTTCTGGCTGATGTCCATAATATCGTGATGTTGCAGATTACGGCGTTGACAAAAGCGATAGACCACTGGCGAATAAATTCGCCAGAAAACAGTCCAATGTGGACCGTTTGGATTTGTTTTAAGAAAGTCGATCAGGGTCGGGAACGTCGCAGGCCAACTCCATTTGAATAGATCTTTGATCCTTTCATGTTCTTCTTCTTCAGAGGAAAGCTCTTCAAGTGGGTTATCCCAATTGCAGGATTTTTGTGTATCATCAAATGGCATGGGTGCGTTTATCGCAGTTTCAGAAACTTTGCTGCACGAATCGATTTCTTGCAATAAATTCTGTTGGCGTAATTCAGGCAGTTCTTGTGAAGCACTGAGAAGCCTCTCGCATGCCGATTCATCAGGATCGATGCCCCCGACGGTGAACGACAAGATTGTTTCCCCAATCCGGAATTCTTGTCCATCGAAAAGTGGAGTTGCCCCGAATATTCTGTCATCGTCGACCCACGTACCATTTGCCGAAGCCAGATCTCGTAGCTTCCAGACATCGTCTTCAAAAAACATCTCACAGTGGAATCGACTCACGGTTTTGACTTGAATTTGGAAACTGTTCGTATCCTCGCGTCCGATCGAAATGAACTGGCCAGTGTGAAAAGTGACGGTGCGCCCTTCTTCCGGTCCATTAAGTATGGTGAGAAACGCGTTCGCCTTGTTGTTATTCGAATTCACGGCGGGAAAATTCATTAAAACAACCTTAAGAATAAAACACTATTGGTTGGTGCTCACATCTAATGAGACATCTCCGGAGTGGCTGAAGTCGGTGTTTGTGATTCGGTTGATGCTCGCGTCGATGGTCGGGGCTTTGTGAGCAGCAGGTATGCGGAAAGGAGAGTCAGCGGGATGACGATCGCATAGAAGCAAATTCTCAATTCGTAGCCGGGAGCGACCTGTAGAACTCCATCTACGATTTCTTCCTCAATTTGTTCGACATCGAAAAACCAGACGCCATCAAGGGCGTTCAGCGTTACGATCGGATCGACTTTGCCGAAATCAAAATGCCACCCCGTACTTCGCTGAAGAAGAATGTCCATCTGGTTGGCGCTCGTATGTGCAAAAATGCGTCCGCCAAAGGGGATTTCGAATTCAATGAAAATGAATTCTCGCGAATGCAGACTTCGCAGCCACCCTGCAGCGAACACGCACGCGATCACCAGCGTCAGCGCCCCGACTTTTCGGCGCCATCCTTTGAAGAAACCCAACATGATTCAGGCAACCTCGTCTGAAACGGGTTCATCCGTTTTCTTATGACTCAATCGACGTGGTTTAATAAGCAGTAGATAAACGGAGAGCACGGTTAGCGGCAAGACGACAGACCAGTGCGGAATCTCAATTGCTCTTACCGGCTCGTCGGCCCAATCATAAACGCCGAATCCGCACCACTTCCAATGCCATCGCAACCCGTCATCCGCACTTTCGTTTACCGGTTCGCCCGTCACGTCAATGAGTATTGGGTGTAACCGGCAACCCCCAGGGGTTTCAGATAGCCTTCATAGTGTATGGGTAAAGTCGTTTGTTTTCACTTTGGATTCGGAAGCTTTGGAATGAAACCCAGTCTCCGTTGATGTGGATCGTTCGAAGTTCAAGGATGGC
>CAIULL010000193.1 GCA_903899985.1 uncultured Schlesneria sp.
CAGTTGACTCATGACTACCTGGTTCCATCACTGCGTGAGTGGTTGACGCGTAAGCAGAAAGAAACTCGACGAGGCCGAACCTCACTGCTACTGGAAGACCGTGCAAGCGTCTGGAGCAAACGGCCGGAAAGCCAGCAATTGCCGTCGTTTTTGCAATGGATCAGCATTCGATGGCTTACTGATAATTCCGCCTGGACGCCCGCGCAGAAAAAGATGATGTCGAGCGCCAGCAAGTATTACACATGGCGCGGAATTGCTGCGGGACTGGCCCTGGCGGTCCTCGCTTTCGCCGGAATAAAGGTCCAGGAAACCATTGCCGAACAAAAATTGACGATTGAGGCTGAGTTACTGGCCAAAACCGTCGTTACCAGCGGAATCGAGAACGCCGAAGATTTGATTAAAAAGTTGGCACCTCATCGAAAGCGAATTGGCAAGCTGCTTCGTGATAACTTTGACAGCGCACAGGAAAATTCGGAGGCAAAGCTGAACGCGAGCCTGGCGCTCTTGCCGGATGACCCAAGTCAAGTCGAATACCTTTACAGTCGGTTGCTCGATGCGAAGCCTAATGAGGTTCAAGTCATAAGCAATGCGTTATTACCTTATCGAGACCAGTTTCTCGATCGATTGTGGAACGCTGCGAAGGGACCTGAGAAAAACAAAGAAGCACAGCGGTTGCGGGCCGCAGCGACGTTAGCAATCTTCGATCCAGAAAGCCCGAATTGGGAGCAAATTCAGGCTGGGGAGTCGAAGTTGACCAAGGACCTGGTCAATGTCCCTGCGGATCAACTGGGGACATGGATGCATTTGCTCAATCCCGTGAAATCGAAATTTGTCGATCCACTGAAGGAGCTTTACCGAGATTCAGACCGGGGAGATTTCGAGCGATCTTGCGCGGCAGTGGTTCTGGCTGACTACATCTCTGATAGACCAACGGAATTGGCCGACTTACTGATGGATGCGGATGAACGACAGTTCCCGTTGATTTACCCAAAACTGGAAAAACATCCGGAAGAAGGTAAGGACGCATTGGTTGCGGAAATCAACCGACCATTGCCGCCAGAAACCGACGATCCAAATAAAGAGAATCTCACGAAACGACAGGAGCTACGAGAGAAGCAAGCGAAACGACAAGCGACGGCTGCGGTGGCTCTCTTGAGGATGGGCCATCCCACTAAAGCCTGGGAACTGCTCAAATTCAATCCGGAATATGAACCAAAAGACGACCCGGCCCCATGGGACCCGCGAGTGAGAAGCTATCTGATTAACCTCATAAGCCCCCTGGGTGCCGATCTTAATACGATCGCGAAACAATTGGATGAGGAGCAGGATCTCTCCGTTAAGCGTGCGCTGCAACTTAGTTTGGGCGAGTTTAATCAGCAACTGTTTTCTGCCGAAGAATTGACGACCTTAATTGATAAACTGAAACTTCAATATGAAAACGACGCCGATCCAGGAATGCGCGCGGCTGCAGGGTGGCTCCTAAGAAAATGGGGCCAGGAAAAGTGGCTTGAAGAGGTCGACGCGAAGTGGACACCCGAATCAAAAGTACGACGAGAAAAACTGATCGAGATCAAAAAGGTGTTGGAGCAGGACAAGGGGCACGCTCCCCCGCAGTGGTATGTCACACGCCATGGCCAAACCATGGTTGTCATCCCGGGGCCCGTCAAATTTTGGATGGGATCGCCAGACACGGAAGCACATCATCAAACTGAGGAAGGTCAACACGTAACACAGATCCCTCGATCATTTGCGATTGCCAGCACCGCAGTCACGGTTGAACAGTTCCTGAAGTATAATCCCGATTATAACTCGCCAGACGGCTTTGATCTGCCCGGAACATTGCCTGTTGTTGCCACCAATTGGAGTCAAGCGGCCGAGTATTGCAACTTTTTGAGTAAGGAAGAAGGACTTCCACAATCCGAATGGTGTTATGAAATCCGCGGTGGTGATGCTCGCCTGAAGCCGGCGTATCTGAAATTGTCCGGTTATCGGTTGCCGACAGAAGCGGAAATGGAATTTGTCACACGAGCTGGAGCAACCACCTCGCGTTTCTTTGGCGAGACGCAGGAATTATTGCCTAAGTATGCGTGGTTTAATAACAACTCTAAAGAGAAGACTCATCCTGTCGGGTTATTGAAGCCAAATGACTTGGGAATATTCGATGCGCATGGAAACACCTGGACTTGGTGTCAAGGGACGTTAATCCCATACTCCTCAGGGAACGTAGAGGCCGTTGATGAGGAAGAAGAGGAACTCACGGTTGATTCCACAGTGCACCGAGTTTTGCGAGGCGGTTCGTTTTTCGACCACCAGTCAAAAGTACGTTCTGCGTTCCGTGACACTCGATATCCGACAGAGCGTATAAATCAGGTTGGTTTTCGTCTGGCGAGGACGATTAAGCAATCGCCCTGAAATTGAATGCCTAGGGAGAAGACCTTTTTATTTAAAATTCTTAACGATGGTAGGCTATCTTCATGTTGTCGGTTGCGCGGAAGATATTTTAACGCTTTGTGTTGCATATCCATCAAATCCACCAATGTCGTTGCAGAAGTTCCCAGAATTCGTGGAACCAGAGAAACATCAAACTCTTTTTTCCACACTGGATTCGGGCACTCACTTCCGAGCCGATCTGGCGTGTCGGTAATTCGAGATTCGAGACATCGCAAAAGATCATGCTGCTGGTGCCGGACTCGGGGGTTGTCACCATTCGGTCGGCCAGGCGTGTGACCTGACAGTCGAACGTTTGTGGCATCGTCGACAATAAGCGAAACTTGACCGGGACCTTTTCCTGCTGTTGATGATAGGAAAGGAAATGTCCTGACTTACGTTCGGAAATCGCTAATTCCAGTTGCCAGGCTCCTGCTTCATCCATGACCTCTAACAGCGATTCACCTCGATGGACTGGTCGGTCGAGTAATCGTTCTCGTGATCGATCGGTCGTGATCGTCCCGGAGATCGGAGCTCGAACGACGAGTTGTTCCTGCTGTTGATTGAGCAGTTCAAGCTGCCGATGAATCGTTTCAATTTCTGAATTCAGGATTTCTAACTGAGCCTGATCGCGAGCCGACTGGCCGCGGGCCTGAGGTGTCGATTTCGTTCGCAAGTCAGCTCGCGCCGCATCACGAGCTTTCATTTTCTGGCTTAAATGGCCGCTTTGATCAAGTAACGCCTTCTCCAGTTCCCGCGACTTCAATCGAGCAATGACCTGCCCCTCTTCCACCTGTTCCGATTCATTGACCAGAACTTCAACAACCTCCCCGTCGATGCCCGCAAAGACTTCACGCCGGACCGTAGGCATCAACCGACCAGAACACTCGATTTCAAACGGACGTTTGATAAACGTAGCACCCGCCAGCAGCGACGATAGCAACAACAGACCAGCAATAATCGTCGCTGTGCGAGTTCGACGAATGGTCTCGAAGATCACCCCGAATGGGTACAAACCGGGGATTGTCACCAATCGCGAATACTGCCGAGCGTTCGCCAATGCAATCGTCAGATGTTCCAGAGCTGGCTTCAGACACCGAAGAACTTCTGGATTCAGAGATGTTTCCGAGAATAACTCGACGACCATGGCCCCGACGATTGTCGGCGCGGCTGGCGTGCGGCGGGCCTCGTCAGGTTGCTGCGGACGGGAAAAAACAGGCTCAACCAGGATCAATTGACCATGAGAAACTTCCCAGTAGCTGGCCAGCAGTTTGCCGAGTTCATCAGGTAATTCGAGATCTCCGTCAGGAAACAAAAGCCGCTCGCCTGTTGGAATCGCGGCAGCGACAAATCGCTCTAAAAACACCGCTTGTCTCGATTGGCGTAGATGACCGGCCTGATCACTGGCTGCAAACAGCCGAAACCCGGAACCACGTCGTTCGAGAAAGCAGATCCGATCGCAGCGAAGTAGAGGACGAAGTTCCTGTACAGCAACGGCGGCAACTCGCCTGGGATCAAGCGATTGATGAATCTGAACGGCAAAGGTATTGATCTCAGACGAACCCGTAACGGCACCTGAAACGACATCATCGTCGATCACGCGGCCATCAGAATTCGCACCACCCTGCAGCATAAAAAACGACTCACTGAAATTGAGATCAATGATTAAAAGAAAAGACTTTTACTGCGGATCACGCTGATGCGCACGGAAAAGTGCAAATAGCAAAAGAACGACAATTCAAGTCAATTCTTCGTCTTTACCCGTGTCCATCAGTGTGATCCGTGGTCAAACTCCTGATTCCTGTGAATTCTCTGATTAGAGAACATTAGTGCGGATTCGTGTTCTCACCTTTCCGTTCGCCGTGTTCCGTTCATCAGCGGTCGTGTCATCATTGCGTATACCTGCTTCGAGGCTCTGCAAGAACCTCACTTTCCTGAAGTCGCGACAAACACGCAACCGCACGTTCACCGAAAGTTTCGTTCTGGTCAAGTGCGGAATTGTGATTGATCAAAACGACATTCTCTGATACACGCATGCGGGATAATGTACCTGAAAATCAAGGATGTCCGTTCATGAACTGCCGCCGAACCATCGCTGTGGTCGTTTCAATCGCGATGGTCACGGGAAGCCTTTTCGCTGAATCGCCCGATCCGCCGTTGATCGTACCGAATTGTCGTATCGGCCTGGTCCGTCGAGCATCCCTTGCCGGTTCCCGCCAGGGGATCGTGCAGAACATTGCGGTGACAGAAGGTGATGTCGTTGAAAAAGGGCAGTTGATCGCCAATTTAAAGGATGACGTGCCGCGACAGACTCTCGCTCTGGCGGAAAAAGAGATGGCCAATACGGTCGATATTCGTCTGCACAAGAAAATCAGCGAACTGGCGACCTTGGAATACTCAAAAGCGATGGAATTGAATCGAAGTATTCCAGGCGGGTTTTCAGATCTGGATATCAAGAAATTACGATTGGCGGCTGAAAAGGCTGTATTGCAGATCGAGCAGGCCGATTTCCAGCAGCAGATGGCGACCTTACGAAAAAAGGAAGCTGAAGTCACGCTGGAATCATACCGAATCACAGCACCGTTTCCTGGTGTCGTTTTACAGGTCAGCAAGCAAGAGGGAGAAGCCTTGGGCGTCGGCGAAATGGTCGTGGAAATCGCCAATTTCGACACGATGCGAGTCGAAGGATTTATTCCGGTTGCGTCCAGCCATCGGGTTCAGCGTGGCGACGCCGTGGTTGTTGAAGTCCCAGGCCCTGAACCCCAGAAACAACGGCGGTTCGAAGGGCAAATCAAACATATCGCTCCGACGATCAACGAGGTCAGCCAGGAAGTCCGAGTCTGGGCCGAAGTCACAAATCGCCGCGATCTATTGAAAGATGGTTTGCCTGCGACAATGTTCATCAAAGCAAAACGGGATGACACGAATGAAGTCGCTGCCGAACTTCTGCGCAAGAAAAATTAGCGCAAAGTGTTTCAGGAATCGTCATCTCTTCGCAAATTAACGCGAACACGAACGCGGAAGATCCACCAAAAAAAACGCTCTGGTCGAACGGCTCAGGGGTTCTTGGGAACTTCGACAAGGATTTTCAGTAGACTTGCCCAGTCTTGGCCTTTTGCGTCATGCGTAACTTGCTCGGGCCGATACTCTTTTGGGCTGTCGGTACAAGTGGGAAGCCTGAGTTGATTCATCGCCTTTTTGAGCTGTTCTGGTAACTCCTTTGAGTTCCGATGAGTCGCGGTAATTCCTAAAAGGATACTCGCCGTTTTATCCCATGAGGAAACCAGCTTATCCTTTTGATTCAGGACGACTTCATGAACTAAACGATTCGAGTCCACGTCTTTCGACTGGCAATTCTCCAGCCATCGTTGCAGTTTTTCACGGACGATTTCTGATTGTGCTACGGTCGCTGCGGCGTTAGGTAATTCCGTTCCCTGAAGCATCTTGTCAAGCTTCTCAAAGGCCGCGGAAAACTCGTTTGATTCTGGTGACTTTAATTGATCCGCCAGGATCTGGATCAGTTCTAAATTCCAATTTCCCCATGGCATTGCCAAGCGACTCTTTTCTTTTTGCGTCAGATCCAGGCCCGAAAAACCTCGCTGTTGTTGCCTCCATGACGACTCCTGAATATCGTGATGACAGGCAAAACAATTGTATTCTGACAATTCTGGCCAGGATGACTGTTGAGCCTTTGCATCCAATTTTGCGCAAGCCTTGGCGCGAGTTTCCAGCTGATTAAGTGAGGCGATCGCCGTGACAAGTTGGCCGATCAGCCATTCTCGCGATCGATCTCCGGCAACGACAGTGCGATCTGGCTTCCAATGCTTGGGGAGACGGGAAAGATACCATGTGTATTCGAATTTCAGAGCAGGATGTCCAGCTGCAATCAGGTCGTGATTAACATCTCCGAAGCCACCCCCGACGTGACACGTGGCACATTGCGCGATCCGGTTAGGAAGGTCGCCAGAAGAAAATAAATTCAACCGCAGCTTCTCCTCGGCGGACGTCTTTTTCCCCCAGCCTGTGCCATAATGCCTGTGCAACCATTCTTTTGAATCACCGTGACACGACTCGCAACTGACCCCTTCGGAGAAGTAAGTCGAGTGATCCGAACCAAGGTTGGTCTCATCAGAATTATTCGCGGCTAGATGCGTATTCGTGTCGTGGCACGCCTGACAGTTCTTCCAATGGTTTTTCGCCTCGTCGCTCGCATCTTGACCCGGCGGCATCGGCGTGGAAATTCCTAATCGCTGAAAAATGGCTGCTGATTCTTTTCCCAGCAACGTTCGACTCGCCTTTGCATGCGGGTCATCCAGCCAAACGTGATATTCATCGCCGCGAATTTCTGCCGGCTTTGATTCACTGGATAATGCTCCGTGGCAGTTGGTCGTGAAACAGGACTGCGTTCGGAATTCGGCGGAGGAGCCAGGAATCGACGCTACGTTCAAGACCGTTGCGCGTGAATCAACGGATGTTCTTCGTTCGGGCAAATACCTCGATGCGGTCTTGATGCCAAGCCCTGCGGAGATCGCGATCCAGCCGAGCGTAACAAATGTCAAAGGACGACTCGCAATGAAGCCGTACGTGCTGATTAGCCACTGGGGGATGCCCGGTTTTGATGAAGGCTTCATTGGCCCCCTTTGATCGAGAGCTTCTTTTGAAGATCGGCGGCATCAACCTGTCCTTTTTTCAACAAATTGTTGATTCCGGGACGAAAGTCCGCATTGGCCGGTGTATGGTGATAATCATGGCAATCCACGCACTTATCGCTGACTGAGCCGCCATCTCTTTGATTCGCCCCACCACCATGGCATTGCTGGCAAAGCTCAATTCTCGGCATCAAAACGTCTCGAGCAGAAACACTGGCGTAAATCGACGCCGACGATTTATGTTGATCGTCCATCACCGGGTAAAATGTCTCGCGGGCGGTCTGTTCATAAAGACCGCCGTTTTGTGTGTGACACGTCTGACATTCCACGGAAAAATGGCGGTCATGCCGGAAGTGACTGTGCGTCATCCATTGGGAGGGTATCTTCGTCGGAGACACACGCCAGCCGACACTCCCTTTGTTGTCTTGTACTGTGAAGTGGCACTTGGTGCATGTCTTTTCAAAGGCGCTTTTCGTGTGATCTCTCGATTCGACGTTTTCGACCCCAGTCGGTTCAAATAATTGGGCTTTGAGCTTTTGGAATTCGGCTCGAACGCTCTCCTGTAATGCCGCGTCAACTGACTGCAGCTTTGGGTCAAGTTCAACGGACGAAGGAACAATCGGCGGCTTGGTGGGACCTCCAATTTCATCAGATTGCTCCGGTCGATCACCTTTGTTTTTCAACTTTTTCAGCAGACTGTCTAGAATCACTCCCTGAACAATTTCAGGGTCAGCATGCGGAAGCTCATCAGTCGACGTGAAACCCAACTGATGACACTTATGACAATGTTGCTGATAGTTAATTGGTCGGAAATAGGCGCCATTGAGTTCAGCCTGATGGCAATCAACACAATTGAGCGAAGTTGTCTTGCCATCACCGATCTTGAGTTGGGGATCGAGGTGACGATGATGACTGAATCGAATCGCTGACGCGTCCTGAGGATGATCAGGTTTTTCCGCGTTCGACCAGGTCACGAGACCGTTCGGATACAAATCATTGTCAGGCGAGGGCTTCCGCCAGATTGATATCGGAGGATGTTGGGAAAATACGGAAAAATTCAGGTCAAACCTTCTTTTTCCATCCGGGTCTGCCGACTTCACGAGACGGTCTGCCTTCGTGTGACAATTCGAACACTGTGCGTCGGGAACCTGAGCCAACTCTGTCAGGCCGCGATGTTCGTCGTGGCAACCGGCACACTTCAATTGACTAAGCTCGCCCTTTAACGTTTTCTCAAGATCCAGTTGGCGATTTTTCCAAACGACTTCTTCTGCATTCGTCGCGGACCTCAGATGGTCATTATTGGATTCGCGATGACAGGCCAGACACTTCGTATCTGACGTTGACGTCCACGAGTTATCGAGTGTGATCATCCGCCATATGGGTGCGCCGCTGCGGTCATGGCACGCGCTGCAATTCTGCTCAAAGGATTTATGAGCGTTTGAGACGCACCGCGACTCAAATGCACGGTGGTCTCCGAGCAGCCAGGGGACACACGCGAGAACCGAACCAAACAGAAACACAGCAGAAAGGCGAAAACGCATCAAGCGATAGGGATCTTTATGCCGCAGGACATCAAGATCATATCGGCTTGCAATTTTGTCCAGTCGACGTTCGTCAGCCACGTTATTCGCTCATCAAAACCGTTAGTCGAACAAATAAAATCGTAAACCATCGCACATGTAATGGATTACGACGTCAATAATAAATCGCGGTAATAATGTGACATAAACCGAGCACGAGCAATGTCACTGATAACGGGATATGGATATTCAGCCAACCATGCAACCACCAGTGGATCTTCGCTTGAAAAAGCAGTTGTCGTCGTTCATCACATGCCGCTTGCATATCGTCAACCAGTTCCAGAAGGTCAGCAGTGACGCTGTCTCGAAGACGTCCGAACCGCGCCTTGGCGAGTGTCGGATTTGCCAGTTCGTGTGAGTCTTTTGCATCGGATCGTAAAAACGAATCCAACTGATCCCAATAAAATGTGGCGAGTTCGAGCCTTGGCGAAAAGGAGGTTTGTTCCGGCTCTTCTTCTTTTACAGTACTCTCTTCCGAAGAATGCGCCGCGGAACCCGTTGTCGCCACCTCGGCCAATTTTCGTTTCTTCGACCTTGAATTGAGGGGCTCAAGAAACTCACTGGTGCACGCGGCTTGCACAGCAATTTCTGTGTCGCGACGTAGCCGCTCGCATGCGACATTTAATTGAGCCGCAATCGCCTGCGCTGGACTTGTTGATGTCATCAACCGGGGAAGCAGTTGCTGCGCGATGAGACCGTAGATACCACTCAGGATCACCAGGGCAAACGTCACCATCAGTGACTTTTCAAGTAGTCCACCCCAACGAAACCCACAGTGGCATAGAATCAGTGGAACGCTTAAAAGCCCAATCCAGATGTGGCCACGAAGCCACGCTTTTGCGGTTCCCAGTTGCGATTTCGGAACCGTCTTACGCCATGCCAAAAGTCCGGCGTAAACCATACATCCCGTCCCAGCCACACCATAGAGCATCCCCTGCCATGATCCTCCGCTGGGACCGTTTGGCTCGTTTTGCGCATAGATCCAATAGAAAATCAACGCAGCGAACGTGACTCCGATGCACCAGGATGCCCAGGAAAAATGCGAACGATCAACAAGCACGGCAGACCTCAAAAAAATCAGGCGACCAGACCGGGTTTTTCCTAGCATACAATCGAGTGGAACGCGAAGATAGATTTGTAAAGTCGACAGTCAAGATTTTTGACGATGTTCACGAATTCCTAATGGAAGTAATGAAGATATGGACGGCGGAACGCGACCAGACACTCCAACGAACAGTCCGATCCAGCAGACGGCGAAAACGGAGACCAAAACGGTCAAGGCGGAAATCAAACTTGAACCGCGGCCAGGGGATAGACCAGTCGATTCCCGTTTGCTTAAGCAGTTTGATCCCTTCCAAAAGATGAAGAAATCGATTTCTGCTGAAAAACTTCCCGGCGGGATCGTACTACGGTACTACTCTAAAGGAGAAATCATTTTCCAGCAGGGACAGTCCGGCGGAACAGCGTTTTATATCCCCAACGCCGAAGACCTGCATCGATTACGGGAATTTGACAAGGATCTGCCGATACCGTCGCTACCATCGGATGATCCAGGCCGGGATCGTCAGGTCCTGACGGCCGTGATTGTTCCGTCCACATCGCGAACTCGTTCGAAGGGTTTCTTTGAACGTTTGTTTTCGCCTTCGACGAAGTCGCCGTCCCGACAAGTCAGTTCGATTCCCAGCGACGGACCGACGGATATTAATTACAAAACTCGTGAAGCACCCCTAATGGAAGGGGACATTTTCGGTGAAATGAGTTGCATTTCATTCACGCCCCGTTCAGCGACGGTGATCGCCCGTGTGGATTGTCTGTTGTTGGAATTTAATCGCAATGTCTTCGAAGTACTCCGTGACGACCCGAATCATCAAAAGGCGGTGGACGAAGAGTACAGGCGTCGGACGCTCGATACACATCTCCGCCAATTTCAGATTTTTAGCGGATTGACCGAATCCCAGATTCAAACCCTCAAGGACAATGTCACGCTGGAAATCGTCCCGCCTGGGAAGGTGATTTGCGAAGAGGGTGAACCGTGGTCGGATTCAAAACCCCTCGACGTTTTCATCGTCCGAAACGGTGTTGTTCAAGTGATTGCCAATACGAACCTGTCGCTGGAAATGGATGACATTCGCGATTGGACAGCCCTTTGTCGACAATTGATTGACAGCCAGCCTGAAGCAACCAAAATCAGTCTAAAACCAGTTGCAGCGCCAGTCGTCCGTGCAACCGGCAATCCGCCAGCGGTTGAAGCAAGGCCTCGTACGATCCCGGAAAGCGCGGCACCGCCACAGGTCATCACCGACAAACGTTCTGCCGCAGCAGCAACGTCGGCCCCTCCTCAAGACGCCTCCGCAGCCAAAAAGTTATCGCCTGTCGAGCAGATGCGGGCCAGAAAGGCCGCTGAAGCCAACCCGCAAGAAGCGCCAGCCGCAGCCGCAAACCAGCCTGCAACACCATCTACTGAAGTGAAGCCGGAAGAACCTGCTGCCCCGCAGAAAAAACTCTCACCCATCGAGCAGATGCGGGCCAGAAAGGCCGCTGAAGCCAACACGCAAGAAGCGCCAGCAGCAGCCACAAACCAGCCCACAACACCGTCCGCCGAAGCAAAGCCGGAAGAACCTGCTGCCCCGGAGAAAAAACTCTCACCCATCGAGCAGATGCGGGCCAGAAAGGCCGCTGAAGCCAACGCGCACGAAGCGCCAGCCGCAGCCGCAAACCAGCCTGCAACACCATCCGCCGAAGTGAAGCCGGAAGAACCTGCTGCCCCACAGAAAAAACTCTCACCCATCGAGCAGATGCGGGCCAGAAAGGCGGCTGAAGCCAACGCACAAGATACGCCAGCCGCAGCCACAAACCAGCCCGCAACACCATCCGCTGAAACAAAGCCGGAAGAACCTGCTGCCCCACAGAAAAAACTCTCACCCATCGAGCAGATGCGGGCCAGAAAGGCCGCTGAAGCCAACGCGCACGAAGCGCCAGCCGCAGC
>CAIULL010000194.1 GCA_903899985.1 uncultured Schlesneria sp.
ACGAGAAGCTGAAGTCGATGCTGGAAGAGATCTCGCGAATGCTCAGCGGCCTGATCAATAATTTGGAAAACCAGGAAGCATAAACCTGGTTGAGCGGCAAAAAAATGATTCGGCGAAAAATCGATTCGGTTCCTGACACCTTTTCCTTGTCGACAAGACGCATCACTCGGAGCCAAGGCGATTGGCTAGATCTTACCTCGTACGAAACTTTCATCCGCAACTTTCCTCCTGCTTGTGCTGGCG
This sequence comes from uncultured Schlesneria sp., assembly GCA_903899985.1. Taxonomy (GTDB): domain Bacteria; phylum Planctomycetota; class Planctomycetia; order Planctomycetales; family Planctomycetaceae; genus Schlesneria. The sequence goes on from CAIULL010000194.1 coordinate 244, forward strand.
CACCTTATCTCCTTTTCTTGGAACTGGTCGGCGACAACGAGCGCAGGGCAGTGGCCCCCGCACCGTCAAGCTCGTGCTGAAGAGTGATGCAGTGGAGAATTGTCTTTGGCGAACGGGCTTGATCACGATATCATGTCGCCGAGCGTCGTTTGGTTCGACTCTGTACAAGGGATGGTTCGTGATTACTAATTCGACGGATGTTCGCATAGACGAACTCGGGGTATTCCGCGTCGCGGAGACGCAGGTGATGCTTGATTCGGTAGTTGCCGCGTACCAACTAGGCCATTCCGCCGAAACGATCCAACAACAATACCCTTCACTTTCGCTGGGTGACGTCTACGCCGCGATCGCGTATTACCTGCGTCACCAAAAAGAAGTCGAACTTTACCTTGCTCATCAGTCGGACCTGTGGGCGAATGAGCGCCGCGAGTGGAATTCACGTTCCGGCGCACTCGTTCAACGATTGCGAGATATTCAAAACCCCAAGGTTACGGGGAACCCGTGAGTACTGTCCGTTTTCTGGCAGATCACGATCTTAACGAGCATATCGTCGAAGGCGTGAGGCGTTGCGAGCCAGGAATCGAGTTTCTTCGCGTTCGCGATCTCGGATTGAAATCGCACCCGGACTCGGAGATCTTGGCTTACGCACACCGCAACCAAATCGTCCTCGTATCTCATGATGTCAATACGATGACGGCTGAGGCCAAGCGCAGGCTGGAGAATTCAATGGGAATTTCTGGCCTGTTGCTGGTGCCACAATCGGTCGCAGTTCGCGTTACCATCGAAACTCTCGTGCTGATCTGGTCGGCGACCGAATTGGAAGACTGGAACGATCAAGTCGTGTTTCTTCCACTTTGATTTATCCAATCGGTTCAATGGAGTTTACAGAATTGGACGCTGCACTTTCGCAGTATCAGGCAGTTGAAACGAGTCGGCAACCACGTCTTGAAACGAACAACATTCGCCTCAATCCACTCATTTTTAATATAAAATGGCCCTGATTCTGCGACGCTAATCGTCGCGTTTTGATCAAAGCGCAAGTTCCCCAGGCATGTTTCAGACAATGCAAGTCGTCACGCATCGGGGCTGACGAGCAACGCGTCGATTCTCGCGACGACTTCAGACAACTCTGCGTCAGAGACTCGATGAATCAACTGGATGTTGCGAGCCTTCCAGTCGACATTTCGCAGATGATCGGCCAGAACTACGCTTAATGTTCCGTCTGGATTCGCGATCTCCACTTCAAAGGCGTAACCTTTCGTTTGACGCGTGGCCGGACACAGGACGCACAATCCCGTTTTGCGGTTGTAACTGCGAGGACTGATCACCAACGCTGGACGACGACCAGCCTGTTCATGCCCGGCGATGGGATTCAGCGTAATCCAGACCAGGTCGCCGCGATCGGGGACATATTGCGATGTCTTCTGTTTCACTCGATCACCTCAAGCCCCACGTCCCCACCAAAATCGGTTTCACCGTGCAGTTGCGAGGGCCGGCAGTTCTTCAGCAACTCGCCCAGACTGTGCTTCTTCGACCGAATTGGCCGGATGACGAGTTCGCCACCCCGAACCTGCATCTCGACAGCAGCCCCTTCCTCAACCGACAATTGCCCGGCGAGCGTCTGAGGAATGCGAATTGCAAGGCTATTACCCCATTTTTGAATCGTTGACATGGTCGTTCCCTTTAACACCGATCGTAGATACAATGAGTATACACGCCAATCGACGTCAAATCAAGGTTATTCTGAATGACGTCGTGGTCAATGTGACGTGGTTTGTTCAGGTGATTTCGGTAGCATCAATCTGCGTGCGTGCGGTAACGAAGCCGCTTTTGAGTGCGGCTTCTTAGAGCATTGTCCCATGACTCAGATTAACCGCCTGGATCACGAAGGGCATCACATCGTGCAGACTCGCACATCAACGCTGTTGACGGCTGCGCGGAGAAGAAAAGGGGATAAGTCCAAATAACTGTTGACAAGGTGATTGTTTTATTTGAATTTTATCATCTTCATTCTTTTAATCCTGCGTCACGCGACAATCCTAAACTATTGGACTTATCCCCTTTTATCGGAACCACAGCGGCATAGAGATCCGTCACTCGTTGCGGCCGAAAATGGCCAACGCTTTTTTTAGAATGTCACGCTCCCGCATCACTCGTTGAAGCTCCACCTCCAATTCGTGGACTCGCGCTTCCAACGACGAAGCGATCGGGCCTGACTCGTCAAGCTGTGCCTGCTTCCACCGGTATAGAAGATTGGAATTCGCCAAACCAAGTCGATCCGCGACGGAGCTGGCGGAATGACCATCAAGCAACAAAGCAACCGCTTCTTTCTTGAACTCATCGGTGAATCGACGACGAGTTCGCTTCGCAGTCTTTTTCTCAACTCTCTTAGACATCCAACGATCCTTTCTGAGGGTTCCAGTTTAAGGAGTTGAACTGTCCGTGAAATCGTCAGCACCTCAGTTCGTAGCAACCACAGTCTGATTTCCATTGCTTTGGTCATATTCTGCGTGCGTCATACACTTTAAGACGAATAGCGGACAAGTCCCAATAGTGCATGGAGGGTCGTGAAATGTGACACGATTCTGACACAGTACTGGCTATTTGGACCCAGCTTGGATCACTTTGATTTTGCAGGGAAGGAGACGAGAAGATGGTCGTTTTTTGCGAATTCTACCCAAGTATCCTGTGTATCCAATACAAATTCAGAGGCAAAAAGATTACATTTGGGACGTACAGGGAGCGCGGACACCAGTATGGGATGCCAAATGATGTTTCTCTTGAACCGGTTGCGCTCGTTGCACGCGAAGTGCTGATTCAAAGTCCGTAAATCCAACTGCACTGCTTCTGAGCGGTGCAACACAATGGCAAGGTGAGTCATGTCTAACGGGAAGCATGCTTCAGCAGGCGCAAAACGACCGATCACAATTCGCCTGGTGATCGGAATTGCGCTCGCAACGCTGATCGTCGGCTTGACGGCTTATATCGCTTCAAGCAAAGGAATCGGTTCGATCATCAGCGAAACGAAAAGTATCCAAGAAAAAGAAGGGGAGCGATATAAGGCTGGTTACTCGCCAGATTACATTGAAAGATTCAAGCAAAAGCATGGAAGGGAGCCGGATTTCAGCAAAGGTGAATAAACGAGCTGGAATTCGGTATCCTATCACAAGTACATAGAAGATCCTCCCAAGCTTCAAGGACGGGAATCGGGCGCGATGCGCTCCCATTGTGCATCTGTTACGTATTCATATCGTGCGGTTTGAATCTTTCCTTGTGGCGGACCTGAATGAGCGAAATTCGTTTCGCTCATTCAGGTCCGCCTTTTTTGCTAACGCCAATTATCAAATGCAACCCATCGTAAGTAGGCGTGTGTTTTGACATAGAACGAGGACCGCAGGTGCGCCAACGATGTACGAGCTCATAGCCCTGCCAGTTGCAATTGTGGTATTGCTGATTTCGCAATTGCTTTGCAAGAGGAGTGGCACGCCGTCTTTAGGAGTCTCCTCCTTAGGAGCGATTTTATCGGTTCCCGCCTGCATCGCAGTCGTTCGCATCCTCCCTTATCCTGACGCGTCGCGAACTGATCACACATCGCTTGCGATTTGTGTGAACCTATTACTTTTGCTGATTCAATTTTCCTCAGGCGTCGCGGCGGGAATCATTGCAACGGGCCTGGGAATCCTCGTCGTCAAAAAGAAACGCCCAAGTTCACTGGATCGGGTTGACATCCAAGTTCCTTGGGATAGCCTTGGCTGGGTTAGCTTCATCATCGAATGCATGACATTAGCGTCAGCTCTTGCCATCCTGTTTCTCGGATACGGATCGCTACGTCGTAACTCTACAGGAACGGTGGCCAGTTCCACGGACATCTACGACGATATCGCATACTTCGTGATCGTAGTCGTTTTCTTTCAATTTATTCCACTCGTCCTGATCGCTCGATTGTTTGCCTATTCCGCAGCGTGGTCGTTCTTTAACCATCGGCGAAAGGAGAAGGCTCAAGAAGGTGTTCCGCTGACTTCAGGCGAAACAGTCGTCTTCCTGCGATCTTTCCAAACGGCAAAGACCCGACGCAAAACCGTTATGGGATACAACCCTTTCGTATCTTTGTTCATTCCCTGGAGTCATTCATACTTTCAGCGGTGGATCGGTGAGACTTGTGATGAAGTCCTCAGACCCGCAGTCGAAGATCGCATCGGTCGATTTGTTGGCATCTCAGATCCATCGGGTCATCTTCCGAATCTCGGCGCCGAAGTGACCTACGCTTCTGACACTGACTGGAAGGACATTGCAATTCAATTGATCTCGTCGAGTCGGGCCATCCTTCTTTTGGAAGGAACAACCGAAGGACTCACATGGGAGCTTTCTCATCTAAAGAGACACGAAAATGCTGGTAAAATAATTCTGTTGACCTTACCGCATCGATTTCATCGACCGAAGACGATGTGGAAAGACTTTCAGAAGATCTTGCTCCAGTCTGGCTTTCCCCGAATTGATGATCCCGGTCCTGGAGCCGCTGTCGCTTTTACTGACTTATGGGAGCCTGTCATTCTTGCGAGATCCACGGCAGACGCTGATGCAATGATACAATCCGTTGCCGATTGGGTTACCAGGCTGCGCCACAGCCAGACGGGGACAACGGGAAGACATTCTTTCTAACGCTTTTCCGCGAAGGAATCCATATCCTTGCTTGGTTGTTTTCAGGGACGGCGGGATACGTTGATCGAAATCAGCGTCGAACAATGCTTCTGGGCGGCACTGCCGAACAGAATTTGATGCGATGCGCGATACCACGCTTCCGATACCCGGCGTTGATCATGGGAGCGGAGCCGACGGCACCGCGACGCTCGTCCATCTCTAACAGCGATACCTCTGTCAAGGTGGGTGGAACCGTTTGTCGAAAATGTGTTGGAAAATCTCTCTTCTACCGTTTTACTTTCCCTGTGTCATCAATCGAATCGTAACGCAATTACGACTCTTCCATATCCCGAACTCGCGAGAACGCTGGCTGCCAATTCAGCATTAAACACGACGACGGGCCGTGTCGGTGTTTTGTTACAA
>CAIULL010000195.1 GCA_903899985.1 uncultured Schlesneria sp.
CGGTTCTATCGCCAGACTCGCTTCGACGACTGGATCTCGCGGGTTCTCAGCGGTGAATGTCGTCATGACATGCTGGTGCATTGGTCGACTTTGCTAATTGCTTCCGACGCTGGCAGCGTCGGCCACGTGGCCGATGCTGCTAAATCAACGGGATCAATTGTGGAGCGCCGGATGCCATACCCAAAACAGACCGTCCTTCAGACCCAACGCGTCCGGTGATTCGCATAGCCAGGGTCGTAGGTCCGCCGGAGGCCCTGGTGGTTGATCAACAGAAATGAAAATAGGCCTGTAAGGCCGGCCGTTCGGTTGCCTTCTGTCACCGGCTCGGTTCGATAAACGTGCATGATGTCTTGAGCGAACTGTCGGCCCTTCATGCCTATTATCTTGACCAACGGACGGTACCAGGGCCTCCGAAAGACTTTCGACCCTTTCTATTTGAAGTGCTGACCCGTTGGGCCGCAAGAACGCGATCTTGCCTCGTCACCAAGGGTTGACGGCACTCTGTGATCAGGACTTCAAGATGTGATACCAGGATCAATGCCGTTGATTTAGCATCGGGATCGATCGGCGACCGAACCCCGGGGGTTCAACTCGAAAGAACGGCACAAACGCCATTGTTCAAGTTCCGAAAGTGATATCGATCACGGACCACATTGATGCGACATTCGTCTGTACTTGTTAGGATTTCACCATTCCTGACTTTGAGGACGTTCGTTTGAGTGAGGGGATTTATCTTGTCCGGTGACGACAGTGTACGCGCTTTGCGGGACGCGCTGGCTCATTCGCCCGATAACGTACCGTTGCGAAAGCATCTGGCGGAGACTCTGCTTGCTTTCGGGCGGGCCGAAGAAGCGGAAGAGGAATTCCGGCAAGCCCTCGCGCGGGATCGCGATAATTTTGAACTGAAACTGGGACTCGCTCGAGCCTTTCATCAACAGGGTAAATCGTCACACGCCATCGTGATCGTCGAAGAAATGATCCGGCAGCGTGACACTCCTGCGGCGGCCTATTTGCTTCATTCGCGATTGCTGCTGCAACAGGGGGATGTCGAATTCGCCGTCAGCGAGTACCGCCAGGCGGTGCGCGAAGACGACTCGCTGCGTGACGATGAGCTAGCCGCCGAACTAGGGATCGATGCTGACGAATCCTCAGAGGTTGTTGACGGGAAAGTTCGAGCCGGCTGGGACAGCGATGAAGAGACCTCGTCCCCCGTCGCGAATTCCTTCGAGCGGCCGACGATCAACTTTTCATCCGTCGGGGGGATGGATACGCTCAAAGAAGAAATCCGCATGAAGATCATTTATCCGATGCAGCATCGCGAGATGTTTGCTTCTTACGGAAAAACGATCGGTGGCGGAATCCTGATGTATGGACCGCCCGGTTGCGGCAAGACGCATATTGCACGGGCCACGGCGGGCGAAATACGTGCGGGATTCGTCTGCATCGGCATCAATGATGTGCTGGATATGTGGATTGGAAACAGCGAGAAGAAGTTACACGAACTTTTCGAGTACGCCCGGTCGCATCAGCCATGCGTGTTATTCTTTGACGAAGTCGATGCACTGGGAGCCAGCCGGACCGACATGAAGACCAGTGCCTCGCGACACCTGGTCAATCAGTTCCTGGCGGAACTGGACGGAGCAAAATCCTCCAATGAGGGTGTGCTGATTCTGGCCGCGACGAACGCCCCCTGGCATCTGGATTCGGCGTTTCGACGTCCGGGCCGGTTCGACCGGATTCTGTTTGTCCCTCCACCCGATGAACCGGCTCGTGCCGATATCCTGCGTCTGCAACTGACGGGAAAACCGGTTCAGGAAATTGATCATCTGCAGGTCGCACGCAAAACAAAAGACTTTTCCGGTGCCGATTTAAAAGCGGTGGTCGATCAGACCATCGAGAAAAAACTGCATGAAGCGATGCGGACCGGAAAACCATTGCCCATTGTGACGAAGGACTTGATCGCCGCCGCAGGAGGTCTACGGCCATCGACCAAGGAATGGTTTGCCTCGGCCCGTAACTATGCCCTGTATTCCAATCAGGGGGGACTGTACGACGATATCCTCAAGTACCTGAAACTCACATGAGCATTCATCTCAGCCGCGCCCAGCTTTTGATGCAGCAGCACCGGTTTGAACTGGCGGAAGAGCAGTTGCGCCTGGCCCTGTCGGAAGGGACCGACACCGCAACGGCGCATGCCTTATTGGCGCTTTGTCTGTCCGAGCGTAATAAGTTTGCCGAAGCCGCTACGGAAGCTCAACAGGCGATTCATGACGCCCCGGATGAAGCACTTGGTTTTCATGCCCTGGCGACAATCCAGTGGAAACGGAATCAACTGGCCGATGCAAAGACGACCATCTCGGAAGCGATTCGACTGGAACCCTGGAACTCCCACCACTTCCACGTCCTGGCGGGAATCGAAAGCAATCGATATCGCTGGAGCGAATCTCTGGCGGCGGCCGAACAGGGATTGGCCTGCGATCCTGACGATATCGGATGTAACAACCTGCGCGCCATCGCGCTGGTCAACCTGGGTCGCAAGGAAGAAGCCGGACAGTCGATTCAAGCGACCCTGTCAAAGAATCCCGAGGATGCCGTCACGCATGCCAATCAAGGATGGACGATGCTGCACCAAAGGCAACCTCTGGACGCGATGAAGCATTTTCGCGAAGCCTTACGACTGCAGCCCGATCTGGAATGGGCAAGACTGGGAATCGTCGAAGCAATGAAGGCCCGGTTCTTTGTGTATCGCTGGCTGCTCTCTTTTTTCCTGTGGATGACACACTTCCCTCCCAATGTCCGATTGGGGTTAATTCTGGGATTGGTCTTCGGCCAGAATCTGCTTGCCAACCTGATTCAAATGGTGCCGATCCTGGCTCCCCTGGCGCTTCCCTTGACGATCGGGTACGTGCTGTTCGTCTGGATGACCTGGACGGCGTCGTCATTGTTCAATCTTGTCCTGCGTCTAGATCCCTTCGGACGACTCGTCCTGAATTCCACCGAACGTCTGGAATCAAATTTGGTGGGACTTTGCCTGCTATCGTGTATCGTCGTCATCGCGACTTCCTCGCTGCTCATTGATTGGGTCATTGTGGATCGAGTCTGGGCGGCGGGAATGCTGTTCTTAGGATTGATGCTTCCAGTGATCGCCACGTTTCGACAGCCAGATGGTCGCAAAAAGTGGTTTGCAGCTTACACCGTCGGTGTCACCGTGTGTGTCCTGATGGCCACGTATCAATCTTTCAACGTTTGTTTTCGCGTCGAAGCCCTGTTGCGTGAGCAGAACATGAACCATGCCCAGGTTGCCGAACTCGAGGCCGTAAAAGCGTCGGCAGCACAATGGTTTAAATATTCGGTGTGGGGAATCGTGGTATCGACATGGATCAGCGCCAGTTTGAGTCTTAGTCCGGGTCGAACAGTCATCAAAGTTTGACGGCTGAACCGTAGCGGCATATAAGAAATCGACGTCGGAAGTTGTGCTTGACCAAAAGTTTCTATAGGATCGAACGTGATGGCAAACTCAATCAGTTCCTCAGCGGATGCCTCTTTCCGATGCCGCGGGTGGGTGAAACTGGTCTTGATGCTTGTTCTGATCGCCGTCTGTATTTTCGTCATTTGTCCGGAGGCGGATGCCGCGCCGGGTGGACAGTTCGTCAAACAGGCGCTGAAATCCAAATTTGGACGGATCGGAGGGATCATCGTTGGCGGACTGATGTTAATCGCCTGCATCCTTTTGTCGCCGTTGATTCTGTATGTCCATTACAAGAAATCGGCAGGCATCCGAAAAACAAAAGGTGATCTGGCGGTACTTGCCGAAAAGTACAATTGGTTTGAATGGACAGCGCTTCGTACGCGAATCAAAAAGGTGGTCAGGGACATCGCAAAAGTCTGGGACTCCGGCGACCTGTCATCGGTCTCTTCATGCATGACTTCGGATTACTTCGCCAGCCAGCAGGAATTGCTTCAACGCTGGCTCGACGAAGGAAAGCAGATCGTTTACCGGCTCGAAAAGATTCAACACATCGAGCCACTCGCGGTCTCTGTCGAAGATGAAGAGACTCACAGTTGGATCCGAGTCCTCGTGACCGTCGACTGCGTCGACTACATGCGAGACCGGCACACACTGGAAGTGATCAAGGGTGAAGTCGGAATGACAACCGGCTTCAGATCTGTCTGGGTCTTCGTCTACCAGAACCGGGAATGGCTGCTCGCCGGCATTGAAGAAGGGTCGACGACCTTGAGCTGGGCGTCGGCAAAGAATCGCATCGACACCAGTTACCTCGACAGCGTCTGGAACAAAAAGCAAAAGGTCGGCAGTGCCGCAAAAGGTGCGGCACGGACAGGGACCAAATCACAAGCGGCCTCGCGTGATTCGAAGACGGATCAGCCGACAGCACAACCAAAACAACGCCTCATACCCAAACCAACCCGCGACGAGGATCAGTGACATCCAGCCCAGCCAGCTGAATGGAAACCAGATCAGCTTCCCCAGTGCGAACCAGATGAGCGGTGTGGCGACCGCCATCATGCGGATTGGCCATTCACCACGCAAAAACCCGGCATTCTTAAAAAACCAGTGGGATCGTACGATCTCATGAGCCATCGCATCCAGGCGTTCTGTGGGGATATTCGGTTCCACCATCAGTGACGATCGCATCCGCGAGCGCCCTTCCGATTTCTGGCCCGCTTCCAGCAGCCGCAGTCCGGCAAACAAATGCCAGTCGGCGTCTTCCGGATTGACTTCACCCGCACGACGCTCCATTTCATCCGCCAGACGCTTTTCACCATTGAGATGATAAAGTCGCTGGAGCTGTGTCAGCAGATGGATATTGTCGGGGTCAAGTGACAATCCCCGACGGGCAGCGGTGATCGCATCCTCCCGTCGTCCGAGACGATCAAAGATATGAGCCAGCGTTCCGTAACGGCCGCCGACCTCAGGGTCCCAGCGAATCGCTTCACGAGAATGTCGCTCCGCCGCATCGAGCCGACCTTTCTCAAGCGCCCGATAACAAAGCAAGTCATGGGTACAGGGCCAGTTCGGTGCGCATGCAGCGAGAGATTCAATCGAAGTCTGGGTCAGTTCCTGATCCTTCAAACGGAGACCGCACAGGCCGCGCAGGTACAGCAGATCGACATCGTCGGGGTTCTCGCTCAACCCCTCCAGACAGACCGCCGCCGCTTCGAAAAATCGATCTCGCTCGAAGAAGAAATAGGCACGTTGCTGATAATCATGAGGGGACAACACAATGAACTGACCTGAGTAGGTTTTTAACGGAGTCCAACGATCCAATCGCAAGTCGGACGTTTTCCATGTCTTCGCATCAACGGTCAATCGACGGCTGATTGAAAGTCGTTCGATAAAGCATACTTTCGGGTCTTTTTTGCAGGATCGGCGACAGCGACAAAGCCGTCCGCGACCCAGGCGGACAGCAAATTGCGAGCGGCACGTTCCGAAATCGAAAACAATGCCGCAACATGACTGCTGGTAATTGTGACTCCCTCCCGAAAGAGTTCAAGTGCTTTGCGCTGACGGGGATCGAGTCGCCTCAATAACGGTGAGCGATCATTTGCACCGCGGCCGGCAGCCTCTGCGGCGCGTTGTTGGACAGCCTCAAAACTCTCTGCCACACCTCCGCAGAAATACTCCACCCATTTCGTAATATTCGCTTTGGCGCGGCCACCGTAATAGTTGTGCGACGGACCAATCGTCAGCGCTTCGTAGTATGCACCGAGGTTTCGAGCGTAATACTCCTCAAGCGAGTAAAGTCCTTTCAGGTCATAGCCACCCAAATGCAGAACGAGTGTCGTCAATAATCTTGCCGTACGTCCATTCCCGTCATAGTACGGGTGGATTGTGGCGAATTGATAATGCGCAATCGCCGCACGGAGTGGACATGGCAATCCTGTTCGATCTGTGCGAGCGATCCACGCCACCATTTCGTGCATCAGCTGCGGAACGTCCTTCGCTTCCGGGGGCATGTAAATGATCCCGCGACTTCGGCCGTCACGAATCACATTTTGCCCGTCACGATAGGGTGTGGGCTTCGCCTTCTTGCGACCTTCGGCCATGACCAGAGCATGGAGCGTCTGGATCTGGCTCTCTGTGACACCACTTCTACCAGCTACGAATTTTTCCAGTTTTTCCAGCGCGGCATAGTACCCAAGCACTTCCTTTTCATCGCGCTCGCGGCCGGGAAAGTGCTGCTTGCCTTCGATCACCGTCGACACTTGTTCCTGGGTCAGGAGGTTCCCCTCGATCATCGTCGAGTAATGTGTGGAAAGGAGCTTTGCCGTTTCTCTTAAACTCGAAAGCACGGATGGCGTGATTGGCAAATGCTGAATAGCCGACCTCGCCGCTTCGATCCGCATCAGATCGGTGGCAACTTTCACGGTGATCGTAAACTTCGGTGCAAACGGCATTTTATCGGCAGTTTTTCGGCAGCAGAGACTTCCATTATTGTGCCGTTAAACTGCCGAAAGAAATAGCCTGAGGACAATTTTGACTTTCCTCGCGCGGATAAGACGCGTACATAAACGAGACGGATTCGACGAGCGGAATCAATCACGAATGGCTGTTCAGTTTGCGGTGCCGCTCATAAGCGATCCAACAATTCGGCAACGTCTGCTTAAGCTGTTTCAGCCCGAGGTCCGTCACTTAGTTGTGATTCACGTTAACGGGGTTTTGAAATCAGGAGCCAGCCGGAAAGCAGGGTGAGAGGAATCGTGACGGACCAGTAAGGGACCATCCAATAATGCTCCCGATATCGTGGGAGCACGGGGTTTGTTCCTTCTCCGAAATGGAATCCAAAAAAGTCCCATTGCCACTCTCGTTTAAACCCAATACCGTTCAAAGAATCATAACAATCGACTGCTTAAAACTTTTGGAGAGCGTTGGTTTCTTTCTGTGATGAGGGCGGCAC
>CAIULL010000196.1 GCA_903899985.1 uncultured Schlesneria sp.
CCTGAATTGTGATAGAGAATTGTTCATTGAACCTGCCTGATTCCATTGGCGGCGTCAACGTCAGCGTCAACAAGTGTATCTGCGCGAGACTAGCTGGAAATTCGGTTTTGAACGCACTCTTCGCGTCGGTGATCTGCACGTCAGATTGTTCGGAAACGTCAGTCGGAGTAGCCGCGTCTTGCGCGGGCTTCGCGGCCACAACCTGAGTTACGTGTTCGACCGATTGAATCTGAAAAGGCTTCTTACCGCGCAGCATGACAGTGATCGACTTTGGGTGCCCAGAGGTCACCATGCCGAAATGGGCCTCCGTCACAACGAATTCTGGTTCAATCCGCGCCTCAACCGGAATTTCGATGCGTGGATTGCCGATTTCGTTGGTTGTGAGAACAAGTCGGTCTCGAAGCACGCCGACAGGCGCTCCCGGTTTTAATTCCACCACGATGTCGTATTGAACAACGCCAACTGCACGGGTGTGTTCCACAATCTGTGTTGTAAGATAGGCGCTGGCAACCTTGGCAGACGTAATCTCCCAATGGGAATGGCCACTGAAGTCGACTCGAAGTCGTTGCGACTGACCCTGTCCCAGGTCAACGGCCCCAAAATCAACTAAACTTGGTCGTACTTCAACGTCATTTCGAATCCGGCCATCAACGGACAGTGTCACATTCGCAACGAGGCCTTTGGTGGGCTCGTTCAGTGTCACAAACGCCTTGACATGCTTTTCGCCGACATGGCGAACGGTGTCCAGACGGATCGTCAGTTCACGCTCGGCTTTTGACGGAAGAGAAATCGGAAGCGGGTCGGTCCAGGAAATACACCCGCAGGACGTCGTGAGACTCGTAATTCGAATTTCTTCGACATAGGGATTCGTCACTTTGACGCTGAAGGTAGTGTCCGCCGAGCGAGCGACATTGCCGAACTGGAGCTGCAACCGGTCAAACATCTTGTTGCCCCATTCCTGAGCCCCAAGTGGCGCGGTCGACAACGTGATTGCGACAAACGGAACAACAACGCATGTAACAAATTGAAATCTCATAGTGATTCGCCTCTTCCAATCATTTGTCATCTGTTCCTTTTGTTTGGCGAGCAACACCGATGAACAGGATCAATCTCTGGCACAGGCGGCAGCACAGAAATTGATCCTGTCGTCAATGCGCTCAAATTGGATTATTGATGACGAAAGACGAGGTCCCCCTCTCCGGCGGGCGAGCCCACCATTTTGAGCGTGAACGAATTGTCGCCAAAGGCAAACTGAGCGACCAGCTTGCCGTTCTTGGGATCATCCAGCATCAGCGTATTGCGACCCAGCACATACGTTCCAGATGTCGACGATGTTTTACCGTTCTGCGTGAAGACCCAATTGAACTTCGAATCGGGAGTCAGCGTTAACGAATACGTCGAGCCAGCCGGGCTCCCCGCAGGTCCGGATGACAGCCATGTCCCGACGATCCGCGCCGCCGCTGCGGTATCCGTCGTTGGCGTGGTGATGTCTTCGGGGCTCGGCGGAGGCTCACTGGGTAACGCTGCGGCCGTCTGGCTGGGAGTCAGCCGTTTGATTAGTTGAGCGGCGACGAGGTCGGTCGGCACCA
>CAIULL010000197.1 GCA_903899985.1 uncultured Schlesneria sp.
AGGGTTTATAACCCTGCCAGCTCTTTTGGAAATCTGATGGACCGAAACAATCGGTTACCAATTGCTCGCGCCGACCCTGATCTGAATTGAAACTGCTTTTTTGATCGGCACCGAACTCAATCGGAAAACTAATCCGGGGTTCGGTTCACGCTCGATCATGACTTCTGGAAAATCTCGGTCAAACTCTCAGTTACCTGGAGCTGGGGCAGGAGCGGCGGCAGGGGCATCTGTCGTCGGTTCTGCTGGTGGCGCTGGGTTTGGTGCAGGAGCAGGAGCGGGAGTTGGTGCTGGAGCAGCCTTCGGCGCGGCGGCGGTGGCTGGTGTTGGAGCAGGATTCAGGACCGCTGGTGTCGAGTAGTTGTATTCTGGCTGAATCGAGTTACCTGAACACGAAAGACATGTAGACATGCAGGGTGCTGGGGCGCAACAAGCAGCTGTCGCTCCGACATAGCTGTTCGAAAGCAAACAGCAGGAGGAGACTCGAGCATATCCACAACGTGCACGATGACGGCATCCGAAGAGTCCAACTTGCGAGCATCCGTAACCGCATCCGCTGCTGACGGCGTAACCGCCATAGGTTCCGCAACCGCCGTAGGGTGCACAACTGGGGTATCCCACGGCATAACTTGAATAGCTAACTGGCTGATCACAGCAAACAGTTGATCGTCGGAAAAGTCGATGTCCGAACAGTCCGCAACCTGAACGGCAGCTGGTTGTCCCGTAGCAACCCGTGTCACAAGCAGGAGTTCCGCAACCGCCATAGCAACTCGAATACCCCATCGAACCGACGATTGATCCGCCGTAGCTACTGGGTGACGAATATCCGTAGCCGTAGCTGCTCGTAACCGGGTAGCTTGAGTATGAAGATTGGCCACAACAGGACGAGCCAGCAAAATACTGGGCGTCAGCAACCTGTGCTGAAACAACAAGGCTGAGCACCGCAACGAGTGTGCTCGAGAAATTGACAAACTTTCGAATCATGACAACTCTTTCTACGCAAATAGATTTCACTAACGGTTACATCAAGAACAGTCCTCCCATATTGTGTATCATACCCAGTCAAACACAAGTCCGAATTCGTCGTGATTGTCTGCCAAAAGCGTAGTCGCGATGCTTCTGTGCCGTCTTGATCAATTATTCTGCTGAATTTCCACCTTTTTGGCGAGGAGCGATAATGCGAGTTTTTCCGATGTTACTGTCCGTCACGCTTGTGGGACGACTGCTTGCTGCCGATGCGGATGCCGCTGATCCGATTGCGTGGCTGCCAGCGGAAATCAACGCCGTTGCTCGTATTAACGTGGCAGAGGTTTATCAGACTCCACTCGCTCGGAAAGAGGGCTGGGTCAAGAAAGCGACCGAGTCCTTCATCCAGCAGGAAGCATTTATTCCGCCAGGTACCAGACAAATCCTGGTCGGTGCCGAATTGGAACTAACCGACAATTTGAAAGCACTTCGGAAGTTTTCGGTGATTGTGCCAGACACGCAGTTCACTCTCGAAAAATTGTCTCTTTGGTTACCGAGTGGAATCAGCACTTTTTCAGGAAAACCGAGCTCGCAATTCGGAAACGATGGCTACGTCGTTGATGTGGGTGATGGAAACTGGCTGGTCAGCGAATCTTCCAGCCGTCAGATCATGTCCCGTTGGCTGAAAAATGGCCCGACGCCGGGTGGAAGTCGACTTTCACCCTATTTGCGAACCGCCCTGAATTCCAAAGAGAATTCCGCTCAACTGATCCTGGCAATCGATCTGCAAGACAACTTTTCTGCTGACGAAATCGGGCAGGAATTGAAAGCAACCGGTTGGTTCAGTTCGGAGTCCGCCGCAAAGAACGCAGCAGAGGTCCTTGAAACCGTCAAGGGAATTACGATCGCGATTGCTGTCGATTCAGAACGGAAGGGAACCGCAACACTCGAATTTGGCAAAGACGCCACTGTGCTGAAACCTGTCCTTGAAAAACTGGTGGCGGCGGTGATGAATCGCGTGGGGGCTGCGTCCGAAGATGTCCAAGGTTGGAAATGGACGATCAACGGCAGCCGGGTTACTGGCACCGGCGGTGTTTCACAGGGGGAAGCACGCGAAATGCTCTCGATCCTCGAACCCCCCTCGATTACTCAAGCAATTTCCGCGAGTTCTTCCAATGCTCAAGCGGCACCGACGGCAAATGACAAGATGGCGAGGACCTCGTTGAGTTATTGCAAATCGGTGCAGGTACTGCTCAATGACTTGCGACTGACATTGAAGAAGGAACGTGACAATCACGCTTTGCATTTTGAACGATACGCACGAAAGATTGACGATCTGCCGATGCTGAATGTTGATCCGGCGCTGCTCAACTTCGGTGCCAACGTCAGCGGTTCCCTGCGGTATCAGGCGCAAACGCATCGCATGAGCAAAATCCAGGCGGGAACCCGACAGCAGCAGCAATCGAGCGGAGCACAAAACTTCGGCGGTGGTTTTGGTCCGTTTGGTAATGATTGGCAGCAATCGGTGATCGGATTGAGAGACGGTGCGGTCGACGCCGAGGAAAATCAACGGTCAAAACAAGTACGATTTTCGGAATGGAAACAGATCGAAGACGGCCTCGTCTCGGTCCGTCGATCGATGACTGAGAAATATCAGATCGAGTTCTGACGTTTTGAGGCTGTTTATCAAGCCGTTACTTGCGCCTGACCGACGTCGGTTCCACGACCGTCGGTCCGACCTCGTGATCTTCGACGATGTAGTTTCGATACTGCACTGTGTAGCTTGATTCGAACCACTCGCGGATTGAAGGGATCACAGCGTCATCGTAATCGGGAGCGGTCTGCAAGGTGATGCCTTCGATTGTCCGTCGGATTTCCCCTTGCTCAATCAGCACTTGCCCCGCCTTGATGACAAAACGGGGCAATTCGAACATCCGCTCGATGTCGGCATTGGGTGTGTAAATCGTGATATCGGCATCGGCACCGGGGCCGAGATGACCTTTGCGGCTCAGGCCAAGCATTCTGGCCGGAGCCGCTCGTGTGATAATTGCGATCTCGTCCAGAGTATATTCCCGATGGAGCTGGCTCAGGACAGTTGCTTCACGAACGCGGGCCGGCAGTCGGGCGATGGCTTCCTCGCGCCGTGAACGGTCCATTAATAGAGCGATAATTTGTGGATAAGCCAGGAACGACGCTCCGTTGGGATGGTCGGTACTCATGGCGACTTTCCATGGATCTTCAATCAACAGATACCATTCGAGACCAACAGCCCACTGCAACGCGTGGACGAAGCTTTTTTCTTTGTACGTAATGGGAACGATGCCGCAGCCGGCCTCCTGTTCGATATCACCGCTGAACCATTTTCCCCCCATCACGCGATGCAGGTAATAACCAAGCGGGCCGTCTCCCGTCATGGAAATGGTTGGTCCGAACATCACCTGGCCGACGTCAATGGTCAGGTTGGAATGCTGGTTCACGTAATCCGCAAGTTGAGGAACGTCTGAGCGAAACGTTGACTGATCATCAGGATCGCCACCGTAACTATGAAACTGGATATGAGTTAAATGACCTCGGTGACCTTCCAGGGCCTTCATCGTTTCCAGGGTCGTCGAAGAATTCCCAGGTAGTCCGAGATTGTTACCATGGATATGAACGGGATGCGGCAGCCCAAGATCGTCAACCGCACCAGCGACCCCCCGAATGATTTCGCGAGGGGTGATCCCGAAGCCGTCGACGGTGTCGTCCAGTGTCTTCACATTTCCGTTGGCCCGACACTTCCAGTTCTCGACGCCGCCCGGATTGACGATCTTAATGCCGTATCCCTTGGTGGCATTCATCAGCCAGCCCAGGTAGGCCTGAACGAGCTTCGGCTCGTCGTTTTTAATCCGCTGCATGACGAAATGGTTGTTTCCCGCCAGGACGAGAAACCCTTTGTCGATCATCGGAGTATCATAGAATTCTTCATGCGCATGTCGTGCGGTCAACGGAGGGATCGCCGCATCAAATGCGGTGGTATACCCGAGACCTGCATACAGATATCCAGTCGTGAACGTGCTGGGGACGCTGCCGATCGTTCCAGACCGCGTGATTTCAGTCCGTAACATCGGATCGGCACGCCGCCGGTCCTCGGGCAACATTTTTCTCGCGGCATTGACCTTGGGCCCGGCGATGTGACAGTGCATGTCGATGCCACCGGGCATAACGACCAGCCCGGAAGCATCAATCACTCGATCCAGATGAACTGCGGGATCGACCGGGGCCGCGACGATTTTTCCGTCGACGACCCAAATATCACGACATTCACCGGAAATGTCGTGAGCCGGATCGTAAACCGTACCGTTTCGGAGAAGAAGCGTGGCCATTTCAGCTCAACGGCAGAACTAACGACCTCGAGTAGCGACTTGTGCCACGACATCGCCATCACGAACGAGCGCAACACCCTCGGAGGGGATGGCGTTTTTGAATGCCCGACTATGTCGCGGAGGCGATTCTCGATAGGCGTACAATTGGTCGCCATCACGAATTTTTGAAACTAACCGCACCCATTCAGAATTTTTGACGCCGAAAGGAACAACGTTGCCGCCGGGCTCGCCCGAATTGTCAGCTTCCGCCTGCTCGACGGTCAATCGCTTTAACCATTGCTTTGCCATAGGTTTCCTTTCGCATTGTGCGCTATCGCGATCCCTCTTCGCGACAATTTATGTCGCTGAAGCCGCCAGTATATCAGAAACGGCGTACCAATGGGACTCCGACAGACTTTCTGAGGGAATCTTGGACTTTTTGTGCGAAGAACGTCATGCTCTCGCGGCTAAACAGGAGAAACTATGCTTAATTCGCAACCGCCGATTTCCGATGAACCGCTGTCGCTTTCGATCCGCACCGCACGTGAAGCCGCATTAAGAGTGCTGGAAGAGCACCGCGTCAGTGGCATGTGGGTCAGCGATCTACTTGACCGCGTCTTTCGAGAATCGGGACTTCCCACCGTCGAGCGTGGCCTGGCGACAGAACTCGCCTGCGGAGTCGTCAGGCGCCAAGCGACACTCGACGCGATTTTAAGAACGTTAATCGCCCGACCATCCGATCAGGTCGAAGTGGCGCTCTGGACGATTCTTCGCCTGGGTGTCTACCAGATCATGATGCTCGACGGCATCCCCGCTCATGCGGCAGTGCATGAGACGGTCGAACTTTGTAAGCGGGCCGGTCGGATGCGCTGGAGCGGCTTTGTCAACGGCGTGTTGCGCGGGGCAACTCGGCTGGCGACCGACGAATTCGTCAGTGAACCGTCAGCGTCGGCGGTCCCTGTGGGAAACAACCGGCATCGAAAACTGACCAAGCCCGTTTTCTTCGAGCCCGCATCGGATCTTCCTGCCTACGTCGCCAGTGCCTACAGCATGCCGCTCTGGTTGGTCGAACGCTGGGCGAAACGGTTTGAACCCGCCGAATTGATCAGACTTTGCGGCTGGTTCAATTCAACCCCGTCCTTGATGGTACGAGCCAACTCCATCCGATCGTCGTTCGATGAGGTGTTAAACGCCTTTCAGTCTGCCGGGATTGTGGCACATCCACTGGGTGATACGGATTCCATCATCGTGGAAGATGTTTCACGAGTCGATCAATTAGCAGGTTACAAAGACGGCTGGTTTGTTGTTCAGGATTTTTCTGCCAGTTGTGCGGCACGGCGACTGGCGCCGCAACCGGGACAGCGCGTCTGGGATGTCTGTTCCGCTCCCGGTGGCAAAACCTGTCATCTTGCGGCATTGATGCAAAATCATGGCGAGATCATGGCGACCGATATTCGATCCGATCGACTCGAAATCGTCGACGAAAACGCAGCAAGACTTGGGGTCGACATCATTCGAACTCAACTGGTCGATGAGCCAGGTTTTCGACTTCCGGCTGGCCCATTTGATGCCATTCTGGTTGACGTCCCCTGTTCGAATACCGGCGTTCTGGGCAAACGGCCAGAGGCCCGCTGGCGCATCACACCAGACGGGATTGAAGAGCTGAAAAATGTCCAGGCCAATCTATTAGGCAGGGCATTGGAACGACTGGCTGCGGGTGGACGATTGGTCTATTCGACCTGCAGCATCGAAACCGCCGAAAACGAACAAATTGTGCGACAGGTCCTGAAGTATTTTCCTCAAGCCAGACTCGTCGAAGAAGAGCAATTCATTCCGGGACAACCAGGCGACGGTGCCTATCAGGCATTGATCATCGGCGGGTAGGCATTAGCCCGACGCGCCAGCGAGGGATTTTCTCCAGGATTTGACGCGGAAAGAGATCCCTCAAATACGCGTCGAGCTATCGAATAATTCGGGTCAGTGACACGCAACCGCGCAGTTTAATCCATCGAAGCGGTCGATGTGCGGTTCCCAGTATTTATTGGCCAATCTCCTTGAGCCGCAGAGCGGCGACCGAGTAAAGCCAGGGGCGGTTTCCGCCTCTGTAAAAATCTATCGACAACGACCATCAAGCCCCCTCAGGCAACGCCCTGAAGGATTTTTCTGCGACAAAACAGGGATGTTTTGAAAAAGTGTCGTGGCGACTTTCAAGCTTCAAGCTGTCCACCGACCTCGCGTCGGTGGAAGCAACGACTGAGAGGCTACCACCAGGCTTAATTGCAAAAAGGTAAGCTCTCCACTGACCTTGAGTCAGCGGAAGCAACGACTGAGAAGCTACCTCGCGGCTAATCGCGTTAAGTCAAGCTCTCCACCGACCTTGTGTCAGTGGAAGTAACGACTGAGAAGCTACCACCAGGCTTAATCGTAAAAAGGCAAGCTCTCCACTGACCTTGTGTCAGTGGAAGCAACGACTCAGGGGCTATTGAACTAACTCAATCCGATGGTCAACGAGAAGAATTAGCTCTCCATCGACGCGAGATCGGCGGAAAGCAAGAATACGTTGGGGCGGTGCGTTTTTCTGGTCTCTAAATTTGCTTCGACGTGGACGAGCCAGCGTGGAAAGCCTTTGTCGTCCAACCGAAGCCGTCAATTCTGTTTTAACGCATCGACCGCGACTTGCTGCAGGTCGCGACGTATTTCTGACGCGTCGGCGTTGGCCATTCCCGTTCGCTGAATGAGGAGAATCACAAACACGTCCTTCACCGGATCGATCCAGCCTTGGGTTCCGAACGCTCCTCCATGACCGTATGAACCGGGGGACAACATCTGATGAACCCCTTCCGGTTTTCGGGTGACTTGCCAGCCGAAGCCCATGGAGACACCCGGAGTAAAGCCCCCTGCCAATTCGCCGATCTGCAGTTTTGTCATTTCATCAACGCTTTTTTCCGACAGCAATCTCAGTTCGCCGATGGCGCCTCGAGTTAACATCAGTCGATAAAGGTGCCCCAAGTCGTGAGCGGTGGAAAAAAGTCCGCCGGCAGGAATGGGGTGTCGGGCGTTTTTCGTCGGGCCAATTAACTGGAAACCGGTCGGTATCAGCTTCCCCTCTTTGTTGTCATAAAGAGCCGCCAGACGTTGCAGTTGTTCATCGTTGGGATAGAACGTCGTGTCGAACATCCCTAATGGAAAGAACAATCGCTTTTCGAGAAACTGTTCAAACGGCATTCCTGAAACGACTTCGACAATTCGGCCCAGTGTATCGATACCGGCATTGCAGTAGGCCCATTTCGTTCCCGGCTCAAACTCCAATGGCCGTTGTGAACTGGTCGCGACCGCCTCACCGAGCGTCAATTGTCTGCGAAAATAAAGGTCCGAAATCCCCGGTGGAAATCCCCCGGGAAGCCCCGACGTATGCGTCAGCAAGTCCCGAATCAAGATCGTGCGCGCCGGTTTCTTGAGTACGATCTTTTCCCCTTCTTTCGATTCAATCAGCAGTTGGCCTTTGAACTCGAGCAAATGCTTTTCGACCGGATCATCAACCGATAACCGACCCTCATCGACCAGCATCATGATCGCAATCGCCGTGATCGGCTTAGTCATCGATGCGATCCGAAAGACCGCGTCGGTCGGCATGGCGAGTTTCTGTTCGCGATTGAGGCTGCCAAGTGCTTCTAAGCTGATGATTCCTTCTCGGGAACCGATCGCGGCGACGACTCCAGCGACAGTATTGTTATCGACGTATTTTTGCAGAGCGGGCCGGAGCAGATCGAGTTTTGCATGGTCAAACTCAGCCCCCCTCGATGTGGAGTGAACCCCGTTTGTCACAATCAACAACAAAAGAATCGTGATGCACTTTTGCAGACGAGAAATCGACATGGTGATGCTTTCTTGATATGCCCGACGAAGTCAAACCCGGATGTACCAACGGCGTCGTTCCAGCAAACGACAGAATACATAAACAAAAAGTGTGAAACACCCGAACCCGAACATCGCCCAGCCGACGGAGCTCGTTTTTCGAGGAAAATAAGGTGAAACGATCCAGCCGGCCACTTCGTGCAGAAGATAGGCGGCCAGAGAGTTCGTTCCGAGCGTGCGGAAGAACCCCAGGTTTAAGCCCTGACCATCGCAGATCCAAAGACACAACGCATAGATGACCAGCGACAAGCCTGCGGCAAATGTGGGGTACGAAACGTTCGCCGTTCGCTGGCTCATCATCCAGTAGTTCCACTTGCGATGGTTGGAATCGGGTGGTGGAACAAACGGGGGCTCAACGATCGTCCCATCCCACGATCGCAATCGATCCCGCGATGGGATCACGGGGTCAATCGCAAGTTTTTCATGGACGGGATCATTGACCAGATTGGGAGCGTCTGGTTTCACGTTGTAGAGCACAGTCCCCATGGACATCAACCAGCCAAGCAGCATGATCGCTACGCCACTTAAGGCAATTCTCGACGCGGCCTTCACACCAGACTGCCTCACCGCATCACAGGCCAGGGTTCCACAAAGTGCAGGTATTGACCAGGAAAGGAACCCCAGGGGACCTCCATCAATGCCGGTTGGATTCGAGTGGACCCAGACAAAATTGAACCACCATGAGACCGCAAAGTGTAAGATCCCCGAAGCGATTGCATAGGCGACACGGACTCGCCAGGCCGCTGTCACAACGGGAAGAATCCAAAGCGACGTGGCGGCGATATGTAACAGAGTCTGGAAATAATGACGCTTGAATAATGCCCCCAGGACTTCCAGCGTCGGTTTGTTCCGAAAGTTGGTGACGATGCTGGAAAAATCACCAATCGTGTACCACACGATCGCGACGAGAGCCAACCCGAGAATTCGTCGGATCGCGCGACCCCACGGCATCTTGCCACCCGATTCAAGCCGCTTCCCCAGGCTAAGCCGCATGGCGAACCCCGCCGCAAACAGGAACTGAGGCATGATCGTATCGGCATAGCTGCAATAGTCGTTCGTATGCCTCAGGATACGAGGGCAGATGGCAAACCCCCCAAGAAAATTCACCAGCAGCATCCCGAACATGGTGTATCCCCGAAACTGATCCAGGGAGGTCAGACGGGCCGTCGATGTGGCAGGCGAATTCATCGTGTGAGTTACCGAATCAAAGGAAGAAGCGTCATGCGGCAATGATTGTAAAGATCACGCATTCCAATGTCGCGGCTGGTCACAAAAGTCAAAAGAAAAGGGGGGGGCTTTTTGAAAAGTAGAATGTCCCATTTTCTTCCCCAAGTGGATCGCCCTCGCGATGGGTCGTGAAGGCACGCAGGCGATCGACGGGGAAAAGTTGAAATCGCTGAGTATCCCAAGTGGAATCTCAAGCTTCGATAGACGCTACGGGGGATTCCGGCCCGGTGAGCTTATACTTATCGGTAGCACGCCAAATTGTGGAAAAACATCCTTTGCTATATCGGTCGCATTGAATGTCGCTCGTCAGAACGCAGGCTCGGTCTTTTTTTTCACTGGTGCAGAGACGAAGGAGCAGATTGCATGGCGTTTCTTTTCGTGCATTTCATCGATTCCACTTCACGAAGCCGGTTATAAAAATATCGGCTCGCCGACAGACTTTGCTGGGACCGTCGCTAGCACCTTGGACGAGATCACTAGATACAACATACGGATTGTCGACAATTGGTCAGACTATAAGAATAATCCGCGAGATGTTTTGGCACCATACCGTACACGCGGCGGAGGAGTCCGCCTTGCCATATTCGATCCGTGGCCCCTTGCCGAAGTGAATTTTAAGCAATGGCGAATTTACCACGAGGATTATTCGGATGCTGCCGTTGAAGGCATTACAGATGTTGCCAGTGAAGATGAAGACTTTGACGATGAGGACATTTACCATCAATATATTGACGACGAAGATGGTGACGACGAAGACGACAGCGCCAACGAGCACAGGCGTGTCTTGAAGCCGAGTCCACGTCAATATGAATTCAGATGGAGCGAAGATGAAGAGGAAGATGCTAAAGACGAAAGCCTGCAGCGGCTTGAACAAGCCCCCGCTTCCATTGATATGTTACCAGAACACTACAAAAGATTTCCAAGAGGCATTTATGGGAATGAATTCACTCGTTTTGCGAACAACGGCGCCCATTATTTTCGACGGCTTGCTCGAGAGTTTTCATGCGTGGTGATGCTGGTCAGCGGAATGTCGAGACGCGAAACTGTTGGGGGCGTACCTCAGGAGGCAAATCTTCTGGTTAGCGATGTAGACCTAGGAGTGGCGGATGTTGTGCTTCTCTTAGATGAGTTTCGTGACCACAGCAACGAATATGATTGCGAGGCCTTGAAACTTGCGCGACGCATGCGAGCGTTTGTAACA
>CAIULL010000198.1 GCA_903899985.1 uncultured Schlesneria sp.
CGATAGCAAAGACCAAATACGAAGCATTCGAGCTAGGCATGGGTCATTTGACTCGTCAGGCTCCGACTGCTGCGCTTTCTGCTGCGCATCGGAAACGACTTGCCTCTGCTCATCGCGTAAATCATTGTTGGAATTGCTTGTTACGTCGATACTTTCGACCGTTGGCACAGGCTTCATAAGCCTCGGGTCGCGGGTTCGAGTCCCGCCCTCGCTACTGTCGAAAACCCTTGTTTTACAGGGGTTTTCTTCGTTTATGTCAGATGACCGCATCGCAAGTTTTTTTCCAGATTAAGAGATTGTCTCGAGTCTGTCGAAACAATTGGAGTGGAGCAACTTTCTCGGAATTCTTGCGTTCGAAGATCCGCTCCACTCAGTTCCATCCGCACGGTCGAAGAATCAGGATGTTCCGACCGTCGAATGATTGATGGAAAATTCTTTAAACGAGATCCAAACTTGTGCCGATTTGTCACCGCCCCGATTCAATCAGAGCGATAACCGCCTGCTTCAGCGGTTCGTTGAGTGTCGGCCAGGCGTCAACAATCTTGGCCAATTCGAGTGCGGATTTTGATTCGGTTTGATCCGGTTCGTGAGCGAGAACGCCTGCGCCAATCTCTTGCCCTGCTTCGTGTGCAACGGCTTCATCGAACCATTTTTCGTTAATTTTTAGTCGCATCTCTTCATTCCTCTGGGCTAAAGGCAGAAGCCTGAGATTCACTCATCTCGAAGTAGGACAAGTTCTGATAGCGTTTGTCCGGCCCGAGATTCGTCATTCCCCGCTTAGCGTACCATTCTTCTGATTGCGGCAACGAATGCAGGCCGATACGGCCGCCAAAGCCTTCTTTTCGGCTTAGTTGAATTGCTGCCGACACCATTACGGTACCGGCACCACGAAAACGGACGACACCCAATGATGGTCGATTCCAAGGAGCGGTTTCTAAATAGTCAACATAAACGAGTGGCTTTCCCTTAACGGCTGGAAGGCGACAACTTGAAAGCAGGCTGACAATCATCACGCCTTGCGTATGGTTGTTACATTCGATCGCGAACGACTTGTTGCCCAATTGTCCGCGAATCGAATTGACCTTGACCCGCCAGTTCCAATGCGAACTTTCTTGCCGAACGTAGTTTGACTTTGCACGAAGCTGCCTCAACGATTCGGACCAAGCTCCCTCTAAGTCGAGAAGATGTCGTTCTTGAATGGAATCCCAGAATTCAGCGGGACAATTCGCACCGGAAGCCACGTCGAACAGAAAGATCTCAGTTCTCGTAGGCATCAAAGCACCATCAATTCCGCTTTTTCGGTCGCACTCTCGTTTTCCACCCACAGCTTGTCGCCGCGTTCGATCCTTGAATCAATTGCCTGATACATTCTTAACGCTTGTCGCATCAAAGCAGTCTTGCTGAGTCCTTTTTTTTCGCACAAGTCTTTAAGAACTTGCATTTCTTCATCGGTAAGATTCAGTGTCATCGTTTGTTTGCTCATCTTTTCCTCCGAGAATCATTCTGGACAATGGCGGGAAGAAGTCAATGTTTTTTAGCTAAAAAGTCCATTAAAATAATTCTGAAAAGCCGGATCCGCGATTTGGTCGCCCCACACTTGTGACACCTTTGGAATTACTTGGCGCCGAAGATGAAACCAATGCCTGACCCTGTAATTGATGAAATCCGAGAAATACGTCACCAGATCTCGGCAAGCTTTGACCATGATCCGGCGAAGCTTGTGGCCTATCTGATGGAGTATCAGAAACAATTCAGAGACCGCCTGCTCTACATTCCTGATGAACCGACCCCGGCTTCCATCGTCGTCCCACCAGAAACAGCGAAGTAACTCCTTTGCAGTCTTTTCCTGTTTCAGGAATTTTGACTGCCTCTTTTGGGCGTTACCCCTAAGACGGGGTCGGGCTTTCCGTTGCGTATGAATTAGATCTTCCAGCCTTCGAAGCCGATCTCGATGCGATTCAGCTGAACGTAGGCTTCACCTGATTTCGCTGGAAGCGAAATCGCACCGCCGGTCTTTTGTTCAACGATTAGTGCGACTCCGATCCCTAATCCGAATGAGAAATTCACTCCCGGGGTTGGTGCCAGTCGCTTCTCGACGGTCACTGTTGGCCACTGATCCTGATGACCGTTTTCCAGATATGTCGGCAAAAATTCGACGGAACCCAATTCCTGACGATAAATGGCTGACTTGGATGCGTGTGAGAATTGGAAAATCACCAGGCGACAGCGGAAATTCGTCGCGAAAATTCGCTGGAACGTTTCTGCCGATGTCCCGCCACCGACTAAGGAAGCCTTGACGGTGAAATGACCAGACTGCGGATCACGAATCTGTTGAGTTAGCACCGCGCTGGAATTCGCCGGGATTTGCACCTCTTCAGGTCCGTTTGCCCAGACGCCGATGGCCGCAATCCGCCGCTGGTCTGGGCGATTCTGTAATCGGGCACCGAACCGGTTCCCTTCGACCATCACGGGACTTGCACGCCAGCCCTTGGGGCTTGCTGGAGCATCCAGTGGTAGCAAATGCGTCGTTTCCAAAAAATCAGGGTGCAGCAGCAGGCCCGAGCGATAGGGTGGAACAAATGCGACATCGCCTGATGGAGTCGTCCTTGCGGAGGTTGCTGGTTCTTCGCCCAGGAGTTTGAATAACGGTTCTGCTTCAGTAATCGATAACTCTCGACCCAGGCGGTCTGCGAATGTTCCTTGAGTATTGATTCCGGCCAGGTGAAAAACCGTCGCCGCCAGATGTCCCGCATCGACAGGATCGCTGGCCGGATATCCCCCCTCACGATCGCTCGATCCGTAAACCTGACCTCCCGCAATTCCTCCGCCGGCCAGAACACAACTAAAAACCGATCCCCAGTGATCCCGGCCCGCGTTTGCGTTGACGGCGGGTGTCCGGCCGAATTCCCCTACGGCGATCACCAGTGTTTCTTCCAGTAACCCTCGATCAGACAGGTCGTCAAGTAGTGCCGTGAACCCCACATCAAACTGCGGAGCCAGGCAATCTTCCATCCGGTCGAAATTCCGGGCATGAGTATCCCAGACCGGATTATCGACCCCTCGGTCACCCGGCACGCGAGGCCAGTTCACCGTCACAAATCGAACACCCGCTTCGATCAGTCGCCGTGCCAGCAGAACGCTTTGTCCCCACGGATGGCGACCATACCTGTCGCGAATATTGTCGGACTCTTCTTCCAGTCGAAACGCCGCGCGGGCACTTCCCGTTGTCAACAGATCAAAAGCCTGACGCTGAAGCCCGTGTTGAAACTCCACCGCAGCGCTGCGGGGATTCCGATCAAACGTCTGCCCGAGTGCATCCAACAGTGCAACTCGTTGCCGAATCTGCTCGCCGGGGACTCGGCTGGCATAAAGCCCACCCAGTGGTGAATTCGGTTCAGCAGGACGACACTCAATCAATTCAGGGCTGTATTGCGGGCCAAGAATCCCGCCAAACTGGCCCGATTCGATGTTACCGCCATTGCCGATGAACAGTTCCGGCAGCGAGACAGCCGATAGTGCTGGAACTCGTTCACTCGGTCGAAACCGTTTCACGATCGAGGCCATGTTTGGCCAGTCACTCGGCAAGGCGTTTTCGCCGTCTCCCGTCAGCATTGGGCGACCGGTCAAGACCCAATACCCGCTACCACCGTGGATATTATTATTCGTGAACATTGACCGGATGACCGCCAGCCGATCAGCTCGAGCCGCCGTTCGCGGCAACAGTTCACAGAATTGAATGCCGGGTACGTTCGTACTGATCGGTTTGAACGGCCCACGTATTTCGGCGGGAGCCAGCGGCTTCGGATCAAACGTTTCGTGCTGCGGCGGGCCGCCAGACAAGAACAGCATGATCACCTGCCTGGCCCGTCCAAACATTCGAGCATTCAAGGGTGGCTCAACCGCCGAAGCCCCGTTTGCTTGAGATCCAAGTAGCCCCGGCAGACACGATGCAAGCGCCGAAATCCCACCCAACCGCATCAGGTCGCGGCGGTGTAGTCTCGAATCCAACGGATCAAACGGTGGTCGCGTCACAGGAGACTCCGAATCACGGAAGTTTCTGGAATTAATGTACGACGCAGCCGGCCGCTTGACCAGCGGAATAGGAAGAGGAAGACGGCAGAGGATCACGAAAACACGAAAGTTCGAAATCACGAAAAAGAGGGGGAATTCAATAAGAAGTTTTAAGGCCAGTAGCATATTTGGAAATAGGTCCCTCACCTGGTTGTCTCTCAATTTTTCCCTGCATTTTTTCGTGTTTTCGTACTTTCGTGCTTTCGTGCTTTCGTGATCCGTATTTGCATTTCATCGTTTCATACTGATTATCCAGTGCACTGCGTGACTTTGGCCACCGGGTTTGATATCAATCCCGCGTCGAATTCTGTTGGTTTCGTGGTGGTTAACCCGAAACTACAGTTCGGACTCTCCTGAAAATTTCTCGCAAAGGTTGTCGCGGTATCATGGAAGCTGGAATCGTCGGTTTGCCGAACGTAGGCAAAAGTACTCTGTTTAACGCACTCACCATGTCCAAGGCCGCTCAGAGTGCGAATTACCCTTTCTGTACAATCGAACCAAATGAAGGGGTTGTCAGCGTTCCCGATGACCGCTTAAGACGTATCAGCCAGTATATCGTTCCTAAGAAGCTGGTCCCCGCCGCGCTGAAACTGGTCGACATCGCCGGGATCGTCAAAGGTGCCAGTGAAGGGCAGGGCCTGGGAAATAAGTTCCTCACCCACATCCGCGAAGTCGATGCCATCCTGCAAGTCGTTCGCTGTTTCGAAGATCCCGATGTCATCCACGTCTCAGGAACCGTCAATCCGGTTTCAGACATCGAAACGATCGAAATCGAATTGATGCTGGCCGATATCCAGACTCTGGAAAATTCACTCTCCAAAGCCGAACGAACCGCCAAAAGTGGCGACAAAGACGCCAAAATGCGTGTCGAAGTTATCAAGAAATGTCTGGCTCATCTGACAACCGACCAGCCCTTGCGCAAAATGGAATTCGACGAAAACGAATCAAAAGTCGTCGCCAGCTACGGTCTGATGACCGCCAAGCCGATCCTGTACGTCGCCAACGTCGACGAAAACGATCTGGAAGGGAAAGGAAAACTTGTTCAACAAGTTCGAGACTTTGCCAGCAAGGTCGGCGCGTCAGTGGTCCCTGTCTGTGCCAAACTCGAATCCGAAATCGCCGAACTGGACGAAGCTGACCGAGCGGAAATGCTCGCCGGAGCTGGCCTGGAAGAACCAGCCCTCGCCGTTCTCGCTCGCGAAGCCTATCGGGTACTCGGTCTGCAAAGTTACTTCACCGCCGGCGAAATCGAAGTCCGGGCCTGGACGATTCCCATCGGAGCCACCGCCCCACAAGCCGCAGGCGTGATCCACACCGACTTTGAAAAAGGGTTCATCCGAGCCGAAGTCTACACACTCGCCGACCTCGAAACCTACAAAACCGAAAAAGAAATCCGCTCCGCCGGCAAACTGCGAGTCGAAGGCAAAAGCTACGTAATGCAAGACGGAGACATCTGCCACTTCCTCTTCAATTGATCTTAATGCTCGCGTTTTTTGGTGCTCGCGTTGAGGAATGGGGCAATGTTCGAAAGCAACCTTCCGCGGGTCACGTTGTATTGGCAATTCTTGAGAAGGTTGAGTTGTAGAGGGGTAATTTGCCGAAATGCTTGGTTTCGAGCATCTCGGCAAATCGGATTTTCTTATTAGAGTCGATTAGCGAAGATTAGTGTTCAAAACCTCCTCGTTTTTCTTGATTTGCTCTAAAGAGTGCTTTGTCCAATCGGATGCGAGTCGAGAAACGTTGCGATCAGCGGGATCAGTTCATTGCTGGCATCTTCCAGGATGTAGTGGCCGCAGTCTGGGTATTGATGGAGTTCTGCATTCGGAAATCGAGCGAGCCATTCTTTTAGAAAATGTTCGTCGAATACGAAATCTTTGTCCCCCCAGCCGATGAACATGGGGACTGACTTTAAAAGCTCAAGCCGGCTTCCGACCCTGGTAATCAGATCGTAGCCTCGGTCGCCAGGTTTCAGGGGAATGTCCTGCACGAATCGATGAACGGCGATTCGATTGGACCACGAATCGTAGGGGGCACAGTAGGCGTTTCCGACTTCTCTGGACATCGGATTTCGAGTCACGCAGGATTTCACCGCTCCTCGACTGAAGGCATTGAAGCCGCGAACGAGGAGTGCTCCGAGCGGGCTGCGGGCAAGTTTCAATTGCCAGGGGACGGGTTTGGTCGACGGAAGATGAAACGCACCTGTGTTCAGGACGACCAGCCGTCGAATCCTTTCGGGGTGTTCGGTGGCGTACGCCATTCCGATCATCCCGCCCCAATCGTGGACAACAAGTGTCAGATTGTCGGTGGCTCCGCAGAGATCGAGCCATTTTCCCAGGTCGGAAACTCGACGAGCCAGCGAATACTCGTACCGATCATCGCCCGGTTTATCGGACAATCCGCAGCCGATGTGATCGGGGACCAGGCAGCGATATCGGTCCCGCAGACTTTTGACGAGGTTGCGGTAATAGTACGACCAGTTCGGATTACCATGCAGCATGACGACGGTGTCGCCCGTCCCTTCATCGAGATAATGCATCCGCAAGCCGTCGATCTCGGTGAAATGTGATGCGAAGTCGTATCCAGGAAACGCCACGTTGCCGCCAATATTTGTAGGGAACTGACCGAATCATCGAAACGGTCTCAATGGAAAACCGAGATAATCGCGGCAAACAATCGTTTCTTCCAGTGTAGACGGGGGAATCTGCTGAAACCCCATCGCCCCCATGGCGGTGGTTAACGGGCTTTTGCACCAGTACGACGAGCTTTCAACGGTAGAATTTACTGCAGATTCCTAGGGCAAAGGCCCGTTGACCACCCCCGCAGGGGGGTGGGGTTTCGTTTTCGTTCGTTCAATTTGGACCAAAATTCCAAAAATGTCAGTATCGCCGTGCAAGATTCTCAACTGGTTGTTGTGGTATCTGTATCAGGCTGATTTGAAACTCATTTTTTGGGGAAATCGACGTTTTCTTCGGGAGGGTGAGGCTCCTGCCGAACCGCTGAGTCGATGCGTGTACCGACTTCGCGGCTCGGCGGGAGCCTCGCCCTCCAGAGGGAAAAGCTTCGCTACGCAAAGATGCAAAAGGACATCCTTCGAAATGCATTTCAAGACCTCACAAGAATCCAACGAGAAACGGAAATGACACCGGTCCCCGAAACTCGGGCGAGTTTGCTGCTGAGACTTCGCGATCCGCGAGATCGATCGGCGTGGGACCAGTTTCTGCAAATCTATCAGCCGTTGATCTTTCGACTCGCACGTCGACGAGGCATTCAGGACGCTGACGCGCGGGAGGTGACTCAGGACGTGCTGATGTCGGTGGCGGGTGCGATCGGTCGCTGGGAAACTGATCCCGAGCGAGGTTCGTTTCGTGGCTGGCTGTCGACGATCACTCGAAATCTGGTGGTGAATTACCTGATCCGTCAGTCGCGGCATCCGCGTGGAAGCGGCGATAGCGACCTGAAACAGTGGTTGGACGAGCAGCCTGATCCGCAGTCTGACGAGTCTGAGTTTTTCGACCGGGAAGAAGAACGTCAGATTTTTCGCTGGGCCGCCGAGCAAATCCGTCCGGAATTTCAGGAGACGACCTGGACGGCGTTCTGGCAGACCGCGGTTGAAGGCCGCGAACCGGCGGATGTTGCCAGGGAGTTGGGCGTGGTCATTGGAGTGATTTATGTGTCCCGCAGCCGGGTGATGAAACGCCTGCGTGAACAGGTGACGTCGGTACGCAAAGATTGAATCGAGAACAGAAACATGCCATCCCTGTCACATTGTAATCGCGATCGTCTGCGTCAACTGCTGGACGGCGAGCTTGAACCGTCGGTTGAGACCAACGTGACTCAGCACGTCGGGACTTGCGAAGTCTGCCGACGACAATTGGAATCGTTCGCGGCAGACGAAAGCTGGTGGCAGGGGACTCGCGATGCGCTTTCGGCGGAATCGGATTCGAACGGGGTCTGGTCATTCAACGAACCACCGGACAATTCGCCGCCGAATATTCCGCTCGATTTTCTTGCCCCGTCAGACAACCCCGCGATGCTTGGCCGCTTGGGGGAATTTGAGATTCTCGAATGGATCGGCTGCGGCGGGATGGGGATCGTGCTGAAAGGGTATGACGACGAACTCAACCGTTACGTTGCGGTCAAGGTGTTGCATCCACATTGTGCGACGAGTGCCGCAGCAAGACGCAGGTTCGCTAGGGAAGCTCAAGCAGCAGCGGCGGTCGTGCATCAACACGTTGTGGCGATCTATGCCGTGGATGGGCAACATCATCCCCCGTACCTGGTGATGCCGTTCGTCCCTGGTGAATCGTTACAGCAACGGTTGAACCGGCAAGGGGCTTTCGAAGTCGTCGATGTTCTGCGAATCGGCCAGCAGGTCGCAGAGGGGCTTGCAGCCGCCCATGCTCAAGGCCTGGTTCATCGGGACATCAAGCCAGGAAATATTCTGCTCGAACGAAACGTCGAACGAGTTCTTTTGACGGATTTTGGACTTGCCCGCGCTGCCGACGATGCCAGTTTAACTCAAAGTGGAGTCATCGCCGGGACACCTCAGTTCATGTCACCGGAACAGGCGCACGGCGAGCAGGTCGATCACCGTACCGATCTGTTCAGCCTGGGGACGGTACTGTACACGCTGCTGGCGGGGCATTCACCATTCCGAGCAGAAACCACAATGGGCGTTCTTCGCCGAGTTTGTGAAGACACGCCGCGCCCGCTTCGTGAGATTAACCCTGACGTTCCCGATTGGCTGGAAGCCTTCATCGAGAAATTGCACGCGAAAAAACCATTGCAGCGATTCGAAAATGCCAAAACCGTGGCTGAACAATTAAAAGGGTGCCTGGCTCACGTCCAGGAACCAACGCTGGTTCCACTACCAACACAGATCGCCGAACTGGCCAAACATCGTCAGCAAAGTAATCAACGTGTTAACTGGCCAAAATTTGCTGTCGGATTGACTGTGATCAGCCTGATGGTCTTCGCTGCGGGGCTTTGGGCGATCACCCAGCCGCCAAGACTAACCAACAATCCGACGAATCCCGATTCATCCGCCAGCCAGTTGACCACGGAAGCGACCGCTTGGGACGACCAGTTCCAACAGAACGCCATCGAAATCGACCGCATCCTTCAGAAACTGGAATCAAAATCAATCGACGAATTCTGATAACAGAAACAAAGAAACTCCCGGATTTCTTCTTGATCCCATACGTCCCATCAGTCCCATAAGTCCCATTTCTTCGTTTTCCAAAAAATGAATGGAATTACATGCCCATAAAAACAATCGTTCGCGGATACGCGATCGCCATCGGATTGATTCTGATGACGGCCGTCACGATCCACATGGCGGTTTCGCTGGTGGAACGGAATCCTTGGGTGACGCTGTTTAATCGTCCCGGTGCAGCGCCGCAGGAAGTCGCGCCAACCTACGAATCCCCCATTGACAGGAAACCAGACACAACCCGGGTTTTAGCAGCTGAACGATCAGTACCGCCGGAACCCATCGATCAGTCAACAACAGCCGACAATCAAGACACCGAATTCGATCGGCGCGCAAAGCAAATTGCCTTGAAATTCCGCACCGCGAATTCCACGGAGCAATCGAAGCTACGTCAGGAACTGGAATCGCTTTGCGAAGAGCATTTCGAATATCGGCAGAAGCAACGCAAGTCGGAGATTGAACAACTAAGCAACCGCGTTGATTCACTGCGACTGACGCAGGTCACCCGCCATGCCAACAAATCTGAAATCCTGAAACGACGCTTGAACGACCTGCTTGATCCAGACACGAATCTGCAATGGGACTCGACGAAAACGAAAGATGAATCAACTTCGACTCAAACCGAAGCGAGAGATCCTGCCTTTGAATTGAACATCGTTACTAATTCAGCCTTACCGAATTCGACCGATTCGCCTGAACCAACCTACGAAGGAAAGACCCTCACGCAGTGGCTAAGTCTGCTGAAAACAGAACGGAGTCAGGCAAAAATCAAGGACGCTCTTCGTGCGTTGAGTCATCTCAGCACCGATGCCGACCCACGGACATTGGTTAAAGCCATCATCAGGATGAGTCGTTCACAATCGGACCTTTCCGATAATGAAGAAGGACAAAGCCAGAATATCTTGCAATTCGCGACCGCGATTTTTTTAGAAATGCCGAGCAATGTTGTCATCAGCGAATTTCTGACAGAGTTGAATGAGATCCCGCCACAGAAGTTGAGTGATGGTTTCAGGTCGCTGTTCACGACCTTCCTGGCTTCGATCGTCCAAAACGGAACGATCGAGGTGTTACGATCGAGCTACCATCCTCGGTACTACTATTTTGACAAATTTGACAAACACGACCAGGACGCGTTTGATGGGGAAATTCGCCAACGCTCCCGTGGGATCGTCAGTTCACTGACAAAGATCGCTCAAAAAGACAGGTCAAACGACGATTGGGTGGTCGAGTGTACTTATTACATCCTTGGTATCGCCGAACAATCCTCCTCGACCTGTCCCGATTTAATCCCCGTCGCCGGACGTGTTTTTTCAGACTCGGCGTCAATCGAACGAAAAGCAATTGCTGCCCGCTTGCTTGGTGAAAGCCTTGATAAGAGCGAGTTGCACATTCACGAAGTGCTCGGTTATTTCAAAGAAACATTACAACATGCGAACTTCCAGAATGGGCAGCCTGTATTTCTGTTGGCACAGTTCAGGAAACTGGCGGAAAAATTGCCGGAAATTGTCGCGATCGTCTCCGACGAACTGTCTGAACGCTGGAAAAAGCTCGAAGCTGATCCACAGTCAGAGGGTATCGATTGCGACGACCTGATCAACGTTCTCGCGGGGATTGGAGAACCGGCGAAAGGTGTCCTGCCCAAGTTGAAATCGATCGTCGAAACCGATGCGGCACATCGGGCATCTCAACGTTATTTGGCGGTATACGACCCATCAATACAGCGACCACTGCTGCATCAGGATCATATTCTCGCTGCCATCAAGCGGATTGAAGAGGCCAAGCCGAAATCACAAAATGCACCGTCGGCCCCGGTATTAAACTTGTCGGTGAAAAACCCGATTGCGCAATCATCAGCGTCCATTCCGTCACCATCCTCCGACCCAACGCCAGTCGTCGAAAAAACGTTCGATGGGATACCGTATTCGAACTGGCTGAAGATGCTGGAGACGGAACGGAAACCAGAGAAGCTGGCGACCGGAATGGAAGCCTGCTCGCGGCTGGCCGATCCCCACGATGTTCACCGTATTGCACGGGGGACCTTTCTGGCTGCGGCCTTGTTTGAAACCAGCGACGAGAAAGAGCAGCAACTCGTCTGGAATGCTGGCTGGACAGCCCTCAAACGACTTCCGACCGAGGTGATTGCCGAGGAACTGATCGTTGCGCTTCAGGACGACGTTACTTTTAAAGCCGGACGAGAGTTTCAAGGAAAACTTATTGCGCAAAAGCTCTCCAATGCGTTCGAGTCATTGCCCAAAGATCGTACGGATGTTCTCATCGCAGAATTGGTGAAAGTCATTCAAACGAATGTCAAAGGAACAGGCTGGTTACTGGCTGGAGCGAGCAATGTCTGGCGAAATTCAAAACGCCCGCTGAGCGATTTTGAATCCTTGCAATCGCAGATCTTCGACGCTGTGGACAGCGGACCAGTCGTTACCGTCAGCGGTATGAACGACAATATTGCCAGCGCATGGAGGATCATCGTCTCGAATCTCATCAAAGGTGCTCCGGAAACTCCCGATCTCGGGGTGAAGCTGATGAAGCATGCTGGCAAGAGTTCCGAAGTTGTCGACTTAATTGGAAAGCTGGGTCCGCATGCTGAACCTGCCGTCCCGCTGCTTGTTGATTTGTTCCTTGAAGAATGGAAACGGGTTGAAGCAGAACGTCGGGATGAGGCCAATAACATTTCTCATCAACGCTCCAACGACGAGACGTTTCGCCGTCATTATCGACGATGTCAAATCATTCAGACGATCGGCGAAATCGGTCGTGGGCAGAACGGATATGCGCTGTTAAGGCAACTGATTCTGATCGCTCCGCCAAAAAAAGAACGAGATGCTCAATTCGATGGACAACTTTATGGACGGGTCGAAGATGCCTTAGCGAAATACGGACCCGTATCACAATTGGAACCAAAGCGTGAACTCTTGAGCGACTTTACCTTAATCACAGGCCGATGGAGATTTCAGGAGATGAGCCCTGGAGAAGCTCCCAAAAGTGCCATTGCCGAGTTCAAAAGAAGTTATATGCAGCTTGAAGAACACGACGGTACTGACTTCCGGTTTGAAAGGAATTCACAAGGGTTTGCCGGATTTCGCTTCGAGCTCGATGCAACAAAAATTCCAAAACAAATCTCATTGTTCAAGTATCAACCCGCCGGTCCACGCGCCGGAACCGATGCTAAACCAACCGAAATACCAGGAACGCGTATGGAAGGAATCTACGAACTGACCGAGACGACATTAAGGATTCAACTGAACGAACCAGGCCAGCCGCGACCGACAGAACTGGTCACTGACAAAGCCAACCTCCCCAAGGGCCAATACCTGCTGGAATTCGATCGCTCGCTGGATGAGAGGTTGACGAAGACGGGGACCGCAACTCCGTGATCGTGTATGGCTTTTTTCGAGCCCAAATATTGGGAAGGCGAGACTCCCGCTGAGCCGCGAAGCAGGTACACGCATCGACTCAGCGGCTCGGCAGGAGCCTCGCCCTCCCCAAATTACGACCCCACTTTTATCTGACGAATCTCATTTTCTGATGAGTGACAATTAGCGAAGATTAGTCTTCCAAACTCCTTCTTCTCACCTTAGCCCCTTGAGACTTTCGGCTAATTGCTTTTGCACAACGACCGTTAATTCTCCGACTTCAGAGGCTAGGGCAAAGGCCCGTTTACCACCCCCGCAGGGGGGGTGGGGTTGCGTTTGTTTTGATTTCGGAGGCTTTTTCCTCACGCAAACAACTTGTGGACAACGTTCCCTTCGATATCTGTCAGGCGGAAATCTCGACCGGCGTAACGATATGTCAGGCGTTCGTGATTAAGGCCGAGCAAATGCAAAATCGAGGCGTGCAGGTCGTGGATATGCACTTTGTCCTCGGCGGCGTAGAAACCGTAATCGTCGGTTGTGCCATAACGGAAACCGGGTTTCACACCGCCTCCTGCCAGCCACATCGTGAACCCTTCCGGATTATGATCGCGTCCGTTGGTCCCTTCGACGGTTGGGGTTCTGCCGAATTCGCCTCCCCACCAGACGAGCGTGTCTTCCAGCAGGCCACGCGCTTTCAAGTCGCGTAACAGGCCCGCGATTGGCTTGTCGACTTCCCGGGCATTCTTCTCGTGTCCATTTTTCAGGTCTGAATGTTGATCCCATTGCACCTTGCTGTCGCTGTGCGTGACCTGGATGAACCGAACGCCTCGTTCGGCGAAGCGACGAGCCATCAGACACATCCGACCGAAGTTGGCATTGATGGGATCGTCCATCCCATAAAGTTGCCTTGTAGCGGCGGATTCGTCCGACAGATCCTCAACCAGTGGCATCGCCGTCTGCATGCGAAAGGCGAGTTCGAAGGAATTGATGCGTGCTTCAAGGGATGGATCGGGGCCGCTGGTCGCCTGATGTTCGCGGTTCATCGCTTTCAGGCGTTCGAGTTCCAGTCGCTGCACCGCTTTGGGGAGGCTGGAATTGCTGATGTAACGGATCTTCGCCTGATCAGAGGGGACGCTTGCGTTACCGATGGGTGTCCCTTGATACGCCGCAGGGAGGAATGCCGAACCCCAGTTGTTGATTCCCCCATGCGCCAACGTCGGACAGATGGTGACGAACGCGGGAAGATTGGCGTTATCGGTTCCCAGCCCATAACTGACCCATGACCCGATACTCGGACGCACAAAGCTGTCGCTGCCGGTGTGCAGCTTGAGGACCGCTCCACCATGAGCCGGATTGGTTCCATGCACCGAATGCACAAAACAGATGTCGTCCACACAACGGGCCAGATGCGGAAACAGTTCGCTGACATAGGCACCGCTTTCACCATACTGCTGAAATTTCCAGGGTGATTTCAGCAGATTCCCCGTCGGAGCAAACTGGACCCGTGGCTTGGCAAACGGGAGTGGTTTTCCGTCATCTCGATCCAGCAGCGGTTTCGGATCGAAGGTGTCGAGGTGTGATGGTCCACCCTTCATGAACAGGAAGATGACCCGCCTGGCCTTCGCGACAAGTTGCGGAACCTTGGGATCAAGCGGATCAATTCTTGCTGATTCTGCGCGGGATTCGTCGGCCAGCATGGAGGCTAATGCCAATGAACCAAACCCGACAGCAGACCGCTGCAGCAGTTTCCGACGCGAAAAGGGAGTCGGCAAGTTGATGCTTTCGTCAGAGATCATCGTGTTGGCCTCAACTCACTTCACGTAGATAAATTCGTTGGAACTGACGATCACATGACACAAGCTGTTCCAGGGTAGTTTCTGTTGCTGTTCTGGCGAGACGGACGTCGTTACGAACGCTTGCGCCACTTCTTTCAAGAACTTCTTGGATTCAGCCACCTCATCAGCCGTTGGCTTGCGTCCATACGCTCGCAGATAGGCTCGCTCAATTCGTTCATCGTCAGTTTGAAGTCCGTCGTTGAAAAGCAACGCGGCAAAATTGGCCGTGCATTGCTCGACGAATTCACTGTTCATCATCATCAATGCCTGCGGCGCGATGGTCGTTGTCGGACGGTCGCCATTCGGCACGGCGGCATCGGGATAATCGAGTAACTGAAAGACGTCATAAACATTGTTTCGTACGACAGGGAGATAGATTGACCGACGATTCGAACGATAGTCTGTTAAGTCTTTGGACGTGTGGTCGAAAAAGTAGGCTCGGTTCTTGACCGTGAGCAACGATTGCCCCAGCGTCCGATCGAGGCCGTCGCCGACGGCAATCAAAGAATCGCGAACGGCTTCCGCTTCCAGCCGATGCAGTTCCGCTCGACCGAACAGTCGATTTTCAGGATCGGCTTCCATCAGGTTCGAGGCGTCTTTTCCCAGGTCACTGTCGAGTTGATAAGTACTCGATTCCATGAGCTGCCGATGAAGTCCTTTAATGGACCAACCCCGTCGCATGAAATTCCGCGCGAGTCCGTCAAGCAGTTCCGGGTGGGTTGGCGGTTCACCCAGTAAACCGAAATTGTCGACGGAACGGACAAGCCCTTTTCCGAAATGCCACCGCCAGACTCGATTTACAAACACTCGACTGGTGAGGGGGTGATTCGGATCGGTCAGCCAGCGAGCCAGTTCGATGCGACCACTTTGGCGCGAATCGAATTTCGGTTCCGATCGACCGGCCAGAACATGGGGGACTCGACGTGGTACCACGTCACCCAGTTTCAGCGGATTTCCACGAACGTGAATGGCGACATCGACCACCGCATCTTCCGTGGTGCCCATCGCCGAGGGCATTTCCGGCGCGGTTCGTTCCAGTTGAGCCAATTCGTCGCGAAGTCGTTTGAGTTGCGATTTAATCTCGTCCGGGTACTTGGGCTCTAATTGAGCTGAAGTTGGAGGGGCGTCACCCGCAGACAAGGTCGATTTGACCGCCGTGTCACCCTTTTCAACTAGCCCCTTGATGACATCTTTCAACTGAGCGACCTGCGAGTCATAACTCGCTTTACGCAACTGAGCCTCGACCGATGGCAGCGGGTTTTCGTACCAGCGGGCGACTTTCTTAAAGTGCTCCATCGTTCGAGTGCTTTTAAAAATTCCTGCCAGTCCGTAATAGTCCGCCGTATCGATCGGATCAAACTTATGGTCGTGGCAGCGGGCGCATCCTAATGTCAGGCCGAGCATCGCTCGACCCACGGTATCGATCTGTTCGTCGATAATGTCCATCTGCATCTTGGTTTCATCAACCTCAGCCAGGACTTTGGGACCGATCGCCAGGAATCCGGTGGCGATCAGTTGTCGACTGCGAGTCTCATCATTGCTGGCGGGTAACAGATCACCAGCAAGTTGTTCGGTGAGAAATTCGTCATACGGAACATTCTGATTGAGCGACGAGACGACGTAGTCTCGATACCGCCAGGCATTTCCATGGGCGACGTTTTCATCAAGACCGTTCGAATCGGCATATCGCGCGACGTCGAGCCAGTGCCGACCCCAGCGTTCACCGTAACTCGGCGACGCCAGTAACCGATCGATCAGCCGGGCATATGAATCAGGCCGTTCATCAGAGAGGAATTCGACGATTTCGTCGGGGGATGGTGGGAGGCCGATCAAATCAAACGTCGCGCGACGAATTAGAGTTCGAGGGCTGGCACGGTCAGTCGGAGCGACCTTTGCCTGTTCGAGTTTGGCCAGAATGAATTGATCCCAGGGACTATCGGCCCATCCGGTGTTTTGAGTCTGGGGAATCGTCGGCTCAATCACAGGCCGAAACGACCAGTGATCAGGATCACGGTGTCGTGGTTTGGATGGACCTGCCGTGTGAGGAAACGGTGCCCCCATCTCGACCCAGCGAACCAGATCCGCAACCTGTCGTTCAGTAAGAGCTTCCTTCGGCGGCATTTTCAATTCGTCGTCGGTCCGCCGAATCGCTTTGACAAAAAGGCTTTCTTCCGGCTTACCGGGGACAATGGCCGGGCCAGTTTCCCCCCCCCTCAAAACAGCCTCGCGAGAATCTAGTCGCAATGTTCCCCATTGCTTATTTGGCCCGTGACAGGACTGACATTTCTCAACGAGTAATGGCCGAATGGAGGTCTCAAAGAAACGAAGCTGTTCAGGAGTCATGCCGTCGTCAGCCGAGGCATTCGTCAGACCGACGCCGCTTGTGACGATACAAAAAAATCCAATCCAGCAGACCGATCGCATCTTGAGACCTCTGAAACAACTGAACCGGGTTCCGCAAAACGCTGATGATTTCCCGAAATCACATCAACGAAGCCCGATGACATTGACATTGTCTAGTGGAAGGTAACCAAACGCAAACACAGAGGGCGAGTGGCTTCTGCATCCATTTCGGTAGACCGAATTCGAGGAAAAGAAAGATTGGAACACTAATCAGCACTCATCTACGCTAATCAGAAAACTCAAAATTGGTTTAACTTCTCCTGAATCTTATTCGCAGCACTCCCGTTTGAATTCTTTGTTTTTCGCAAAGAATTTATACAAGAATCGACCGGCACAGTCGGTTGGTTCGCGTGGAGGATGGGTTCAGAATTGGATCATCGTTCGCGCGTTGTCCCGAGCCTTTTGTCCGTAACGTTGTGCTACGGAATGAACTACGCAAACGCGGGGTGAGTTTCGCCAAACGACCGGCGGCCTGTATTCGCCGAATAAGGAATCTGGGGGCTTGCGATTCCTGGCCCGCATGGGTGGTAAGATGGGGTTCGAAGTTGATCGAACACTTTCGAATCGATCTGATCGGACTCTGATTTTCGTCGGATCGCTTTTCCATCGGACGATTGCCGCGTATGCTTATAGTCTTCGACTCGCGCTCCAACACCAGTCGGAAGTTAATGCCGTGGCGGCCGGGATGCCGCCTGGATTCCTCAACAATTTCGATCGACGATGAAATACCATGTACCGAGTTCTGATTACCGACGACTTGTCACCTGCCGGCCTCAAGATTCTGCAAGAAACGCCTGGCGTTGAAGTTGTCGTTCGCAGTGGGAAACATACGCCTGAGCAGGTACGCGAGTATCTGCAGGACTGCGATGGCATCATTATCCGCAGTGCTACCCGCCTGACCCCCGAGATCCTCAAGGATCAGCCGCGACTGAAAGTCATCGTTCGAGCTGGTGTTGGTGTCGACAATATCGATTTACCAGCCGCCACGCGTGAAGGCGTGGTGGTGATGAATACCCCTGCAGGGAATACGACATCAACGGCAGAACAAGCCATGGCGCTTCTGCTCGGGCTGGCCCGAAATATCGGCCCCGCTGCCGCTTCCATGAAAGCGGGAAAATGGGACCGGAAAAGCTTTACGGGAACGCAACTGGCCGGTAAGACGATTGCCGTCGTCGGGTTAGGTCGAATTGGGTTAACAGTCGCCCGCCGGTGCATCGCGTTCGAAATGAAGGTCCTGGGTTATGACCCGTTCCTGTCCGAAGAGCGTGCCCGTGCCGAAGGGATCGAGTTGTTTCGCGATATCGATGAACTGGTTGGCAAGTGTGACTTCCTCACCGTGCATACTCCAATGACGCCGGAGACCGAGGGGCTCATTAACGCCAGCCGCATCGCCCGGATGAAGAAGGGTGTCCGGCTGATTAACGGTGCTCGGGGTGGAATCATTGACGAAAAGGCTTTGTTCGACGCGATCCAGTCAGGTCATGTCGCCGGTGCTGCCTTAGACGTGTTTGTTGATGAGCCGCCAAAAGACTGGAGTCTTGCTCAGCTTCCTCAAGTTCTGGCGACGCCGCACCTGGGTGCATCGACCGACGAGGCCCAGGAACTGGTTGCGGTGGAAGCCGCCGAGATCATTACCGGTTTCCTGGTCAGAAACGAGGTTCGTCACGCGGTCAATATGGCTCCGATCACGGCTTCCGAAATGACCGATATGCAGCCATATCTGGATCTCGGTCGCCGGCTTGGCCTGCTGTTGTCTCAGCTCAATAAAGGTGGTGTGCGCGGAGTCAAGCTGCAGTTCAAGGGTGAGGCGGCCAATAAGAAAACGAAACTGATCGCGAACGCCTTTGCAGCAGGACTGCTTTCCAACGCTCTGGCCGACAACGTCAACATCGTCAACGCCGATCTTCTTGCCAAAGAACGGGGTATCGAAATCAAGGAAGAACTCTCTCACGAAGTGGGTGATTTCTCGACATTGGTTTCGGCCACGGTCATGACGGACAATGGTGAACTGACGGCAGCGGGAACGATTTTCGGCAAGCAGTTCTTGCGTCTGGTCCGCATCGACCAGTTCCATCTCGATGCGTACCTCGACGGGCTGTTGCTGATTTACAAGCATATCGACAAGCCTGGCGTCATTGGTTTCATCGGTAACATCTGCGGCAAACACAGTGTGAACATCGCTCACATGGCTCTGGGTCGCGAAAAGAACGAACCAGGTGGCGACGCGATCGCTGTGCTGAACCTTGATAACGAGCCGGATGCCGCGACGTTGGCAGAAGTCGCTGAGCACAAGGCTGTGACGGGGGTTCAACTGGTCAAGCTGCCAAAAGCGGGCGAACCGCTCCCTTGGCTTGTCAGCCGGTGATTCGTAGATGGGCCATCAAGAGAAAACTCCTTGACTAAACCCAAACAGCACAGCTTATTTTCCGAAGACGAGATTCCTCCCAACCTGGAAGCGTGGGAGGTGGCGGCTTCGGAGGATCGGCTTGTGGCCGATGTCGTTTTCAACCGACCGCTGACGACGATTTATCAATATATTGTCCCCGAGGGATTGCGGGATCTGATCGGGCCCGGGCAACGCGTCCAGGCCCCCTTCGGACGCGGCGGACAATCGACCACTGGCTATTGTGTTGGACTTGGTACGACTCTGCCAGCGGGAAGAACGCTGAAGGTCATTGAATCGGTGCTTGACCGCGAACCATTGATTGATTCGCGCATGCTGAAGCTGACTCGATGGATCGGTGATCGATACCTCTGCGGCTGGGGTCAGGTTCTTGAAACAGTCATCCCCAAAGGGGTGAAGACGAATGCGGGAACACGCGAAGTCACCTTTTTTTCGCTCAGTGATTCGCTGAAGGCCAAGTTGAGTGTCGTCGTGCCCGGAACTCGGAAAAACGAGGAACCGGATGATGTGACGTCGGCCGTTTCAGCCAGCCCTGCGGAAACCGGGACCGACGATCGACCGCCGAAATCCGTCGCCGAGGTTGCTGCGATTCTCGACGGACTGAAGCTTCGTGCCAAGCAACGGACAGTGGTGGAAATCCTTTACGCCAGCGATCGACCGATGTCGGTCGACGAATTGTCGGCGGTGGCTCAGTGTGGAGTCTCACCAATTCATTCACTGGAAGAGAAGGGATTAATCGTCTCGCTTCGCCGGAGAGTCTTTGCAAACACTGAGGCAGACACGATTGAGCCGCATCGCGAGATCATTCTGAACGACGATCAGACACGCGCGGTGAATGCCATTCTTGACGTTGTTCGGTCGAGTGAGCATCGCACACTTCTGCTTCACGGAGTGACTGGCAGTGGTAAGACAGAAGTTTACATTCGCGCCATCGAGGAAGTTGTGAGTTATGGGCGACAGGCCATTATGCTGGTTCCAGAAATCAGCCTGACACCGCAGACAATTCGCCGGTTTCGCAGTCGATTCGATTCGGTCGCTGTGCTC
Source organism: uncultured Schlesneria sp. (assembly GCA_903899985.1). Taxonomy (GTDB): domain Bacteria; phylum Planctomycetota; class Planctomycetia; order Planctomycetales; family Planctomycetaceae; genus Schlesneria. The sequence continues at coordinate 20,335 of CAIULL010000198.1, forward strand.
CATAGTCATTTGACGGACGCCGAACGGCACGGACACTGGAAACAGATTGCCAGTGGAAACGTGCAGGTTGTTGTGGGTGCTCGCAGCGCGGTCTTTGCCCCGACTCCACACCTGGGAATGATCGTGATCGACGAAGAGCACGAGACCAGTTTCAAGCAGGACAATACACCTCGTTATCATGCGCGCGAAGTGGCTCGATATCGAGCCGAGATCGAGAAGGTTCCTTTGATTCTTGGTTCCGCAACGCCGACGCTGGAATCATGGCAACGAGTGATCAATAAGCAGGACACGCTGATTTCGATGCCAAAACGGGTCGAGAATTTACCGTTGCCTCCTGTTGTGATTGTCGACACAAGAAATGACCCGGCGATTGGAAAAGGGGCGGCGATCGGACGCGCATTATTTCAAGCCATGAATGTGGCGCTGAAGGAAGGGGGACAGGTCATCCTGTTCCTGAATGTCCGAGGATATTCGTCGGTGATCTGGTGTCGTGGGTGTGGTGTTGGTGTGAAGTGCCCGAATTGCGATATCACGTTGACCTGGCATAAAGAACGTGCGATTGCATTGTGTCACTGCTGTAATTTTTCTGCGAAGCCGCCATCGACATGTCCCAGTTGTGGTCGCCCTGGATTAGCGTACCTGGGATTGGGGACCGAGCGATTAGAGAACGAAGTTCGCACGCGTTTTGAAGATTACAAGTGCCTCAGAATGGATAGCGACACCATGCAAAAACGTGGTTCACACGACACGGCACTCGAAAAATTCCGGCACGGCGAAGTGCAGATCCTGCTAGGGACGCAGATGATTGCCAAGGGGCTGGATTTTCCAAACGTGACACTCGTGGGAGTCATCGATGCGGACACGCTGCTTCACCAACCCGACCTTCGTTCGGCGGAACGGACCTTTCAATTGATCGCTCAGGTGGCCGGCCGGACAGGACGGAGTCGTCGTGGTGGACGAGTTCTCGTTCAGACGGCGTCTCCCTCACAACCGGCGATTTTACGGGCTGCCGAGCACAATTACCTGGGTTTTGCGAACGCAGAAATGCTGCATCGAAAGGCCTTGAATGTGCCGCCGTTTTCGCAACTGGCGAGAATTATTATCCGCGGTCCTGTTGAGAAAGAAGTGAATGAATACGCCGTCAAGATTGGCGAATTGGTGAGAGCTGCCGCGAAAGAGATTCAGGCCGAGGTCAAGATTCTCGGCCCGGCACCCTGTCCCGTCACACGACTGAAGGCCAACTTTCGGTATCACCTTCAAATCACGGCAATTGATTTAGAATCGTTACGAGCGATCTGGGTATTGGCCGCGCCTCAATTTCCAAGTCATTCGACGATCGAGTATCAGGTCGATGTTGAACCTCAGAATTTTCGCTGAGCGGGCGGGATTCTTTTCAAAACAGGTGATTAATTACCAGTCAGAAACTCGTTTTGGTGAGTCCAAGATTGCCGTCAGAGCTGACGTCAGTTGTTCGACCATATCGCCCGGCGAGCGTCGCAGATCGACGACCAGTTCATAGCAGTTCGTCCCTGTTCCCCGCATTTGAAACGGAATTGCTTCGGCCGGTGATTCACAGTCTGAAAAGAATTTCACGTCTGGGAATTGCGGTAACAGATCGCATGAAATGGCTTCCACTTGTTCCGAGTGCACGTCAATCAGCCTGATCAGAAGTGGTCGACATTTTAAGCGGTCCAGAATTTGGCCTGCGGTGTTCTGTACAAGTGGATGACGCCAGTCTGGGTCGATCTCGACGAGGGGATCGAGAACAAATCGTCGATAGGTTAATGCAGGATGTGGAATCACCAGGCTGGGTTCGTTGACGAGGCAATTTCCGTAGCTCAACAGGTCAAGATCAAGGGTACGCGGTCCCCAGAAGACCTCGCGAATTCGACCAAGTTGCGTTTCAACAGATTGAAGGGCCGACAACAGCTGTTGTGGAGTGAGTCGGGTTGTCAAACCGCAGATCGAATTAAGGAAGGGACTTCCCGCCTGGGTTCCCATCGGGGTCGAGCAATAAAGTCCTGATCGCTGTTGCAATTGAATATCGCAATGCAGACTCAGCAGCGCTAGCGCGGCATTGAACGTCGCTCTGACATCGCCCACGTTACCGCCGAATGAAATCCAGCAGTGATGGTTGCAAGGAGAGTTTGACGCCCCGTCTTGTAATACGGAATCGAGTTTCGGCGAAAGATTACTCTCAATGAGCCCGGACACGGCTCCTCCTAAGAGCGTGAAATGAAATACAAAAGACCGAGTGCGTGATCTGTGTTCAGGATTGGACTACTGCTGATTGATCAGTGTCGTAAGAAATCGCAGATGTGACAACCATGTTTGCTATCAATTCAAATCCATCTGGGACATTCGTCAAATTCGACGATTGATTCAGAATTCTGAAATAATATGAAGGGCCGGCTCTTCGGTAATCCCCAAGAATTTTTTTCAAAAACTGTTTTTTCTTGCGATTTTCTCAAAAATAGGTAGGATTTCTCTCGTCGGGCGAGTTCGGTCGTCCGGTTCTTTTGCAATTTGGTGCCGTTTTAGCGGTGGAGGAGGAGATCGTGAGTGCGCTGGTGATGCTCGAACAGGTCAGTAGCCATGATGTCGATCCGGTCGAGGAAATGAGGATGCGAACTTGGGCCAGGCGGCATTATGCTCCCGCCGAACAACGGGATGGCAACTGGCACCCGATCGTTTTGGACGAAATGTTTCGCAAAGATCGCGAGAGTCAACCCAAACCACGTTAGGAGGATTCCTGATTAGCACTCCCCGTTTCTACCAACGATAACAGCCCGCGACCACGATGAGTCAGCGGGCTTTTTTATCGAATTTCGGATTGAGAGCGTCGCCAAGTCCCGACCAGATTTGGTTACGGGTCGATGACGTGACTTTCAATACTCCCGTCAAATTCCGCAACGGAAGAGCTTACTTCCTTACGGCACCGCCAGCCTTTGCATCATTCACGGCGGTTTTCAATGCCTTTGCAGGAGTGTTGGCAGGCAATGTTGCCGGAGCGGTTCCGGTTCCTGTCTGGGTGCTTCCCTTTACAGGGCTGCCGGTTTTTGCGACTTGCGCTGGATCTTCAGTCGCAGGGGAAGTCCAGTTCGAAACACTCCAATGCGGATGTGTCTCGACGACCGATTGGCCCAAATCATCAAGAACTGCGCGAAAACGTTCGGCTGTAATGTTTTCGTTGGGGATGACGCGTTGCAAGACAAAACGTCGATTGGCTGCGATATACGTGAAGAACTTGCCTTTGCCCAGCTTATCGTTGTCGGACAGCAATCGTAATAGTGCGGTCCGAGGAACATCAGCCGCCGATTTTGGCAGTTCATCCAGCCACGCCATGACCCAGACCGAGCTTCCGTCCTGGCTCAGCACGGACGACATCGAGAGTTCCCATTCGTTATCGTCGATTGTTGCTTTGAATGCGAAATCGTAACGTTGTTCCTGGGCCTTGGTTTCCAGTCCCATGGCTTTGAGCAGCGTTCCCAGTGACTGGTCAGTGAGCTTACCTTTCGCTGCAGTCGATTGCTTTTCCTGGGCCACTGAAGTCCCTGCGGCGACTGGGATTGCCGCAACAAGAGCCGCACCGATTACTGAACGTCGATTCAATTGTATTGCCATCGAAAGACCTTCCTTTGTCTTATCTGTCCAGTCAGCGTTGTTTGGCTGACTGAACTTCCCCCCGCCTTGCGTCGTTGGTCGCGTTTAACACAACTTCACCCGAACAGATGCTTGAGACAAATCTGTGACCACGTTTCGAATTCGTCTGCGGCTTGTATCAATTCTGCGGGATCTGCGAATCCTGTCTCTAAGATCGACTCTTCACGGGGGCGAACTTTTGCTGTGTCTAGGTCAAAAATGTGAACAATGCCTAAATGGACTCGTCCGACGGGAGTCTCATCGTCGTTGATCAGACCCACGCAAGCATCCTTAAAGCCTGACTCCAGAAAGACTTCTTCCGAAATCTCGCGGTGCATCGCTTCAAGATAGCGTCTGTCACCAGAAATTTGGTCAGTTGAGGAAATATGGCCGCCGATGCCAATCGATCGCTTACTGTGCAGTCGCCCCTCGCCCCCCTTTTTACCTCTTTTATAGTAGAACACCTGACCCGCGTGTCGGAAAATGCAATACGGGATCAGTTGCTTGTAGCTTGGGTCTTCCTCAACTTCGTTACGGGGTCGAAAGCTTGTATGTGATGGATCGAGCAGCGTTCCGATGTATCGCTCGATATTGGCATTAAACCCCTGGAAATAACCGAGTTCTTGAAACAGGAGCGTTGGAACAACAAGGACATGCTCAATCGGTTCTTGATTTACTGTTGCCGTCATGAAAATAGCTCTCGTTTGGGTGAAGAAATGACCCGTAAGGAAACTGAAGATGCCGTTTGGATGGAAATGATCGTTTTATTGCCAACAGCATTTTCTGCCTGAAATTGGATTGCCTGACAGAAACGAATGATATGGGACCGCTGTTGTACGTTCCATCTCAGGGGCGATCGATTGTTGCTGTGGTTGCATTTCTTTTCTCGCTCGCTAGATTGAAATACGCGACAAATGGATGTTGATGTCCATTTGTGTGTTTTATGGCGAGCAACTTCCGCCGCGACTGATTGTTGTTGCTTGAGCAACACCGCAGATGCTCGCCGCTCTCTACTGGTTCTATTGAGGAGACAGGCTACATGAGACGGTTGTTATGCATCGCAATGATTGTCGGAATTGTCTCGGTCCTTTCGGCCGTGGCTTCAGCCCAAGTCAAAAAGGGTAAGACCAGAGTCTTAACAACAAAACAGATGATGTCAGGTTTCATCAAGCCAAATTGTGCTGGCATTGGCGAAGGTCTGAAGGCGGCTCCCGCTGACGATAAAGCTTGGGATGAACTCGCGACCAAAGCGGCCTTGCTGAATGAATCCAGCTTTATGCTGATGGACGACGGTCGCTGTCCTGACGCTGAATGGGCTAATGCCTCCAAAGCACTTCGAGATGGAAGTGCGGCGGTCCTGACGAAGATCGAAGCAAAAGACTATGCTGGCGCACAAGAGGCATTTAAGGGGGTTACGGGTTCGTGTGCGGCATGTCACAAAGTCCACAAAAAGTAAGTCGCAATCATCCTTGAGAAAAGGGCACGCGATGGGCGCGCCCTTTTTTGTTAGTTGGATAAGAATCGCTATTGTCTATTGCGAAGTTTGATCGCTACGGGGAAGCTATTTGCAGCCTTGATCTCGAAGTCGGATCAATGAACGAATTTCTTCGGCACGTTTCTTGGCGACCAAAGCAATCGAGGAATTCGGCTCAATTGTTAGTAGGTTCAAGTATTTTTCGGTTATCAGGAAGTCTCTGTGAAAGATCTTGCGATTCGGGTCGAGGGCTTGTCAAAGTCGTTTCGGCTGGGGCATCGCCTCTCATACCACCGCTTTTCTGAATTCCTCGAGAACATTGCGAAAAATGTCGCCTCTCTTCCAAAGCGACTAATCAGCCCCGGCACGAAAACGCCATCAGTCGAAACTGATAGCTTTTGGGCATTAAAAGACGTCTCTTTTGAAGTCAAGCAGGGAGAAGTTTTCGGATTCATCGGTCGCAATGGTGCTGGCAAAAGTACGCTTTTGAAACTACTTTCGCGGATTACTCGTCCCACTGAAGGACGAATTGAATTGCATGGGCGTGTCGGTAGTCTTCTCGAAGTTGGTACGGGATTTCATCCCGAACTCACGGGTCGTGAGAACATCTATCTGAACGGTGCCGTTCTCGGGATGACTCGTCAGGAAATACGAAAGAAATTCGACGAAATTGTGGCTTTTTCGGAAGTCGAGAAATTTCTCGATACCGCCGTCAAATATTATTCAAGTGGAATGTACGTCAGGCTGGCGTTTGCTGTTGCAGCTCATCTGGAGCCCGAGATCCTGATTGTTGATGAAGTACTGGCGGTCGGTGATGCAGCGTTTCAGCAAAAATGTATGGGAAAGATGGGTGCAGCCAGCCGGCAGGGAAAGACTGTGCTGATTGTGTCGCACAGTCTTCCTGTGATCACGAATCTTTGCCAGCGCGCAATTCTTCTGGACGGCGGTCGCGTTACGGCAGTCGGTCATCCAACCGACGTCGTCAAACAGTATCTGGCAAAAGTCAGATCGGCGTCTGGCGAAGTTGTCTGGTCGTCACCTGAAACTGCTCCGGGGACTGAAATGGTTCGATTACATGCTGTGAGAATCGTTCAAGAGGGGAACGACGGCCCCACAGCAGACGTCGATATCGCCAAAGAGATTGGAATCCAGATCAGCTATTGGAATCTTGTTCCAGACCAGCAACTCTACACGGCGCTCTGGTTAAAAGATTCGAACGGCACATTCGTGCTGGCAACATCCAACGTCCGTGCGATCAGTTCGACCGACGACCCGTGGTATGGAACACCACAACCGACCGGCCTTTACGAATCGACCTGCGTGATTCCCGGCAATTTTCTCAATGAAGGTCGGTATGTCATCTCGGCGATCGTGGGTCGAGTTCCGCAGAAGACCACGATTCTCGAAGAATCAGTCCTGACGTTCGATGTTCACGACACGGGTGCCATGCGAGAAGAGTACTTTGGAAATTGGACGGGGCCTGTGATTCGACCCCGTTTGCCCTGGAATACAATCCAACAGAGTTCGGGTTGATCAACCCTGCAAATCGGCGAGGGATGTTACCAGCCAATATCCTTTGTCAATTCTTGCTGAGCCTTATGAAGAGCAGCGTATGCCCCGTTGATTTTCAGAAGCTCATCGTGAGTTCCAATTTCGACGAGGCGACCCCGTTCGATCACCATGATTCGATCGGCCTGGCTGAGCGTACTTAATCGGTGGGCAATGGCGATCGTCGTCCGCCCTCGTACAAGATTCTGCAATGCTTCTTGAATTTGGCGTTCCGTTGTCGAGTCGAGCGCCGACGTCGCTTCGTCCAGGATTAAGATTCGCGGGTCGATCAACAATGCACGTGCGATGCTGATTCGTTGGCGTTCTCCACCTGATAAGGACTGACCGCGTTCCCCAACGAGCGAGTCATAGCCATCCGCCAGCTGAAGTATGAATTCGTGTGCCCGAGCTGCTTTGGCGGCATCAATGATCTGTTGCCGGGTCGCGTTCGGAAGCCCATACGCAATGTTCTCGGCGATTGTTCCGTAAAACAGGAACGGGTCTTGAAGCACGATTCCGACGTTCCTGCGGTAGGGTTCGACTTTGTAACTACGGATATCGACGCCATCGACCAGGATCGACCCTTCGGCAACGTCGAAAAACCGGCAGACAAGGTTAATCAGGGTGCTCTTTCCGGCGCCTGTATGACCGACGAGTCCGATCATTTCACCCGCTGCGATTTTTAACGAGAAATCACGGATCACTTTGCGATTACCATAACGAAATCCGACATGTCGGAATTCGAGCTCGCCTCGCAGTTTGTCGATTGGTACCGGCTTGGCAGGTTCAGGGACACTGGAAACACGATCGAGGATTTCGAAGATCCGTTGCGCACTCGCCGCAGCACGTTGAGATGCGTTTACAATACGGCTCATCATTTCCAGCTTGCCATAGAACTTCTCACTGAGAAGAACGACGGTCGTTAACGAACCGACACTGAAATGTGGATCACGGCGACCGATGAGCCAGACACCACAGACCCAGACGACGAGAACACCCAAATGGTTGAGAAATGTGATCAAGGGCCAGAAAAATGTCCAAAGCGAATTGACCCGGTTATTCGTGGTCACAACCAGTTCATTCGCTGTTGAAAACCGTTCGATTTCCCGATCTTCCTGCGCAAAAGCTTTCACGACTCGAATGCCGGGAATCGTGTCTGCCAGAACACTCGACATCGCTCCCCAGGCACGGCTGGAGGCTTGGAATCCCGTTTGTAATTTGTCGCGCGCGTAGTACATCAGCCAGATAATGAACGGAAAGGGAAGCAATGCCACGAGAGCGACCTGGTAGTTTTCACGAAACAGGGCATAGGCAACGACAAACAACAGGATTGTATTGGCCGTGAAATCGACGATGCTGTCTGAAAGGAACGAGCAAAGTCGGTCAGAATCGCTACTGATACGCGACATCAAGTCGCCAGTCCGCTTGCCTCCGAAGTATTCCAGCGACAGTTTTTGCAGGTGCGAGTAAGTCCGCCGCCGCAGATCGCCAGTGACTCGTTCACTCACCCAGGCAAGAATCGCCCCTTGGCCCCATCCCAATAACCATGCGATCACAGCCGATCCCAGCATGATTCCCAGGTAATAAAAAGCCTGACCCATAATCGGGGGCTGGTCTTCCCCGTAGTTTTTTAACAGGTCAACGAGCGGTTTCGTCATTTCAATCGTTTTGACTTCAGCGATGGCGGCCGTCAACGTCATCGAAAGTGCGACGATCATCCAAAAGACATGGGGTCTCGCAAATTGCCAAAGCCTTAATAATGCTGTTGTATCTGGAACGGGTTCGTGATCCTCCGGTTCGGGGATCTCGTCATCTTCAACGACATCATCTGAAACCGTTCGTTGAGACTTCTGGTCCTCAAAGCGGTCCCCGAGTATCAGTGCTGACGGCCCCTGAGCAATCGTGTAGTGCCAAACACTCAGTCTTCGATCAAGACCCGCCAGTTCAAGTGTTCCTAAACCAGCCCTGTCTTTTGTTTTGATCTTGTCGATATCGCTGAGTGCCCATTCCTGGAAACCAGTTTCGACGGAATAGCTGAGAAATCTTCGGTTTGTGAGAACAAGGAGTGTCTTGCGATAAAATCGGTTTGAATCGATGTCTGAAACCATGAAAGCGACAATCGTTTCGCCTTCGGAAAGTCGCGAAACCAATGGTTCTCGCAACGAGGCTTCAACGATTGGCCAACCGTCGAGAGAGGGTTTGTGACCCGTGTTCAAGGGAAAGTTCCGTTCTTGAAAAGTAGGGTATTTACAATTGCAAGAGAGATTAACGATCTCAACTCGTTCGCACCAACGATGGCGGGTCGGTATTATTCCAACAAAATCGATTTGATTCGTTTCACGAGCATTGCAGGACAATATTCACAATATTGTGGCCTCTCATTTCACTGCGACAATTGCACCGTGATTTAATCGCGATTTACAAAGCTGAAATGTTTCTCTTTTGACCTTTTCATTGAATCAATCAGGAGTTTCCCATGTCAATTTCTCGCCGTGACTTGCTTCATTCCGCCGTTGCCGCTGGAGCGGTTGCCAGTGTTGGTCAGGATGCCATTCTTGCCGCAGCGGACAAAGTTGCGGTCAATGGACGAATCAAGCATTCCGTTGTCTTCTGGTGTTTTAATGTTGCGGGAGACAAATGGGACATCGATAAGACCTGTCAGATCGCCAAAGGGATGGGAATCCAATCGGTGGAAATCTGTGGACCGGAAACGTGGGATGTCCTCAAGAAACACGGCCTCACCTGTGCCATCGCGCCAAACGGCATGCCAGGTGGTGCCCCTTTCATGAAAGGGTTCAATAACCCCCGGTATCAAGATCAGGTCATCGCGACGACCAGCAAAATGATCGACGACTGTGCGGCGGCAAATGTCCCCAACGTGATCGCATTCACTGGCTACAAGTGGAACGATGCTGATGATCCGAAGAGTGGCGAAATCTCGCTCGAAGACGGAGCAAAAAACTGTATTGCCGGGTTGAAAAAAATCGCAGGACATGCCGAGAAAAAAGGGGTCACGATTTGCCTTGAACACCTCAATTCTCGTGATGGTTCCCACCCGATGAAAGGCCATCCTGGGTACCAGGGAGACGATATTGACTATGTCTGTGATATCGTGCGAAAAGTTGGCTCGCCACGCGTGAAGGTTCTGTTCGATATCTACCACGTTCAGATCATGAACGGCGACGTCATTCGTCGGCTTGAACAACATAAGGACGTCATCGGACATATTCACACGGCTGGAAATCCTGGCCGAGCAGAACTTGACGACAAACAGGAAATCAATTACCCGCCGATCATGAGAAAATTGATTGAAATTGGTTATCAGGGGTACGTCGGGCACGAATTCATTCCGACCCGTGACCCGCTGGTCGGGCTTCGCGAAGCAGTGAAACTCTGCGACGTTTGATCGCTCGCTGATCGTCCAACAACGCTGAAATGCCTGGTTAAGTCCACTGGCGTGCGTCTTCGCTCGCCAGTGTTCTTCGTTTTATCCAGTGTTTTTACAGTCAATTCGGTATGAAGATACCAGCGGCGAAAAGCAGACGCTGGCAGCATCAACATCATTAGAATTCTGACAGATCATTCAGCAGACGAAAGCTGTTCATGCGCTGACAGAATCAGTCGCTCGGTTTCTTCCCAGCCGATGCAGCCGTCAGTGATGGAAACTCCGTATTTAAGCTTCGTCAAATCGCTTGTCAGCGGCTGGTTGCCGGGCATCAAGTTGCTTTCGAGCATTAAGCCCACGATGTTTTTGTTGCCGGCAATGCGCTGTGCCAGGCAATCGCCCCAGCAGACATGCTGCAACAAATAATCTTTGTTGGAATTCGCGTGGCTGCAATCAACCATCAATCGTGGAGGCAGCTTGGCCGCGTTCAGGCGTTTCAGGCTTTCCGCAAGACTTTCAGGGTTGTAATTCGGTCCAGATTGACCACCACGCAGGATCAGGAAGCCCCACGGATTTCCATGAGTATTGACGATGCAGGTCTGGCCATCATTGTCGATACCCAGAAAACTATGCTGAGAACGCGCCGCCAGCATGGCATCAATGGCCACTTGCAGGCTTCCATTTGTTCCATTTTTGAATCCGACAGGCATCGACAATCCGCTTGCCATTTGCCGATGTGTTGGAGACTCGGTTGTTCGGGCACCAATTGCGGTCAAAGAGATCAGGTCGGCGATGTATTGCGGGGTAATTGGTTCCAGCAATTCTGTTGCGGCAGGGAGCCCCATACTGGCGACTTCCAGAAGGATTCGCCTTCCAATCCGCAATCCGGTCGCGATGTCGAATGTGTCATTCAGATGTGGGTCGTTGATTAACCCTTTCCAGCCGACGGTTGTTCTCGGTTTTTCAAAGTAGACTCGCATGACAACGAGCAGTTTGTCTTGAACTCGATCAGCAAGTTGCTTTAACCGGTGTGCATAATCAAGTGCCGCAACGTGATCATGGATGGAACAGGGACCGACCACGACAATCAACCTGGATTCTTCGCCTGAAAGAATCCTCTTAATCGACTCCCGTGCCTCAATGACCGTTTTGACGGCAACGTCAGAAATGGTCTCTTCCTGCTTCAGGTAGCGAGGGGCAACGAGAGGGACTGTCTCACGAACGTGAACATCTTGCAGTGGTTGATTTGGCAGCGAATTCGTCATTGGTCTTTCCTGGTATTTGCGAAAAATCAGTATAGGTTCGACACCGTCTGCTCGCCATTGGTTCTCCCTCATTTTTTGTCACGGAAATTCATTTTGAGTCAATTGGATAACTGGGAACTGTTATAAGGCCCTTGATTTCATTTCATCGTTTTTCAGGGAAGCAATTCAATTTGTCACTTTGGTTCTGCGAAAAGGTCGCCTTGTCTGAGAATTTTCCTTTCGATTCAGTAATTTCATTTTCCTGGACCTGAATCAAGGGCGATTGACTGTTGGTAGAGTGGTCACAACGTTGCTGGATCACTAGGATTCCGTAACAAGTTCCGGCGGATTCAAATCCTCCAAATCCTGTTCTTCAGACCAGAAATTGACAGATGTCCGAAAAGACTTTAATTCGCGTCGGCCATAGCCCTGATCCTGACGACGCATTCATGTTTTATGCCCTCGCAAAAGACAAAATCGAGACGGGACCCTATCGTTTCACGCATGAATTGCAGGATATTCAGACGCTGAATGAGCGGGCACTTCGTGGTGAGCTGGAGCTGACGGCCGTCAGCTTGCACGGATATGCATACCTTACAGATCGTTATGCCCTGTGCGCATGCGGATGCAGTATGGGTGACGACTACGGACCCATGATTGTCGCTCGGCAACCAGGCAGTCTTAATGATTTTCGCGGGAAGACGATCGCCGTCCCCGGCAAGCTGACGACGGCTTATCTGGCATTAAAACTGGCATTAGGTGACGATTTTACGCCTGTTGTTTATCCCTTCGACGAGATCCTCGCAGTGACTCGTGAGGGTAAGGTCGACGCAGGGTTGATTATTCACGAGGGGCAACTGACGTATCAGAACGACGGATTGCACCTGATCGTTGACTTGGGAAAGTGGTGGATGAAGGACACGGGATTGCCGTTACCGCTCGGAGGAAACGCAATTCGACGCGATCTCGGTCAAAAAGCCATGGGTGAAGTAACAACCCTGTTGAAGCAAAGCATCCAATTTGCCCTGGATCATCGAGCAGAGGCTCTCGCGTATGCGTTGCAGTTCGGACGCGACCTCGATCGCAGTCAGGCCGATAAATTCGTCGGAATGTATGTCAATGATTGGACGCTGGATTTTGGTGAGCGCGGACGAAAGGCAGTGACGCTGCTGCTCGATCGGGCGTATCAGGCCAAAATTATCCCGCATCCCGTTCAGCTTGAATTTATCGGGTGATGCTCCGGAGTTTGGCAGATGTCCCACGTCACCGATGAAGAGCTACTGGCTTACGCTGATGAACGACTTCCTTCTGAGAGCTGTACGGTGATTGAGCAAAAGTTAAGGCTCAATCCTACGCTCTCTGAAAGGTTGACGAATCTACTTTTGAATCGAGACAAGGGGGACCACAGCATCGGCGAGATTTGGAGGCAACACCGTTTGAGTTGTCCTCCTCGTGCTGCATTGGCAGCTTATGCCGACAAGAGGTTGGGTGACAGGTTATCACGGTATTTGCAGTTTCATCTTGAAACAATTGGTTGCAGAGTGTGTGCGGCAAATCTTGACGACCTTGAGCGACCTGATCGATCAGCGACGGCGGAAACTCGAACCCGGAAGATTTTCCAATCTTCTGTCGGCAAGCTTCGATTGGACGACATTGAATGAAAACTCGGCTTCAAGCCCTTTACTGCGGGAAGCGCTGACGCTGGATCAGCTAAGTCTTCTCCGCTGACGTTTGCGGTTCAAACTCTTGCGATTTAAAAGACAGGGTTTGATGATTTGTAATTGCAATTTAAATCTGAAAAACCAACTGTCCAGTTCTGTTTTTTATTTGTTGTTTACAATTTCGTAAGTGAATGGCCGGATGGACGTTTGGCGGTGGAACGCGGTTCGCGTTGCCGTACATTCACGCTTATGACCTTCGTTAAGATCACTTTCGATGAAGCCGAGTCTCGCACGTACGTGTGAGAGCGGGGGAACCAGATTTGGCGGCTCGATGACGAGTCACCTTCGGGGCGAAGTTGTGAAGCGATAACGATTGCCTCTCCAACAGAGCACTATCAAGCTCCAGCCCGACAGCTAACCTCGCAGGCAGGTCGAGACGTGTGCTCTCGATCATTTGATGAAAGGCATCCTCATTTACGGGATTGAGCACAGCTCTTCCGTTTTCATTTGAAAACTGATTCAACGGTTGGACTTTCTTCATGAGTCGAAGAAAGATCCAAATCTTGATCATTGACTCAGTGATTGAGGGCGCCTCCTTAGACGGAGGTTGGTCATGAAGATCGTAGTCGTTCCCATTCTGCAAAAATTGGCTGAAGCACTCTTTTCCGATTTCACGATCAAAGATGTCGGAAACTGGGTCTCGGATGCGAGTGTCTGGTCGTTACTGGCGATCGGAATTCCGACGATCGTATTCCTCATCTGGCTTTGCGTGAGGTATATCCCTCATAACCGCGTCGGTGTCGTCGAGAAGCTCTGGTCGGGAAATGGTTCCCTCGCGGAAGGTCGAATTATCGCACTGAATCAAGAGGCGGGATACCAGGCGAAACTGTTACGTGGTGGCCTGCATTTCGGCTATTGGCGATGGCAGTATCGCATCCATCAATCGAGGTTGGTGACAATACCACAACGTGAAATTGGATACGTCTATGCACGTGATGGTGAGCCATTAGCTCCAAGCCAGACGTTGGCAAGAGTTGTTCACTGCAATAACTTTCAGGACGCTTCCGCGTTTCTTGATCCCTCAACACTCGTAACATCCACCTACCAGTCGGTCGAACTCGGGAGTGATGGCCAAACTGCCGTTGTGACGAAGACTGAACACGACGCTCCACGAGGCCAACGTGGACGACAACGAGCCATTTTACGTGAAGGCGTTTACGCCATTAACCCTGCTCTTTTTGTTGTTGTGACAGCGAGCGAAGTTTTCTCGCTGTCACAGGCACAGGAGCCTCGCGAACGTAAGGCTGTCAGCGAGTGGCAAGAAGAATTACTTGCGGTTAACGGCTTCCAACCAGTCGTTATTGGCGGGCATAGTGTCGTAGTGGACTCAAGCTCGCCGATGGGAACTTCAGTCGACGATACGATCGGTATTGTCACGATTCACGACGGGCCATCACTGCGACCTGGCGAATTGATCGCTCCCCCCGTTGGCCCTGCAGCTTCAGACTTGATCCCGATTGCGGGAGCAAGCCTGCCGAAAGTCTCGAGCCATGAACACAATAACTTCCAGGATCCGGAAGCGTTTCTCGCAGCCGGCGGTCGGCGTGGTCGTCAATATCAGGCATTAACCGACGGTACCTACTTTATTAATCGGTGGTTCGCGACCGTCGAAACGATACCCAAAACGGTTGTCCCGATCGGTCATGTGGGTGTCGTTGTCAGTTATTACGGAAGCACTGGTCGCGATCTGTCGGGCGACGCATTTCGTCACGGAGAACGAGTCGCCGAAGGAGAACGGGGTGTTTGGGAACGACCACTTGGGCCGGGAAAATATGCATTTAATACGTACGCGGGAAACATTGTCCTTGTGCCGACAACCAATTTTGTGTTGCACTGGATTACCGGACGAACTGAAAGTCATCACTATGACGAGAATCTTAAAAGCATTGACCTGGTCACTCGTGATGCCTACGAACCAAATCTGCCGTTGTCGGTGGTCGTCCATATCGATTACCAGCGAGCACCCAGTGTGATCCAGAGGTTCGGTGACGTTAAAAAGCTGATTACGCAAACGCTTGATCCATTGTTGTCCGCGTATTTTCGAGACATTGCACATCGAAAAACGATGCTGGAATTGCTGCACGACCGTGATGTGATCCAGCGGGAAGCGCAAGCCGAACTTCGCCGACGTTTCCACGAATTTGATATTGAATGTGTCGACGTGCTGATCGGCAAACCTGATACGGCTGAGGCTGATGGAAAAATCGAATCGTTACTTGAACAGTTGCGTTTGAGACAACTTTCAATCGAACAACTTGAAACTTATGAACGTCAACGGGAAGCAAATGACAAGTTGAGATCACTCAACGAAGCAAAAGCGCAGGCGGAAATGCAGACTTCGATGACCAATGCGAAACTTCAAGTTCAGATCGCGGAAAGCAAGGGCGATGCCGAACTCGCACTGGCAAGGCGTCAAAACGATCGAACAATCATGCAGGCTCAAACAGAACTGACAAACACAAGGCTCAAGGTTCAAATGGCAGAATGCGAAGGCGATGCAGAAGTCGCTCGTGCCCGAAGACATGCCGAACAAGTGGGACTGTTGGCCGAAGCGGAAAGCAAGCGTAATCGGCTGACTGGACGTGGTGAGGCTCAGCGGATTCTTCAGGAAGGACTTGCAGAAGCATCCGTCTTACAGCGAAAGATTTTTTCCTATGGAGACCCAAGATTGTTTGCACTGACGCTTGCCGCGCATGAGCTTGCTCAATCTCAGCAACCATTGGTCCCTGAAAGGTTGTTTACAACAACAAGCGAGTCTGATGGAAACGGATCTCACGGAGAAGGAATCATGGGAACGTTAATCAGCCTGCTTGTCGCCGAGCGTTCTGGATTTTCGCCAAACTCGGGGTTTGACCAGCCAGAGATTCAAGACCTGATGAATCAAATGGTGAAAGAGAGTGCAACCAGCCTTACCGAAACCGTGGAAGAGACACTGTCCCCAGCAAAGTCAGCGTGAAGAAATAGGGCTCAAAGTAAAGAAAGAGGTGTCTTCGAAGGATCGAAGACACCTCTCATTTATTCGTTAGATGCAACCAAACAAGAATCCAAACGCGATTCAGAGGTCGTGACGCCAGCAATGATCAACCGATTAGCGAGACATGAAGGCGATCACTCGACCGATTTCAATCGGCGGGACGGTCGCATCTCCAGGGGTCGGCAATGCTTGAACTCGAGCTTCAAGATCCTTGGCGTCGAATGAAACCCAGTCAACAGGCTGACGGGATGAACTGTCGACGATCTCGCGATACATCTTCTTAACGTTCGGACGGTTACGCAACGTGATCACGTCGCCAGGAGCCACGAAAATCGAGGGTTTGTCGATGGTCTTGCCATTCAACTGGAAATGGCGATGGACGATCCCCTGCCGAGCTTGAAGTCGGGTGACCGTGAATCCAGCACGACGCACAACATTGTCCAGACGACGTTCACACATCACCAGCAGAATGTCGCCCGTGTTACCCTTTTGGGCCCGTGCTTTGGCAAAGTAACGGCGAAGCTGAGCTTCGCGCATCCCATAGTGATACTTGATCTTCTGCTTGTCGGCGAGTGCCATACCATAGGTAGACAATTTACGACGACGCTCTGCCATCCCTGGAGGATTCGGTCGCTTTTCCAATGCCCTCGCAGCTCCGGCGTTTTCAAACACCAACGCCCCTAACCGGCGATTGACTCGTCCCTTTGGACCCGAATACCGACCCATGCAAATCACTCCTGTGCAGTTCACCTGCACCAACCCACAAACTGAAAACCAAATCGAAGAGGGGAATAATGGCAAGTCGCATCGCTTACGTCAACTGACTAACGCTCGCACCACGAGGATTCTCTGTTCGAAAACTCAAAAACCCTTGAATGGGCCTGATTCTGTTTCCCAAGGTCAGGTCACAAAATCGAGGCGCGTTGACTCAAGTCCTTAAAATACTAACGGATACGAATCCATTCAATCGAACGAGGTTGGTTATCCCATTGAAACCCATCATCAGAAATAAAATGAATTCCACCCTGACTGTTGGAGAAGGCCCAGAAGGTGACGATCAAAATCGTGGCGAGTAAAACAGCAAATCCGATTTTAACCCAACTGTAAGGCCTGTGTCCGGAGACTTCTCCCGTCGCCGCGTTCATCATCACCTGGTAAGTTTTGTCCCGATAGCGATAAGCCATCAACCAAACTGGCAACAGGATATGCTTAAACGTAATTGCCGAGTAATTCGTCTGTTGCGAATGAACTTGTTGTGTGTCCCCTCCGATTCTTTGACGAACCTCAATCGACAACATCGCCTCGACTCGTTGCCGCGCACTTCGAAAACCATCCTCCAGGTCAACGTCATACGTTCGCGAATAAAAGCCGGCAAGAACTTCAGGTGTGAATGGCATCATTCGATCCAGCGGCCACGGTTCGAGTGCTTCGACCAGGTCAATATGCTGCTTCGTCGCGGCGATGATCGTGATGTCATCGAAGAATCGCTGAAAAGCACCATCTCGGTACGTCCATCGGATTCGTTGTTCTGTTCGACGATTGTTTCCCTCACCGACTACGATGAAATAAATATCCCCCCGTTGGCCGGCAAATCGAGTAAAGGTCATCGCGTCGTACGTAAAATACGGCATATAAACGCCGTTGAATTTTCCATTCGCCCCTTGTTTCAGAAAATCATTGGGTGCCCACCAAAGCGACTTGACCCAGGCTCGCAAGTTCTCGGCGGCACGTGTCTGCGGAACCAAAAACGGCAAAACACCATCGACCGGAATTCGAGTCACCGAATCGTGAATATTGTCGCGTTGAAGTGGCGAAGCGCAATACGGGCACTGGCTGCTTGTCAGCGTTCCCTGAAAAATCACGTCTGCTCCGCATGCCGAGCACCGTATCGCGTGCTGGGTCGACGAGGATTCATCGTCCTGAGCTGCTTTTTCCCGCAACCGTTCCAACCGCTCGATCATTTTCAGATAGTCGCGTTCCACGATTGGAACGTCTTTCGGCGGTTCAATCTGCTTAACCGCAGAGCAGTAAGGACACTGCAAACTCTGTTGACCGACAGAAAATACCAGATCTGCACCACAGCGATCACAGGGAAAGATCCGCCCCTTTCCCGAATCAATCGACTCACCCGGTTTAACGCGAGTCGGCTTTGGTTCGGCTGACGTACGATTCGATTCGAATGGGGTTTGGTTCGGGGTCAACATTCAAGGTCTTTAACAAAAAAGATCGAGTTTATCTGGGGACGCGAACAGGCAATCCTGGTTCCGCGAGTTCTAATGCTTCCGCACATCGGGAGTGATTGAACATTTTCGTGTGATCATGTTCGATATCCGGGGCAATCACCAGTTTCCATCCGAAAGGCCATCGTCGTTCATCCGCAATTCTTTTGCCCGTGGAATAGGCGTTTTGTCCGCGCTCAAAACGGGTCTTGCCCTGCAAGTCAGCTGGCGCTGTGACGTCAAGGTACTCGTCCCGCTCGATATCTTGCGACCCGAGGTAAATCGTTAGCGGCTGAGCGAGATAACTCTTTAACCTCGCATCTGTTTGTAGCTCGTCTGGAAGTCCGCCGAACCCAAATGGAAAATCTGCCGTTCGGATTGGAAATAAATGAGTCCCGGGATTCGCTGCAACGATTCGCTTGGCATCTGTCCCCACGAACGCTGACGTTCGAATCACAAACTGCCCGCCCCCGGAATGGCCGATCAGATATAACGGCATCTCCGCTCGCCCCTCCCGACGACGAATCTCTTTTGCGATCCGATTGACGTACTCGCCGGTCCATTCGTTACTCGGAGTCGCCTTGCCTTTCTGGAGGATCCCACCGAATTGATATCTCGGTTTGGGAAACGTGGATTCGTCGAATAATGGCGCGACGATCATTGCTCGAAATCGATCACCCATCGCGATGGAATCATCTCGATACTCTTCCGCGTTTCTTAAGACGCCGTGAAACACCATGATCAACGGCCCATCGGAAAAATCTTTCGGCTTATAGGTGAACAGCTTCAGCGGAACATCACCGAAACGAACTTCCACAAGCGACTTTCCCGCCGGCAGGGGATCAGCCTCCATCAAGATCAAGCTTGTGAGTAGCATCAAATGCGTCAATTCGAATTCCTCAAGCTGAAAGCCGTTATCTCTGCTCACATTCACGCAGGGCCATCACCGCAAAGGCGGTCCCGGCATGAGTGATATAGTGCATACTGTCTTTATGAAGCGACCTGGTAAACCAGCGGCCGCTCTCGCGCTGATGTGATTTCAGCCAGGTAACCCCGTTTTGAATCACGGGATCCGTTACAGGGACACCTCCACGACGCAAGGCATACAGCACGAAACCCGTTCCGTAGCCATCGCTGCTCTCCGTGTCTTGGGGCTGGCCATCGGCGCGTTTCCAATCCCCGAGTGTCGCAAGTCCCCAACCACCGTCCGCCTTTTGAAGACCCTTGAGCTGAGAAAGAATCTGTTGCTTCTCCTCCGCAGTTAACAATCCTCCAATGTAAGAATCACCCCAGAGGATCATCGCACGATGGTGCAATGTCGGACCTGGATTCTTTTTAAAGTATTCCCGCAGCCTGGACATTCCCCGCTCTGCCAACTCGGTCCTGGCGTACCCGTCCGGAGCAACGCCGATGGCAATTACCGCGAGCGTTGCGCCGTAGTGATCGTCAGATTCCATCGGAGGCCAATCACACTTGATCCATGTAAAGCCGCCATCCTCACGCTGAAGTGTAATCATGCGATCGAGCGCCTTGCGGGTCAGAGGATGCAGATGCCCGGTCGTTGCAGCGTCGTTAAAGGCCAGCGCGGCACCTGTCGCCACCACCTCAGCATCCCAGCGAGGCCCCTTCTCTTCCCATCGCTGCGTGATCAATTCCTCCGCAAACCTTCGGACTTCCACTGCTGCGGACTCTGTCGTCACCGTTGAAGGAACGGCGTAAAGATGAGCGTAGTTTGTATGGCACGTAAAACACTTCTTTTGCTTCTGCCAGCTTAGTGCCGCAGAATCGAGAAACGTTACCGCCTTGTTCCACGAATACGTTTGGGAAATCGGCTCATCGCGCCGGTTTTCGCCGGGATCAGTCACGTTTTCCAGCGTCACTGCGTCGGCAGCAGATGAATGGAACGACGTCGTCGCGCTGAAGATCAGGCAGAAACACGCAGCCAACGAAAAACCATCGAAGCGTTTCATCGCGTTTCCTTTTTTGGCAAGAATCCGATCGACGTCCGTAATGGTACCGCTCTGGGAAAACCGGGGAACGGTAAAACCCAATTGATACCGTATTACTGAATCGGAATCCATTGTTGAGCGTCAGTCGGAACTGCTAAACCAGCTCGACGATTCCGGCGCTCAATCCCGTCGGTCGGAGCGAGGCACTTGACTGCGAGCTGCAAGAATTGCCTGAACGATTTCATCGGGTATTTGCTCGCAGTTGGTGACTGCTTGCTCAGACATCGCCTTCCGGCTTGCTTCGATCGTTTTCCGATATCCGTCCAGATAATCGCGACAAGGTCGGCAAAGTCCTAAGTGCAGACCAAAAGCGATTCGCTGACCCCAAGGCAACTTTCCGTCCAGATAATCATCCAGGAAATCGAGAGCGTCGTGGCAGGTCATTTCGAGGCACCCCCAAAAATCGGTTCGAGCAGCGTTCTCAGTGCTTGACGTGCGCGATGGAGACGGACCTTGACCGCACCGGGGCTCAGCTCCAGCATTTCTGCAACCGTTTCCGTGTCAAGCTCTTCGATGTCGCGCAGAATCAAAACGTTACGGTATGATTCGGGTAAAGCTTCGATTTTTTCGCGAATTAATTGCTGCGTTTCGCGCTGTTCGGAGATCTCACCTGCGGAATTCGTCCAGCGAGAACCAGGATCTCTCCGGTGGCCATCTGCCTGGAATGTTGGTAACAAATCGTCAATCGAATGTTCCGGATGCCGCCGTTTCGTTCGGAGTTTCATTAAAGAAGCGTTTACGGCGATCCGATGCAGCCACGTCGCAAACTGAGACCGGCCGTCGAAAGATTCGAGTGACCTGAACGCCGACAAGAATGTCTCTTGTACTGCGTCGCGAGCATCTTCACGATTGAACAACAGTCGCTCACAAACTGCCAAGATGCGGCCCCCGTAATCTCGAACAAGGCGCTCGTACGCAGCCGGTTCACCCGCACGCAGTGCGGAGACCAATGCTGTCTCGGTTTCAGAAATGCTCGATTCCATATTTTTAAATTAACGTACAACGATCGAACGAACAACAAAGGAGGAATTTGTTGTCATCTTCAGGCCCGCACTTTTTCCCATTGCTTGTCAAGTTTTTTTTCTGAAACAGACACGGCTGTTCCCAATTCCTGAGTGAACAAAGCTACACGCAACTCTTCCGACATCCAGCGATAGATTTC
>CAIULL010000199.1 GCA_903899985.1 uncultured Schlesneria sp.
GGCTTACTTACGATCCAGCCTCCCGGCGTTTGCTGAGTTGCTTTCTATTCAGTCTTCCGCTAATCCCTTCAAAGGTAGGTTCTCGCGAGCCTCTCCTTTTTTATTGATGCTACGACAATTCTTCAGAATAGCAATCGAGTTACCTTTTCAGGTACGTTTTGAATAGCGCGTGTCTGGAATATGTAATTCTTGCCCATACGGCACTTTTACTTCGTTAAAACGGAATCGTCTGAAGTGGCTGTTCGAGGTATCATGCAATGATCGGACTTGTGACAACTGATGAGATCGTGAGCATCAGAATCAGTTCAGAGTGGATTGGCTTTGCTCATCCACCTCACGTTTCATCCGCAATGGAGATTGTCAGGAAGGGCGAATCTTTCATTGCGTTCGGTGCGGTTCCCACAGAGATCGAAACAAGCCGCGTCGAAGCGTTACTGTCCGCTTTGTCGCAGCCTCCGATTGAGTTGCCAGATGTGATCAATATGGGTTTCACGCCCGATTGGCTGGAGAAAAACATTGACCGACTGATGTCAGAATTGTTCGCTGAATACAGCGACGAGGGCAAAAAACGCTTTCGGCTTAATTTCAGCAATTTTGATTACTTTGCAAAGTGCGTGACAGATTCATTCTGCGGTTGTTGGACTGACGATTACCCCACGCTTGAGGTGACGGTTAACACGAAAGACGGATCACCGATCCATTTAAGGTCGTCATCACAGCAGCGATTTATGATTCCCTGGGAGATTAAACGTGCGGGTTTCTCGCTGAAAACGTACGACGCTCAATTGGGAATTGCCATCGCATCGCTGATGCCACCAGGAATGCTCAATCGAACGCGTTTGAGTGGCGAAGGTATTATCGAACGTGCGTTCTCAGTTTTTTTTTGGTCTGTGGATGAAGATTTGCTTGATCGTCCCGTTTGTCAGGTGAAAGCGCACGAGAAGTGGATTGAACAGTTGCTGTTTACGTCGGATGGGAAATACGTCTTTTCGGCAAGTTACGACGCCGAACTGAAAAGCTGGGACACGAAAACATGGGTCGGGGCTCACCGGTTCGATACTCGACAACAAGGTGTTGCCCTGACGGTTGTGCATCCGTCGCAGACTGGTCTGATCGCTTATAACGACGCGAGAGTTCTCAAGGTGGCAGACGTCGAGACTTCCGAAGTGAAGCAGATTCTACAAGGGCATCATTGGATCGTCAGGAACCTGGCGATATCTCGTGACGGGACATATCTGGCGTCGGCTGACAGCGATGAAATCCGCGTGTGGAATGTCCCACAAGGGACCGAGATCGCTTGCTTAAAGTATAAGTTCCAGTCTCTTGTCGGGTTTTCCTTCAAAGGTGACATGCTTTTTACTCGCGCCCACGACGGGCTGGTTGCACACGACATGTCAACATTAGTAACGACGCTGGTGGATATTACATGCCGCCAGGTCTGGCAGGCCCCTGACGGAACATGGCTGGCATGGAGGGACGAGGAGGCGAGAATTCACGTATGGGATTTCAATCAACCACGCGAAACCGTGATGAGAAACCAGCCGAAGGTTGCACAACTGGCCGTCTCATCCGGCTGTTTATTTTTGGCGTGTGTGGTTAATCGCGAGAATGAGATTCGCGTCTGTCATCGGCGAGACCCAGCCGGCGATTTCACGATTATCGGTTTGTCCCCCATCAAGTCGCTTTTGTTTACCCACGATGCTCGGTCGCTGATCGTGTGTTACGAGGCTGCTTTCGAGATTTGGGATGTCAGTTCACAGACGCGAGTCACGACAATTCGTACAAGAGAAATTCAAAGTCTTAGCGCGTCACCCGACAGCAAAACGGTGTTGACTGGTCACAGAGACGGTTCATTCCGAGTTTGGTTGACGTCGACCGATTGACAGTGCGACGTGACCGAGATTCATTCGCCTCGGATCAGTGGAATTGACACCGTCAATCGCCTAACTTGCTTCCGACATCGGATCAGTTGTTGGCAGTAAGAAACGGATTTCTCCTTGAACGAGTCATTACAAAACGTCTCAAAGAACCTGCGGATCGTCAGTCTTTGCACGATCGGTAGTCGCATCCTGGGACTGATGCGTGATCAGGCGATGGGTGTGCTTTTCGGAGCGGGTCCTGTCATGGACGCGTTCACCGTCGCTTTTCGGCTTCCGAATCTCGCACGTGTTCTGCTCGGCGAAGGGGCGTTAACGACAGCGTTTCTGCCGGTGTTTGTCTCGGATCTGCGAGAACGGGGAAGTGAATCCGCTGCGCGGGTGACGTGGGCGGTCTTTTTGTCGCTGGCCGCGTTTTTGTTATCGATGATTGTTTTGTTTGAGGGGGTTGTCTGGTCATTGGGTTGGGCGACGCAACTCAGTCCGGAAGCGACGCTGCTTCGAAATCTGTCCGCCCTGCTGATGCCATATGTCGTGCTGATCTGCCTCGCCGCACAATTAGGAGCGGTGCTTAACGCGTTAGGAAAGTTTGTCTGGCCCGCTCTGGTCCCATCGATCCTGAACCTGGTCTGGTTGCTCGGT
Organism: uncultured Schlesneria sp.; assembly: GCA_903899985.1. GTDB lineage: Bacteria > Planctomycetota > Planctomycetia > Planctomycetales > Planctomycetaceae > Schlesneria. Next base: position 2,520 of record CAIULL010000199.1, read on the forward strand.
TTGTGGGTGCTTGCTCCATTCTGGCAGGATGAGGTGAGTCAGGCTTATGTGGTCGGAGTCTGTGTGCTGATCGGCGGGGGATTGCAGTTACTTTTTCCCTTGCTCGTTCTTTACTCAAACGGGTTTGGTTTTCGCTCGGACTGTCGGCTGGCGATGGGTCGCGTCTGGAAGATTGCCACCGACATGTTGCCAGTGATTGTCGGGTTGTCGATCACGCAGCTTAATGCCGTGCTTGATAGTTTTGTCGCCTGGGGTTTCACTCAGCCGGCCGATCACAGCTTGTTAATGCCTCTGCCAGGGTCTCCGAAATATCCGCTTCTGGCAGGAACCGCCACAGCCCTTTATCTCGGGCAACGCTTGTATCAGTTTCCACTCGGTGTGTTCGGAGTGGCACTGGGAACCGTCTTATTCCCTCTGTTGACGTCTCATGCTCAGCAGGGTGAGACTGATAAGCTGCGAGCCGATATCTCTTTAGGGGTTCGGCTCGTGATTGCGATTGGTCTTCCGGCGAGTGTCGGGTTGATTTTAATCGGCCATCCTCTGGCAACACTTTTTTTTGAGTACGGGAAATTCAACGCCGAGGACGCTCGTCAGACGGGTGATATGATTGCCGCTTACGGGTCCGGTGTCTGGGCCTATTGCGGCCTGCTAATCCTGCAGCGGGGATTTTACGCCATTGGTGACAGGCTGACACCAATGTACATCGGCCTGTCGGCCATGTTGGCCAACCTGGTTTTGAATCTGACGCTGATCTGGCCGCTGGGAGGCCGTGGCCTCGCGTTGGCGACGGCACTTGTTGCAGCAGGACAATGTGCCGCAACGGCCCTGGTGTTACAACGTTATGTCGGGCGATTGCATTGGGGCGAGATCGGATTGACCACGTTGAAAACGATTCTGGCGACGGCGGTCATGTCAGTCACCTGCCAGATCTTGCTCAATCTACTCGATTCCCCCGGTCTCCTCTTTGGGCGTGCGATTCGATTGGGTGTTCCGTTAGCCGCCGGGGCGATTGCCTTTCTGTTGAGTGCTCGTCTGTTAGGATTAGTGGAACCGTGGCTTGTCATCGCGGGAAAGCGAAGCCCAGTCCCGAATCTCGAAAGTTGAAGGCCGTCAACGATGCCCGCTGTTTCTCACCTCTCATCAAAAACTGTTTCCGAAGCCCTGAATGCGGCTCGGACAAGTGTGGCTGTGTTCGATCTGAGTGATCGAACACAGGTCGAAGTCACGGGGGCAGATCGAGTTCGATTTCTGCATAGCTTTACTTCAAACGACATCAAAGGTTTAAAGCCGGGGCAAGGTTGTGAAACCTTTGTGACGAACCTGAAAGGTAAAGTTGCCGCCCACGTGTTTGTATTCAGCGGCGAGACGTCGCACTGGCTGGACGGTACTCCCGGTCAGCAAGAGGCGATCATCAGTCATCTCGGAAAGTTTGTACTGATTGACGATGTGCAATTCATTCCACGAACGAATGATCGAGGTGAACTGTTCGTTACGGGACCATTGGCGTCTCAATTGCTGCAACTGGACGAGGGAACCAGGGTTGGTAACACGATTCAACGCGAAACAGAGAACTTGTCCATCCACATCCGTCGTGTCGATTTACTCGGTTTGCCAGGATTTCTGCTGTCTGTCCCTCGCGAGCAGATCGAAGGGGTCAAGCTGAGTCTCTGCGGCCTGGGTGTCGCCGAGGGGACGCGCGAGCTGTTCGAATTCTTGAGAATAGAAGCGGGGTATCCCCTGTACGGTGTTGATATCACAGACGATCATCTGGCACAGGAAGTCGCTCGGACAAAACAGTGTGTCTCGTTCAATAAAGGTTGCTATCTGGGTCAGGAAACGATAGCTCGACTGGACGCGCTAGGGCACACCAATCGCGAATTGCGCCGTCTTTGGTTCGACTCATCGGTCGTGCCAAATCCGGGAACCCTTGTTTACGATCAGACGGGAACAACCGAAGTCGGTGTGATGACTTCGGCTGCAATTGAAATCAATCGCGATCCGTCGCACTCATCACAGTCAGTTGTGGCATTGGGAATGATCAAGCGACCTGCTTGCCAACCTGAAACGCCCGTCTGCCTGATCTTTGATAATCAAAAGGTATCGGGCAAGGTACGATGACGGGAACGGTAACTGGGTCTGGTCGCAGTTTGCGGCCGGTGGTCTAAATGCCATAAGCCCAATCGGCCTTCTCAGTCCGATAGGTTCTGTTCCGAAAACTTCCCAAGGGCCAGAGGAATATGCCGAGAGAGCGGCCTCAGTACCGTCGCCTGATATCGTTTGGACGTTCAACAACCGGCTGAGGCTCCGGAGCAATAACTCTGTGAAGCTGGCCGGTCGTACGAAAGAAAATCGAGTCTCCAGCAATGATTGGCGTGGCAACAATCCCATCGGGAAGCGCATTCATCATCGCGGGGGCACTCGTCGCTCCAGTTCGCACAAAGTATGTTGATCCTGCTTCGTTGGCACAGAAAAGAAACGGACCTGCAATCACCGGCGAGGCCGCAAAAGTTCCTTTCAGTTGCCTGGTCCATTCAATCTTTCCCGTCTCAGGTCGAATGCAGGAAAGGCGGCCATCGTCGGCGAGAACGAATAAAAAGCCGTCATAAAAAACAGGGCTGGGGCGATGGCTACCGATTTTCGGTAACCGCCAGGAAATATGCGATTTTGTCACGTCACCGTTCCCGTTCGCGGCGATACAGACAACTTCCGGATTCGGACGCATGAATGAGACGAACACGCGATCCTGATCGAAGGCAATCGTATTGGCGACTTTCTCGGCAGACGTCGCACACTTCCAGATGACATTTCCGGTTGCCGGGTCATAACTGGTAACGTTCCCTGCTCCTCCGATCACCAGTTGTGGCCGATCGGAAATCGTGGCGACGATCGGCGTGCCAGAGCTGGGGCCGTTAGGCCGTTTGACTCGCCAGATGATCTCGCCCGTCTGGCGATGCACGGCGGCGATGAAACTGCCGCGTGGTTGATCGGCGCTGACGATGACTAACGACTTAAAAAGTACCGGCGAAGACTGATAGCCTTCGTTGGATTGATATGGTCCGACTTCTCGCTGCCAGGCAATTCGGCCTGTCATTTCGACGGCTGTGACCCAAAGCTTTCCCTGGTCACAGGAAACCGTAAAAACATTTTGTCCGTCGCAGGCAGGAGATGACAAAGCGGGTGACGCTTTACCAGGAGACTTCGAAGGATGCCCTTGGTGTACGACGGTTCGCCATGCCGTTCTGCCCGAATCTCGTTGCAGCGAGAGTAACGTCAATCGCTGGTGATTTGCGTCGAAGACCGGCAAAAACAGCTGATTTCCCCAGAGGCACGGGGACGCATTCCCGTGACCAGGAAGCGGAACATGCCAACCCTCATGGTCGCTCGATGACCATTCAGTCGGGAAAGTTCTGGTGTTGGCAACATTCCGATGATCGATTCCCTGCCACCAGGGCCAATCATCGGCTGAAGGACGGGGATCCACCAAAACGAAGTTGGACGGAGTATTCGCGTTATGTACTTCGGACGTACCGAAACCGGGGATCTGCGTCATCGCCCAGATTGCGATTACGCCGAACACAATGACTGTTCGCAAGTTCACCCATTTCGCCAACACAATCAGATCCAATGAATCTCGTCAGAAAATTTCAGCAGAAGTCAGTTCGTCACTGGTCAGTTTCGGCCAAACCCGCTGTCTTAGATCAGTATTTTGATGACAGCCTCTATATTCCGACTTGAGCTAAAGCCGTCAAAATATTCGATCAAGCGGCAGTTCGTTGGGTTTGAGCATCCCATAACCGCTGGTAAACCGGACACATGGCCAGTAGTTCTGGATGGCACCCGGTTGCAACAACTCGCCCGCGGTCAACGACAACAATCCGATTTAAGAATTCGAGCAGTGTTGGAGTCAGACAGTGAGTAATCAGGATCGTTGTTCGGCCTTTGACATAGTCACGCAACGACGCATGAATCAATTGCTCGCTCTGGGCATCGACGGCGGATGTTGGTTCATCGAGGATCAAAAGGCGAGGGTTTCGTAATATGGCACGGGCGAGTGCAATGCGCTGTCGTTGTCCGCCTGATAATTGTTTCCCGTGCTCTCCGACAGGTGTGAGTAATTTCAACGGCATGGCGTCCGAAAACGCGAGAACGTGTGCCCTTTTTGCGGCGTCTTGGACCTCGTCGTCAGATGCACCGGGGCGACCGTACCGAATGTTTTCGATAATAGTATCATCGAAAAGAAGTGTCTCTTGAGGGACAAGTGCAATTTGTTCCCGAATATCGCGCAAGGACGCGTCTTTCAGATTGATTCCATCGAAAAAGACATCTCCGCAATCAGGGTCATAGAATCGCGGCAACAAATTGACCAATGTCGATTTGCCTGAACCGTTCGGGCCCACCACCGCGACGGCCTCCCCCGCATTGATTGTCAGATCGAGACCGTTCAATACAAATGCTCGTTCCGTGACATCGTTGGCCTGCTTTGCATATTGAAACGTGACATCGCGAAATTCGATTGACTGGCTTAGTGCGGGCATAAACTGCGATGCCGTCGGTGGCGTGATCAATGAGACGGTATCCATTCGGGCAAACAATCTTTCGGCAATCGCCGTGGATTGACGAATGGTGTTGTAGAATTTCGAGAATTTTCGAACGGGTTCAAGCACACCCGCCAGCAGTACATAAAACAGCGCCAGTTCGGGAAACGTTGGCGGCGAAGGGGCCAGTGGAATGCCCCAAATCGTGGTTTGACTGCGCAGCACAAGGAACGCGGCGGGTAAAAGGACGGCACTCGCGGCGAACATCCCCAGCAATTCTGCCGCAGGTCCGCTCATGGCATCAATCTGTACCAGCTTCATGGCTTGCAGATAGAAGTTTTTGTTTTCTCGATGAAATTCGCGTCGATGCCGGTCTGCTCGATCAAAGGCAATCACCGCTTTCACATTGTGAAATGTTTCTTCCAGCCTTTTGTAGATGCGACTCATGCTGTCCACCGTTCGATTAGCCGCTCGCTTGAGCCGCAGTCCCAACCAATGAAACAGTCCGCCGAGCACAGGCATGAACAGCAGAAACACCAGCGTCAGTTTCCAATTGAAGTAGAGCAAAGCAGCAAGACACGCGATCGCCTTTAAAGGTTCACGCACGACTCGACCACCGAGTTCCGTCATTGAATTCGCCAGGTTTTGCAGAGAATACGTAAAATCGGTGAGCCAGACCGAGGTTCCGTCAAGCGATAACGTTTGAGGATCAAGACGCAACGCGCTCCGGAACAACCGTTGCCTGAGGTCGATGACAACCGATTCAGCGACACTTCCTGCCAATACATCCTGGCAGTATCCGGACAATCCTTTGGCGAATGTCACCAGCAAAATGAAGGCGAACAGGAGAGCAAACATCTGAAACTGGTCAGTTGGCAGATTGCGAATGATCTTGGATTCAATCCAGCTTAACATCCAGAGTTTTGATGTATAAACATCGACTTCCATTCGGAGTCGATGTTGATCCTCAATGACCTCAACACGCTCAGAAGCTCGACGGCGCTCGCCATTTTCTGGAATCAGAAGAAGTTGTTGATTTAACTGAGCGAGTCGGGCATTTCGAGTATCAATTGCTTCAGTCGTTTTCACAATTTCATGATGGGAGTAGTCTGCGAGCGTATGATGTTCACCGAACATGATTGTGATCGGGAACGTTAGCAGTAGCTCAAAGCTCCAGAGCAATGCTGCGATCACGCCGAAAGAGGCTGAAAGAATCAGCTTTCGGCGGTATGGAAAAACAAGTAATCCCAGTCGACTCCATGTCTTCACGGATTCCGCATCCCTGCCAATAACAACGCAAAAATTGTGTGAATAACACTTCAGAACGGATTGCGCGTATTACAGATCAAAGCCCGTTATTCGTCCAGACTGGAATTCAAATGATTTCGGAATGTTTGTCCGCCAGTGGTTGCGGCGATCCGAATCACGGGCAAAAAATTATCCCCGAGGCAGTTGCGGAAGTTCAGAGATGCCGGGAGAATCATAAAGTGCTATTCAGGAGCGAGTTGTGAACGGCGACTCATATCGATTGACGATATTTCAACAGTTCGCGGTGACAGCGATCGTCATCGGGTTTTGTGACTTCGTTTGCGCTGATTCTCCCCAGAAGGGGGTTGTCAACGCGAATCGACCTGCTCCGATTGACCCCATGGCCGGTGCAGAAAAGCCCGGGCGGGTAAGTTCGCTCAAACTCGTGCAGGACCAATCTGTCATCCAGTGCCTGGAACTCATCCGGCAATCCGTCGAGCGTAAAGATTTTCTCGGCACACTTCCGCTGATCAATCAGGTCCTGGCCGACCCGAATTCGTCTGTTCCAATCAGCAGCACTAAGGAAGTTTCTGCCCACGAGGAAGTCTGGAGACTGCTGAAGCAGATGCCTGTGGAAATTCGTCAGAGATTTGAAGAGCAACGTCGGATTTCTGCGAAAATCGCCTGGGAACAGGCGCGGTCGGCGGGAATTGCGGAAGTCGGGAACTTCCTTTCCCAGTTTGCCGATACGACGTTGGGGGCTGAGGCCTGGTGGTGGGTCGGTTGCTACGAACGCGATCATGACAGACCTCTTCAGGCATCAGCGGCCTTTTCGAAGGTGTTAATGCACCCGAAAGCGAACGAACGACAGCGTGCGATGGCGATCACGGCAAGTCTGGAATCCCATCATGGCGAGCAGTTCTCGCATGAATCCGCTGCCGTGAGACGTCAGCTTTCCGGCATGGATGCGAATCGGCAGGTTGTCATTGCTGGTCGCTCGCAGAGCTTGAGCCAATGGCTCGCCGAACATCCCATTGGCAAAGCGGGAGCAGATGACGAGCAAACAAATCGATCGTTGTCCGTCGACGAATGGAGACGAAACCGACCTGTTCTGCTGCCAACGTGGAAACAGGAATTGACCGTCCCTTATCGAGCCAATCTGGATTTGCTCGAACAAAAACAGAGAGACCAGGGAATTCGACCCACGCCGATGGTTCGGCCGATGTTCGTTGGTCAACATGTCATTGTTCGGACATTAGACGAGATCAAATCATTCGACCTGATCACGGGTCAATCTCAATGGACGATCGCAAACGCTGAATTCCAACAAGCTGGAAAGCGGGGTTCCGAGAATAATGCGTTTCAAGCAGTTGTTACGGACTGGGCGCAGCGGCGATCGCAGGCCGATTCGATCTTCAGCCAAATGTCGACTGATGGGGCTCGCTTGTTTGCGATCCAGGAGCCAGATCGATCGGGTGAGTTCCGGATCGACCGTGAATTCCCGCGCGCCCGTCTTCGAACCGGTCCAAGATTCAACAAGCTTTGCTGCTACAGCGTTGAGACGGGCCAGCTGAAATGGGAACTCGGAGAGGCACCCGCTGAGACGGCGGGATTCTTTTCCGGCTGTTTTTTTCTCGGATGTCCGTTCGTCCTGGATGGTCAGTTATACCTCGTCGCACAGCGTGAGACCGAATTGCAACTGGTGGTTCTTCAGCCTGAAGACGGCGCCGTTGTCTGGATGATGCCGATCGGGATGGTTCCACTTCCCATCGAAGAGGACCTTCAACGCTCGCGTATCGCCTGCCCGATTGTCTGGTCCGATGGTCTCTTGTTGTGCTCGACGAGTGCCGGGGTCATCGCGGCGATTGATCCACTATTGCGATCTCTGGTCTGGGGATACCGTTATTCGGCAATGACGGTCTCTGCATCCGATCTTGTCAGGCTTCCGGGCCAAACCGGAACAGCGCTCAGCCACGAACCCTGGTGGGATTCATGGCGTCAACCATTCGCAGGGGTTGCTGATTTGCCTGCCAGAGACTCACGTCTTAAACAAAACGACCAAGCCGTTGGTCTGACGAGCGATTCCATTTTCATCTTTGCTTCACCCGAGTCAGAGCAGTTGCATGCAATTCAATTGCCTGATGGGAATCCGCGATGGAAAGTTCCTCGTAGCGGAGGTCTATTTGTCGCGGGATTTGCGGAAGACGTGGTCATCATCGTCGAAGGTGACGCTGTTCGTGCTCACGATCTTTCCACGGGACAATTGCGATGGCGCACTGTCACCAGTGAAGTCAGCGGACCCGCCGCAATTGTCGGTTCGGTTCTGTTTGTTCCAGATCGATTTGGAGGAACGATCGTCCTTGCAGCTAATGATGGAAGGTTATTAACGGAATCGTCATCAAGCGAGCCTCCGCTGGGAGTATTAACGGAAACGGAGCGAGGCTGGGTTGCCGCGAGTCGACAGGCGGTGATGTTGCTGCCGAGGCTGGACGAGGTGCGTCGAAATGTTGACATAGAGCTCGAGCGGGACCCCAACAACGAGTCTTTTCGAGTGCGAGCCGCGTTGCTTGATCTTCAAGCGGGTGAGGTTGAGTCGGCTCGCAAACGCCTTGAAGGGCTGACGTCATCACCAGCTCGCGATTTGCGTCGTCAGGCTTTAATCGCGGCGCTTTCAAATACTGGGGCTGATCGATCGGGCAGTGATCGCAGGGATCTTGCACAGCAGCTGACTCAGCTGGCGGACAACGCTGACTATAAGTTTGTGGCCGCTGCGGCAATCGGCGCGTCGGCACTATCGGTCGGCGATTTTGTCGCGACCGTTGAAGCCTGTCTCGAGGGTTTGTCGGCGGATCTTGATCCCTACGGCTCCATGATTAAAACCGCGTCGACGGCTGTCCGAAAAGATCGCGTGTTACTGGGACTGATCAACGAGGCGTACCGCCGTTCAACGCCGAATGAGCACGAAGGTCTTGATGAGCTATTCCTCTCCAGGTTGAAACTCGCTCGCAAAAGCCGCGACCGTTTTGCGGTTCAGCAACTGGCCAATCGGTGGCGTGGACTCGATTGGAGTCGGCGGCTGATTGTCTCTGACGAAGAAAAGGCTTTTCGAAAATCCTCGTTCGTCGAAGTTGAGCTTCGTCTACTCGATGCATCGGGAGCCAATGACACAAGCGTCGCGTTACAAGCCTTGGACCGGTTGGCTCGGCGTTTTGATCAAGTCGGTCTCAACCAGGATGCTTTTGCCGTCAAACAGCGAATCCTTCTCGAGCTTCCCACGGCGAAGTTTCCAGACGGTCAAACCGAATCCGAGCGAATTGCGAAAGAATCGGTGATGCTTCATGGTAACTCAAATGCCTCAAGCGACACTTGGCCTGAAAGCCAGCCAGAAATCAATTCCAAGACTGAGCGAAATTTTGGCGTTTACTGCCCGCTTGTTCCAACGCATGCCGAGCCGGGAAGCCTGGCCGAACGAATTGATGTCGCTGTCGATCGAACTGGCAACGAAATTTTGTTTCGCGGGGAATCATTTTTTCAAAGCGGGCAGGATGAAGATCACGAACGAAAGCTCGATCTACCCAAAACGGCCTCTCAATATCGGGGCCCTTCGGGCGGCATGCTGCGTGAAGCGTGGGGGGTTGGACGAATCGTTGTGTTGTTGGTGGGAAGTGATCTCTTCGCCGTAAAGCCGCTCGACGATCAGGGAGAACCGAATTCGAAGTTTCTCTGGGACAATCCGATCGATTTGCAACTGCCTTTCGGTGAAACAAGACTCAAGGGGGATCGGCCATGGGTCTACGACCAACAACGCACCGTCGTCGATCTTGCGGGGCGCCCTTTGGGTAAAGTCGGGCCCGTTCGACCGGCTTATCTTTGCTATCAAAAGGGAACCACGCTTGTCGCGGTCGAAACCGAGACCGGGCGCGAGTTGTGGCAGAGGCGTGATGTTCCCTTCACTGCGACGATACTCGGTGATGATCATTATGTCTTCGTCTGGATCGATCGGGACAAACTGGAGATCCTCAGTGCCATTGATGGCCGCAAGCTGGAAGATGGGGTTTCATTTACTGCTCCCGACGAACTGATTCATCATCGGGGTTCGCTGGTTTGGACGGCGACTCGGAAGGATGCCATCCGCCTGGAGTTGCACGATCTGCGAAACGGCCAATTGATTTGGTCTCGTGTTGACCACGCAGATTCTTTGATTGCCGTTCTCGACCCGGAAACGCTGGCCGTTGTCACACCCAATGGCGAACTGAACTTGCTGGCGGCTCGAACAGGAATTCCGATTTGTGCGCCGCTGGCTGTCGATGCCGAGTCCATGAAAGGGATTGTCGCCTGGCATGATCCAGAACGATGGTATCTTGCTCTGACAACCGAGATTGGAACCGCTCGGGCGAACAAAACGGCTTTAACGCCATCAGATTCAAAACTGTTGCCGGCCAATAACGCCCCCGTTCGTTTAGAAGCACTTAAGGCACCGCAGCCAAATGGGGCTTATCGACTCAAGTTTCTGAATGGCCCACTTTATGCAGTGAATCGCCATCACCCCGAAATTCTTTGGAAGAGAGATCTTCAGAATGAACCGCTTGGGCTCGATCAATCAAGGGCGGCACCAGTGCTGGTTCAGATCTGGAAACTGATGCCCAAAGATAGGAATAATGCCAGCGAAGGAATGTTGCGAGTTCTCGACAAGCGTACCGGAAAGACATTGATGGAAAGGCGAAATGTTGATGTCCTTCCGTATTTCCTATTGAACCCGGACCCGCAGCAGGCCATTCTGGAGCTGAAATTGACCCAGGAAACGGTTCGAATGAACTATGCTCCAGATCGGCACGCTGATGCCGTCGACGACGAACACCGAACGAAGACTGGTCGAGTTCCTGACTGATGACCCAAACGGATCAGGGAGAAGCATTGTGACTCAAGCTGACGAATCTGTGGTTTACTGGAACGAGAATGTCACACTGCGGCGATTTATGATCGCGTCGAGCATTGTGTTACTGTGGATCGGTTGCGATCTTGGACTGCACTCGCTGGCTCAACAGGAAAGTCTTGAATCCGAAATCCGGCGAGAATTCGAAGGGTTTATCGGCTATCCAGTTTCTCGAAAGATGGCCGAGTGGTTGCCTGGTGATTCGTGGCGACTTCACATTTATACCGCTTATTCGCTTCCCGCACTGGGCCTGATCGCCCTGGTCCTGCTCGACCGACTCGTGAATCAGGGAAAGACTCGATTGCCTTGGGGCATTACGTTTTGTGGCGGATTATTTATTGTCGGGGGAGCCATTCTTGATATGGCCGTGACTGTTGCTCACAGCCCTGATCTCGAACTGGAAGGAAATCCCTACGTCCGGATTCTACTGGATTCACAGCACCCGTTACCCTTTGTTTATCTCCACGCACTTTTCACTCAGTCGTTGTATATTACTTTGTTCTGCGGGATGTGGATCGGCTTTTTGCGACATCGTCAGATCATCGTCGATACGATCTCGGCTGCTTCTCCCAATAATTGGGTCGAGTTTCTTAAGGCGGCAACGGGTGGTTCGCATCTTTCGATGCGACAATGGCTATTCCCCGTTCGAACCTCGGAATGGCCCCTTCTTTACCACTACATCTGGTTGATCGCGATACCGATTGTCTTTGGTATCAGTCTGCTTCGATGGTATGCCGCCATGGAATGGATCGGCTTGGTTGAGCCAACTCTTTCAACACGAGTTTACATCGTGTTGCACGGTGTCATCAGCACTCTTGTGCTGTACTTCATGGCACTTTGGAGACTGTATCGCATCAATGAAGCAAGCCGCACTCAGAACCAGCGAGTATGACGTCCAAAACTTTGAAGTCATTGAAGACTCTGTTGATCGTCGACATTCCATAGGTTTCAGGATCGAGCATATGGATTAGAATGCTGCGGTTTTTGCTTCATGTCCGGCAAGCATTCTCCAATCAAATTCGAATTCTGGCTGAAATTCGTGGAAATCGCGAAATGAAAAATTCGGCATGGCAAATGCATTAATCTTATTGAGAATTGTTTTTTCGCGGCTTCATATGCACGTTTATTCCTACAGTTGGTCGAGTTTTTTTCCCATGCGTTAATATTAGGGTTCGTCGTTCCGGCATTTTTCATCAATCCCAGACGCATGGAGCTCCTGCAAGAACCCCCTTCTTGCAGGAGTTTCTTTTTTTAACTTGCTTGATTGGCCGGCAAGGTGCTTCCCGAACGATTTGTGTGAACGGATTCGGCAGGATTCTCTCGGACGCGTCGAAGAAGCAACAGCGCCAATGCGCGACACGCAGTCGAAGCCGCAAACACCCATAAATAGGCAACGGCCGAGATCCCCAAGCCATTAACAATCGCCGCACCAATCAGCGATCCCACAGCCAGTGCAATACTGTTGGCGACGTTGTAAAGGGTCAAAAGGCTGGTTCGTTCCGATTCGTGAATCGTTTCGAAGAATAATAGCACGAGAGCCAGTTCATACGCCCCCCAAGCAGCGCCGGCCACCAGTTGAAGGGATATCAACCAGATGTAGTTGCTGCTTACGACCCAGCCGCCGGCTAGTGGGACAAGGCCGAGCGAACCAATCCACAGTAATCGATGCGCCCCCGTTCGGTGCGCCAACTTTCCCCAATATCTCAGCGAAATGAACTTGGCGACAAACGACGCGCCGATTAACAGGGCGTAGTGGTGGTATTTGAAGCCCAGAACTTTGAACATGTAAGGAACAAAAAACGGTCCGGCGATATACACTCCAACTTGCATTCCGACAGCAAACACGAGCAATCGACCTGATGATCCTCTTGAGAAACGATGCCATTGCTCGCCAAGCGAAAGAAATCGCATCTTGGGAGGAATTGGAAACGGTTCACTCTGAAGGCTGAGGCAAAGCGTCGACACCGCCCGGCAGGCCATTGCGATGCCGAACAAAATCGCGAACAGAGAAACGGCGTTCCCTTCAGCCTGGGCCGCCTTCAGTGCAAATCCCCCCCCAAGGAATCCGGCAAGTGTCGCTAATTGACATAATCGTGCACGCTTGGCGAAGAATCGAGCACGAATTTCTCGAGGGATAATTGTCCCTTGCCACGTATTCCAAGCAGGACCAGCCCCTAAGCTCGTGGCCCAATACAAAGAGACGACAACCAGTATGGCTGGTGTCGGGATATCGCCGAACCAGGCCGCTAAAATCAGTGGTAAAAAGCACAACCCTTGAAATCCGGCACACGAGACAACCCACCACTTGTGCGATCCTATGGTCCGAACGGCTGTTGGGGAAATCAGTTGCAGCAGACTACCGATCAGTTGCGGGAGGGTCGCAATCAAGGCCGCAAAAATCTCCCCCTTTCCAATCTCCAAAACAAAAGCCTGCAGGTACGTTTCCCCGACGCCGATCATCACGCCATAAGCGGTTCCGTCACCAATACTTAACCTTAGATCCCGCTTAAGTGCCTTGTCCGGCGGCAAAAGGGGATTCGGACTCGGTGATTTCGCGACCTGATCGCGATTGGTTTTTTCAGCCGGCGATAACAAGTCGTTTCCAGTCCTTTTGACCCCATTCTCTGGGGAATGCCCGTTTTCCAGTCCTGGGACTGGCTCATTTTTTCCGCGATTAAAAAGGTTCAACAAACTGCTTGAGTTCTCTGGTCCGTATTTTGCCCGGAAAAAATCGTTGTTGTTACTTTCTCCACGCTGTGAACCTTCATGCTAACGCAGAGTTTTCCACGATTGTCAGCACAGAAGTTCGGATTGGACGGTGGTGATAAACTTCTGTAGCGATGACATTTGACATCGGATACGTGTATGCTCAGGCAAATCTCAAGAAAAACGGACAGTGATCAAAGTGGCCATGCGAACGATTCATCATGTTCAACCCGCCGAAGTGCAACGGCTGTCGACCAGACTCTGGGCGATATATGCGGGATCAGGTGTTCTGTCAAACCCGCCTCAGGTCTTGAAAACGCGACTTTTCTCACATTTCCTCTTGACCTTTCTGCTGTTAACTCAAACGTTATCGACGGCGGTCGGTGCTGAAATCGCCACAATGGCCTCCCGCGGATTCGACAATCTCAGAACTCATCAGTACCTTCCGCCCGACTTCGACAATGAGGTCTTCGACGCGTTGTGGACTGTTTGGCCCGAACCTGAAAGATCAAAGGCCGAAAAGAGCGATGCGGCAACTCGCCGTCGACTCACTTTTTCCTATTACGGCGTGATTCCTGACCCCGACGACACAGACGGCAGTCGGCCCGCGCTCGGATATGTCGTGGATCGTGAAGGAAATTGGTCCATGAACTGTCTTGCCTGCCATGGCGGCAAAGTGGCAGGTCGAACAATTCCTGGTCTTCCGAATTCTCATACAGCGCTGCAAACCTTCAGCGAAGACATCCGAGCCGTCAAACTGAATCTCGGGAAGGCACTTTCCCACCTCGATCTCGGCTCACTTCAAATGCCGCTCAGCACAACCGACGGAACAACCAATGCGGTGGTCTTCGGGATTGTACTGGGAGCCTATCGAAATCCCGACATGACAGTGGATCTTAACCGCAGGTTGCCTCCGCTAGTCCATCATGATGTCGATGCCCCACCGTTCTGGAACGTGCGTAAGAAAAGTTCCCTGTATATCGACGGATTCGCCCCAAAAACCGCTCGTCCGATCATGCAGTTCATTTTGTTGCCCAAAGTCGATCCTGAACAACTGACGAAATGGGAACCAGAGTTCGCCGAAATCCTTGCCTGGATTGAATCACTTGAGGCTCCCAAATATCCCTTCGAAATCGACAGGGAATTGGCAACCAAAGGTCAACTTGTTTTTAATCAAAACTGTGCGCGATGCCATGGAACTTATGGACCGGAAGGTAAGTATACTCAGGTCACGATTCCGCTCGACGAAATCGGTACCGACACGCTACGAATGAAGTCACTGACTCCGGAACACCGAGCCTGGATGAAGCGAGGCTGGTTAAGTCGATATGGCGAAGATCATGTCGAAGTCGATCCGGTTGGCTATGTTCCACCACCACTGGATGGCATCTGGGCCAGTGCTCCTTATCTTCATAACGGAAGTGTTCCGACTCTCTGGCACCTGATGCACAGCGAGTCACGTCCCGTCGTCTGGAAGCGAACCGAAGATGGCTACGATCAGAATCGAGTCGGCCTGGAGATCGAACCGTTTGATAACGTTCCCAAGTCCGTAACCACTCCGGCACAACGTCGACGTTTTTTTGACACCAAACTTCCAGGAAAGAGCGCCGCTGGCCATCTGTTTCCGGACAGTCTGACCGAACCAGAAAAGCAAGCGGTCCTCGAATACCTGAAAACTCTCTGATGGAACGGGTGTTTCTGTTGCCAGTTGGTTCGACTTCGCAACCTCATCACGGTTTTGTGAAGGTCGTGTTGGTCCGAATGCTGCGTACGTTTTCATTCACTTCGAACTGGCGTTTTTTACACGTTCCAAATCAATCTCAGCTCTCAGCCGCTCGGCTTTGGCCTTAAGGTAAACTGTCCGGTCAACGTGTGAGTGCATCACGACCTGGGCCGTCATGTCTTCAAATTCCTTCATCATCTCCACGATCGCTTCATGAACGATCGAACGTTCATGATCCGTGTTCGCCGCATCCAATTCTGCTTTAAGCAGCAGCAGCTTCGCCTGCATTATATCTTCTCGAGTGACGAACCCATTCGCGATCTGGGCCTTATAGAGATCCGTGATCTCTTTCAGTGTGCTGATCCGCTCTTTGTGAAGTTCTCTCAATTTCTTTTCCGCGATCACTTGCGGAGCGTCCGCAGCCAGTAGAAATCCGGCAGCTAATGCGGTAATGGCAACGAAGAAAGTTCTCATGTTGATCCTCCAGAGTATCGGAATTGGTTTCACTTGAAACTACAACTCGATCAGGTCAAACACAAGTTGTCATCAATACAAAACCCAAGGACGGCTTGTTTTACTTTGCTGATTGGTTCGTAATCTGCTAGGTTGCGGCGGGCCAGATTGGTGACAGATGACCTCTTCGCGTACCGGAGCAACGCTGTCACCAAGCCGACGAAAATGCGGGGTTTTCATGTCGAAAAAAAGACTTAATCCTCTGGATGCAGTTCCAGCGGCGATTTTTATCTGTTGTTTCCTGACACTTTTCATCGGGTGCGATGCCTCTGCTGGCAAAGTGCCGCCGGTCCAGAAGCCTGAGAACTCGATCCTGGTCAACGGTTATGACCCACAAACCGTCCGTCGCATGGCATTGGCCAGTGCTGCAACTTATTTGATAGATCAGCCCGGCGGCGCCAAGTCCTCAGCCGACTACGCCCTCATCGGAATCAAAGACGAGATTTCGACTGTTGTCAGTGAAGAGATCAATGCCGCCCTGGTCGGAGCAACTGACACAGAGATTATCGTGGCGTTTCGAGGAACCCTTCCCATCACACACGATTTTGATGAGCAACTGGATAGTGTGTTCGATTGGGCAAACGATGCGGATTTAAAGTTCACGACGGACACGCTGATCTCTCCTGGACGCGTGCATCAGGGATTTCGAGACGCTCTGCACAGCTTGTGGGAGGACGTGTTAGGCGCTGTTCAGAAACGTCGACAGACTTCCAAGTTACCTGTGATCGTGACGGGCCACAGCAAAGGAGGCGCCCTGGCTCGGCTGGCGGCATTGCGACTTCAGAGTGAAAAGATTGATGTGGCTGGAGTCTATACCTTTGGAGCACCTCGGACAGGCGATATCGTTTTCGCGGAAGATTATGCCAAGAGAATTCTTCTTGATATCAGGTTTGAAAATCAGAATGACATCGTGCCTCATATCCCTCCTGCCAAGGAAGAGACCGCCAATTTACTCAGTCGCCGAAACCCCGACCTGCCATTCATCGCTTACGATGTCTATCGTCACGTCGGTCGACTCCAGTTTTATGATTGGGATGGCAAATTCCAGGAAGACTCGCCCGATACAACTGCCAAACGGGCCGAACAGTTTGAAAGGGCTTTCGTTGAGCTGCAATTTAAACAAATCGCGAGTGATCACTCGTTAGTCAATGCGTACATTCCGAGTCTGAAGAATTTAGCGAGCAGCAAATCACACTGAACATCGATGGCGTTTCAGAAAAGTGTGGTTTGGAAATGGTGGTTGTATTCAAGATGTGTTCCGCCTTCTCAACGCGAGTTGATTTCACCCCGAGCCTGTTCATTTTCTTATTTCATGGCCGCAGCGCTTAAAGATACGATCTGTTTCTGTATTGTCAGTGAACGGCGAAGAATACTGCGACGCCCGCGTCAGGTTTGTTAACACGAGGCAGCGACAGATTCGACAGGCGGAAGCTCTGAATGTGATTTCCGGGGATTCGGTACAGAAAATAAAATTGATTGCGTGTTTGGCAACATTTAAATTCAGTCGTCCCGAACTCAGAAAACTTCCAACGAAACGTAGATCATCGTCGGTCGCCCCCCTGTTACTCGTGTTGATCATTGCCGCTGGCCTCAAGCTCGCCTCGATGTTCGAGTGCTTTATAAAGATAAAGTGAGTAGGCAGCGGGAAAGAGTGACGCGAACAGAATTCCACCTAAAGTGATGGCGAACAACAGCATTGGCGGCAGGCCGACGACGACTGCCAGAAAGCCACCCGCACCGGCGCAGACAAACAGTTTTGCCGCTAGACGATGGGTTGTATTCCACACACGCTCGTTGGCAATGGTCCAGGGGGTTCTGATGCCGACCCAGAAATTGCGACGGACTTTTCCCAGCACGTTTCCCAAAGCCGCGAACATCAGGCACAAACCACCAGCGATGGCGCGCGTCGCATTAAATTGAGGATTAATTGCTGACCACAGCATCACACCCTGTATGTAAGCCAGATACGTAAAAAGGATCAATACAATGAATTCGTAAGTCGAATAAAACGAATTCATCGTGAATGGTTTTGGTGACAACCAGGGTAATGCTCGGAATAGCAATAACAAAACGGTCATTGTCAAAGGGATCAATGAAACACCCCATAACTTATCGCTCCAACCGTCGATTTCGCCCTGGATATTCCAGTGGGTTGGGATTCGATCAGGCAACGACGGGTATGCGGTTATTGACATGACGATCACGGCAGCATTCAATCCCAGCGACACCAGCAGAGATCGGTTCATGGTTCGTTGTTCCTGTTGGGGTCATGTCGGAAGAAGTCCATCATCCACGCCACCATGTCTTGCACAACCGTGGTATTCAGCGAGTAGATGATTTGCTGTCCTTCGCGGCGGCTGGTGATCAGGTCGGCGTCCTTGAGCACCGCAAAATGATGGGACATTGACGGTTTGGTCATGTCAAACTTTTCCGTGAGTTGCCCCGCCGACATTTCACCCAGGCCTAACAATCGCAAGATCTCGCGACGAGTGGGGTCAGAAAGAGCCTTGAAGACTTCGTTGTTGGACATGACATCACTTTTTCACGGTATGCTTCAGGATCCAATCACCGATCACAGTCAATACATCGGGGCTGATCGTTTCTTCAATCGTTCCGTATTCGCTCGGCAGGCCTGTGTTACTCGTTTGAAACAGATGGTTGAGTGAGGGAAAAACACGAATTTCATGGTCACCATGTCCAGAAGTCTTTAACGCCGCTTCGAGTGGCAGACGATTCTGATCTGGTGCGACCTGAAGATCCCGTCCGCCAAACAACGCCAGAATTGGACAGCGGACACGCTCGATATCGTGTTGTGGATTATGCTGGAGAAATCGGCGAAACCATGGCGACATCACTTTTTGTGCTTCTGCTTTAAGCGTCGCATCGTTCAGTGAAATCGCATCCGCGGCAGGCAAATTTCGTTTCCATTCGCCGAGGAATCTATCGACGTTTGCCTCGGCTGTTGTACGATCGGTACTCGATTTGACCGCCAGGAACAAACCTTCTTGCAGATCCCGGTTCTGCCGAATCGCTGCTTCCGCTGCACCCGATGCTCTTGAAATCAACTCTGCTTGCTTGAGCAGCAACTCATCCCCTGGCACTGTCGTCGTGCCAAGCAGGACAATGAAGGTTGTGAGATCAGATTTCGCTGCAATCTCAACAGCAATGTTGGCACCTTCACTGTGGCCGAGAAGACCGATCCGATCACCATCGATGTCCGATCGAGAACGGAGAAACTCAATTCCAGCCATCACATCGGTGACAAAGTCCTCTGTCGTCGCATTGGCGACGTCGCCCGTCGATCCGCCGACGCTGCGATCGTCGACTCGAAGCACCGCAAGTCCGCGACGTGTCAGCGCATCGGACAGCACTAAAAACGGCTTGTGCCCAAATAGTTCTTCGTCGCGATTCTGTGAACCCGAGCCCGTAATCAGCAACACGGCTGGGTATCGTCCCTGTGCGCGCGGTCGGGTCAGTGTCCCCGCGAATTTTGCCTTGCCAACCGAGTTTGCATAACTCACGTCAATTTCGTCATACGGGAACGGCCGCTTGGGTTCTTGCGGTCGTTTCAAGGGGGGCGATTTGGTTCCGGGACTAAGCACCAGAGGAAACGACTTTCCACCCTGTTTCCATTGGCCGTCGATTTTCTTTTTGTCGTCGCTGAGCTTTCCCTCAAAGCGGCCATTCAATCGCTTGATTTCCAGAGCCAAAGTCTCCTTGTCCTGTACGACATTGTCGATCTTGATACCAAACGCCCCCTGATCGGGGCTGTCCATCGAGGCATTCCACGACCCATCGGTTTTCTTCTTCAAATCAAAGACCAACTTCAGCTTGATCGCACCGACATTGAGCGTCCCTTCCCAAACTGCTTCCAGATGTGTTTCGGCTGCGGATTCGGCACTGATGGCAGTCCCCGTGATAAACAAGAGCAGAAAGACGCAGCGGAGATTTCGAACTTTCCAAGCTGAATCGAAAGAAGTCATGATCACGCGATCCGAAGAGTTAGACTGTTAGGCAACTGTCTAATTATGTGCGCGAGGCATGTTTGTCGTCAAGGGGCTCAAAAGTATGGACTTCATTTGAATCACGTACACCTTCGTCAAATACTCCAAGACCGTGGCACCGTTTCCCTTGATCTGGATAGAAGGGAACAGTTGTCGTCGAAGGGCATGGCTTCTCCGACGACATTAAAGCAGTGCCAACCGAATCATCTATCTTCTATGCTTCCGGCATCATTCGTTCGGACATTTTTCTTAAGGGATGTTCGTTGTGACGAGCATGAGCGTAAACGGCGGTCCATTCGGCGAGTCGACGACCGAGCTTACGGCAGGCGGCCTGGGTTTCTTCGTCCCGTGGTTCTTTGGCGGCGATCGCACCGTAATGCAGGGTTAAATCGCGGCTGACGTAATCGGTAACGCCAAACACCAGAAATCCGAAGTTGATTAACACCGTCAGTAAGCTTTGGCAGACCAGTTCTGAGCCACCACCCCACCCTCCTGATGAGCTGAAGGCACAGGCAATCTTCCCATCGACTTTAGACCACTGCGGAATCATGGTTTCATCCCAGAACCGCTTCATTTTCCAGCTCAGCAGGCCCATATTCGTCGGGCTGCCAACAGCCAGTCCATCACACCAGATCACATCTTCCGCCGTTGCTTCTTCGACCGATCGCAAGCGAACTTCGGTATCTGAAATGGTTTTGGCTCCTTCGGCCACAAGAGACGCCATTTTTGCCGTGTGGCCGGTCCTGGAATCGAAGAGAACGAGAATCTTGTTCATGCTGATGTCTTTTTTATAAGAGAATCGTTGTGCTGGGGATTTCGTACTGATGACGCCGGAACGATTATATTGATTTCTGCTTCAAATTGGGTTGCAGCGAATGCTTCCGCCGGGTTAACAATCAATCTTTTCCGACGCGATGAGATGAAATATGGAACTGCGAGCTTTTGCGGAACGAGTGTTACTCAGTGAATCGCTGGAAACAAAACTTGAGCGGGTGAGCGAATCGTTCACGGATAACGAGCCGGGTGACGCTCGACGGTATGTGGAACCGGTTCGGCCGGCCAATCTGGTGTTTGCCCCACGGCGCTCGGCTCCGTCGATGCCGCATCCGTCAACATTTAAAGAGACCCGCAAGCGGGCGATCGCTCATCACATTCTGGCCAATCATGAACTGCAAGCGTTGGAGGTCATGGCCTGGGTACTACTGGCATTCCCCGATGCACCAACGGAATTCCGTCATGGACTGGCTGATGTGATGGCAGACGAACAGCGCCACACGAAGATGCATGCTGAGCATGCCGCAGCTCTGGGGATCAAGTTTGGTGAGTTGCCTGTGAATTGTTACATCTGGAAAAAATCACAGGAATTTCAATCGGTCCTGGATTATCTGGCGGGAATCCCCCTGACGTTTGAAGGGCGAAACCTCGATCACACATTGGAATTCGAGGAATATTTCGAAAAGGCCGGAGATCCGAAAAGCGCTGCGATCATGAAGGCGATCCATAAAGACGAGATTCACCACGTTGCGTTCGGATTGAAATGGCTGCGAATTCTGAAACCCGCAGATCAATCCGAATGGGATGCCTACCTTGAGCATCTGCACTGGCCATTACGTCCCGATAAGTCCGTCGGTGACGTTTTCCATCGGGAACCAAGAATCGCGGCGGGGATGACACCAGAATTCATCGATCGACTTCAGCCACGGATGCGCACACGGAACCACACAGATAAAGAGGAATAAATCCCAATAAGAACGGTAAAAAACACTTTGTCTGCGATTGCCTCTTTTGAATTTTTCCGCGTTAATTCTGTGTGCATCCGTGGCTGATTTTTTGATTTCGTAATTCTTTTCGAAGTATCGTTGGCTGCTCTTTTTGGAAACGCAGTCGAGCGTCAAGACAAGGGCGGAAGCCCATGCTACCGTTTTACCTGGCGACCCAAAAAAAGCCGCAACCCGGCATTGCCAGACTGCGGCTTTCGTTATTTCCGTAAAAAGCTGGAACGGTGATTACAGGCCTTGTTCAAGACGGATCAAGCCACCACTTGGCTTTTCTCCGGTGTCTTTACCCGTACCAAAAACAGTGAGGTAGAGTGCCCCTTCTTTGTCGAAGGCTAACGCCGTCGGGCGATCCAGGCTGAGGATCTTCTTTGGCTTGACTTCGTCACCTTCGATCACGAGCTCGAACAACCCGCCATTGGCTTTGATTTCTTCGGCCCATGCGAAATCGGTCGCATACAGTTTTCCCGTCTTGGGGCTATAGGCCAGACCGGTAATGTCATTCAGGCCGGTCTTCAGGTTCTTGGTCAACTTCCCTTCCTTGTCGTAGTAGGTCAGCAGAGAATCGCCGGGAACATTGACTTCTCCCATCTGGCCAACCACCAGACTACTTCCATCGGGAGTGGTCGTGATTGCAACCGGGGCGTCGACCTGGGTTGCTTCTTTCGTCGCGATCAAACCGGCGAGTTCGCCCGGTTTTCCGTCCACGATTTTCGAGCCCACGATCCAGCCTTTTGTATCATCGCCATTTGCGGTGACGTAGATCGTATCGTTCCAGACGACTGAAGCGTAGTAGTTTCCTTCACCCTTGTAGTTGGCTTCCGGATTTCCTTTGATTGGCCCCAATGCAAATTCTGTTTCGGTCGCTTTGCGAGGTTTTGCGGGAAGGTCGTCCGCAATCTTGTAGATGCGAACAAGTTCTTCGCCGTCGGGTTGACTTCCGTCTGGAACGACCAGCCGGTCAGTGCCCCACAACGAAACCCCCAGGGGGCCGATGTTGTATTTTGGTCCCTTGCCATACACGTCGGTTGGAAAACCTTCAATTTCCAGATAGACCTTGTTCGGCGTCATTGGAGCCCAGCGGAAGATTCCCTGGCGCGACGAGACAAATACGTGCCCGGTCGTAGGATGCACGGCGATACCCGACGGGTTGTCGAGGTGAATAATCAGCAGCTTGGTGGTCGGCTCGGCAGTTTTTGTCTCCACCGGCTTTGTTTCTGCCGGCTTTGCTTCTGCGGGCTTTGTTTCCGCGGGCTTGGTTTCCGCCGGTTTTTCTTCCGTCTTCGTGGCATCTTGTGCAAACGACGACACGGGGGCAAAGGCCAGAAGCGCCAACAAAGCCACTAAGGGTTGAAAAGACAAACGACGCATACTCACTCCATTCAAAAATGCTTGGGAAATTTTCTCAATCACTCAGATCCTAATGAACCTGGTGCGATGATTCAATTTTGGCGGGGAATCAATCCGAAATCGTTCAATCCTTTTTTACCAACGAGTGTTTGACGATTTCCCTCGGCATTGGCACACTTGCGACCGAATTTTGAATTTAGGACAGCGGTCTGTCATCACCCAGAGGGAATGAGGAATGTTTCGCTCATTGGTATTTGTCGTGGCATTGTCGGTGGGCGTTTCTGGCAACATCCTGGTCGCCGATCAGTGGCCGACATGGCGCGGGCCGACAGGTGACGGAATCTGTCAGGAAAAGAACCTGCCTGTCGAATGGAGTCGCACGAAAAATGTCGCGTGGAGTTTGGAATTACCCGGTCCCGGTGGAGCTTCGCCCGTTGTCTGGGGCGAGCATATTTTTCTGACGTCGACCAACTCCCAAGGTCAACTTTTGTTAATGGCTGTTGGCCGGAACGGGAAGGAAGCCTGGCGGCAAGTCGTCGCACAGGGGAATAAGGATGTTCGCGGCGACGAAGGAAACTCGGCATCGCCGTCGCCGGTCACCGACGGTCAGCACGTCTGGGTCTTTTTTGCCAATGGGATCATCGGCTGTTACACCGTCGACGGCAAAGAAGTCTGGAAGTTCGACGTTCAGGACCGATATGGCAAGCTGCAGATTGCTTTCGGACTGACGGCATCGCCGGTACTCGACCAAGGCGTACTGTATCAACAACTGATTCATGGTGATGGGGATGCGAAAACACGTGAAGCCTGCGTCATCGCCCTGGATGCAAAAACAGGAAAGGAGATCTGGAAAGTCGATCGTCCGAGCGATGCGCATTCCGAAAACGA
>CAIULL010000200.1 GCA_903899985.1 uncultured Schlesneria sp.
CGGTGTGGATGGCCGTGACGAAAATACGTATGCCAGCCTTGAAGAGTCTGATTGAGCCGAGCGATCAGAGTCGCTGGCGGCATCCAGCCCCATTTCGAATCTGTCAGTTCGCGAATCGTCTCCCGCAGGCGGGCTTCTGCTTTCGTCGAGGGTTCTTGCCGCAGATACTGTTTGGGACGGCCGAAGCAATCCCATTCATACCGCAACGTAAACCCAAGGAACGATAGAGCGTGATGCGCCTAAGTGTAGCGGTATCCGCGGTGTCGGATGTAGTTCTCAAAATCGCTTTTGGTGAAACGGTCGAGTAGTTCACCACAGATTTTCCAGAGCCCCTCCATGGTCCGCTGCTTGGCTTTTCGAATCAGCGTTTTGAGCTTGCTGAATGCCTGTTCGATGGGGTTAAGATCGGGACTGTAAGGTGGGAGGTAGAGGACATCAGCTCCAACCGCTTGAAGCGATTCGCGAACACCAGCAACTTTGTGGCAGCTCAGGTTATCCATCACTACGAGGTCCCCCCGTTGCAATGCGGGAGCAAGGTGTTGCTTGACATACCGCCGAAACAGTTCGCTATTGAGAGCACCGTCAATGGTCAGTGCCGCAACCCAGCCCGTCAATCTGAGACCTGCAAGAAACGTCGTACTGAGCCAGTGACCATGCGGCACCTTTTCAACGAGGCGCTGTCCCTGACGTGCACGCCCATGTGTTCGTGTGAAGTTCGTCTTCGCACCGGTTTCATCCAGAAAAACAAGCTGTTTGGCATCAAAGCCAAGTTGCTGGGATTGCCACAACAGACGACGCTGAACGACATCTGGACGATCCTGTTCTGCGGCCTTCAGGACTTTTTTTAAACGTGAGTTTCAACTTCTGCAACGCGCGACACAAGGTTCCCGTGTGCAGTGGCGTCCCGAGTTTCGCCTGCAGTTCAACTAACGTCAGATCAGGTTGTTCTGCAAGAGCCTGCTCAATCTGTGGAATCAATGGAGCCCACTTCGGTGGCCGATTACGAGTGATCGCATTCCTTGTTTTTCCATGCAACGCACGCTCCTGTTTGACGCGTCTCGCCCAAGCTGGAGAGATTAACAATTGTGTGCTTACAGCAAGCGTCGTTAAACCTTTGTCGTAAAGCGCATGAATCTCTGATCGCGAGGGTTTCTTTCCATTCGACTTCACCAAAGATTTGGGCATGGCGGACTCCTTTCCTGAGTTCGCCTAAAACACCAGATCTACCCAGTTCGCGCCAGCCATTCTGCGCATCAAGCGCTAGGGAGATGGCCGCAGCGATTTCCGAATGCAAAGAACAACACGCTTCCGTCAAAACGGTGGTTGCAAACACGGAAAAGGTTTGAACCAGCTGTTTTCAAGGTTTTTAATAAAACAAAAACAGGTGAAAGCCCTGTGAAACATGAGGTGTCTATCAGGTTTCGAGAATCGTTTTCTGAATCAGAAAATCGTCACTCTATCCCGCTGAACTTCGGGAGCAACCAAGCTGAATCAGGGATTTTCCTGATCCGAACTCATCAGGAAATCGTCCAAGTGAAACTCATCGCGATCGATCTCACGAAGCAAACCAAGGCCCTGACGGGAAGTTCATTCGTCACCTGGCCCAGTCCATCGGGTCCATTTGCTTCGAAATGGTCGTGGTCATTTCGTATGGTTTTCCAGACTTCATGCCGTCGGTGATTGCCAGCATCAGCTCATTCACATGTAATGAGACTTCAGCCGAGATCCGGCAGTCGCGGCATTGTGTGATCGCATCAGCGACATCCGCCACGCCTCGAGAGAAGTCCATCCGACTCGATCCTCTGACTCGATATCGAAAGGAAGGCTTTTTGACAAGTGGCACTCGTTCGAGCCCCAGGCTAAACAGGCGGCCAATCAGAGGATACGTCTCGCCGATGTCGGCCAGACGCGTGCGAGTATGAAGTAAGACTGGCGAGCCGTAATCCCAGCATTCCTTTATCGAGAGCACCCCTTCGTCGCCAATGATCCTCAACGAGTGATCACGTGGAGCGAGTATACTACAGGTGAGTCTCGCGACCGGCCCCGATACGTACTCGATGCAGGCGACAGTGAAGTCGGGTGCGTTTGGCGGGTCCAGCTTTTCTGCCGGCAACTTGTCCGGCATGAGGCACGAACTATAGGCAGTCACTGTTTTTGCGGGACCAAAAAACGCTGCGAGCCATGTCAGCAAATAGCCCGCGTGTTCGAGCGTACAACCAATCTCAAACTCGTCCTTATGTGGCCATGGAATCCCATCGCCACTCAGCCATTTTGAGTAAGACATTTTGGGAATCATTCCATCATCCATTTCGGCATAGATCACGCGAACTTTGCCAACACGGCCGTTGCGTATGGCTTTCCAAAGTGTCTGGGCCGTCTCTCCCAGAACACTGCACGGTGCCGATGTGATGATGAGTTTGCGCGACCTGGCGAGCTCGACAAGCTCACTCGCCTGGTGCATGCTCATTGCCAGTGGCTTCTCACTGTAGACGTGTTTGCCTGCTTCGAGAGCTGCTCGTGAAACTTCATAATGACTGCGAGGGTTGGTCAGATTGACCAAAATCGAAATACCCGGGTCATTCAAGATTTCGTCGAGACTGTGAAAGTGCCGTACTTTGTGCCGAGCAGCGATCCGAGCGGCACGATCAGTTTGTTGATCATACACTCCCGCAAGATCCAATTGGGGATAGTTTGGCAGAGAAGCCAGGTAAAACGATGCCACATATCCGCAACCAACAAACGCGATCCGCGCCATGAATTTCTCACCTCGTTAAGCCTGGCAATTCTTCACCAGGATACGCCAACCCCCACTGGCTGCGTAGATGATCCATTGTCTCCATCAGAGAGATTGATTCATCAAGAGGCATGATCGGGCTCTCCTTCAACCCGTTTCGAAGGCAATTCATGACCTCAGTCGCCTCAAATTGATAACCATGTCCCTGGAAGGATTCTGTGATAATCTTCTCTTGAGAATGAAGAAACCCAGTCGCTCGATCAAGTCTCCTCGCGAGCTTGCTCTGCTTGATCCTCTTGATCATGCTGGAACGTTGAGGGTAAGAGACTGATGTTTTCGAGGGAACAACAGATGAAACACTCATTCGATGCGGCCGATAGAACGGAGCATGAATTCGGATCGTACCCCGCGTTCCCATAATTACCGCTTCATTTGGCGAGGCCGAATCAATGCTCGACCCAAGCAACGCCGTAGCTCCAGACTCGAAACCGAGGATGATCGAAGCGTGAGTGTCGACGCCGGTCGAACCAATGCTTTTAAGTCCGTGAATGCTTGTTGGCCCGCCTTGAAGCATCGAACTAAGAGACAGTGGGTAAATTCCGAAGTCCAACAACGAACCGCCGCCGAGCTTGCGATCAAAAAGACGGTGGTCCTTTTCGGTTTCAAACGGATAGCCCATGTGAGCGAAAACGGTGACAATTTCACCGATGACTTCCTGACGGAGCAGCGACTTCAGCCGTCCCATCAAAGGGACGAATCGCATCCACATCCCCTCCATACAAAAGAGGGACTTTGACCGGGCGGTCGCCACTACTTTACGAGCTTCCTTCGCGTTAATGGCAAATGGCTTTTCGCATAAAACCGCCTTGCCACCTTCGAGGCAGCGTATCGCGATCTCGCTGTGCGACGAATGCGGCGTCGCAACGTAAATCACGTTCACATCAGCCGCAGCAATCAATTCGTCTAAGTCTTGATAAACATTCTTGACGTTAAATAACGCTTTGAATCGCTGAGCCGAGGATTCCGTGCGAGAAAAGACCCCATTGAGCCTGGCGTCGGGAAGCGTCGCCAGATCTTCTGCAAAATGGCATGCAACGCTCCCCGTTCCTACGAAGCCCCATCCGATAGGCGTTTCCATAGTCGAGCCGGTGTTTCTACTTCTTATCTCTGGACCCGTTGTTCACGAGATTGCGAGCCTAGTTAAAACGACCCGACTGGTCAATCAGAAGCCATGGAAAGTCTTAAGCCGCTGAAACGACTTTTACCTTAAAAATCAGGATGCTGTTGGCCGGGATGGAGGAGCCGGCACCAAGCGTGCCGTAACCCAGGTAGGAGGGGATCAGCAGCGTCGCGACCGTGCCGACTGGCAACAGTGAGAATCCTTGATCCCAACCGGCAATGACTTGACCGATTCCCAGCGTGAACGAGAACGGTGACACATGGCCGAATTGAGTATCAACGTTGGAATCAAACTCGGCCCCCTGAGTCCCGTTAGAATTCAGGAAATAACCCGAGTAATTTGCGGTCACCTTTTGCCCCTTGGTCGGAATGGCTCCGGTACCGTTTGTTGTAATCACATAGTCCAGCCCAGTCGAGGTTTTTGTCGCGGTAAGATTGTTGGCGGTCAAATACGTTTGGATAATCGCCTGTTCATTCGTGATTGAACCCGTTCCTGTAAGTTGATTTCCAAACGAGTTCGTCATGGTCGCGGTGACCGTGAAAGTACTGGTCGTGATTGGAAGTGGTGACGTCGCGAGACTCAGGACCCAAGTGCCGGCCGCGGGCGATGTCAATTGGGAAGACGTCCCGAGAGTATACGTCGTCCCATTGACCGTCACCGTTAAGACAGGGGCGTTTTTCGTGAAAGTCGGATATGTTCCTGTAATCGTTGGTGTTGTCGTTGCGGCCGCCTGATTATTCACGGTTGGCGCGTTCGTTGTCACGACGGCAATATTTTGCGATCCGGAACCCGTCGTCGAATAGATATCGGCAACAGTAAACGTGGCAACTCGTTGTGCCGACGTCACGGGATTGCCCGCAACAGACCAGAACTGCAACGACCGCAACGTCGCCTGGTATTGAGCGACCGTGGCAAGTCCGCTGATCGTCAAGCTGGCGGTGTTGGCCGTATTGTTCTCGACGAACGAATTCTGCAAAGCATAGGTGTTAGTGAATTGTACGCGGTCACCACTCTGCCAGTTCGTGAACGATACCGTCGCACTTGAAATGTTCAGACTGTCGGTGATCACGAGGTTTGGAGCGACCGTCATGGGCGATGACAACTGCGCATACGTCGTCAGTCCCGCGATTCCCGACAGAACGGGTGGTGAAACGGTGGTAGCAGAATTGAATTTAATATTCTGCGTTCCGGAACCACTATTCCCATAGATATCGTTCACCGTAAACGTCGCCACCCGCTGTAACCAGGTCACGGGAACACCTGCAGCGGCCCAGAACTGCACCGATCGCATCGTCGCCTGATAAGCCGCAATCGAGGCGACTCCTGTCAGCGTCAACGTGGCCGTGTTCGTCGTGGAATTTTCGACGAACGTATGCTGCAGGGCGTACGTGTTTGTGAACTGTAAACGGTCGCCATCCTGCCAGTTCGTGAACGAAACTGTCGCGCTGGAAATGTTCACGGTATCTGTGATGACGAGGTTTGGAGCAATCGTGATTGGGGTCGCGGGAGCAGTGTCGCTCGTTGTCCCGCCAATTCCTGATACGGCCGGCGAACTCTTTCCAGTCAGGCTGAAACTGATATTTTGCGTCGCAGCCGGACTGCTATCTCCGTAAATATCGGTCACAGTGAATGTCGCAACTCGCGTCGATACGTTCGGATTGCCCGCGACATCCCAGAACTGCACTGATTGCAATGTTGCTTGATAGGCCGCAATCGAGGCAACTCCCGTGAAAGTCAGTGTCGCCGTGTTGGCCGTATTGTTCTCGACGAACGTATGCTGCAAGGCGTAAGTGTTTGTGAATTGTAAGCGGTCACCATCCTGCCAGTTCGTGAACGAAACCGTCGCGCTCGAAATGTTCACGGTATCGGTGACGACGAGGTTTGGAGCGATCGTGATCGGGGTCGCGGGAGCGGTGTCTGTCGTTGTTCCACCAATTCCTGATACGACCGGTGAACTCTGTCCGGACAGGTTGAACGCGATATTCTGCATCGCAGCGGGGCTGCTGTCCGAGTAAACATCAGTCACGGTAAAGGTCGCAACTCGCGTCGATACATTTGGATTGCCCGCGACATCCCAGAATTGCACCGATCGCAATGTCGCCTGATAGGCCGCAATCGAGGCAACTCCGGTGAAAGTCAGCGTGGCCGTATTAGTCGTCGTGTTTTCGACAAACGTATGCTGCAGAGCGTACGTGTTTGTGAATTGTAAGCGGTCACCATCCTGCCAGTTTGTGAACGAGATGGTCGCACTCGAAATATTCACAGTATCGGTGATGACGAGATTCGGAGCGATCGTGATCGGGGTCGCGGGAGCGGTGTCATTTGTTGTGCCGCCAATGCCCGACACAACTGGAGAACTCCCTCCGGAAAGATTGAAACTGATATTCTGCGTGGCGGGGGAACTGCTGTCGGCGTAAATATCGGTCACGGTGAATGTCGCGACTCGTGTCGAGAGGTTCGGATTGCCCGCGACGTCCCAGAACTGGACCGTTTGCAATGTGGCCTGATAGGCCGCAACCGAGGCAACTCCCGTGAGTGTCAACGTGGCCATGTTGGTCGTATTGTTCTCAACGAATGTATGCTGCAGGGCGTAGCTGTTTGTGAATTGCAGGCGGTCACCATCCTGCCAGTTCGTGAACGAAACCGTTGCACTCGACAGGTTCGCGGTACCTGTGATAACGAGATTCGGAGCGATCGTAACCGGGGTTGCTGGAGCCGTATCACTCGTTGTCCCGCCAATTCCCGACACGACCGGAGGGGGTGGATTTCCGGTCGTCGCTGGACTGGCTGATCCCGTTAATGAATGGACTGTCACTGGAGCGCCGCTTAACAATCGGCGTGATTCCAAAGTCTCAATCATCACCGGCGTGGTTTGGGGGGAACCCGATCCGACCGGACGGCGACGCGCGTGAGCCTGTCTCTGCCCCAGGGTCCCTTGGATCAATCCACGTTTCAGATTTAACAACCAGGAAAAAACCATTGATACACCATTGAAGAAATGGACTTCGTCATTGCAACACCGCTTAGTGTGCGTTCCAAAAGCAATAAAGCAGCAGGTCAACCAGGAACATTGGGTCAAGTCCCGGAGATGATCGCTTCGAACGGAACAGAAGAGTGCAACCAGAGAGTGCGGCGAGGAATATCTACGGCCGCGACACTTTTTTGCAGCACTCGATAAAGACGCTCAGCTCGTTCTCACGATCCTTAAGAAATGTTCAATCGGCGAAAACCGCGCGTTTGGTATCTTCCCACAGCCATTTCGTCAATGTCATTTTCAGGCGATTGCCGTGCCAGAGAGGCCTGCGTTGTCATGACAAGACGTCAGAGACGCTTTGCATCAGGTCAAAGTCGCCATTCTCTTCCGCAAGAGGCCAGGTTGAAGAATGCCTGCGTTAAATCTGATTCGAGTCGTCGCCATCTAGAAGAACCGGTACGATCTGCGTAAATGTCCAAGGAGAGGCTTGGTCGGGACGTTCGAAACGGAAAATGACATTGAAGCAGGTACTCGGCCAGGCGTCTGGCACTCCAATGGGTGTCGGAGTCAGGTTATTGGCAATTTCAGAGATGTTTTCGTGCTGCCAGCACACGAGCGTAACACCGGGTGCCGCCGAAAGTGCGTTTGCGAGTTCTGCCTCATCTCCCTTGGCAAACTCCAAGTCAATTTCGATCTTCAGTTTTTCGGCAAGTGGGGTCACTGTCTGGAGTGGACGACGGCTCTTGCTGCCTCCTTTTCCGGCCGCAACCTCTTGATGGCCGGCCGGAGCGGATGCGAAAATCTTCGTCGGCGTCGGAAGTTTCGAGTGACCAAACGCGGGACTAAAAAGTTCGGCCCATGCACCCGATCGTTGCCAACCACGTGGAGTCAGGGATTTCGCGTCAAGAGCCCCGTTTGCCCCAACTCCATTGTCGAGATCATCAGGTTTCTCAGCGTGGCGAATAATCATGAGGGTCTGGCTGGCCATTTGAACTGCCTGATTGATCCAGGGACATTCTTTTCAATCGATGACGTCAAACGTCTTGAAGCTGTAATTAAAGGCCGTGACGCCAGGCGGCAAGGAGAAGTAGAGAGAAACGCTAAGTGATTTGCCTGCTGCTAAACCGGTCGTGCCGAAACGAACCCAAGGATCGGCGCCGCCGGCCGTCGTGCCATTCGAATTGGTCAAAGTCACGCCTGCAGTCAGATTCAGCAGAACCAGATCGATGTCGCCAACCAGCGTACTGCCACTGATGTTTGTGATCGTCACAGTCGAGATGTAAAGTCCGGTCGTTCGGTTCTTGACCGCCGACGATCGAGTGACAGAAACGAGGCTGGAGATATCGGTTCCGACGTACACGGTCGAAGTGTTCGCTGCAGTCGTGCTCAATGACGCACCCGCAGCGCTTGTCAAAGTCACGATCGGCAAATAAGTTCCGCCGGCGGAATAGGTGTGGGACGCCAGCACGTGGACTGTCGTTCCGTCAGAAGCGGAGTGGGCGACGGGAACGTTGGTATCGATGCGACCGTCACCCCAGTTAATCGTGGCGGTGTAGGTCGTGTGTAATATCTGTGCACCAGGGTCCTGGAAGTCCACCAGATCAATCGTACCGGTGTTCAGACCAACAAACCCGGTCATTTTAAAGTTGTTGAGCACACTGAGCGGTGGTGGATTAATTGTCAGAGTGCCGTTCACATAGACAATGTTGTAGTTGCTGAGCCCAGTCCCCTTTGCATCTCTGGGGACGATCGGACTGGTACCGACGGGTGCGGATGCCGGTGTTCCGTCACTGCTCTCAGAGACCCTGGAGATACTGTCACCATTGGTCGTTACCAATCCCGTTGCCGTGAATGACGTACCGTCGAAGGTCTTCGCCATGCCGTAAACCTTGCTGTCATCATTAGCAATGATCGTCAATGTCGCCGGATTGACAGTCAATGTTCCGCTGGTCAATGCCACGATGTAGTTTGTCGCGATCCCTGTATTGTTGGAAATGATCGCGGTGATGTCATACTGCCCAACGGACGAATTGGCCGAGTTACCGCTGCTGGCGTAAGTAATTGCCAGCTTCTCTCCATTGACGCCCGTTGCGATCGTTGAAGGGAGATCAGCAGCCAGACTTGTCGGGCTTCCGTACGTTTGATTGTCGTTGCCGATTGCGTAACTCAACCGATAAGGACTGACCGTGAGAGTCACGGCCCCCGAGAGAGAACTGGCTGGGTTGTGAGGATCGCCAGTGTAAGAAGCCGCAATATAATGTGCCTTCGCTGATAATGCAGAGTCCTGGAATGTTACCGACGAAGTGCCATTGACTGTGACGACACCCAGCGTGCCGATCAGCTGATTATTGGAATCGACTTCGTAGAACGTGATACTGCCAGAGAAGGGGCCTGTGACCAACGGATTGATCGCGGCAGTGAACGTCACGGCGTCACCGTATGTTGAGCTACCGGTTGATTCGCTGATCGCAATGAAGGGAACAACGCTGACATTCCGGCTGATGTTCAGCGAGTTATTTGTCGTGTCGGTCACCGTAATCGACTGGTTTCCTGCGGAATTGAACGTCACTTGAAACGAGCCAACTCCACCGGTGAGCGTGCTGTCGGCTGGTCGAATCGCAGTCCCATCAATACTTGTGAAATGAACCGTCCCCGTATATCCCGTAGCGACGTTATCGTAGGCATCAAGCGCGGTGACCGTGTACGAAGATGGAACCCCTGCAACAGCCGTTGTCGCGCCCGACACACTCAAATGAGTCGCTACGTTCGCAGCAACATTGACGGTAAATGTCTGCGTATCCGACAGCCCGTTGTTATCGGTAACTGTCACGGTGACAGTGTAATTGCCCACCTTCGTAAAGACGTGCGAAAGCGAAAGCGATTGTCCCACACTGTCGATTTGAGAAGCTGGTAAGCTCGAAGTTCCAGACCCATCGCCAAAGTCTACAGTCGCCGCCCAGGAATAGCCTCCAGGGTCTGTAAACCCGAGATTTTGCTGGAAGAGATTCCCAGCCTGAGTACTTTGTGCGTTGAGATTGCCCTGTAGAGCAAGTCCATAATTCACACCCGGCCCATCATTAAACATATTGACGCCAGCCCCACCCTTTAAAATGTCGAGCGCACCGCCAGGCGGTGGATTGCTGGCGGCCTGGAACATACTGATGGTTAACCGATAATCCCCGGCAGCCGAATTAGCGCTGTCGACTTCGATAGTGTAATTCCCAGTTGTTTGGGCAAGGTAATCAACAAGTTGAGCATCTGTTGTTTCAAAGCCATGGTAACTGGTCGCAACCACATTCCCTGACGGATCGCGCAGGATGATCGTGGAATCAATCGGAGTATCGTTTCCGATCGATGCGAGAACCGCCGACGCCGCATCAGCGTTAATAAACTCGCCCTTTACAGCATAAAAGCGATAGAAATCGCTTTCCCCGTTGGTATGTCCATCAACCTGTTTTGCTGTCACCAGGAATTGTTTGCCATAATCCGGATTATCGGGGCCAAGCGTGTTGGGAACCGACAGCGAGGCGAGCGTCAAGTCTTGTGGCGACCCCAGCGAAGTTGACACGGATTGTTGGGTCGTCCGCACAGCCGAGGGATCTGCAAACGCGATCGCCAGTCCGATGTCATCTCGTTCGCCAAAGTACAACGAACCCAGGTCACTGAACCGGTCACTACCAACGCTGGCAGGTGAACTCATGATATCGTATGTCGTATCAAACGCAGCAGGTGCCCCGACAGGCATTGGATCGGGCTGGCCTGGGTACAGCGGCAGGTGAGTACCAAATCCGATGGGTCCGACCGAATCGGAGTGCTCTAGACCGATCAGGTGTCCAACTTCGTGGGTCGCGATTTTTGCCGTCAGTTTCACAAAATTGGTTGAAGTTTCTGCTGGCTGGAATGCGCCACCAAGCGAACCATTGACCTGAACGACAGCCACCCCTCCCAAGTTTTCATTGCCAGGATCAATTTCCGACGACTGCCCGCCTGGCTGACCATTTGATGGGGTCGCGTTGACGTACACCGTGATAAATTGATTTTGCGTCGATCCGTTTCCATGCAGAGTGGAAGGGATGTCGTTCGGATTATCTGTCACGCGGACGTCGAACCAGGGGTTCGAAGAATTGGGGTCGGTCGAACCTCGGTAATAAAGGTTCATTTGATCGATCACAGCTTGTCGCTCAGCCTGGGTATAAACGTGCAGAGTAGACCCGACCGGCGTATAGGTATCGAAATCGACAAAGACCCATTGAGTTCGAGTATTCGCCGCCGCCGTTAATCCCGATGAAGCAGTCGAAACCGGATAGACCGCTCCTTGCAGGTCATTGTTTCGAGCGTTTCCGATGATGGTGTCGACGAACTGCGTTCCGATAACGTTCGAGATTCCATTCCCATCGGTTAATTGCAGCGTGAGTAGACCTTCCTGCTGAGGAGCAACACTCGAGATATCAACGTTGACGCCAGAATGCTGGAAACTTGAGAAATCGAGCGTGTCAACGGATGTATCGCTGACACCGAGCCACGTCTGGTCGATGACGACGGTCGCTGCCGCGTCGGAAAGCGAATAATAATTATTGCCATGACCACCCGATAACACGACATCACCGGTCATCAGGGGCATGACGACATATTCATCGTTCCCGGAACCGCCATGAATCGTAACTGGTGAAGCAGCAGAACCGATCACCCCATCAAGAATTGCAACGTTGTTGCCAGTTGTTCCCAGGATGATGTTCGTAATCAGCGTCGTCTGACTGGTCGACGTCAATTGGCCATCAAGTTCAAGGGAATTGTTGCCCCCTTCGCCATTGAATGAGAGGGACTGGACAACTTGTCCGGTGATCCTGAGAGAGTCGTTACCAGACCCGCCCGTAAACGAGACGTTGTTGACAGAACCACTTTCGATGTCCATGGCATTCGTGCCACTTCCTCCGATCAGGGTGGCCGTGCCCACGTTCGAGCGAGCAACATACATCTCATTCGAACCCGATCCGCCGATTAACGTGAGTGAGCCTGCGTCGGGCCCCAGGTTTTCCAGCAGATTTGAACCAGACCCGCCAATCAGTGTGACTTCTGCGTCATTGTCCCCATAATTGAATAGAGAAGCATCTCCACTACCAGCAGTCAGGGTCATACTCGGCAAATTCGACGCCGCGTTGTAAAGATTGTCTGCCCCGGAACCACCTGACAGCGTGATTGCAAAACCAGTCCCACTCGCAAAATTAATCAGCGTATTCGGCCCCGCTCCCCCAAGCATGACAATCGAGGGAGTTGGTCCCGATGCGGGGGAACTGGCGGCACCCGTATTCTCCAAAAGATTCA
This sequence comes from uncultured Schlesneria sp., assembly GCA_903899985.1. Lineage (GTDB taxonomy): Bacteria > Planctomycetota > Planctomycetia > Planctomycetales > Planctomycetaceae > Schlesneria. The sequence continues at coordinate 12,211 of CAIULL010000200.1, forward strand.
AGTTCGAAGATTGACTGCTGGCAGTCGCATCAAACAGAATTCCTCCGACGCGCCCTTCATTAACAAGCGTGTTGCTTCCATCTCCACCGGTAAAGGCGATCTTGTCGGCCGAAGCCGATGGCGACTGGTAGACAAAATTGTCATTCGCTCCGCCTGAAAGATTCCAACCACCAGCAATCGACCCAAAATTTTCCGCTTGAAGTACACCATTTCCCGAAACACCAAGACTTGTCCCGGAATTATCTGTCCCGGAGATCTGTCCGTCGTTCTCGAACACAACGCTTGTCGAAGCTTGGGCTTTAATGCTCAAGTCACCCTGAATTGTTCCCGTTCCGGCATTAAAGAAGGCTAGAATTGAATTGTTCGATCCAAGTCCGTTGCCGCTGAAACTCAGCGTGGGGCCGGGCACGGAACCCGAAATGGAACCGAAATTCATAAAAATGAGACCGACGCTCCCCTCGGTCGAAACGTTCGTCATACCGGTGATCGTCCCTGTCGATGTATTCGTCAGCGAGATAAAACCGGCTCCAGAGCCAATTCCATCCCCGTAGATACTCAGCACAGGACCATACGAACTTCCCTGCATCGAGCCGGAATTCGTAAAGATGATCCCCGTGCTGCCAGATGTCGAAATGGTCGTCGTCCCCGAAATCGTTCCCGTCGACGTGTTCGTAAACGAGAGAAGACCACCTCCATAACCGATTCCGTCTCCGTAGATACTCAGCACAGGGCCGTACGAGCTTCCCTGCATCGAGCCGGAATTCGTGAAGATGATCCCCGTACTGCCAGAGGTCGAAATGGTCGTTGTCCCCGAAATCGTTCCCGTCGACGTGTTCGTGAACGAGAGGAGACCACCTCCGTAACCGATGCCGTCACCGTAGATACTCAGCACGGGGCCGTACGAACTTCCCTGCATCGAGCCGGAATTCGTGAAGATGATCCCCGAACTGCCAGAGGTCGAAATGGTCGTTGTCCCCGAAATCGTTCCCGTCGACGTGTTCGTAAACGAGAGGAGTCCACCCCCATAACCAATTCCGTCACCGTAGATACTCAGCACGGGACCGTACGAACTTCCCTGCATCGAGCCGGAATTCGTGAAGATGATCCCCGAACTGCCAGATGTCGAAATGGTCGTTGTCCCTGAGATCGTTCCCGTCGACGTGTTCGTAAACGAGAGAAGACCAC
>CAIULL010000201.1 GCA_903899985.1 uncultured Schlesneria sp.
GGATGGCATGGAAGTGCTGCAAGAACTGAAACGCCGACGCATCCGTTCCAAAGTCATCATCGTCAGCCGACACACGTCGGCGGGTGCTCAAATCACGACGGACGCACTTTTGCAGGGGGCGTTTGATTTTGTTCTCAAACCGTCAAGCAAGGACCCGGCAGCGAACAGATCGGAATTGGAACACGCACTTTCAGAAAAAATTGCGGCCATTCGGGAAAATACGGCACTCGATGCCGGAACCACAGCCTCGCCAGAACCAATCCAAGCGAAGCCCGAGTCAACTCGTCGACGAACGACAAAATGTGAAGCAGTGGTGATTGGTTGTTCGACCGGGGGGCCTGACGCGTTAGGACAGGTTGTGCCCTACCTTGACCCGGATTTTCCGGTTCCGATCGTTATCGTTCAGCATATGCCGGAGGGATTTACAGGTTCACTGGCCAAACGATTAAATGAAGCCAGCGAGATCAGCGTCGTCGAGGCAACAGATGGGCTCGTTTTGAAAAGGGGAGTGGCCGTCATCGCGCGGGGAGGACGTCATCTCAGAATGGAACGGCGGGGTGTCAATCAGGTCGTCGTGCAGTTGACGGAAGACTCTCACGAACACAATTGTCGTCCCGCAGTTGATTACACTCTTCGTTCTGCGGTCGAAGCTTACGACGGACATCTGTTGACCGTCATCCTGACGGGAATGGGACGCGACGGAACTGAAGGTTGCCGCTTGGTGCGTGAACATGGTGGCGAAGTGGTCGTGCAGGATGCGGAAGGATGTGTTGTGTTTGGGATGCCAAAGTCGGTGATCAACGCCGGCCAGGCAGATTCGATTGTGCCACTGCCTCAAATCGCCGCAACGATCAATTCGATTGTTGGTAAGTCAAAACGATGACTCCTGCGTTTGGCCAGTAACCGGCGTACGACGACGGGTTGATCCTGACACGCTGTTTAAGCTTGATCCACTTGTGTTGAAATCAATTATTCCGAGCGAACGTCATGGTGGACACGACTCAATCATGCCAACGAATCGCGGGTTACGATCTGGCTCGTTCGATCGCCATTTTTGGAATGATCGTTCATCACTTTGTAATTGTTTCGGCGGCAGTTCAGCAAAGTTCATTCTGGCTCTCGATGCTGACCTTTCTTTTGGATGGACGCCCCGCCGCGATGTTTTTGATCCTGGCAGGCGTTGGAATCACACTTCGCTCGCGTCGCGCCGTGGAATCCAATGATGCTATTCTCATAGAGTATGAGGCCGGGATTCTGTGGAAACGCGGTTGGCTGCTGCTTTTGCTTGGGTTACTTAATTTACTTGTCTGGCCGGGTGACATTCTTCGTGTCTATGGAGTGTCGCTATTGCTCGCATCAAAACTGATTAACGCTTCAAATCGACGACTTCTTTGCGTTTCCGCTTTCATGGTAACCGGGTTTGTCGTTTTACTTTTCTTGCTCAACTACGAGAAAAACTGGGATTGGACAACGATGACTTATCATCAGCTTTGGACGACCGAGGGGATGCTTCGGAACCTGTTTTATGACGGATTCCGTGCCGTATTTCCGTGGAGCGGATTTCTGTTTTTTGGAATGTGGCTCGGTCGACACGACTTGAGGAATCGCGCGGCGATTCTGATGTGCGTGACGATCGGATTCGCGGTCACGCTTGTCGCGGAAGCCGTGTCAGCGATCAGTGTCGAAAATCTTTTATCAGATCCGAACATCGAACCTGATCGGCGGGGTGAAATCATGGCGGTGTTTGGAACGAAATCAATGCCTCCGCTCCCGCTGTTTCTGATGGCCGCAGGTGGACTGGCGATCGCAATTATTGGAATCAGCATTTACGTGACTGAAGCCTTTCCGCATTCGATTGTCGTCAGATCGCTCTCATTGACCGGTCAGATGGCGTTGACGTGGTACTTTGTTCATATCTATTTCGGATTGGGGATGCTGGTGATGTTTCACGCAGTCGGCAATCAATCAATGGGATTCGCGATCGCAAGTGGATCGGGATTCTTCTTGTTTGCAATGTTTGCTTCGTCATTCTGGCGAAATCGGTATCAATACGGTCCGCTGGAATGGGGCTTCCGCAAACTTTCTAGTAATTCCGCCCCCTGACGCAGGAAATGTATTCTCAGAAACTGGAAACTGACCCTCGGGAAGTGGTCAGCAAGGTGGGATTTGCGCAATAATCACCAACAACTCTGCAAATCGACCATTTTCCCCTATAAATGGCGGCTAATCCCCACTACAAAATCAGATTTTGACATTGGAATTCGACATTGGAATTTGTAAGAAAGTCGAATTTAGACCGCCGAATGGTGGAGTCATTGTCCTGAAGCGGAACATGGATGATCTATCGATTCAGGTTCGTAATTCCTCTTTGGGCTAGCAATCATTCCGTTTTTCCACTAGACGACACAAGGAATTAATATTCGCCGGGCATGATGCGACGAAACTGATCGAAAACAACTACGACAGAAGAGGTGAAGTTTAATGGACGGGGACACGGGTTCGCAGACCGAGGGCGGGAACGCACACCGTATTGTCGAAGGTAGATGGAAGAACGGGCTGGAATGGCCTGCCGTGATTTGGATTGGCTCATTGCACCTGGGTGCTTTGGCCGCTCCGTTTTACTTTTCGTGGGTTGGTTTGACGGTTTTTGCCGTGATGAGTTGGATCACGGGCAGTCTTGGCATTTGTCTCGGTTTTCATCGATTGTTGACTCATTCCAGCTTCGAGACGTATCGACCCATTCGGTGGATGCTCGCGTTATGCGGCACGCTGGCTGGTGAAGGTCCGCCGATCATGTGGGTCTCGGTCCATCGTAAACATCATCGTTTCAGCGACCAGGAAAATGACCCTCACGCTCCCCGCGACGGAGCCTGGTGGAGTCATATGAACTGGATGTTTCCTCGATATGGAAAACCGCATTGGGCTCAGCTTTATCGTCAGTACGCTCCTGACATGATGAAGGACCGATCACTTCGATTTCTCGACCGAAGCTTTTTGTGGCTGCATTTAGGGCTGGGGATCGCCATGTATTGCACCGGCTGGTTGATCTGGGATGTGCGGACAGGGATCTCGCTGGTTGTCTGGGGAATGTTTTTGCGTCTGGTCTACATGCTGCATGTCACTTGGGCGGTGAACTCAGCGTCACACATGTGGGGCTATCGCAATTACGAAACACGGGACGACAGTCGTAATTGCTGGTGGGTTGGTCTTCTGGCATGGGGTGAAGGCTGGCACAACAATCATCACGCCTTCCCGCGAGTCGCGCGCCACGGCCACCGCTGGTGGGAATTGGATATGAGTTACATGACAATTCAGCTGATGAAACGACTGGGACTTGCGTGGAACATCGTTCCCGTGCCAGTCACGATCGACAGCTCAGTGACCGAACACGAACTGGTTCTGGACAAAGTACAGGCCGAGACACAACGAATTTCGGCGTGAAGGTCAGTCCCTGAAAGACTGCAGGACGATGTTCACCCTTGCGCAAAACGGTGCGCAAGTCGAACCCTTATCAGTCTCAATGCATCAGATGAACGCTTCAAGACTTCAATGTCTCACTGCCAGGAGGCGGTGGATCGTTGAAGTCGATCGAAAATTGCTCGTGTGAATCCTATCGCACATTTGCGTCGTTCGGTGGCTTGGTTAAGCCCTTGAGCGCATCAATCAGGAACTCCGTTGTTGTCGCGTGTTTGACGTCGGACGCACCGGGATAAACCAGCTCGCACGGCACACCGGTCTCCTTGCATTTTTCCAGAAGCTTCACGCCGTAGTTCGCCGTGTGCGTCGGGTCCTTCTGTTCCTGCCCGAGCGCGGGCGCGGACGTGTAATTCAGATAGATCGCCGGATCATCAGCCGTGACGTGTTCGATCGGCGAGTATTCCTTGATCCACGGCAGCACCTCTTCGCGATGCTCCAGAAATTCCGCGAATCGAGTGTCGCGCGTTTTAATGTTATTCGGGTCCATAAAGCCGAATGCGTGTCCGCCGTAGCGGCTGTTCGGTGTCCATTCCTTGAGCTGCTTTGGATCGAGTGAAGTTTGCGCACCATCGACCGCCGCACACCAGAGAGTTGTCGATTCGCGTGCGATCGGATCGCTGCTGCTTGGATCGGCCATGTCCTTGTGAAACGCGAGCCACAGTGACGAGCACGCGCCAGCACTCCCGCCGCTGGCTCCGATGCGTGATTTGTCGATGTTCCATTCGCCGGCCTTGCTGCGGACGAATTGCAGTGCACGTGCCGCATCTTCCAATGGCGCTTTCACCGGTGGCTTCACGCCATTGAGCTGCGCCTGCCACGAGTAACGGTAGTTGATCGAAACCACCGAGATCCCCGCATCAAGCATCTTTTGAACTTTGGCCCCGACGCTGTTCTTGTCTCCTGCCACCCAGCCACCACCGTGGATGAAAAACAGAAGCGGTGTCGGCCGGTCCGACTTCGCCTGCCAGAAATCGAGCACCTGCCGTTCATGCGTACCATAAGGAACGTTTGCATGCGTGGGGGTGGGTTGAGGATCGGCGGGTTTCGCAGGGGGAGTCGGTTTCGCCTCCGATTTTACGGGCACATCGGTGGCAGTGGCTTGGGTGACCGACGGTGCCGCTTTCTGGGCAACAGGGTCGGCTTCCGCACGTGTTGAGAGAGCGTTTAACAGCAACAGGAGGATGGCGACGCAGATTGATGCGGGTTGAGTCATGAGTGTTTCCTGTTTCAGAAAGATTGATTTGTTGCGGGACTCAGCTGAGAGGCCAGATGATGACAGAGTCACCGGTTCATTCGGGAGATGAGATATGACTTGTTGCTTGTCTTCGTATCACGGCGACGGTCTTGATTTAGGACGCAGCCTGCGCGTGGCTGGTTGCTGACGACGCAGACTGTTTCCGTAGCTCTCACGAGGCGACGACATAGGCAATTGTATAATCAATTCCCTATATTCACATTAAAGAAATTCTTCCAAAAACACACGGCCCGAACGCTTTGTCTCGATCTTGAAATGGGGACTACCACCGAGGTCGAAGACAGGACAAGGACACCATGAACAACCGCGCTCCCTCCGGCACTCATCAAACCGTTTGCACGTTGCTTTACTGTCTGCTGACGTTCACCTGTGCATGCTTCGATGCGCATGCACAGGATGCCGCGTTCAAGGCTCCTGATGACATCACTTTTCGCGTTGCCGACATCATCAGCGAAGGGACCCGGATCACGGCGGAAGTGTTTTCGCCGACCGATTCCGACGGCAAGCTGCCGACCATCATCATGAGCCATGGCTGGGGCGGGACGGCTGAGTCGCTTCGACCGGACGCCATCGTCTTCGCCCGAGCGGGATTTCTCGTCGTGACGATCGACTATCGCGGATGGGGCAAAAGCGACTCTCGTTTGATCGCCGTGGGCAAGCCAGAAGTGAAGGATGACAAACTGATTGCCGAGGTCAAAGAAGTCCGTGGGGTTGTCGACCCGATCGACCAGACGACCGATATTCTGAATGCGATTCATTGGGCTGCTGGCGAAAAGCGGTGCGATCCCGATCGGATCGGCATCTGGGGTTCCTCGTTCTCAGGCGGACATGTTGTTTACGTGGCGGCTCGTGATCCCCGTGTGAAAGCGTTCGTCAGTCAGGTCGGATCGATGGACGGTCGGTGGGTCATCGGCAATCCCCAACTGAAAGCCTATACGATCAGCCAGGGGACGGGCCGCACACATGGACAGATCGGCTACCCCAAACCCGGCGAGAAATTCGGCACCTTGAACGGGGCACCTGTCATCGAGAAGTTCATCGGCTACGCTCCGATCGAAGAGATCGGCCGCTGCGAACGCTGCGCGAAGCTGTTCATCATCGCCGAAAACGAAGAACTGTTCGACAACAAGGATCATGCCATTTTAGCCCATCAACGAGCGACTGGGGTAAAGAAGCTGGTCACTGTTGAAGGGATCAAGCACTACGGAATTTACCGCGAAAAACGGAGCGCGGCCCAGCAACTGGCGGTCGACTGGTTTCGCGAACATCTGAAGTAATGCCACGTCGACGCCCCAGCCCCCCGATGGTCTTCGTGTGGCGTATCGCAATGATTGAAACCGTGATGCCGATCACAGATTGTGGTGGGGTGTGCTTTGGATACGGGTGAAGTCTTAGAACTACAACCGTCGTGTGTTCGTCCGTGTCGTCCGTGACGGCCGCCGGTCCAGATTGACTCGGGGTGTTGGCGGCCAGCTTTTCCCTTAGCAGATTTATGTGTTCTGTCTCAAGACCAGCGGAGGACCAATCATTAGCACATCCAACGTGATCACATCGCGTCGTCGGTCGATGCGTCGTGAACAACCGTTGGTACATTGCACCTTCCCTCCGTCTCTTTGCCCCGAATGGGGCTGCGGAAATCAGCCCAGGGCAAGCGAGTCTTCGAGCGCCGCCCTGGGTCTCGCCCCATATTTGGACCAATTGCCCTGAAAGGGCAACGGAAGGCCCAGTGTAAGAGTTTAGTCGACCGGGTTGGTGGCCTTCGCGAACGAGCTTAATTGCACGTTCGATGACTGGAAACGGGGGATTGTCGTACCGGCTACACAAGTTCAACTTGTCTATGTGTTATAATGTTGTTGCACCGCCTGGCCATGCCAC
>CAIULL010000202.1 GCA_903899985.1 uncultured Schlesneria sp.
ACTCACGACGATTCGAAGCCAATGTCTCCACCTTCCAAGGCATCGTTCGCACCCTCATAAAAGAAAGCCAAACAATAACCACTTGGTGTTACCCATGTCCCCGAACAACTGTTACCTTTGTCTCCAGTCTATACAGAGGACTCCAAAGCAGTGGCACATCGAAATGAAATCAAATCAAACATTCTTCGCGCCGTCGCTTATGAAGGCTACAAGTTGGGACCACGGCGTTTTGCCCGGAAATCGAAATTCAACCGAATGAAAATATTCTTCATGCGTCACGTGAACAATCTCTGCCTGATGTCTTTGTTATTTGTCAGCTCTGCTTGGGGACAGGGCAAAACCTTGCAGGATCAGCTGGTCGCGGAAGGACCTGCGTCACTGGCAAAATCGGCAAGAAGTGACGGGGACCCCAGACGGGGTGCGATCATCTTCCACCAGCCGTTTCTCGCCTGCTCAAAATGTCATACCGTCGGTCAGACTTCCAGCTTGCCGGTCCTGGGACCTGATCTGACCCGTCTCGAAAAGACTGCCAAACCGGAAGCATTTGCCGAGTCGCTGGCCGAGTCTATCCTTGAACCATCCAAGGTCATTCGGAAAGGATTCGAACCGGTCATCGTTCAACTGACCGACGGCAGGACCCTGACCGGCCTGTTCGTGGAAGAGACTGACGACAAACTTGTCCTGCGCGATGTGGCACGGATCGGCGAAACAGTGACTCTGGCCAAATCGCAGATCGAAGAACGAGTGACCGGAAAGACTTCGATCATGCCCGCAGGACAAGTCAATGTTCTGGCTAACCGTCAACAGTTCCTCGATCTTTGTGCTTACCTGATTGCAATTGCCGAAGGTGGCCCCGAAACGGCGAAACAATTGCAGCCCCCGGCATCGCTGGTCGCCTTTGTTCTGCCCGAATACGAACGTGACATTGATCACGCCAGTCTGCTTCGCGACCTGGATGACAAGGCGCAGCAACGGGGCGAAGCGATTTATTCACGGTTGTGCGTTAACTGTCACGGAACAAAGGACCAGCCGGGCTCACTGCCAACATCTCTGAAATTCGCCCAGGGAAAGTTTAAGAATGGCCACGATCCCTATCGAATGTACCAGACGCTGACCCACGGTTTTGGACTGATGGCTCCGCAAACCTGGATGGTCCCTCAGCAGAAGTACGATGTGATCCACTACATCCGCGAAACGTACCTCAAGCCACACAATCCATCGCAATATGCGACCATTGACAATGAATACCTTGCATCGTTGCCGAAGGGGAGTACCCGCGGGCCGGCGCCGTCAAATGTTGAACCCTGGTCTTCGATGAATTACGGGCCGTTTCTGACAGCAACCTATGAAGTCGGTAACGACGGATTGAACTTTGCCCAAAAAGGAATTGCGGTCCGACTGGATTCGGGACCCGGTGGTGTTTCACGAGGGACACAATGGCAGATTTTTGATCACGACACGCTGAGAATGGCGGCGACGTGGACAGCCCAGCCACAACAGGCGTCAAACTTCATTGACTGGCATGGCATCAATTTTGACGGTCGACATAACAGCCACCCTCGTGTTTCAGGACAGGTTCAAATCTTCAATCCGACGGGACCAGCGTGGGCAAATCCCGATACAGGTTCGTTTGACGATCCGCGAGTTATGGGACGAGACAACAGGCGATATGGCCCCTTGCCGCGCGACTGGGGACGCTATCGCGGCCTTTATCAGTTCGGCGATCAGGTGATTCTGTCGTATACCGTTGGTCGTACGAACATCCTTGAAATGCCGGGTGTCGCCACCCTAACGGAATCAGGACCTGGAACTTCCGATGCCTCTAAGACGTCAGCCTCGTCTGATGTCGCGCAGGATTTTTCCATGCCCCTGTATACGAGGGCATTTCAAATCGGACCTCGACCGCAGGACTTATTGCTCAAAGTCGCGACACATCCCAAACGGGCTGCGTACGTGCAGCAGGTCTCCGTCGGAACAGAATCGAAACCCGATCCGCGAACGATCGCGCTCTTGAATCCGATTCCATCGCGTGTCAAATCGGCGAGAGCTCAAGGGCTCTTTTTGAGCGAAAAAACACGCATCGACATCGATAAATCCAGCGACTTTGATCTGACAGATCGCGATTACACGATCATGGCAAAAATCAAGACGAAAACAGGAGGGACAATTTTTTGTCAGGCCCCCGTTGAAGGTGACTGGGCAGCAAATGGAAAGTCCTTGTTTGTTCGCGGCGGCCGACTGACGTTCGACATCGGCTGGGTCGGTGCCGTGGCTGGAAAGACCAATGTGGCCGACGATCAGTGGCATGACGTCGCAATGTCATGGGAAAAGATGACCGGACAGGTGCGGTTATTTGTCGACGGAAAGATCGATGGACAGGGGACGTTAAAACCGAAGGCCAAAGCAGAAAAACAAACGATTCGCCTTGGATTCACGTCACCCAATTTCCCTGACCCGACCTATTTTGTCGGTCAATTGAGCAACGTACGGTTCTTTCAAAAGGCTGTGACGCCACCACAAATTCAAGACTCCGCAGCAGACTTGAAGGACGAACATCTTGTCGCGTCGTGGCCTTTGAACATCACCCGCAACACCGTCATTCGTGATGAGTCTGGACATGGACATGATGGTCGCGTGTCGGTCGAGGGCGCCGCGACATTTGATGAAATGAAGGTCCAGATTGCCGCGGGGCTGTCCCCAGCCCCAGACGGCGCAAAATGGCTGCAGGGTGATGGGGGATGTTTGCTGCTGAGTCTTCCTGCTGGGGATGAACCCTTACAATTTATTCTCTCCGTGGCACCTCTTCGTCGCACTGTCGCATCAGAGTCACTGACGGCGTTAGTCTCGCAGCCTCCGCTGGATCTCACGTCATTAACTCATGGAGGCCCACCGCGCTGGCCGGAAGCACTGAAAACCGACATCCAGGCTGGCCCTGATAACGGCCCTTTTGCAGCCGATGTTTTCTCGACACCTGTCAACAATCCCTGGTTCGCTCAACTTCGATTGACCGGATTCGACTTCTACCCCGACGGCGACCGCATGGCCGTTTGCTCGTGGGATGGAGACGTCTGGCTGGTGAGTGGCCTTCTCGGCAAACAGGAACTTGTCAGGAACAGCAACGAGGGAGTGAAGTCACCACCGTCAGCCCCCGGTGCTGCCGAATCGAGTTCGCCACGACAACTGACCTGGCGGCGAATTGCCAACGGGCTGTTCCAGCCGCTGGGATTGAAAATCGTCGGCGAACAAATTTATGTCACCTGTCGAGATCAGATTGCCATCCTGCGTGATCTGAATGGTGACGGCGAAACCGATTTCATCGAATGTTTTAACAGCGATCACCAGGTGACCGAGCACTTCCATGAATTTGCCATGGGTTTGCAGACAGACTCCGATGGAAATTTTTACTACGCCAAATCGGCCCGTCACGCCTTGCCCGCCGTTGTCCCGCAACATGGAACGCTGCTCAAAGTCAGTTCCGACGGCTCGCGAACGGAAATCGTGGCCAACGGCTTCCGCGCGGCAAATGGAGTCTGCCTGAATCCAGACGGGACATTCATCGTCACGGATCAGGAAGGGCACTGGAACCCCAAGAACCGAATCAACTGGGTCACTCCCGCCAAGCCTGGCGAGTCACCACCGTTTTACGGAAATATGTTTGGCTATCACGACGTGACCGACTCGTCCGACAGCGCGGCACAGCCTCCATTATGCTGGATCACGAATGCCTTTGATCGATCCCCGGCGGAATTGCTTTGGGTCACCAGCGAGAAATGGGGGCCACTTAAGGGGTCATTGCTCAATCTCTCGTATGGTTATGGAAAGGTCTATGTCGTTCCGTTTGAAACGATCAGCCAGCCAGAAAAAGACGGGGTAAGGAAACCAGACAAACTGGTCCAGGGTGGGATGTGCGAATTGCCTTTGCCGATCTTTCCCACGGGAATCATGAGGGGCCGGTTTCATCCGGTGGACGGCCAGCTGTATACCTGCGGAATGTTTGCCTGGGCCGGGAATGCGACACAGCCCGGTGGCTTCTACCGCATTCGTGCCACCGGACAACCTGCTCATCTGCCAATCGGGTTGCATGCAGGAAAACGGGGAATGCAGATTCGATTCAGCGATCCCGTTGATCCCGATAAATCACTCGACCCAGGTCGCTTCGTGGTTCGTACGTGGTCACTAAAGCGAACGGCCAATTATGGGTCGAATCATTACAACGAAAAGGAATTGAAGGTTGCCTCGGTCTCGCTGTCGGATGATCGAAAAACAGTGACTCTTGAACTTCCCGAGATCGAGCCAACATGGTGTATGTCGATCGAATACAAACTGATCGGGTCAAACGGCGACCTGTTCAATGGGTTGATCCACAACACGATTCATGTGCTGGGTGAATAACCTCTCCACAAGTGACAATTTGGCTGAAATGGGACGACCAACGATCAGGTCGCATGTGCTTTGGACTTGTCTTTACCCTCGATTTCGTTCCCCCAAAAGTAGCCAACGATACCCCGAAAAGAATTACGAAAGCAAAGACATTCAGCCACGGATGAACCTGGCGCGGGCTTCGGCCGCAACCCAATGGGAGGGCGAGGCGCCTGCCGAGCCGCTTAGTCGATACGTGTACCTACTTCGCGGCTCGGCGGGAGCCTCGCCCTCCCGCGAAAAATCTTCGCGGCTCGCGAAGAAACAAAACGTTAGTAGCACAGAAGAATTCTAAACAGGCAAGCGCTGAGAAAGTCGCTTTTCAACGGTTGTTCCTGGGTCTTATTCCTCTTTATCCGTGTGGTTCTGTGTGCATCCGTGGCTGAATTCTCTTGAGTTTATTTGTTTTGAGTTTTGCAAGAAGCGATCGTTTCGCGACGTCCGGACAATGATGGGTTGTAAGACGAAATCATATTCCCATGCGACTCACCACTTAAGCGGAATCAGATTTTGGCCATTTAATTCCTGAGAATCACCCATGATTTAGCGGCGAACTCAATCACGACGTGGGTCAAGACAAGGCTCCAGCCGGTGCCATTTCACCGTAGCGATGCGCACAAGCTGCGTAGGTAAGCGTCGCGTGGAGACTGGAAGCCTGTACTACTTCTGTCGGTCATCCTATTGAATCGCGTCGGCTATCGAAGTTACGGTCTTGACCGAAAATCCAGATTCTTCTAAAAACCCGCCCGCTTCGACCAGTCAATCGCCTTTCACAAGCAATTGCTGCCGAAGACCCCCTTCAAAATTCACCTCAGCGCTTTCACATCACCGCTTTCAGACCTCAAGTTTTCAGGTAGGAAGGTTTCCATGCCCCGATCATCGTTCGGACTGGCCACATTGTTTGCCAGCCTCACCGTGTTAAGTCTCAGCGGAACGGCATCCGCACAGTGGTTTTCCGGTTTCGGAGGAGGTCGCAGCTGCGGTTGTTCCGCCCCACCGTACATGGGAACGCCACCAATCATGCGTCAAACGGCATCGGCTTACTCAGCCGCCCCGATGACGACCGCATCTTACGCTTACAGCAACGTGGCTCAAAGCAGTCCACCCGTGGGTTGTTACATCGAACAACCGGTCCAGGTCGTTCACGTTCCGGTTGTTCAGACCGTGAAAGTCCAGCCAATGCAGACCGTCGTCCATCCGGTTGTGCAGGACGTCCATGTGACGGAATACCACCCGGTCAAGCAGACGGTCAACAGGCCCGTTGTCAAAACCGAATACGTCGATCAGATGGTCACGGAAATGCGTCCGGTCACGGAACAGCGCACCGCGAACGTCTCCACGGTCGATTATCAAAATGTGACGGAATACAAAACGACGCAAAAGCAAGTCGGCTACTGGGTGACCAACAATGTCCCCACGGGCCGCGTCCCTTCATGGCAGTACGACAATCGTCCTAACGCCGCCGGTTTCATGAATCGAGCCAGTTACGATTTGCGAAACGCGTTCACTCCAATGTACCGTCAGCAGCGAACATTCGTTCCGCAAACGATGACCTGTACGCAACCTTACACGAAGCAGGTTGCCGTTCCAGGGATGAAACAAGTGACCTACAACGTCACCACTCTTCAGCCGACACAGACGACTCGTAAGGTCGCTCAGAGTCGCATCGTCTACGAGCCGACAGAAGTTACCGTCATGAAGCCGATCACCGTCGTGAAAACCATCCAGACGGGAACACGACTCTCGTACGCCCCGATCGGCGGGACCGCCATCGGAAGTGCACCTTCAACCGAAGGGGCACCAGCCACGACACTGAAACCAACACCCGACCAACGAGCTTCCGGCCAGAAAGCACCTCGCTCAGCCGAACGAGACGATACTCTCGACGCTGATCAGTTCAAGAAGAATGGAACCTCGTACAAACCGTCAAACTCTGTTGACACACAGTTGAGCGAATCCGCAGCACCTGCTCGGACGACTGAATCAACTGTTCCTGCCCGTAAATTCTCGACCCCCTCCGTTGTTCGTGTTAATCAGTGGGTCGCTCGGACCCCAGCCTCGTCTTCTCCACAACCTGGTGGCCAGTCCGCGGCGATCGCCATCGCCGACTCCACCCGGTAAATTACTGCTTGTTGATCACATCGACGACTGACTGTTTTTCCCTCCGGGTGCCGGTTTCTTGCCGGCACCTTTTTTCATTCTTTGGGGAAAATTTCTCATGATGAAATCCGCCGAGTTCGCTTCGGTCTGGTTTTAATCGCCGCGATAGCGACACCCACGTTGTTGAACGTGCCGAGCGATGTGCATAAAGCCGCCTGACCTCGATATGCCGGGTTCCTGACAAAAGAGAAAGGATTTCGGTACGATTACGAAGGTTCCAGGTTCCGTAACACGTCGTTCTTGCCAGTCGGTTCGCGACAACTTTTAGAGGCAATTTTCGGGTTGCCTTCAGTGGAGATATTTCATGCGTTGTTCGATGCCATCGTTGACGAGCATAAAACGAAATCTGGTACCCCTGATTCTGGGATTCGTCCTGATTCCGCACGGGATCGCTGCTGCCGCTGATAAAGCAACCAGCGAAGTTGATTACCCTCTGGTTGTCCTGAACATCGCCAGTCTTCAACGAATTCGCGATAACGCCGGGCTGATGTTTGAATCAGCCGAACGCAAGGATATGACAGATCGCGTCGATCAATGGACGGTCGAGACGTTAAAAGAAACAAAAGGAATCGATCGAACACGCCCGATTGGGATGATGCTGTACCTGAATACAGAATCTTTTGTGAGACCGATTGGAATCTGGTATCTGCCCATCGAGAATCTCGACGACACCCTGCTGACCCTCGCATACGGAACCGGAACGATTGTTCCCGTCGAAGGAAAAGCGAATCGGCACGAAATCGTTTATACCGATAACTTCAAGCTTCGAACGTTTTTTCGGAATGGTTATCTCTTCGTCGTCGGACCGGATGGGAACGACACATCACTGGATTTCAACTTTCCTGATCCGGAAAAGCTGTCGACCCGCTTGACGGCCCAGTATGACATTGCGATTTCGTGCCTGATCAAATCGATTCCCCCCGGCATGAAACTTCTCGCCTTGCAGGCGATCAAGAATCAGGCGATCGCGGATCTGCAGCAACGGGATGACGAGCCGGAATCGGTTTATCGGCTGCGTCGAGCCAATGGGGAAGGCTGGGTTGAACTGCTGGATAAGGTCGTGAATCAGGGTGAAGAATTCACGATCGGCGGAAGGATCGACCCCGAAAAGAAAATCGCCAACATCGATGTCGAAATCGCAGGAAGCAAAGACAGCAAACTGGCAAAACTGTTCCAGAACATGGCCGGCAAGCGCACCTATTTTGGAAACCTCGTTACTAACCCGTCGACGTTCACCATGTCGGTGTCGTGGCTGCTCGATGAACAGCAGCGAAAGCTGTTTATCACGTATTTCGAGGCGGCTCAGCGAGATCTCGGCAAAATGGCCGTTCAAGATGCCGCAGCAGATCTGGGAAAAATCGTTGACCCGATCTTTAAGACACTGATGACAACTGCCGACGTTGGACATCTCGACGCTCTGGCACAACTGACGGGGACAGAGCAGGGGGGATTCGTCTTGCTTGCGGGAGTCAAACTCGCCACGTCGCGGAACCTTCCCACGCAAATCGAGCAATTGCTGACTTATGTGAAAGACAATCCGAACGGAAACGATCTGGCGGAAAAGCTGGAACTGGCAGCAGAAGTGATTGAATCGCTCCCCGTACATCGATTGCCGATCGATCCACCAGATAAAACGGGACAGCGGTTGTTCGGAGAAAAAGCTCAGCTTTACGTCTATGCAACTCCTCAGGCAGTCTGGCTCGCCTTTGGCGGCGAAACGGCTCTTGATACGTTAAGGCAGGCGGTCAGTACCGTGGCGTTGCCCCAACCGGCTCAACCCGGACGTAATCGTGTCCCCTTCCAGTTCATGACGCATGCAAAGAACTGGTTATCCGTGGCAGATACGGAAAATCCTGCTGCCGCTCCGTTTAACGAACGGGCTCGCGCCTCATTCGAATCCGACAACGATGCGATGACTCTTGAAATTCGCCCGACCGATCGGGGAGTCAGGATTCGACTGGAATTCGAAGGGGGCTTTCTGGGACTGATGGGACGAGGGGTCTCCAGTGGAATCGAGAGCGGCTTTTTCCAGCCTGGCAGACGTCGACCGGGTGGAAGAGGGCCGTTAGATAATCCACGCGATACGCCCGCGACGCCACCTCAGACAAATAATTGAAAAGTATCGAGTTTTGTACCCAGACCAGAAGTGAGTGTTTTGTGCCACTGCATCGGAGTCTTCTCCGACGCAGTGTCTTCCTTTTTCATGCAATCGAAGAGTACTTGATGACGGAATCATTCATTCAGTGACACCGGCTTTTCAGCTTTCTGAAGGCCTTGTTCGACTCGATTTGAATGCGACGTCATTTCCACAGACAGAAATAGAATCAGGCGATCCAGATGACAACCAGTACAATGACCTCCACCGATATTTACCTCGTCCGGTACGGGACCGTCCCTGAAGTGGCACGGTTCGCGAGCGAATGCCCTGAACAACCAGCTCGCGGCGTCGACGTCGTGGTCGAGACCCATCGCGGACTTCAGATCGGGACTGTTTTAGAACGACTTAAGCCAAATTTCGATCCGGCCAAGGAAGTGGAGACCGATTTCAAAGTGCTCCGCTCGGCGACGCAGCGCGATCTGGAAACGGCTCGCGATCGCATCCGCGAATGTGAAGACGAGTTCCCTCAATGGTGTGCCCGGATCAGCCAATGGAACTTGAATCTCGAACTGATCGATCTGGAATGGACTCTCGATCGCCAGAAGCTAATTCTTTACGTTCTTTGTGATCGCGGCCCTGATACAACGAAACTTGCTCTGCAAGCGGCAGCAGGCGGATTTGGGGTTGTCGAAGTCCAGCCCGTTTCCGCTACAGGCCTCGTGACGATCCCTCAGTCCTCCTGCGGCAGTGGCGGTGGCGGGTGCGGTTGCGATCACTGATTGATCAGGCCAGAATCCTGGTGGTCATTTCGCCTGTTAGGCTTAACTCTCTGGAAGGTCCCATCAGCCATGATTCCGTCGTCAAAACGAAACCAAGTCCGTTATCACGACTTAAATCGCAGGTCTTGTGCCACTGCATCGGAGTCTTCGGAGACGCAGTCTCTTCCCGTTTGTCGAGGCAATGGAAGAACGCCGGGTGACCTGGGACGGTCATCTCGTGGCGCTCTGATCTTTAACTTTGACAACGCGCGAGTCGGCATGTTCCGGCTGATTTGCTGCGTAATGATTGCAACGGTTTGTTTTGTCGGGACCGGTGTCAGCCAGGGTGCTGAGCCTCCCAAGGATCTGAAACCAATCGGAGGCAAGTGGTATGTGAAAGAGGGGGCCAAGCCAGTTTACTTTTATCGGGACGCGGACCGGTTCATTGACCTGTTTTCCTATCACATGAAGGACTCGAACAAGGACGGGATCGACAACGTCAAGTTGAGTCATGACAAGCAATTTCTGATTATGGAAAGCCAGGGATATCCGAATCATCCGACCGCCGTCTTTCCGAACAGCGGAAACCCAAATTCGATTGTGCTGCAGAATCTGGTCTTTCGATTACCATTGGAACCAAAGCTTGCTGACCGTATCACTCGCTTACCGATGGGGCCGATCGGCACTGCAATCAACGGCGTGGTCTTCTTTAACCCATTCGAAGCGGGTGGCATGAATGCCGTCGAAGGGTATTCGGAAGTCTGGCTGGATTCGTGCTGCGGGCATCCGTCCCCGACCGGCATGTACCACTACCACAAGTATCCGAGTTGCGTGAAGTCACCATTCTCGGACGATGGGAAACAGCATTCTCCGATTATCGGTTTTGCATTTGACGGGTTTCCAGTTTACGGTCCCTGGGAAGCACCCGGTCTGATGGCGAAGGACGTCAAAGGGAGTAATGCACTCGATGTGTGTAACGGACACAAAGATGAAGAACGGGGTTATCATTACCATGTGACTCCGGGTAGGTTCCCGTACATCATGGGTGGATATGCGGGTGTCGTTGAACCGTCAAACAGCCGTGGATTGAGACAAGCGGGGACAGGCCCGATCGAGAATAATGCTCAACCGGGGACTCGCATGGATCAGGTGATAACGTCGGTTCGTCCTGGGACGGCATCGCGTGGTAAAACGCATGAAATTCAAATTGAATTAACACCCGAGAACGTCAAACGAGGAATTCCTGTACCGCCAGGCAAACCAAGTTGGTGCCAGATTGGTCCCTATGAAGCGAAAAAAACATCTCGCGAGGGAAATGTCGTCACGGCGGAAATCGAAATCCCCAATGACGCCAGCGTGGGTGTCCTTCTGGATTGTCACATCGAATTCGAACCCGTCGGCGGGCGAGGCCCGATCGTTTACAAGAAAAACGACGCATTTCGAGTGATCGACTGACGTAGCGCGTTGTGCGAGTGGTCTCCAGACCCCGCACCATGAAACACGTTGTGCGAACGGTCTCCTTGCCCCGCACAAAAAGTCCGACCGAAGGTCTACTCTTGCTTTTCCCGAATTCCCGTCTGGCAAAATTGAATAGACAGGCAGTTTTCGAAAGTTAATACTGTTGTGGGTCACGGCGTAAGCCAATCGTCCACACGCAAGCCGGGTACATGGCGAAAATCAGCGATGTTATTGGTTACGAGCGTCAAGTCATGAACTAGCGCTACAGCGGCAATCATCAGGTCGGCTGTCGGTATCGAGATTCCTTTTCGCAGCAGACTTCCACGGATTTTTCCGAACGATTCGGCGCAGTCCTGGTCGAAATCCAATACTTGGACGTCAATTAAAAGGTCAGTGATCTTGAGAAGTAACGGACTGGGATTCGCAACGTGGTAGGCCCCGGCGTAGAGTTCGCCCAACACGATCGTCGGAACAAATAACCCTCCACCAAATTGAAAAAAACGATGTGCCAACCCCGCAGGACGACGAAAATGGGCCGCGCAAATATTGGTATCCAGCAAATGGCTCATTCGCTCTCCATCTGTGGTCTTCGTTCGAGTTTTCGGTTCCTCTGGATTTCTTCCATGATCGAATCCATTTCCGGATGATCTGCCCATCCTCCCGCAGAGCGAACGATTCCCTCACCCCATGTCTTTGATGGGTAAAGAATCTTCACGTGAACTTCAACGTCCTGCCCCTCGGCAACGCCGAGGTCTTCATCGAGTTCTATGGTTTTGCCGTGAACCTTGCCGTGGATCGCTTTCATGATTTCCTCTCCTGCAGTTCCAACTCATGATCTAATTGTACGCGTTTGTTATGAAAACGTCTCGCAACTCACTGTAACGACGCTCTTGGCGCAGCATTTTTTCGCCGACAAACGAAAAACGATGACACGTTTTCCTTCATCCTTCACCCTTCCTTTGTCCCTAGAACGGAAAACGAAGCGAGCCGTGAAGGTAAGAGTTTAGTCCACTCCCATGGGATTGGCATTGTCGACAATTTCGGTTTTGGGTAAATCGGCATCCGTCCCTACTCGGAACGGATGCCGATGTCGTTTGTGTTTTATCCAAGACTCGAACAGAGTTGCCCGAATGTCAGTCATTGCCCCCATCTGGGTGGTGCGGCACTTGGTACGCTGGTCAGGGCCGCGAATGAGAACGAAACATTAAAAGGGGACAGGTCCTTTATTGACGAAACAACTCGAAAACAAATGAACCTGTCCTCTTTGTTTTCTCCGGCTGTACGGCGTTTCGTTCGACTTAACGCAGGACCGTGTAGAGGCGATCATCCGCTTTGCACACCAAATCTTTTTGCAAATTTAATCGGGTGCCTGCACAAACAATCTATGTACCCTTCAATTCATAAAGACCATCGCCGACGTGTTTGATTTTCCCTTGCCGCGCCAATTCGTCCCATACGGCTTGCGGGAACTGACTTGGCGGCATGATCCCGACGATCGGTGAACGCCCTGTGGTTGTCGGGCCGTAACCCATCTTGGACTCGTAGTCCAAACGCGTCAGCTTCAATCGCTTCTTGAACGCTTTTATCGCATGCTTCAGTTGATCGTCGAAGCTGGGTTCATTCATTCCGTATCCTCAAAAACGTTTACGATTGTCACTCTTTTTGCGCTCGCATTATCGGTAAATATCATGCTCATCGCATAATAACGAACGCGACCATTTCGGCAATTGCCGCCGAGGTCTGAATACTGGGAAGCGTCATGAAGCCATCTTCAGTCCGTACGGAAGCGTCTTGTCCCCTTTGCTTTCTCCTTGCCCTCAGTCACGACAAAGCTGTGCATTTATTGACGACGAGAATCAGGCTGAGGCGACGAGATCGGCGATGGAGACGCCTGGGTGAAATACAGAATCTCGACGATTTGTCGGCTGGCTGGCGTTGATGGCACAATGACGCCCCAAGAGATCGGCTGAACGCCGATCCGCCTGCGCCGATGGCTGCGGGTTAAACGATAAACAGATTTCATCGTTTCACCGCGCCTCGAAGAGAAGCGAGTCAAACGGGCGCAAAGAAAAATCCGAGGCGTCATTGCACATCTGGCCATTGCGAACTTCTTGTTTCATCGATCTCAAACGATGTCCCGCGACGCCCCGAGAGATCGGCTGAACGCCGATCCGCCTGCGCCGATGGCTGCGGGTTAAACGAAATTGGCTCGCGACACTGGACTGAGTGGGCCGGTCGCTGCGGTTTTGGTTGCTCGAGGGACTTTACTTTCGCTTTGCCTCAAAAACCCGGCTCCATGAGCACGTTCCAAACGTTAAGAAAACATTTTCTTTTTTCTGTTGACTGCAGTCATGTAGTTTTGTATTTCTTTGTCGTTATTTCTTTAGGAAGACAGGAGGACGCGGATGTCGCTTCGAGAGGGCTGAAGCGGCCAGAAAGTCGTTTTGAGAAAGTTGAAAGCCGCAGCAAGCGGTTGGCAGGAGCGACCGCTCCATGAACCTGAGGAACATCTACGACTCGTAAGACGTCAAGTTCCTCAACAGTAGACAAACTGGGAAGAGCCCGAGGGCTTACGCCGCTCGGCTCGCCTCGGAGGGGCGATGGGATTCGAACTCGATCGAACTGCGTCGAACTTGATCGAACTCGAACACCCCCAAAAGTGGCGGAAACGATTGCCAAAAGCCTATGAAATATGAGGTATGGTCGAAGTCGATCGAACTTGATCGAACTTTGACACCAGATTCTGCGATCTACGATGACATGCGGAATTCAAGAGAAGATTTTTGAACAGAAGGTAACGGAGGAAACGAAGTGATGAAATTGCATACGTGCTGGATGCGATCTCAACCGTCCGGGCAGCCTGGTGTGAACTCAGGCGAACTCGCGCGAAGTCTGGTGAACTCGGGTGAACTTTTTAATGGCGGAAAGAGGGCCGATGATTGTCAAAAGCCCATGAAATAAGGGAAATGGTCGAACTCGCGCGAACTCGCGCGAACTTTTTGTCAGATTTCACAGCGGTGAGATGGCAGCAGAACTGAAGAGAAGAGTTTTGAACGGAAGGGAAGGAATGTCCCAGCGCGGACGTGGCCCGCGAGCCAATCGGAGGGCGAGGGTCACTGAAGAGAAAATCCTCAATTTGAGTACTTCGGATCAATTCGGTTTCGTTGTCTGTGAGGCGCAAATTGACACGGACAATCAACACATTTGTGATCGCAAGAAAAGAGTTTTCATGCGAAGGCGCGGAATCGCAAAGAAGACAAAACAATGGAATTCTTCCCTTGGCGGCTTCGCGCCTTCGCGTGAGACCGTTTTGGTTTTCTGATCAGATTCATGGCCAGTGGCCTCCAAACGAGGCAACCCTGCGCAACAAAATACGATCACACAACCGTCTTCGTTTCATCAGGCGAGACCGCGACTGGCCCGGAAACTCTTCGCGCCGCGCAAAGAAATCATACGTGAGCAATACGAAGTGAAGAAGGCGACTGACGACCTTCCGTCGATTGCGCCGGGTCTGGAGAGATCGCTTGCACAACAGAGGAACCAGAAAGAGTTTAACCACGGATAGCCTGATGGACACGGATAAGAGACGAGAGACAATTTGGCCTCGTCCGTTGAATTGATCAGTGCTCATCCGAGTCATCCGTGGTTAAACCTCCTGAATCGAATTCGACGAAACGTGCAGACGACAAAAGACGGCTCGGGTGGAACCTCGCCCTCCCGAAGACCTTGCGAGACGGGTGAAGTTGGCCAACTTCGAACCCGCACAAACGCCTGTAAAAAAGGAACTTGGCCAACTCTGCCAACTTGACCAACTTTTTTTGAGAGCTTCAAAAGTAGAGTCGTCTGGTTTCGAGACCTCGCAAAAAGGGGCAAACCGAATGGCTCGTCGTTATTCGTCAAATGTGAAATTTCAGCGATGGTTTCCCACCGAGTACCCGTCAGGGTGTACAACTCGGGAGTCGCTTCAATAACATCATCATCCGTCGGTTCAAGGCAGGGCAGGGGCTCTGTCTCGTTTTGAGGATTCCATGCCCAGGCGGGGCAGCGTACGAGAGATTCATTCACGATGAAATTCAGATTTCCGATCGTCATCATCGACGAGGATTTTCGGTCCGAGAATACATCCGGTTTGGGAATTCGCGCTTTGGCCAATGCCATTGAGGGCGAAGGGATGGAAGTGCTGGGGGTCACCAGCTATGGCGATCTTTCACAGTTCGCTCAACAGCAAAGCCGTGCATCGGCGTTCATCCTGTCGATCGACGACGAAGAATTCACTCCCGGCCCCGAGCTTGATCCTGCCGTGGTCAACCTGCGAGCCTTCATCGAAGAGATTCGCCGCCGTAACGCTGAAATTCCAATTTACCTGTATGGTGAAACGCGAACTTCGACTCACATCCCGAACGATATTCTGCGGGAACTGCACGGCTTCATCCATATGTTCGAGGACACGCCCGAGTTCGTGGCCCGGCATATCATCCGTGAAGCAAAAGCTTATACGGACAGCCTCGCCCCGCCATTTTTCCGGGCACTCGTCCATTACGCTCAAGATGGTTCGTATTCGTGGCACTGCCCTGGCCATTCTGGCGGCGTCGCATTTTTGAAAAGTCCTGTCGGTCAGATGTTTCACCAGTTCTTCGGTGAAAACATGCTGCGAGCGGACGTCTGTAACGCTGTGGAAGAGCTTGGCCAGCTGCTGGACCATACCGGACCTGTCGCAGCGTCTGAACGGAATGCGGCACGGATCTTCAATGCCGATCACTGCTTCTTCGTGACGAATGGAACATCGACGTCCAACAAAATGGTCTGGCACTCGACAGTTGCTTCGGGCGACATCGTCGTCGTCGACCGTAACTGCCATAAATCGATTCTGCACTCGATCATCATGACCGGTGCCGTGCCGGTGTTCCTGACACCCACGCGAAATCATCTTGGTATCATCGGCCCGATTCCCTTATCCGAGTTTCTGCCAGAAACGATTCAGAAGAAGATCGAAGCAAATCCGTTCGCGAAGGCGGCTCAAGCGAAACACCCCGAACGCAAGCCGAGAATCTTGACGATCACGCAAAGCACTTATGACGGCATCGTCTATAACGTGGAAACGCTGAAAGCATTGCTCGACGGAAAAATCGGGACGTTACATTTCGACGAAGCCTGGCTGCCACATGCAACGTTTCACGATTTCTACCAGGACATGCATGCGATCGGAAAAGATCGTCCGCGACCGAAGCATTCGATGATTTTCGCCACCCACTCGACTCATAAACTGTTGGCAGGGATTTCGCAGGCGTCGCAGATTCTGGTCAGGGAATCGGAAACGGAAAAACTCGACAGGAATATCTTCAACGAAGCGTACCTGATGCACACGTCGACATCGCCTCAGTACGCGATTATCGCTTCGTGCGATGTGGCGGCGGCGATGATGGAACCGCCAGGTGGAACGGCATTGGTTGAAGAGTCGATCGTTGAGGCGTTGAATTTCCGCCGCGCCATGCGGAAGGTTGCGGACGAATGGGGTAAGGACTGGTGGTTTACGGTCTGGGGCCCCGAAACGCTTGCCGAAGAAGGGATCGGGCATCGCGATGACTGGCTGCTGAAAGCCAATGAAGAATGGCACGGTTTCGGTAACCTGGCCCCCGGCTTTAACATGCTCGATCCAATCAAGGCGACGCTGATTACGCCGGGACTGGATGTCAGTGGCAAGTTTGCTGAGTCAGGCATTCCCGCTTCGATTGTCACCCGGTACCTGGTTGAACACGGAGTCATCGTGGAAAAGACGGGGCTCTATTCGTTCTTTATCATGTTCACGATTGGGATCACGAAGGGACGCTGGAACACGTTGGTGAGTGCTCTTCAGCAGTTCAAGGACGATTACGACAAGAATCAACCGATGTGGCGAATATTGCCAGAATTCTGTCAGCAATATCCTCGGTATGAAGGGATTGGCCTGAAAGATCTTTGCAAGCAGATTCACGAGACGTATAAAGAAAATGACGTGGCTCGCGTGACGACAGAAATGTATCTCTCAGATATGTTGCCGGCAATGAAACCATCAGACGCATTTGACATGATGGCTCATCGTGAAATCGATCGGGTCGAGATTGATCAGCTTGAAGGACGTGCAACGGCGGTTTTGTTAACCCCTTATCCGCCTGGTATTCCGCTGTTGATTCCTGGTGAGCGGTTCAACCGGACAATCATCGAATACCTGAAGTTTGCCAGGATGTTCAACGAGAAATTCCCCGGTTTCGACACCGACATTCATGGTCTCGTCGAAGAAGAGGTCAACGGTAAACGTCGTTATTACGTCGATTGCGTACGGAATAAGCCCGGTTATGTTAACGGGAATGGCAACGGCCATTAACATTGAGTCTCCGGGATTGGTTGATGGGTTATTCCCTAAACGATTGCGGACGCAATGCCTCGACCGCCACGCCGACGTTGCCGCTTTCTTCAGCAAGAAACTGGTCGCAGCGTCACGGGTATTGATTCGCCGAATAGCCGTCGAAGTTTTTTTGACGAGGTTTATCCGTCGTTCGATGCCATTGATAAATCTCGACGTTACGGCGTCGGATTGTTCCACGTCTCGCAGCGCCTCTACAAATGGGCCGCATGGTACGGAGATTGAATAGCCGATTGCCATGCAAAAAATGATCGCAATAAGTTCTCGCATGGGACCGATCTCGCAAAGTGAACGAATCTCGCATTGACTGCAATACACTTTTGCGTCAAGTAGTCGTCTTCTGGTTTAACCGTCAGCAAGCTCAGGCAAAGTGCTTTGCCAATCCACGCGCCCCTGCTTGACCGTCTTCGGTCAAGCAGGGCCAGTTGACCCATAAAAGAAGTAGCCACTGCTGCCGCGACCGCTGTGGCTGTGCATCTTCAGTTGGAATTCGATTTTTTCTCAAGCGGTATCAAAAACAGCGACCGACCGATGTCGCTAACTTTTCTGAGTTCAGTCAATCGTGAAAGGCTCGCTTGTGGCGTGCCATTCACAAGTTGATTGAAAGTGAGTTGCTTATCGTTTGTGGTCGCACCATTCCAATGGAATTCAATATTCTTCGCATCGACTGGAACGAGTTCCACGCCGCGCAGGCCAGAGCTCAACAGGAAGGTCGGGTAATAGTCGAACAATCGTCCGGAATACGGATCAACAAGGTTGACGCCGTTGAGATTGGGAATGAGTTGAACCAGTCTGTCGGGGAGTTGTCCATGTTCCAGTCGATACGCGATCAGTTCCATTCGAGTTAATGCGGCCCGAATGCTCGTGTGGCGATCCAGGACTGATTGTAAGCTAAACCGCAGCAAATGATGTGAAAAACGTAATAGAAAAGTCGTGTTTTTCAGGTCGTTAATAACACTATCAGGGCCCTCAAAAGCTTTTGTCACGCTCTTGAACGCGTTTGACTTCGGTGACTGAAGCTGATGTTCTAATGACCAGACGGCAGCAAATTGAAGTTCCGAATCACGAGTCATCAACAAATCGGCTCGTTTTCGTTCCCAGGGAAGAAGGGCAGGGAACATCATCAGTCTTGACAGTTCGAAATCCTCTTTCACGAGAGCGACCTGCTCCATGATTTCCGTCCGAGAAGACAAGATCCACGTCCGTCGATAAAGATCGTAAGTCGTAACGATCCCCTCGGTCGCAGATGGATATTTTCCGAGTTCCGCTTCAACCAATTTCATTGCCGAGCGAATTGAATCGGAAGTCTGTAATGGGTGGTTGGCCCAAGTCACAAGATTTTCCAAAGTCATACCTTGAAGGTTTGAGACATTCCACCAGCCATAACTGTTTGATCTTCGACTTAATAAACGAGCGAGCTTCAGATTTGCCAGGTGGTACTCTAGAGACTTGTTGAGCACTCCCCTGTTGAGATGTGCGTCGGCCTGTCCAGCAAGGATCTCTCTTATTTTCGCGGTGTAAGTCAGGGCCTTTTCTTCGGAGGGATATTGAGGTTCCAAAGAGACGTTTTCGTGCTTCAAAAGTTCGACGATCTCATCCGCGACATCTTGATCGGCATCATCAATGTGGCTGAGTCGTTCGAGTCGCAGCCGAATCGTTTCTTGTTCGGCTGTTGGTGGCCGTGAATCAATTCGAATTGATTGGAAAAGAGAAACGAGACTCGGGTCGGCTCCTGGTGGAAAGGAGGCTTCAGCCACTCGATAATACGCCAGCATCAACACGAGAAATGCCGGGGTACATGTTAAAACGACTGCGAGCTTCCATTTTCGCGACCAGGAATTGTCTTCGAGCAGCCACGGCCTTATTTGCCAGAACGTGATCAAGAATAAGGTCAATACGGGGAGCCCAACGAAGCACCATTGTGGAACCGAAAGAACGTCACACAGGCCGATCCATCCCATCGCCACAACATTAAGCATCACACCGAAAGCAATCGCGATGATCGTACGCTGGAACAGTAATGCCGCCAGTTGACCACATCCGTAACTCGCAAGCACGATCCAGATCACGAGCATCGGTTGCGAAACGATGGTCGAGACAACGGATGCCATGGGTAACCGGCCCATCATTGGATGATAGGGAAACAGTGCTTCACAAAACCGGGCAAAGCCGATGACCGCAAGCGGCAGCAAGAATGCGCGCAACATCCACACCACCTGCTTTGCCAGCCAGACGGACGCGGGTGAGATCCCTCGAAATGCAAGAAACCGAGATTGATTCCGATTGGCGTCTGACCGAAAGCCAAGTATCCCCATTGAAAAAGGAGTCACATAAGCCAGCCCGATCAGCAGAAGCGCAAAGCTTTCACCCCAGCCCTGGTAAGAGGGCCCGTTCAACAATGCTAAAACGCCGAGTATGCCTCCTGCGATGAGGATCATCCAATGCAATGACTCGCGGTGCCGTTCCTGCCAGACAAGTCGCTGCCATGTTCGGTACCACGCATGCTCCGATTCACCGCGGTTCGTCAGGCGAGTTGTCGTCGCTTTGGATTTGGACCAGCTATGCCAGATGTCCGTCAGCCGGAAATCGGAGTTTTCAAGTGATGAACCGTCAAAGTATTGACCCTGGCACCAGCGCCATCCAAGCCAGATATCAACCACGAGAGCGCAGAAGGAGACCATGCCTGTTGCGATATAGGCTTGAGTCGTCATGCGAAAAGGTGGTTGACTCCAGCTTGTCAAAACGGACAGCAGCAGCAAATGAGATACGAGACCGAGGAGGAAAGTCAGGGGGACCGACATCAGGACTCGTCGGCTCAAAAGTGACCCCAAGGATGACCAGATCAGAACAACCAATGCAAATGGCAAAAACAGCGTGCGCAGATTTTCCGCAGAGGTACCGCGCAATAAGACGAGTGAGAAAAGTGCAAGCACTGACTGAAGAGCCAAAACGGAAGCGACAGCAAAAGCAATCTTGGCCGTCAACGATGGTGCCGGTGGAATGGAGAGGGCGACCAGCCAATCGGCTGTTCGTTCCTCCCGTTCGCTTGCGAACAGCAACGCCCCGCAGCCGACGGCGTACATCACCGGGAAGAATGAGGCGGCACCGAGCAAGACGTCCGAACGCATTTCCGGATGGACCGTCGTGAAGCCGAGCATCAACTGAGACACCACCCCGATCAAAAGGCAGCTTAACCAGAGCGCCCGATGGACACGACATTCCTTCCAGAACATCCGATGAAATGGTACTGCGAACATGGGTCACCTCGTCAGCGTGAGGATTTGAATAGAACGTTCAGATAATCGATTGTGTTTTTAATTATTAGCGTTAATTAGCGAAGATTAGTGTTTTAAACTCTTGTTCTTCTGACCAAAGAAGCCTGAGAGTTTTAAAACGCAGAAAGGGAACACTCATCTTCGCTAATTTGCACTAATAAGAAGGTGAGTAAATGACAGTTTCACATCACTTTGAAGCGTTGCGGAGTTTCGATATTGGCTTCATCGGTCGTCTTCATGCAGACGACAAAGATTTGTTCGAGAGAAGGGGTTCGAACTTCGACGTCCAGATGCATCGGGTTGGCGGCGAGTTCGATCCGGCCCGGTTCGTCCAGGTCGCGAACCATCAGTTGCCACTGTCGATCGCGCCGCTGTGCTGCGAGTAGCTTTGCACCTGCCGGCATTTCGGGGGGTAGCATTTCGACGGCATCGAGAGTGATGACCACTTCTTGCACGTGACCCTTTAAGACCTCCAGCGATTCGAACAGGACCAGTTTTCCCCCACGCATGATGGCGATCTTGTCAGCGACTCGTTCGACTTCGTTCATCTGGTGACTCGATAACAGAACCGTGCGGCCGGATGCCGCAACGTCGATCATGCTTTCCAGAAACTCACGTCGTACGAGTGGATCAAGACCCGAAGTCGGTTCGTCCAGGACCAGCAGTTCAGGCTCGTGCGCCATCGCTAACGCGAGCGAAACTTTACCTTGCATCCCCTTGGACATGGCTTTGATTTTTTTATCGGCAGGCAATTCGAACCGCTGGGTCAGATGCGTGAATCGCTGCTCGTAACCGAGCGGGTAGAAACCTGCAGCAAACCACCCGATTTCGGCGACGGTCATCCACTCGTAGAGGGCAGGGCGGTCAGGCATGTAACCGACTCGGCGACGGATCTCGGCACCATGAACGGTACTGTTAAGCCCCATGACGCGGGGTGTTCCCGAGTCGGGTGGCAACAGCCCGAGCAGAATTTTCAATGCGGTTGTTTTACCCGCACCGTTTTCACCGAGGAGTGCAACAACTTCCCCCTGCTGGCCCTCGAACGAAACCTGATCGAGGACTGTCTGTTTCCCGAACCGCTTTGTCACCTGGAGAAATTCAAAGATGGCAGTCATGACAAACCTTTCTTGAAGCGGCGTGTTGTAAGAAATCTTTAACGAGGTGTCTTAAGAAGTGAAGTTTTTGTTGAGATTAGATCGACTGCACGTTTTGACGCGTTTGGAAATATGTCATGAATAGACGGACCGAGTTATCATGAATTATCGATGAGTCAGTGGGTGCAAAATGTCGTTAACGTACACAAGAATTCCGAGCAAAGGGACAAAGCCCCATCGCAGAAACGAAAGACCGATGGGGTCTGAATCTTTTGTGCTGCGAGCGAGGCACAGCATGGCAAACAACCAAAAGCCAAGCATCGCAATCAGACAGACTCTTAAAATCCGTCCGCCGTCTAACAACAGGATACAAACGAGAAGTGCGGGAACCTGTTGTTTCAAAGTCATTCTGAGCGCATTCCGATAAGGCGGTTTGACTTGTTCCTGGTTCATGACTGTCAGTCCTTAACGATCGTCAATTTGCGGGTATGCAAGAAGAAATGAGGTGAAATGTTGAAATTTTGACCCTCTACGTTGTTGCAATGTCAATTTTCCAGAGTTCATCAACAAGCGCGTAGAACTCTTGTTCGGTCAGACCACTTTGTTTTGCTTCCACAACGACGAGACGAATTCGATCATGAAGCAATTTCGTTCGGTGCTTACGGCTGCGTTCGGTCGCTTGCCTGGTGACTCGCAATCCTTCACCCCGGATCGGTTCCAGAAAACCATCGGCCTGTAGATCGCGATAGGCTCTGGCAACGGTATTCGGATTGACCGCCAGTTTTGTTGCCAACTCTCTGACCGAAGGAACCAGTTCCCCCACGCGAAGAGCGCCATTGGCAACAGCATATTTCACCTGACGGGCGATCTGCTCGAAAATCGCAACGCCGTTGGATGGATTGATCTCGAAGAACATTTCCGAATCCTTTTACTGTACTATCCAGGTAGTACAGTAAAGCGGACTTGGAAGATTGTCA
The DNA here is from genome assembly GCA_903899985.1 of uncultured Schlesneria sp. Classification (GTDB taxonomy): domain Bacteria; phylum Planctomycetota; class Planctomycetia; order Planctomycetales; family Planctomycetaceae; genus Schlesneria. The sequence continues at coordinate 22,640 of CAIULL010000202.1, forward strand.
ACGGAATTCCGTTCAATTTTCGAAAAGAATTTTGCGAGCATCAACCGAAATGATTGGGATCACCGACGTGAGGACTTGGAAAACAATAAACTGTTGCGGTTGACCCTCGAAGCGGCCAGCAGCGAATGGCTGTCATCCGTGCGCGATCGCCGATACATTCATGCGGAACAATTGTTGAATGGTGAAATCGGCTGAGAGCTCGATCAAGTTGTACAATCAAAGTCATCCAACTTGTTCGCTTTGTGGTGGACGGAGACACCGAGGTTCAGGACGCCAGGTGATCGGGAATGGCCTGTTGTGGTTTCCCTTTAATTAGTGATGGATCGTAGAACGATGGCACGGAAGAAAGTAATCGAGGGAGGGGCAGGGGATGACGGCCACAAGCTGCCCCCATCAGGTCCGGTTGGCGATTTCAATCCGGATGACGACAAGTTTGACGACGAGCTTCGCCCGCAGAAACTGGGTGACGTTGTTGGTCAGAAGAAAGTCGTCGATCGACTAAAGATCGTGCTCGATGCAACACTGAGGCGCAAGGAACCGCTTGGGCACATCCTGTTCGACGGACCACCGGGCCTGGGGAAAACGACACTGGCGATGACGCTGGCTCGGGAAATGGGAACCGAATGTCAGATCACATCGGGTCCATCGCTGCAAGCTCCGAAAGATCTGTTGTCATACCTGACGAATGCCAGTTATGGATCGGTGTTGTTCATCGATGAAATTCATCGCCTCCCTCCGGCCGTGGAAGAATTCATTTATCCTGTGATGGAAGATTTTCGCGTTGATATCGTGCTGGGGGAGGGACTGAATGCCCGTACGATTAACATGAAACTGAAGCCGTTCACCGTGATTGGAGCGACAACCCGAAGCGGGATGCTGACGGCACCACTTCGAGATCGGTTTGTTCATCGCGAGCATCTTGATTTTTATGACCTTTCGGAACTGACCGAGATCGTCAATCGGAATTCGAAGAAGCTGCGGACGGAAATCGTCGAGGATGCCGCTCGGTTGATTGCCGATCGCAGTCGTGGGACGCCGCGTAAGGCGAATAACCTTTTGCGATGGACTCGCGACTTTGCCACCGTCCGCGAACCGGCAGGGCACATTACAAAACTGGCTGCGGACAACGCCCTGGCCATGCTTGAAGTCGATTCCGTCGGTTTAGAAGCTCAGGACCGTCGGTATCTGCAAACTCTGATTTCCGTTTTTGCGGGTGGACCAGCTGGGCTTTCTGCGATTGGACACACCATGAATGTTCCGCCCGATACACTGGAAGACGAAGTTGAGCCGTTTCTGTTACGTGTCGGTTTTATTCAACGAACCCCGCGCGGTCGAATGATTACAGCAGCCGGGTTTAATCATCTCGGTCTGACACCGCCAACAACGCCCGGCACCGATGATGGTCAGAAGCGATTGTTTTGATCTTCTGGTCAGCAGCGACAACAGAAAGACTTGATCAAGCGTCACTTCTCAGCTTATTCACGCCATAAGGTCGATCATGAAAATTACTTTCCTTGGTGCCGCAGGTGAAGTGACGGGAAGCCAGCACCTGATCGAGACGGACAACCTGCGAATCTTGCTGGATTGCGGCCTGTTTCAGGGACACCGAGCCGAGTCACGTCGAAAGAACGAACAGTTTTATTGCGACCCGAAAAACCTGGACGGAGTGATCCTGTCCCATGCACACGCTGATCATTGCGGCAACCTGCCGGGCCTGTACAAAGCGGGTTTTCGAGGCCCGATATTCTGCACACCTGCGACGGCTGATGTGGCTGACATCATGCTTCACGACAGTGCTCACATCCAGGAAGAAGACGCGCGATATCTCAATCGTAAGCATCCTCCCGAACTCCCCCGGATTCAGCCTCTTTACGACGATAATGATGTCACCGCGGTCGTTAAGAATTTTGAGACGATTCCTTACGGCGAGTGGCACGATCTTTCCAAGAATTTTCGGTTGAGATTTCAGGATGCAGGTCACATCCTCGGTTCCGCCATCACCGAGATGGAGATTCTTGAAAAGGGTGACTGGAAACGAGTGGTGTTCACAGGGGACCTGGGTCGCCGTGACACGCCGCTGTTGCACGATCCGCAACGTGTGGAAGGATGTGATGTCCTGATCACGGAATCGACGTATGGAAATCGCATTCATCCGCCGGCCGATGATATCAAGATCCAGTTGAAGTCGATTCTTAAACGTGCGGCAGCGCGTGGAGGTCGCGTCATTATTCCCGCGTTCAGCCTGGGGCGGACACAGACGTTTGTCTATTTTCTTAACGAACTTCATAACGCGGGTGACCTCCCCTCGATGCCGGTCTTTGTGGACAGCCCGTTATCCAGTGAGATTACGTCGGTGTATCGAAAGCATTCGGAATCACTGGATGTGGATTTTCATCGAAGTTTGCAGACGGATCGCGACCCATTTTCTTTCCCGGGCCTTCGCTACATCGGTTCGCAGTCGGAAAGCATGGGTCTTAATCAGCGGAAGGGTGCTTTCGTCGTGATTGCCGCGAGCGGCATGTGTGAAGCGGGTCGCGTGGTTCACCATCTGCTGCACGGACTCGGTGACCCCAATAATATCGTCCTGCTGATCGGCTATCAGGCCAGGGACACGCTTGGTCGACGGATTCAAGACCGGATGCCGACCGTTCGCGTGCTTGATCACGAAATCAAAGTTCGCGCAGAAGTCGAATCGCTGCAAGGATTGTCAGCTCATGCGGACGCCGAAGATTTCAAATGGTGGTTTGAAGGGCTGGCAGGGGTAAGGGGCGTTGGCCGAGCCTTTATCGTGCATGGCGAGCAAGAGTCATCGGTCGCCCTGGCTCATTTGCTCGATCACGTTTGCGACGAACCACCGACCGTGCCCAGGTTCGGCGAGTCATTTGAAGTTTGATCAACGGCTTTGCGGATTTCACCGCGAGAAGCAAAATAATAGAGAATGCCGACGGCTCCCCAAACCAGCATTGTCATATGGTATGCCATTCCCGTGAGAACACCGTTGTCCCATGCCGTTGCTAATTGCTCGGGGGAACTGTCGGGAACTAAAGACCGTTGATGCTGCTGGTAAAACCAGGCAATGGCGGCTTCCAAGGGACCAACTCCCCCTGGCGCTGGCACGACGGCACTGACCGCTTCAGGAAGAGGCAACCCAACAATATGGTCAATGTAACCTGGAATGACCTGGCCGGAATGGATTGACTGTGCACAGAAGAAAAACGATGTCAAAAAACCAAAGTGGCCAAGCAGGCCTAATGCAGCGGCGCCGATGACGATTTGCGGCTTTCCCTGGTAAAGCTGGATAGAATCCATGAGCTCTTTCACGATATTCCCGACGAATTTCCACGTCGTCAACCAGTGCATTAGACGAGAATGCGTGAAGGCGGGGACGAACATCAGTGAGATACCGATCAACCCCGCTGCAGCTCCTGCCCACAAGACCCAGACGGCCCACTGTAATTCCGGTCCCGGCTTAGTCCCGGCTGGACTCAATGACGCCAGGGCACCAAGCACAAATAGTGCCCACATCCCGAGAACTCGATCGAGGAATGCGGTCGCCATGATGGAAGCAATTCGCTGAGGAT